>JANPLN010000061.1:0-1113 GCA_031426555.1 Bdellovibrionales bacterium | reverse complement strand
CCAGCCTTCTTCAGATCTAAAAAATCGACCTGGCGTGGCGGCTCCTCGAAGTTCCGGCAACAGCCACTTATTAAGTCGTTTGTCGTAAAAGCGTCGAGATTCTGCCTCAAAAACCCATCGATCATTTGAATACTGATTGTTACGTTTCGTCCATTCTAGATTGTCGCGGATATCGTCTTCCTCGGTTCTCTCCCAGAATTTTCGATCACTCTGTGCTTGTGAAGGTGGCCGATTCAAAAGCTCATAAGCTTCCTGCACTTTGCGGAATTTTTCTACGGCATCAGCATCACCATTGTTTTGGTCAGGATGATACTTCTTGACTAGGGTCCTATGTGCCCGCTTGATTTCTGCTATTGACGACGACGGGGATATTCCTAAGGTTTGATAAGGGTCATCCGCACTTGCAAAGGATACTTGCATGCAAATGACGGTCAAAACAAAAATTCTTAATTTCAGCGAAGGTGTAAGATATATTGTCGTTAAAATAGATAAAGCATTCACTTCCAAGTTCCTTACAGCTAAGTGTTATTTACTGTATCCGTATAACACATTTTATAAAAGGATCGTGAGGGTAAAAATTTTATGTCAAAAGTTCGTACACTCAAGAACCTTCACATCATCAGTTTAATTATTTCCAGCTCGGATTGCGAAAAGTGCGAATGCAATCGCGGGCGAGGCCTGCAGCGCCGGTTGGGTTTTCTTTTAGAGTCCAAGGTTCGTTTGTCCAGCGCGGATCGTGTTTGTATAAAAAATAGTTCACGGTATCAGCGGACAAGGGGCCTGAGCCTGCTTTTAAAAAAGCTTCTACTTTTTTGTGAACGTCGAGCCAAAGAGTTTCATTCTGCGGACATAAAAAATCTGTAAAGCGCGAGTTGGAGTAGCTATGCAGCGACGACGCAAATTGCGAGCGTTCAAAGACCACACTTTGAATGTTACGATTTCGTTTGATCACACGGTTGCCGATCACGTTCACAATCAGCAAAGAAACCTCTGCGTTTTGTGCCGAACAGTTTGTCGCCAGAGTTTCGGCGTAGGCGAGGCGGGTGAAAAGTTCGACGTCGGTGGATGCGCTCAAGGCCTCACGGTAGCCGTCGTAGCGGTGCGAGTTTTTTG
>JANPLN010000060.1:0-10000 GCA_031426555.1 Bdellovibrionales bacterium | reverse complement strand
AGGCAAAAAAGCCGATCTATCGACTGGACTCTCTCGAACGAATGAACCCATCGTGTTGGGACAGAATGAAAGTGAGTTCAATCGTCTTTTATCTCGACAACGATACCTACGACTGGATCAACGATTTTGTAGTTATGGTGGACGATTACAGAACCGGTGACGAACAATTAATCTTAAAACGTGAAAAAAACTACGACAAAGAGCTGAATAAATGTTTGCTCGACGAGCGAAACGCCCATTGGGCACCCGTTATCGAAAAGCACCACCAAAAGGACTCACCCCTCTTTGTCCTCGCAGGCGTAAGGCATTTTACCGGCGAAGGCAATGTTTTGCAGCTGTTAGAAAAAATGGGATACAAAGTGCAACGCTTTCCGTTTAAGTAAGAAAAAAATCGGCTCTTTTCTCACAGTCATCTTACAGCCATCTTTTAGATTAAGCAGTGCGTCCCGAAAAGGTACAGCGTACCTTTTACATCTTCAATTTGATTTGTTCGATCAGAGCTGGGAGTTGACCCTCGAGTTGCTCGAGGTCTACTTCGCTGATGCCGCGATCTTCGAGCTCTTGCAATAAATAGTTTAACGCGTGCTCATCCAGGTCGTATTTCTTTAGCATAGCTTCCCAGCGCTGGGGAATGCGCAGTTCATCGATTTCGTTTTGCAAAATGTCCTGTAACTCGTGAAAATACTGTTTGGCATTGGAGGACATTTTGATTGAGAAGCGAACTTTAAAGCGGCATTGTTCGGCCCACCACTTCTTTTTCCCTTGCGCGTCTTTCACTTCGTGAATGTTTGCAAAATAATTGTAACAGCCGGCTTGGCGCGACGACTCATCACTAAAATCACGAGACACGGAAAATTTAAGGGTGCTGACCACTTCGTCGCAAAACTGGCGGTGCTTTTCGGTCCACTGTGGACTTTTTGATAATTTCATTAAACGACAGTTGTCGTCGATCATCGCGCGAACATGGTTCATATCTACAAGGCCACCCACACGGTTCACTGTTTTGCGAATCCGCGCATGCACTTTTTCGCCGAGGTCGTTTAAAACCTCCTCGGTGTAGACTTTAGAAAACCATTTACCAGATTCAACATCTTTATCGGCCATGGTGTTTACAGTATTAGTTACTTTTTTGATCACGGCTTTTTTAATCGAAGCATTAAAGATCGAAAGAATATTATCGAGCAAGCGTAGAAACCAATTTCCAATGCGGATCGACAGACCTTTGTAAACCACAGCCTGCAAGTAGGGGGCTTGTGTAGCACGAAACGTGAGTACACCAGGTGCGACACCATTGGGCTTAAAATAGTTTGCCGAAAAACAACCCCGCCCCAAATCCCACTGCAGTTCTCCGGGTTTTACCTCGAAATTGCTGGATGTGGAGAAATGTCCATACCAGGTTTTTTTACGGGCGCGAGCAAAAACGTCAACCTGAGGAGCGGTAATTTTTGAACCGGGAATGTTCATACACATTTCCATGTTGACGGAATTGCCCTCGGGGCGCCAGCGAAAGCTAATATCATCGCCAAAAGATTTCGAAGAGATTTTTGTCACCGGTTTTTTAACATCTAAACTCTGCTCGACGTAGTTTCCCTGGCGCGACGAGCGCGCTAACCAAACTGGGACCACAAATTGGTTAATGGTCACTGTGTAACCGCTTTGCAAGGTCTCAGAGCTATCCACGTCGATGTCGAGAATTTTTTTCCATTCGCTGTTAATGACAGTCCCAACTGGTACTTCAGTGGGATAATAATTTTGCCCCTCGGTGGCCAATTGTTTTTTAAGCAGTGGCGTAATCCATTTGATGGCTTTTGAAACGGGCTGATAAACACGACCAAAGGGTATCTTTAAATCAAAGGTCACCTCATAATCGTCTCCCTTAGAGGCTGCCGAAGCTACGTTGAGTTGACCAAGTTCCGTCGTCACCGATGAGAGAGCAGCGCCGTCGCCTGAGCCCGTGTCGGATTCCATTTTGGTACCGCAACCCGCGAGGGACAACAACACGGCAAATAGAAGCAAAATAAACCGAATAGAATATGCGCGCATAAAATCTCCCCTATACACGGGTATTGGAAGAATTATGCCCGTGAGAAGGCTTTAAATTCGCTCTCAGAGCCCCTTTCAAACTGTTGCCCTAGATTGTTTTACGACTGTCTAAAAGCAAGACAGTGGGGCAAAGGAGTGGTATAAACCCAGGCAGGACGTTCAAACGCTGGATATAATTTATGAAAGAACTTCTCACACTCACAAAAGACGGACTTCGCAGCGAAGACGGCAGTTTTATGGTGGATGCCTGGCGAAATTCAGACATCAATCTTTTAACTCACGCCCACGCCGATCACTCCCGCCCGGGCGCCAAAGAATACTGGTGCGCTGATTCCATGAAAGACATTGTTTTGCACCGCTTGGGTTCGCAAACAAAAATTAAAACCTTTCAATATGGCGAACGTATTAAGCTTCATAACAACTGGATTTCCTTTCATCCCGCTGGTCATATCTTGGGGTCTTCGCAAATTCGCATCGAAGACACGCGACGACCATCACGGGTTTTGGTTTTTACTGGCGATTACAAACGCGATGCCGACCCCTCCTGCGTTCCCTTCGAGCCGCTGGAATGCGAAACATTTATCACCGAAGCCACGTTTGGTTTACCGATTTACTCGTGGCGCCCTGGCCACGAAATTGCCCAGGAAATATTTCAGTGGTGGCAGTGGAACAAAACCAACAACCTCACCTCCATTCTGTTTTGCTACTCGCTTGGCAAAGCCCAGCGTGTGCTTGCCGAGCTTGCGTCGATTACGAACGACGAAGTTCTCCTGCATGGGGCCACCTTTAGTATTACGGAGCTTTATAGAAAGCAGAATGTGCCTATGGTCCCCTTTCGCACGGCGAGTGAATTCACCGGGGACACAAGGGGCCAACTGGTCCTCGCGCCCCCGTCGGCCCACCGCAGTCCATGGATGAAAAAATTTAAAGACGTTTCAACTGGTTTTGCTTCTGGCTGGATGGCGGTTCGCGGAGTGCGCCGCGGACGAAATTATGAACGAGGTTTTGTGCTCTCGGACCATGCGGATTGGAAAAGTTTGGTTTCCACGGCACTTGAGACCGAGGCAAAGAAAGTCTATGTCACCCACGGCAACAAGGAAACTCTTGCGCAGTTTTTGCGCGAACAACACGGCTTGGATGCGCAACCCCTCAAAACCGAATTCGGCAGCGACGAGGAATCATGAGGGATTTTGCCAAGCTGATCTCGCAGATCGATCAAACCAATTCCACCAACGACAAAGTGCAACTGATGGTGGATTATTTTAAAAGCCACGACGCTTTAACCAATGCTTGGGCCATTTTTATTTTAATGGGCAAACAAAAAAAACGCATTTTAACGTCGGCCCGCTTGCGCAAAATTCTCGACGCCATTTCAGACGTGCCTCCTTGGCTGATGCAAGAGTGCTACTCGGCTGTGGGCGACACTGCAGAAATGATTTCGCTCATTGCCGAATCTCTCCTTGCTAACACTGACAATCAAATCGCCGCGGATTACACGCTTGTGGAATGGATGGAGCAAAAGATTCCACCACTTGCAAAAATGCCGGAGGAAACACTGGCGCCGCTGGTGGAGAGCTGGTGGAGAACTTTTTCGCAGCAACAGGTTTTTGTGCTTAATAAACTACTCACTGGCGCCATGCGAATTGGAGTGTCAGAGCTCCTGGTTTTAAAAGCGTTAGCTGAAGCTTTGGATGTGGAAAGATCTATCTTGTCCACGCGCCTGATGGGGGTTTGGGAACCGTCCACCGTGTTTTTCGAAAGCCTCGCAGCACCAGCCACAGGCGATGAGTCTGATCCCACGCGCGCTCTGATTCCCTTGCCGTTTTGTTTAGCGAGCTCCTTAGTTGAGACGGCAGAATCCCTCGGCCCCGTGGACGAGTGGCTTGTGGAGTGGAAATGGGACGGCATCCGCGCGCAAATTCACAAACGCGGCCAGCAGGTTGAAATCTGGTCCCGCGGCGAGGACCGCATCACACAGACCTTTCCCGACCTGGTAGAGAACATCGCGGCTTCCGACTTCGAAGGAGTGCTCGACGGGGAAATCGTTGCAGGCGATTGGAAACTTCCCTCGCCGTTTCACGAGCTGCAACTGCGGCTGAATAAAAAAAGTCCTTCTGCAAAGTTTTTGGCCGACAACAAAGTGAGTTTTATCGCCTACGATTTGCTGGTGGATCCTTCGCATGATTTACGGGACACGCCGTTAAGCGAGCGCCGAAGCAAACTCGCCGATGCTGTTAAAATGCTCCCGGCAGGAATGTTTGGTATTTCGCAAAGTGTGCAAGACGAAAGCTGGGAGCTTTTGGCAAAGCAGCGGGAAGCGGCCCGTCTAAAAGGTGCCGAGGGATTTATGTTGAAACATCTTTCGTCACTCTACGTGGGCGGCCGAAAGCGCGGGATCTGGTTTAAGTGGAAGTTAGATCCCCTCACGGTGGATGCCATTTTGACGGCGGCACAGCCGGGCACGGGAAAACGGGCGTCACTTTACACCGATTACACGTTTTCGATTTGGAAGGACAAAACATTGGTCCCCATTGCCAAAGCCTACTCAGGGTTGAATGATGCGGAGATTCGCGAGTTGGACACTTGGATTCGCCGCAACACCTTGGAGCGATTTGGGCCTGTACGAGCATTGAAGCCTGAAAAGGTTTTTGAAATCGGATTCGAGGGCGTTAACGAAAGTCGGCGGCATAAATCAGGTTATGCCCTTCGCTTTCCGCGAATTTTGCGGGAACGGCTCGACAAAGACGCCGAGGGCGCTAATACCGTTGACGACATGGCAGCCCTTTTGGAAATTGTTTCGCGGAGAGAGACATGAATTTCCCCAAATCAAGAATTAGCGGGCAAATCAATAAAATTCGTCGAGAGAAATTGAAGAGTGAGACCGCGGCGTCCGTAAAACCTATCGTCAGCGATTACGCTTTGCCGCTTGGTAAAACCGAAGCCGAAAGTCTGGTATCGCAGTTTTTTAATAAAAATTCCTGGGAACCCTTGGAGTTTCAAAAAACCGCCTGGAAATCCTACGACAAAGGTCACCATCTGCTGATCAATGTTCCCACCGGGAGTGGTAAAACCTATGCTGCCTACATGGCGCCGCTTGTGGAAATTTTAACGGAAGCAAAACAGTCTGGCGGCTATCGTCTACTTTATCTTTCCCCTCTCCGATCCCTGGTGCGTGATATTCAGCGGGCGTTGCAAAACGTATCAAATACGTTGCGCATTCCCGTACAGATCGACGTTCATACGGGGGATTCGAAAATCAACACCAAAAGCAAAAAATCTTTGGGCCAGGTTTTAGTAACCACACCAGAGTCTTTTGCCCTGCTCATGGCAAACCAGGAAAAAGATTTCTTCTTTAAAAATTTAAAAACTTTGATTGTAGATGAAGCCCACGAGATTTTTTCGTCAAAGCGCGGCTCGCTGTTGGAACTGGATCTCGCACACTTGCGAACCTTCGCAAAATTTCGAAACATTGTGGTGTCGGCCACCGTTGCCAATGGTGCAGACCTGGCCCGCCGTGTGGATCCTGCGGCCAAGTTTGCCAACATTTCAGCTCTTCACAAACGAAAAGTGCATATCGATATTTTACCCAATCACACCGCGAACCGATTGGCTTTTTTTGGTTTCATGGGCACCTATTTTATCGAGCAGATTTTATCCAGGCTCAACCTGAATGCTTCGCAGATTCTTTTTGCCAATACACGGGCCCAGGCGGAGGCCTGGTTTCGTAGACTTCGCGAGGCCTCTAGCACTCTTGATATTTCCATCGAACTTCATCACGGTTCCCTGGATCGCGAAGAGCGCCATCGTGTGGAGACAGCCCTCAAGAATGGAACTGTGGATTTGCTTGTGGCCACGTCATCCTTAGAACTGGGAGTGGACTTTCCCGAAATTGAACATATTTTTCAGATTGGTTCCCCAAAATCAGTGGCGCGCACCATTCAGCGCGCGGGGCGAGGCTTTCACAAGCCAGAGCTAGAATCCCATCTCACAATCGTGCCCACGTCTATTTTTGATTTTGTTGAATGCCAGGCTTTAAATACGCTGCTCAAAATCGGACGAGTGGAAAACATCAGCAGTCCCGAATTCCCGGTGGATGTGCTTTTGCAGTACCTACAAACGCGCGCCCTTCGCGACGGGTTTGATGCCGACCAGATTTTTAAAGAAATCCAATCCACAGTGGCGTTTCGCGACATCACTCCTTCGCAATTCGAAAGCTATATTCACTTTTTACTTCGCGGCAGCCCAGCCCTTGTGGCCTATCCACATTTTTTAAAGCTCCACAAAGTGGATGGAAAAATTCAGTTTATCGAGCGCAGTCAACAGCGCCGCCATCTTTTAAATATGGGAACCATCGTGGATAACGTTGGTATTCGCGTCAAATACCTCACCGGTGGCTATGTGGGTTCCCTCGACGAGGCCTTTGTTTCGCGCTTAAAAAAAGGCGATCTCTTTTCCTTTGCTGGGCGGGTTTTGCAGTACGTGAGTCTGCGCGATCTTGTGCTGAACGTTCGCCTGGCTAAAGGCGATCCAAAGCACGTGGCCGCGTGGCAGGGCTCCCATCTTTCTTTGAGTTCTTTTTTGAGTCATGAAATGCTCGAAGTGCTCCACCAAGTGGCCTTAGAAGAACAAATTTTAGATCCGAGCATCGCACCAGTTTTTGAATTGCAAAGAAGCGTATCTGCAATTCCATTAAGAACCCAACTTCTAGTGGAGCAATTGAAAACCCGAGAAGGCTTTCATATGTTTATTTACACCTTCGAAGGGCGCGCCGCCAATGAAGGCATCGGTCACCTCTTGGCATATCGACTGGCGAAAATGGAGGCGAACACGTTTACCGTTTCGTGTAACGACTTTGGCATCGAACTGATTGCGAAAAACAGCTTTCCCACGCCACACCACTTAACGGCGGCTTTTGCCAGTGGGCTTGAAAACTTGCAACGGGATATCGCCCTCACCTTTAACTATCCCGAAATCGCCAAGCGCAAGTTTCGCGAAGTGGCGCGCATTTCGGGACTCGTGCAACCGCGCCAGTTTAGCGGTGCAAAAACCGACCGCCAGGTGCAAGTGAGCACAAGTTTGCTCTTTGATGTTTTGAAGTCCTACGATCCAAAAAATATTTTGATTCAGCAGTCCGAGATCGAAGTGCTTAATAAGAATCTCGACCTCCAGCGGCTTCACGCCGCCTTTGTTCGCTTTGAGCAGCAAGAGTTGCTCCTTCGATCCATAACCCGTCTATCCCCGTTCGCCTTCCCACTGTATGTGGAGCGCGTGCGTTCCACCGTGTCCACCGAAACCCTGGAAACCCGAATCTCGCGAATCCTCAAACAGTCAGAGACCTCGCCTTGAACATTACAATCCTCAACGAAAATTTTATTTTAACTCCCGAAAAAGCCCTGTTTTGGCCCGCGCAATCCCTGATCGCCGTGGCTGATTTGCATTTGGGCCGAGAGGCTACCTTTCAAAAGCGGGGTCTTTGGCTGCCGTCGGGCACCGAGCAAACAGACATGGCGACGCTTGAACTTTTGGTGCAAAAGTATTCCGCCAAGCACATTGTTTTTTTGGGAGATCTCATTCATTCCAAAACAGGAGCGGTGCAAGACGTTTTTGCAAGAATCATTCAATTGCAAGAAAACAGCGGCGCCCGCCTTTATCCCGTTGGCGGAAATCACGATCGCCATCTTGCTAAAATTTGGAATTCGTATTTTACCGACAACTCTATGCAGGACGATTTTCGTTTTGACCAATTTATTTTCACCCACGAGCCGCCGAGTAAAAAGCTAAAAGATGTGTTTTACTGGTGTGGCCATCTTCATCCACGAGTGGTCCTCGACGGCGGGGGCGAAAGTATTCGATTGCCAACATTTATTGTCGAAAGCCGTATTGGAATCCTACCAGCATTCTCAAGCCTCGCCGCCGGCCATACCTTTGTCCGCAAAGTCGGAAGGCGTCGCTACGCCTGCCTGCCCGATAAGGTGATCGACGTCTGATCGGTGCCAGGCCGCCTCCGCGACCAGCGGATTTTACACCATTAAAACACAATTCCCACAAAGGACTCGGTAATAATTTCTGTGATAGATTTCCCTTGTGCGTTCTGAAGAGCTTTAGGCTACTCCTATCGCAACTTATCAAAGGAGATAATATGACGCGTTTTTTAATGGTAGTTCTCGTAAGTCTCAGCTCTGTTTTGGCCCGTGCGGAGACCTCGGTGGATGGAATGCAGCTTTTAACGAAAGCCTCCGAAGTTCTTAATTCGATAACCACAGACTACATCCTCAACGTTGAGGCGTGCGTGGACTCGAAGGGAGAACTCGCCGTCATTTACAGCCAAGATTTCAGAACCAGCGTGGCCTACGTCTACGATGGTGACATCGGAGAATACAATGCTCCCGTTCCTTTTAAAGACATCAATTTAACGATGGGAGAAACAGTGGAAGTTCAAGACTACATCAAGGTTTTCAAAGCCACACTCGGCACTTTAGACCTCACCTGTGCCCAGAGCCTTATGGTTCTTGAAACACCTATGTAAAAGGTGCCAGGTTCTTCGCTGCGCTCAGGATGACGGCCGCCTTTATGTGGCGGCTGTGAGTTGGGCAGCGAAGTCCGGGTTGGAATTCAAATCCACGGAGACCATTTTGGAAACACCTTTTTCTTCCATGGTGACGCCGTAAAGTTTTTCGGCGATTTCCATGGTGTACTTATTGTGAGTCACAACAATGATCTGACTGCGTTTTGCCATTTCGCGGACGAGCTCGTTAAAGCGCATGACGTTGGCGTCATCCAGCGGTGCATCCACCTCATCCAGTAAGCAGTACGGAGACGGCTTCACCAAGAAGATGGAGAAAATCAACGACACAGCTGTGAGAGCCTTTTCGCCCCCAGAGAGCAACGAAACACTTTGCAGTTTTTTGCCCGGAGGACGAGAAACGATGTCTAAGCCCATCTCGCCTTTTTCAGGATCTTCGATAAGGATTAAGCGCGCTTCGCCCCCACCAAATAATACCGGGAATACTTTTTGGAAGCGCTCGTTCACGGCTTCGTAGGTTTCTTTGAAACGTCGAGAGCAAATTCTATTAATACGGTCGATCACTTTTTTAAGCTGCTCTTTGGCTTCGATCAAATCTTCGTACTGTTTGCTTAGGAAAGCATAACGGCCCGAAATTTCGTCGTACTCTTCGATGGCCGAAAGATTCACTTCGCCGATCTTATGAATTTTATCTTTAAGATCTTTAAGCTCATCCTGCGGTTTCTCGTAGGAAAACTCTTTGTTCATGTGTTCCGTATAAACTTCGGAGAGCTCCACTTGGTAGCGCTCACGCATGTGCTCGACCAGGTTGGTTTCCTTCATTCGCGCTTGCTCCAGTTGCAACTGCGCTTCGTTCATGGTGGCCTGAAATTGGCTCTTATTGGTCAAATAGGTCGAGTAGTCGTCTTGATATTTATCCAGCTCTGCCGCTTTTTCCTCAAAGGAGTTTCGAACGTCGGCGACCATTTCTTCTTCTTCTTGCGCTTTGCGAATCATCACTTCCATCTCGATTTTTCGTTCTTCGAGAAGCATCTGATTTTGGCTGACAAATTCGCTGCTCTTGACAGTCTCTTCGCTCATGCGGCTGAGGCGCTCTTCCACGTCGTCCAAGGAAATCTTCAGCATATTGTATTCGCGCTGAACACCCTCTTTTTCCTGGGTGGTCTTGGCGTCGTCCACTTGCAACCGGGTCACTTCGGACTGCAGGGAATGCACATCAGCTTTAGCGGTGCTTAACTTTTGCGAAAGCTCGTCGGACTCGTGCTCCAAAGTGATTTTCTTTTCGCGAAGGTCTGATAATTGAATTTGAAAACGATCCAGCTCTTCGCGCTTTTCGGAAAGCTTAAAATTCACGCGGTCTAAATCCTGTTGCTGGCGGTCCATGGCCACATTGGCATTTTTTAATTCTTGATCTGCCCGCTCCATGTCTTTTTT
>JANPLN010000059.1:0-65097 GCA_031426555.1 Bdellovibrionales bacterium | reverse complement strand
ACAAAGGGTTCACTTTACAAAAAATTCAACGCGCGAAAAGCTCATTTTTGAATAAACTCCCTGCACTCAATCAGCATCGCATCAAATCGCATCAAAATTGCGAAACAAGGTACGTTGTTGTTTTGAGGACCTTTGACGATACTTCCCTTATCGCTTCAATGGTGAAGCGCTAAGAGCTGGAGGCGCAAAGCCCCAGTCGAAAATGGAGGAATTATGAAAATTGTTTTGACGAGTTTACTAGGAATTCTAATGACCAGCGCATCGCTGGCTGCTTACGGACAGACCAATCCCCTGACCACAGTGGATCTTGCCGACGGCACAAAAATCCTTGCCGATGGCAACGGCATGACAGTTTACCTATTTGATATGGATGTGGACGCCAATTCGACTTGCTACGATGCGTGTGAAAAGGCTTGGCCACCGGTGCTTGCACCTAAAGGTCTTGCGGTGAGTGAAGAAGTGGGAATCACGGTTCGCAAAGATGGCACTCAGCAGCTCACGCTCAATGGAAAACCGATTTACTACTATGTTGGAGATGGCGCTCAGGGCGATATCAACGGCGATGGCCTGGGCGGTGTTTGGCACATTATTACTCAGTAGGTTGAAACGGCACTCATTGGAGTGCCGTTTTTTTTGTTAGATCCTTCGATTCGTTTAGGATGACGTACTTACTTCGCTGCCTCTTTCGTCGCTTCTTGAACTACTGGGGCTTCGGTTTTTACATTTGCAACCACTCGGCGGTTTTTCTCGCGGCCTTCGGCTGTGGTGTTATCTGCAGAAGGTTGTGAAGGGCCGTAGCCTTTTGCGGTTAAGCGGGCTTGGTCAACTTTCATTGTATCCACGAGATATTTTTTAACGGCGTCTGCGCGTTTTTGCGAGATGCGATTGTTCATTTTTTCGGAACCCGTGTTATCCGTATGACCTGCGATTTCGGCTTTTGTCTCCGGGTACTTATTCATAAACGCTGCGAATTTTTCAAGATCGGCAGTGAATTTTGCGTCGATTTCTGACTTTCCAGAGGCAAATTGAACGTTCAAAGCGATTTCCAATTTTTCGGTTTGTGCACAACCGTAGGCTGTCACTTTTTGGCCCGCAGGAGTTCCTGGGCATTGGTCATCGGCATCAACAACGCCATCACCATCGGAGTCCATTGGAGCGGCAACAACTGGAGCCGCGTCTTCTTCACTGGCCTTACCAAAGTAGTAGGTCAGAGCAAACATCGGTGCAAATACGCTCATGTAGTTTGGTCCGCTGCTCCCGTAATTTAAGCGATAGTAATCTGTTTGCAGCGCCAACATCAAATCAGGTGTCAGCATGTATTCAACGCCGAAGCGGCCTTTGAATGCCACGTCTTCGCGGATATCGTCGGCGTTTGTTGCATCGAAATCTTTATAGCGAACATAACCAACGCCCGCTTGTAATAGAATATGATAAACTTTTTTAGGGAACATACGGTACGCCAAGCTCACTTCAAAAACTCCAACGCTTGGATCCAGTTCGTTGAGAGGAGCGCCTGTGGTGGCGAATTCATACATCAAGCGGGTGTATGCGAATTCCACAGCCATCCGCGAGCTCACGTGATAACGACCCCAAAAGCTCATTGCAAATTTGCTATCCAGTTCGCCGGCTCCTTCGGTGAAAGCATCTGGACCAGCGACGGAGGACATCCCAGCTCCCAAACCCAAGCCCCAGCGACCCGTAAGATCGTATTTAGAACTGTCGTCTGCAAAAGCAGTTTTCCCCATAAAAACAACGAGTAACCCGATTAACAATTTCATGTTCACCTCTTAAAATGTTTTTTAGTTTGGCTATAATTACAGCGATACGAATGAATGTCCAAGTATGTTTTTTTCACTCACAATGGATAACGAATAGTGTCGTGGGAAGAACCACGAGAAGGCCTCGAGAATGCCCGCCCACTCTGATTTTTGCGGGTTTCCGAGGGACTCCAAAGAGAAAGTTAAATCCATGGGTCCTTCGAAAACTTCTGAGAGCATCAAAACTTTCGGTTGCATGACGCCCTGTTGAATCAAAAATTCTTTAAAAATCTTTCGTCGCGTCGCCGGCCAATAAGATTCTGACGGCACTCCCGCAAACAGTTGTCCGTTGGGCGTGAGTTTGATTTCTCCTGATGGCTGCATCTGGGTTTGCGTAAAAAACTCACCGCGGTCGACGTAGTTCCATAACATCCCATAAGTTAAAACCAAATCTGGAGTTTCTTTTTGCGGATTGACCACCAAACCAATACCGCGATCGGCACCCCATTTGACGAGGTTTAAAAACGGCTCAGTGGCGGCTCCCTCTGTGGAGAGCATCATGTAGGGAAACCCTTCAGGACCTGTTTGGGGGTCTTCGTTCATTAATATAACTTTTTGGTTTTGCGGATGCGAAAAAAAATCCTGCATGCCTCTTAAGGAACATATTCTTGCAAGGCTTGCAATATTTTATCGCACATAAGGCCGTAACCTTTTGAGTTGGGATGCACGGGATCCGACATATATTTAAGCTTGTTCCACAGCCCGTCCATTCCATCGACAATAATGACCCCTTTGCTCGCGGCCATCAGGCTGATCAATGGCAATCGATCGGAATCTGGTCGCGGTGGATCGAGGCCCAAGTAAACGACGACAAATCCTGGCCGCTGAAGAAAATCGAATATTTGATTCATGTTCAACAAGGTTTTTTGTTCGGAAAATGCACCTGGCTTGAAAACGTTCGAGATCACATCGTTGCCTCCCATGCTCACAAAAACCATTTGCGAGTCTGCGGTGGGCACCCAACTGGCAAGCGATTCTAAGAACTTGTCGGACTTTGTTCCCGGCACAGCTTCGTTGATCACTTCGCTTTGCGGAAACCCTTTTTTTAAGCAATTGGCTGGCGAAAGTGCCGTTGTCGGCGCCCCCGTTCCAAAGGCCAAACTATCCCCCATCACGTGAATCGTACCTGTTATTGGCCCTTGAGCCTGCGCGTTGACCATCCCTGACACAAATAAAAAAAATGCGATGAACTTCATGTTACACCCCCCCATCTATATATGATTCCTCAATTTGTGCTGAACGCAAAGGCAGCAATCGCATAGCGCCTCGCGCAATGGCATTGACGGCCACTCCTCAACTATGAAAACTTGTCGCACGAAAGCCAGTCTTTCTCATAGGGGGGAAAATCTATGAAAATAAGTGTGTTCTTATTATTGCTATTGGGGTTCAGTCATCAAGCCACAGCTGCAGAGGGTTCGTTTAGGGTTCGGCAGATCGCCGAGGGACCGCTATCGGTGGAGGAATTGATCGTTTACGATAAGACGCTGCGTGAGCAGTGTGTGGAGCGCGAGGGTTTTGACCTGTCTCAGCTCATCACAATCGGCAAAGAAATTTGGCAAATCGTTAAGGACGGAGCTCCGACCATTAACTTTGCCACCGAAGTGGCTACCGCGATTCCCATGGGTGCCGAGTGCGCGTTTAAAATGTCCAACTGGAGCCCACCGCGCTCCAAAACTTTCGAGATGACCTACAAAAATAAATTTGGCGGCGAGATGATTTATTTTACTTACAAAATCATTTACTCGTACGGCGGAAAGTACCAAGGCAAGGGCGCATACTTAGCCAACGTCTCCATTCACCCGGTTGATATTCGTTTATTTTGGGGTCAGTCGTTTGATGCTTTTGTTAAAACTGCAAAGGCCATCAACATCGGTAGTGCCGAGGAACCCGTAGCAGGGATTGAAATTTCTCTGGAATGGGAAATCAAGAACCCTGTCATGGAAACCCAATCCCATCGCTCTTACTTTGTCGATGGCAACGGGCAACTTTTAACGCTTTAATTGCGAACTCCATGGCTGAGGACGGTGAAAAAATCATTGTCCACCAGTTGATCTTTGGGAGTGACGGTTCGTCGGTCCCAAGGAATGCTTCCGAAAAACCAAAACTGCCAAAAGGTAAGACTTCCTTCGGGGTTTTCTCCGAGGACTTGAGTGAATGTTTTTATTTCGCCAACAGTAATCCCAATATTCAAGAAAGCATCGTAAACCAGTTTCGAGCAAAACAATTGCGAAGAATCGTAGTCGAAGCCGGTGTCGTAAAAAATACCCATGCGGCTGTTTAAATAATCTTTTAGATTTTGCAGTTTCGTGGCCGACAGCAAATTTTTTAAGCGGCGTACTTCAAAACGTTCATCCTGCGTGCGACTGAGATATTTGCAAAGAGGTGTTTTGCGAGACTTTAAAAGAGCGCTCTCGGCCACATACCAACCTTCTTCATAAACAGCCACTCCCACATGGGACGTCCAAGTGAGGGTTGCGACAGCCACTTGTTCAAAGATCACACTGTCGATATCTAAAAATATTAAATCGCCTTCGTTGAGCTGACTTGCAACTTTTGTGCATGTTGAATCGGAACTCGCAAAAACTTGAATGGACAGAATAAAAGATAGTAAAAAAAACATAGGACCTCCCCCATTAATTCCCCGCGGAAGCATCCTATGTTGAAATGTAAAAGTAAAAGAAAATCTGTTGTTTTATGTTTTAATTTTGCTCACAGTTGGCGCCCAGTTCCGCCATTCTGCCCGTGTAGAGACGCACGGAGCAGTGCACTTGATGGGTTTGCGCCTTAATAAAATGGACTGTGGCACCCGTGGACGTAACAACAAGCTGAGCCCAATACGGAGTGTGATCAAAATACCAAGCCGTCTTGATGCGTACGCCTTCTGTTACATAGTCAACGGGCGAATCCTTGCGCACCTCTTGCACAGCTCCGGAGAGGATCACCGGTAAATCGCCAAAATGAATGAGACTTGCTAAATGGTCGTGCCCCACCATGAGAGCCGTGATTTTGGATCTGAATTTTGTGAGTCGTTTCCGCACCTCAATTTGAAAAGCTTTTCTATCTGTCCAGCCATGCACCTTCGAAATTGTATACGTGGGGTGGTGGTAGACCAAAAAAACGTTTTTCATCGTGGTATTTTGCAGCTCTTTGTCGAGCCATGCCATTTGGGAGCTAATATTTTTAGGGTTGTCGGAGTTGAGAACAAAAAAGTCAGCGAAGCCAATGGATTTTTTGTAATACTCTCCGGGCATCTGGAAATAGCTAACTTCTTCGGCGTAACCGGAATTATGATTGCCAATGGCCACCACCGAAAAATCAAACTGATTGTCTTGCCACGCCTTCCAAACTTTTTCGTAGGTGGAGCTATAGAGATTATCTCCGGGCAGGATAAGCTGATTCACTCCGTGATTCAGAATCGACTTCATCACCGATTGTGAGTTTTTGTTGATCCGTCCCGCATCGCCGATGATGGCGAATTCCGTTTGAGCAAAGGATACAACCGAGAAAAAGAAAATGCTTAAAACAAGTTTGCTTCTCATAAATCCCTCATGAGTTTTGACTGGCGATCAAATACTGCCAGCGCTGTTTGTAAAATCCGTCTGTCATTATCGTAGGGGACAAGAGTTCACAGTCAAAGTTAGGATTTGATTAAGAAGAATGCATTGACAATTTTCTAGCGGTATTCAAATCTATAGAATTGAAACAAGAAAGAATAAAATGAATTGGAAATTGATTAGGAAAAGTAAAGAGCAGTTTGTAGTGGACAGTGACGGCCAGGTCGCCGCCCACATGGATATGTCTTTTGACGAGCAAACCGTTTTTCTCGATTATGCCTTTGTGGATCCTGCCTTCAGAGGCACTGGCGTTGGAAACTTTTTAGTCAAAGAAGTTATTTCTCAGCTCAAGCCAGAGGCTAAAAAAATTGTTCCTGTTTGTGGCTACGTGCAAGCCGTCGTCCGCAAGAATAAATTGCTTGAGTAATTAAAAAATATAAGGAGTTTACATGTCAATACGAGGTCTATTTCTGTTTGTGATTTTGCTTTCAACAAGTGCCTATGCTCAGGAAGACACAGACAGCGGCTTTGGCGTCAATGTGGGTATTGGGCTCCCTTACTTAGGACAGGTTGGAGCCAACTACACTTTTTCGAGCCAATTGAGAGTTTCGGTGGTGTACAATATATTAGATATCTCCATCGACGAAGCGGAAGCGAAACTCACGATGCCCGAAATTTTTGTGACCTACCACCCCTTTTCGGGATCGTTCTTTTTAGGAGCCGGTCTTGGTAGAGAAAAACTCGAGGTCACAGCCACCGAAGTTGGTGGACCTAATCAAGTGCGCGCCGAAGTCACCGCCGCAACAGCCATTGCAAAACTCGGATGGATGTGGGGAGCGCAAGACAAGGGATTTTGGTTTGGCGTCGATTTAGCGTACATCATTCCCATGAACGCAAAAAACACTCTCACCGCCCCCGGTGTTCCAACCACCGATCCCAACTATCAAGATGTTGTGGATGCCATGGATAAGTTTGGCGACACCGCGTACCTGAATATCACCATCGCACGCTTAGGATACATTTTTTAATTATTGCTGGTGAAGTGTTTAAAAATTGGTCAGTCCTTTCCCTTTTACAGGGGGGGCTGTATATTTACTTCACCCTCATGTAGATTCCCGCTTCGTGCTAAAAAAAATTTAACCGAAAGAGGTCTCTATGAAAATGTTTATCGCTAGCGTGTTGTTTGTATTACCCACTCTCGCCATGGCGGGAAAACCTGTAGATGTATTAACCGCTGCAAATATGGCCCGTCAGCCAGGAGTTGAAAAATGTCTCTCTGTGGTTGAAAACAACGTAAAAGGTGTGGCGCGATTTAATGCCATCACGCAAGTGTCGATGAAATTGGGCGAAGCTTCCACCACCAGCGTATACAAGCTTGAAGGTTATAACCTTTTTGGTGACATAATGGCTGGCTCTTGGGAAATCTCTGTGGAAGTTTATTCCGCTGAAGAAGGCCAAACCTATACCTGTAAAGTCGTAAAAAATCAGGAGTCATAGTAAATAAAGGACCCTTACTTTGTAGGGGTCCTTTTTTGATTGCCAAAACTATTTTGGCAATACGACTTCGAGTCCGTTTCGTTGGCCCAATTCAAGCTTTGTACCCCACCCAGCACCCTAGATTGCGAGATCCGCACCAGAGTGTTTTCGTGTCTTGACAAAGTACGTTTGGAATCCAATCATGATCCAATGATCCTTAGCCACTGGCGCGAAAAGCTCTTAAAGCAAACTTCTCCTGCACCCAACGTTACTTTAATAGACATTCCAAAGCTGGCCTCACAGCATATTCAAAACTGCCGTTTGTTGGTGAGCCGCGAGGAGCTTCTAAAGACTTTACCTAAAAACTCTATCTGCGCAGAGATCGGTATTTTTGAAGGATATTTTTCAGAAGAAATACTTAAGTGCGTTCAGCCAAAAAAACTTCATCTCATTGAGATCCATGAACCTTTTATGAATGAGGTCATGGAACGCCTAGAACCCTTGGCTCAACCCGGTCAAATCACTCCTCATATCGGAAACTCCTATGACCTTTTAGAAGAGTTTGAAGATAATTATTTTGATTGGATCTACATCGATGGTAATCACTCCTATGAGTATGTGAAGAAGGAACTTCTGGTTGCAAAACGAAAAGTGAAGACCGATGGCTTAATTCTTCTCAATGATTATTTGTTGTATGATCATATCAACAAATACAGGATGGGCGTCGTTGATGCTACAAACGAGTTTTGTTTAGAGTACGACTACGAGTTGATTTATCTAGCTTTTCATCCGCAGATGTATTGCGATGTCGTCCTCCGAAAAAGAGGAGTCGGCATTTAGCCACCTTGGGTCTGCGCTCGGTAGCACATTCGCTTTTCCACAAACTGATCCCGCTCAGTTAAAAGTCGCTTCGCATTCTCATTTGTATTCAATAACGAAAGTTTCAACGCGATCTCACGCACGGACTTCAGCTTCTCACTATTTTGCTGAACCCTCTCATCAGACAATAACGACAGCACTAATCTCTTCACTCTTTGAATTTCGTCAGGCGCACACAAATCTGGACGCAAAAACTCAGGCGCTTTGACTTCACTGAAATTCAATTGAACATGTCCAGTGGGACTTCCCTCGCAAAGCTCCAGCCACCAGTGTAAAAATGATGGGATCGAACTCAAATTCAAGTTGTTTAA
Organism: Bdellovibrionales bacterium; assembly: GCA_031426555.1. Lineage (GTDB taxonomy): Bacteria > Bdellovibrionota > Bdellovibrionia > Bdellovibrionales > JAGQZY01 > JANPLN01. The sequence continues at coordinate 57,060 of JANPLN010000059.1, read as the reverse complement.
CGTGAACCAAATCTCAAAGTTGAACTGCGGGTAGTTGTTAAACATGGTTTGAATATTGCGCTCAAGTTTGTCCCATTTCATCGGATAGCGAATCAGATTGTAGCTATCACCGAATCCATCAATGCTGTAACCGACCAAAACAAATTTAAACTGAGTGAGTTTACGAAAAAATGGCGAATGGGGTAAGGTTCCATTGGTATTGAGCACAACAGTGAGCTCAGTATTCTTCACTGCGCAGATGCGATCCAAAAGGCTGTTACATTCCTTCGACATCGAAGGCTCACCACCGCCCAAATACAGCACGCGCAGCTTTGCCAGTTCTGCATCGGAGAGATCAACCGGGTTAGAATGCACACTCCACGAGCCCTCACTCAATTGCCGGGCCTCCTCGCCATAAGTGGAACTGGCGTTGGCATTGCACATCAAGCAACTTAAGTTACATGAGTTTCCGAAGCGGTACATTAAGAGCCGAAGCTCTGGAGATGTAACTAGGTTTTCACCCGGGCCATAGTGCCCCTCATTAAAGTAGCGCCAGATGCGCAGGCGCATCGACTCTTCCCCGCGACCTTCTTTTATAAAGCAGCTTTTGCATTCGAGCGGCACGGCGCCCGCCCGTATTAGGTTACGCGCGGAATTCATTTCTGGTCCCATAAACCATTTCGACATACCTAAGCCCTGTGTATTCGCCTGCGGTCGATCCGCCTCACAGCATAAAGCATAATGACCATCCGAAGAAATATCGGTGGCGAGAAATGGTAAAATGCAGGCGCTTTCGGATTGAAAAGGTTCACTAGGTGCAAAGTTTATCGCCGATTTTATGGGCTGTCCAGTGTGAGGCAAAGGCTTCATGTGCCCACGGCGCAAAAAAGATTTGGTAGGGAATACCGGGCTCGAACCGATGACATCCACCTTGTAAGGGTGGCGCTCTACCAACTGAGCTAATTCCCTAAAATTAAAGCCCTATCCGTATATTGGATAAGGCTTTTGTTGTCGAGTTGAAAAATGAAATTTTCCGCTATTGTGAGATTTTATAAAAAATGTCTTGATAGACCTTCTCTTTAAATTCCCCGTAATTATAAACGGTTATGCCTAAATATTGGCGGCCGAGCTCTTGGGCGCTCTTATCCTTCCAAAGGCCAACAATTTCAACATACTGGCGCGTGTTGTCAGATTCGTTGGACAATATAAAGGTCACTTTTCGCGGGAAACTTGAGCAAATCACATCGATGTCTTTCGAAGAAACTTCACCCGAGTAGGGGTTGATGGCCGTTACCGTGACCACATACGGGCACGACAAATTAAAATTGGCCTCTTGAACCTGAATTTTAAAAGCCTGCTGCGGGTTGGTTAAATTAAAACTTCCCCAAAGACCCTGGAGATCGTCCACAAATACTTCGCGCTGATTAGCTTCTGGCCATGGTACTTCGGGGCCAGCAAGTGCAACATTGCAAATCAGCAACAGACACATAGCTATACTTTTCATAATCTCTCCCTCATCTGCTCTTTCACAACAACACTCGATTCTTTATTAAAGTAATATCCGCTCTTCGATCTAAAAATATATTTAGGTTTTTCGATATCTGGTTCGATCAACTGTCTTAACCGTTTGATGGTCACATAAATTTTATTGTCGTGCACGTCAGGATTGTATGATTGTTTCCAAATTAATTTGACCAGTTGCTCTTTGCTAAAGGACTGCCCTGGATGAGTGAGAAACAGTTTAAGCAGATCAATCAGAATAAATTGGTTGTTAAAGTCGATGCGCCCTTTCCCTTTTTCAACAACTGAGTGGTCTGAGTTATCAAAAATAATATCGTAGCGAGGCTCGTCGCCGGCTCCGATGTCTTTTGCCAAGGTTTCGATAAAACTTCCCAGGCGCTTTAAGTTGTTCTTATCGATGGATTGCTGAACAAGCTTTACGTAGTTTCGCGCCTCAGTGATTTGCCCTGCCTCTTTATAAGTCAGAGCCATGCCGTAAAGGAGCGAGAGCGAAATATGAAAGTTTTTTTGCTCTTTTAAAAGTGCGTAACCGTCCCACAGCATCTCAATAGCTGCATCGTACTTTTTCATTTTGCGATAAATGTGTGCTTTGAGAAGTTGCATTGAAATGCGTATCTCTGGAAGCGGCAGCACGTTCATAAAAACTTGCAGGTTGTAGATTTCTTTGAAGGCGTCGTCGATGCGGTCCAAAGAATAATACGAGATCGCTAAGCCGAGGATGGCGTAGCAAACGGTTTCTTTATTTTCCTGAGCCAAAGAAAGCGTTAACGATTTTTGGCAATACTCAATGGCCAAATCGTGTTCGTTTTTGTACGAAGCACAGAGCGCCAAAATGTAGTAGGTCTTTCCGGTAACGGTAATACCCTGTTTACCCACACGCTCTAAAAGGAGAGTTTTGTAAAACTGGATTTTTTCAAAATTGAGAAGTTCGGCATAACTGCGGAATAAGAGGTGAACCACTTCCAGAAACTGATCGTCTTGTTCAATACTTAAAAGTCGCGCAGCTTCTGTTTCCAGAACCGCTACGGCTTTGAGCATATCTCCACGCTCATAATACAGTCGCCCGATCTCATGGGCCGTTATGGAAGTAGACTCCATTTTCCTCCCCCAAACGGCAAAATCAGTTTCACCGTTCGAACCCCCTACGGGAGTTCGGAAAATAAGTTTAGCGTGTGATTTTTATTTTACAAGCGGGAGCTATAAAAAAACTACAAAAGTTCGTCTTTGAAGGTCAGAGCGTCACCCAGAACGGGTGACGCGGAACTCAAATACTTTAGTGATAAGAATGGCCCGTATATTGGGCTTTAAGACCGAGGTTGGCGTCTCGCGTTGATTTAAAAAGATCCTTCGCATTGCGAATCTCTAACGCATGCACAAGCACCTGATCCACATGATCCACCAGAACAATCTTCAGATCTTTTACGACTTCCTCTGGAATATCGCGCAGATCCTTTTCGTTCTCCTTAGGGAGGATCACCGTGCGGATCCCGCCGCGGTAGGCAGAAAGGACTTTTTCCTTTACGCCGCCGATTGGCAAAACCCGACCGCGAAGGGTGATCTCACCCGTCATCGCCACCGTTCGTAAAACCGGCGTTTTTGTAATCGCCGACACAATACTCGTGGTGATAGCGCACCCTGCCGAAGGACCATCTTTGGGAATCGCTCCCTCTGGCACGTGAATATGGATGTCGATAGCATAGAAAAAGTCTTTATCCAGGCCAAACAGCGGACCCCGTGAGCGCACGTAACTCATGGCGGCCGAGCAGGATTCCTTCATCACATCACCTAATGAGCCTGTGACAGTAAACTTTCCTTTACCTGGAACCACCGTCACTTCGATAGGCAACAGATCTCCACCCACTTCGGTGTAAGCCATTCCGTTTGTTAAACCGATCTCGTTGATCTCTTCGATTTTACCGTGTTTGTACTTGTGCGGCCCCAACATTTCCACAAGTTTTTTGGCAGTGATCGTGTACGTTTTTTTGATCCCAGCTTTGCTCACCTGTGAGCGCGTCGGTTTCTTCTGATTGCTCTTCATGTGACGCTCGATTGCTTCTTCGCGAACAATCTCTTTCGCCAGCTTTCGACATAAGTTTGCAAGTTGACGTTCCAAGTTTCTCACACCTGCTTCGCGAGTGTAGTACTGAACTATGTCTTTAATAACCGGATCAGGAACTTGAATTTTGTAAGGTCCAAGTCCATGTTGCTGAAGTTGTTTCGGCAGCAAATATTTTTTGGCGATATGCAATTTTTCGCTATCAATATAACCTTCGAGCGAAATCACTTCCATACGATCCAACAGAGGACGTGGAATGCTGTGCAGTGAGTTTGCCGTAGTAAAGAACATCACCTTGGAAAGATCGTATTCCACTTCGAGATAGTGATCTTGGAAGGTAGAGTTTTGCTCTGGATCAAGAACTTCGAGCATGGCCGCCGATGGGTCTCCACGGAAGTCGTTGCTCATCTTATCAATCTCATCGAGCAAGATCAGCGGATTGCCGTGTTCTACTTTGCGCAGCGATTGGATGATTTTTCCTGGCATCGCGCCGACGTAGGTTTTTCTGTGTCCACGGATCTCTGCCTCATCGCGCACTCCACCCAATGAAATACGAGTGAAACTGCGATTGAGCGCCTTTGCAATGGACTTTGCCAACGACGTTTTACCAACTCCCGGAGGACCAACGAGGCACAAAATTGGGCCTTTGGTCTCTTCGCTGAGACAGTGAACTGCAATGTGTTCGAGGATGCGCTCTTTTACTTTTTCGAGGCCCCAATGATCTTCGTTTAAAATATTTTCGGCGAATTCTAGCTCCTTTTTCTCTTCCGAGTAGTTAAACCACGGTAAAGTGAGGAGCCAGTCGATGTAGTTACGCACAACCGCAGCTTCTGCGCTCATGGGCGACATCATTTTGAGTTTTTTAAGCTCTTTAAAAACCTTCTCCTTGGCTTCTTTGCTCATTTTCTTTTCGCGAGCTTTCTCTTCTAGCTCCATGAGTTCTGCTTGATAATCGTCTTTCTCGCCAAGCTCCTTCTGGATCGCCTGCATTTGCTCGTTGAGATAGTATTCTTTTTGCGACTTTTCCATTTGCTTCTTCACGCGACTGCGAATCTTTTTCTCAACTTCGAGAATTTCGATTTCGCTGGTCATCATATTGAGCAACTCTTCCAGGCGCTTGGATGTATTGATTTGCTCGAGAAGCTTTTGTTTATCTTCCAATTTCAAATTCAACTGAGCAACAATAATATCCGCTAATTCCCCAGCTGTTTCGATGCTCGAAACGCGCATAAGGATTTCTGGTGGAATGCGTTTATTGAGTTTTACGTATTTTTCAAAAGTCATTTTTACAGAGCGGATAAGAGCCTTTAATTCGACCTCATCACCCAAATCTTCCTCGAAAACTTTCACCTTCACTTTGAAGAATTTTTCGTTGTCGGTAAAGCTTTCGATCTTTACGCGCTTTTTGCCTTCGATTAAAACTTTCACGGTTCCGTCTGGTAAGCGCAAAAGTTGAATGATCGTTCCCAAGGTTCCAATTTGATAAACTTCGTCGGGATTGGGATTGTTGGTCTTTGCATCTTTTTGCGCGGCCAAAACAATATCAATTTGTTTTGCCATGGCCTCTTCGAGGGCATTGATGCTTTTTTCTCTTCCAACAAACAACGGCATCATCATATGCGGAAAAATAATTAGATCTCTAAGTGGTAATAGCGGTAGTTCGAGAGTTTCCATTTGAGCCATTCCTTCCCCCTTTAGTTTAGACACATGGAGGAAGGTTCCGGTTAGCGAATGCTTTAGGCGCTCTCTGCACCTGCGGCTTTCGCCTTTTGAAGTTCTTCCTCGGTTTTAAACACTAGTACGGGTTCAGCTTTTTTGCTGATCACGTCTTCGTTAATTGTACATTCCTTCACGTTGTCCATGGAAGGAATTTCGTACATGATGTCCAGCATTGCAGTTTCGATAACACCACGAAGTCCGCGGGCACCCGTCTTTCGGTCCATAGCTTGTTTCGCAATGGCTTTGAGGGCTGGTTCGGTGAATTTCAGGTCTACATTCTCGTAGGAAAACAGCTTTTGATACTGCTTGATCAACGCATTTTTTGGTTTGACGAGAATATCAATCAGTGCATGCTCATCAAGCTCTTCAAGAACAGCGACAACCGGCAATCGACCGATAAATTCGGGAATCAATCCAAACTTAGCCAAATCATCCGGCTCTAGATTTTTGAGAGACCTTGTGAGACCTAGCACGTCTTTTTCTTTTTGCGTTTTAATGTCTGCGCCAATACCCAACGTTTTTTGTGTGACGCGATTTTCAACGATTTTATCTAGACCCACAAAGGCGCCACCGCAAATAAACAAAATATTTGTTGTGTCGACCTGAATGAATTCCTGTTGAGGATGTTTTCTTCCGCCCTTGGGTGGAAGATTTGCAACCGTGCCTTCAAGAATTTTTAAAAGCGCTTGCTGAACACCCTCTCCACTCACGTCGCGCGTGATGGACGGGTTTTCGGACTTGCGCGAAATTTTATCGATCTCATCGATGTAAATGACTCCACGCTGCGCCTTTTCGATATCGTAGTCGGCGGCCTGCAAAAGATTCAAAATGACGTTTTCCACGTCTTCGCCCACGTAACCGGCTTCGGTTAAAGCTGTGGCATCGGCCATGGCAAATGGAACATTTAAAATCTTAGCAATGGTTTGCGCAAGATAGGTTTTACCCGATCCCGTGGGACCAATGAGGAGAATGTTACTCTTTGCAATTTCGATATCTTCTTTTTTGCGATTTTTAGATAAGTTGTTGATGCGCTTGTAATGATTGTGAACCGCCACTGATAGCGCTTTTTTCGCCATGGTTTGCCCAATCACATATTCGTCAAGGAAGGTCTTGATCTCGGTTGGCTTCGGCACTTTAAACTGATGCGACTGCTTTTCTTCGCGACCTTTTTCTTCTTCGATAATGTCTGTGCATAAATCAATACATTCATCGCAAATGTAAACACCAGGACCCGCGATCAATTTTTTGACTTCGTTTTGATTTTTGCCGCAAAAACTACATCTCAGTAAACTGGCTCCATCACGTCGGCTCATTGGTTGTTTTCCTTTTTAGAAGATTTACGTGAGGCAACAACGGTATCAATAAGGCCGAAATTTTTAGCTTCTTCGGCAGTCATATAATTATCACGGTCCATGGCTTCATCGAGAACATTATAAGATTTTCCTGTATGATGCTGATAGATTTCGGTAAGAGTTTTTTTGGTTCTCACTAACTCTTTCACATGAATTTCGATATCGCTCACCTGACCACCAAGTCCACCACCACTGATTAACGGCTGGTGAATCATCACTCGCGCGTGCGGCAAACAAAAACGTTTACCCGGTGCGCCGGCAGTTAACAAAAGCGAACCCATGCTGGCCGCCATACCAATGCACGTCGTAGACACGTCGCACTTCACAAACTGCATAATGTCGTAAATGCCCATTCCAGACGTAACAACTCCACCCGGGGAATTGATATAAAGCTGAATGTCTTTTTCTGGATTGTCTGCCTCTAAAAACAGCATCTGTGCGATCACATTATTTGCAACGGCATCGTTAATGGCGGTGCCCAAAATGATAATACGGTCTTTCAAAAGCCGAGAATAAATATCGTAACTTCTCTCGCCTCGTGGTGTTTGCTCAATAACGATTGGTACTAGCGTGCTCATTTGATCCTTGCTCATAGAACTCCCGGTGTAAATATGTGCTTTTTCTTCCTATGACAAGGTCTCTTCGGGAAATATACCTGTGATATTGAGTGGAAAATCCTTCTTCTCAGCCAAACAGGACTATGGTAGAGCTGAGGTCTTCAGTCAGGGCCTAAATAAGGAGATTTTTTATGAAATTAAACGTTGTAGGAACTTCAAATAATGCAGCTGCCGAGTTGGTGGTGGTCTTTTGTGGATCAAAAACAAACAAAGACAAAACCCAGACGTTTGTCGCCAGTCCAAAAACGCCAACTCTTGTGACAGAAAATCTCAAAAACATCTCCGAAGAGCGCTTTAAAGGTGCTGAGGGCGAAATGCTTTTTCTCCGCCAGAGCCAAGTACCTCACTTTCTACTTCTCGGTTTAGGTGAAGGAAAAAAATTCACCGCCGAAAACGCCCGCCGCTGGAGCCCTGTCATTCTCGGTTATATGAAATCCGAAAAACTCAAATCGGTTGCGATTCTCTCCCCCGCTGGACTTTCGTCCCAAGATGCAACCACTGGTTTCGGCGAAGGCCTCGTCATTTCTAATTACCAGTTCACAGCCTTTAAAGAAGAACCGAAAAATAAATTCACTGTGGAAAAGGCAGAAATCTGTGTGGAAAAGTTTTCTGCGCCGCTTAAGAAAACTCTTGAGGACGCGCAGGCTGTTGGCGACGCTGTTAACTTTGCGCGCTACCTGGGAGATTGCCCGGGTAACTTTATGACTCCCACACAACTCGGCAAAGAGGCTGAGAGTTTAAGTAAGGGCACCTCACTTAAAGTGCAAGTTTGGGATAAAAAACTCATCGAAAAAGAAAAAATGGAATCGTTTCTTGGGGTGTCCCATGGAAGCGATCAAGAACCTAAATTTATTTGCATGGAGTACAAAGGCGGAGGCGCCAAACAAAAACCAATCTGTTTTGTTGGTAAAGGTCTCACTTTTGACAGCGGCGGTATTTCGCTGAAGCCCGGCGCAGGCATGGAAGAAATGAAATTCGACATGTGCGGCGGTGCCGCGGTGATTGCTGTTATGGGTGCCATTGCAAAAATGAAACTCAAAATCAATGCCATTGCTTATGTTCCTGCCACCGAAAATATGCCAGGACCGTCAGCCACGAAGCCGGGAGATATTTTTAAAGCCCGCAACGGCAAAACCATCGAAGTGAACAACACCGACGCCGAAGGCCGTTTGATTCTTGCCGATGCTTTAGTTTACGCCTGCGAACAAAAACCAGCCGTGATCCTTGACACTGCCACACTCACTGGCGCCATGATGGTGGCCCTGGGCAATACGCACACTGGTTTTTTTACTCGCGATGAGAAGCTTCGCAAAAAAGTAGAAGTGGCCGCCGACACCTGTGGCGAACGCGTATGGGCCATGCCACTGATTGATGATCACGTTAAAGACATGCGTGGAACCTACGCCGATCTCACAAACCTTGCGCCGTCACGCAATGCAGGGAGTGCCACAGCAACAGCTTTCCTGGAGTCGTTTGTAGATAAAGATATCCCGTGGGCCCATTTCGATATCGCAGGCACAGCGTGGAATGTGAGCAATCGTTTGCCTTATATCACGTCGAAGGGCGCTTCGGGCGCCATCGTGAGAACCTTCATCGAGATGGCCCGAAACCACAAGTAGAGTCGATGATGGAAATTCAAATTATCACGTATTCACCTCGTTGGCTGAAGGACTTTGCCCGTCTCAACGAAGAATGGATCGAAAAATATTTTAAAATCGAAGACATGGACCGCGCACAACTCTCGCGTGCGGAAGAGCTGATTATCCAACCTGGCGGTGAGATCTTTTTTATCATCCAAAATGATCGTGCCATCGCCACCTGCGCCATGCTCAAACACGGTACCGGTTACGAGCTTGCAAAGATGGCCGTCAGCCCAAGCGCGCAAGGGCAAGGCCTTGGCCACGTACTGATGAAAGCGGCCATCGATTGGGCCCGCCTGAAAAAAGCCGACCACGTCATGCTGCTTTCAAACACGATCCTCACTCCCGCTATTGAGCTCTACAAAAAGCATGGGTTCGTCATTAAGAACCTCGGGCCCCATCCGGACTATGAACGTTCCAACATCGAGATGGTTTTAGAACTTTAAATTGTGCCCTACATTTTTAGAAAATTACTGATGGCAGAGGGACCTCTGCAACCCCAGGATGGTGTATTGCTTTAAAGATTGGGTGTGACAACCACGCCGGAGCGATACAGTTCTGTGTCTGTCCAGCGGGGACCGCCGCCGACTTTGAGTGGATTGAATTCGCTGTATTCTAAATTGTCGATGGCGTTGAGATCGCGTTTGCTGTGGGCTTCGATCACGTCACCGTTTCGACCTGGAAATACATGGTAGCCCGCATGGGCGATGCCTACAAAGAAAGGGATTTGTTTAAAGAAGGTCGGTTGTACGTCTTTGTAGCCCACCAACGAAACCGCGTCGTGAACGATGAGTGATCGCTCGTAATAGAATCCTTTGAGGGCGTGGCCGTAGCGAGTGGCGTGGCCTCCCCAAACGGACATCCATTCTTTGCCGGGTTTCAATGGAGTCAAAGTGCGATCTTCGATGTCCCAGGTGTCGTTCATGCTGGGATCTGGATTCCAGTAGTAAGACTTCCAACCCAAAGCGATGAGATTTTTTTGCAAGACGGTGCCGAGTTTATCTTTGCCCAAAACTGTTTCGATTTTTTCCCAGGTTCTTGGTAAACCGATGGAGGCAAAGCCTTGCTTAAGGCATTTCATTGCCAAACCAATACAACTAATGCCCTCAAGCTGCGAAACAAGATCGGCAGGCTTATTGTACAACTGCAAAGCGGCCAGCAACCCCTCTGGAGTGGAGTAATCCGTCCGACGATCGCCGTAGTATTTAGATATTCCCCATTTATTGTAAAAATCTAAGTGATCCTGATAGTGCCACTCCAAACAGTCTGCGGAGACGGCGGCAAGTTGGTGTTGATTGGCATTGTGAATTCGAAACTCTCGCTGGTTAAACGAAGCCACTTGGGCAAAAACATTAAGGCACAGCAACTGGATCGAAAGTAGAATTAGGTGTCTCATTCAAGTACACTAACGGAAGAATTGCTACTTCTCTAGAGGAACTGTAGGCCGAGTGCATTTATAAAAGTTCGCAAGCTCACCCTGCCCCCTATTTAAGCGGACCATAGGTCAAAGGTCGGTACTCAAAACCCTTTCCCGCAGCGCGAATGCGACCCACTCCAGGAAAGGGTAAGTGTGCGGCACCAATTAAATCCCCGGCTTGTGCTATGACGGCGAATGCTTTTTTCCGTTCAAGAAAAGCCGCTTTTCCATCCGTATCCCAGTCTGTTTTCGCCGAGGGATCCGGGAACTGCAAGGCTGCAACATGCATTAAATCACCAAGTAGCCATAGCTTCTTTCCTTGAGACTCAACGGTGTAAATGGTGTGCCCCGCCGTGTGCCCGTAGGCTGGATGAGCCCAAACGCCCGGGACGAGTTCAGTTTTACCTTCAAAAGGCTTATATCTTTTGGCGGATATGTAAGGCTCGTACATTAATTTCGCAATTTCAATCATTCCTTTGACCAGCGGATGCGTCGCCTTTTCGGCCTGTTCGTCGCTTAGCCAAAAATTAGAGTCGCGCTTATCCGAACGAAGTATGGCGTTCGGGAAATTTGCTTTGCCGTTGGCTGTTAGGCCGCCGATATGATCTGCGTGCATATGTGTCGTGTAAACTTCATCTATTTGCTCTGGTTTGTAGCCAGAAGCTTTTAGATTTTCCAGAAGTTGATTAAACCCTCGGCCCATCATAGTATTCGTGCCAATTCCGGTATCGATTAAAACAAGCTTCTCACCCGTATTGACGAGATACCCGTTCACGGAGGTATGTACGTCAGGTCCCTCGTAGTTCTGAGCGAGCAGCTTATTCAACTGAGCGGGTTTCATACCTTTAAAAACTTCTGCAGGCTTCATCACGAAAAGACCATCTAGGATCGGAGTGACTTCAATAGCGCCTACCATAAACCGAAAGAATCCAGGAGCAGGTTTTTTGACTTGAGGTGCGGCAGCATGAGCCGCATAGTTTGAGATTAGAGCAATTAAAAATAGCAAAATCCATTTCATAAACAAACCTCGTTGAAAGTTATTCTTTAAAAAGTATGAAGCTAAAACTCGGCCCTGTCCATTATTGCGTATTGCGCGCCCAGAAAAATTGAGCGGAAAAACACATTTTTATTGCCTGGGTGGAAATATTGCCGAAATGCTGTCATTAGCAAGCAACAAGACACAGTATTGAAGAACCCCACAGCCAAAGACCTCTTCGCAGTTTTGCTATAAGTAATTTCGAAATGTTCAGAACTATATCCGTGTACCCGTAGAGAGAGGTTGCAGCAATGTTGGAATCACTTTTGGTAAGAATACCTAGTTGTTTTTGTTTTCTTAACGAAACAACTACACGTTACGAGCCTACGGTATTAAAAGCGAACAAGAATGGGGCCGCCGGTGGATTTTACAAACTCTTCCTTCGCAAGGCTTAGGACTTCCCCTTCGCCCGAAGGATCTTTATAAAACTCGATGCTTTCAAGCTCCCACAAGCGCGGCCAGTCGCCGTAGACGTTTTCGGCATCCACCTCGAGGTCCAAATCCAGTTTATTCCATTGGAACGTTTGATCCTGGGCAGGTCGACGATAAATTTCGTCAAAGGGAAGTGGGATATCAGACACTCGATCGCGGTTGTGTGGGTGGATGCGACAGGGCGCTCGCACGAGGAGGCGGGTTTTTTTACCAGATACAGCACGCCCCTCAGCCACCCAAACCAGGCGCAAATAGGGATATTCCAAACAAATGAGATTGGGACCATTGCTCGCTGTGACTGGAAATTGACCAAAACTCAATTTTTGTTGGCCTTTGTAATTATCAATGGCGAGTGAGGCCGCCACGGCTTCGCGCTTAAATACACGCATCGGTTTTTCGACCACATCTTGAAATTCTTTGGATTCGCGAACGGCAGCGGGAGCACGAGCGGTCATATAAGGAACAATCCAAACGTACTCGCGACTTGAGAGATAATAACTGTACAGGGAGCACGTGACGAGGAGTCCAAGAAATAGAAAAGATTTTAAATGTTGCACACTCACCCCCGTTCCTTGGGTTTTTAAAAGGGCTTCGTGCCCTAGCAATGAGTATATCCTATTTTGAATGGTAGCCGTGATATTTTATGTTCATTTTTTGTGTCTCTCGACCTATGGCTAAAAGCCCAATCTTGCCAACCCACCCGTAAACATTTTCCAGTGGGCAACCTTCGGCTTTGATTTTTAAATCGCTCAAACATAATTTTTTATAAACTGCGCCGGGGCTGTTGAGACTGTCTTTTTCGTCTTTCTGCTCGTGGGTTCTTAAAAATCCTCCAGCCAAACTATCGCCCACCATGTAAATCGTCGGTTCGGCCGTGGCCGCTCCCGACTTCATTACCGTGGGAACGCCCTCTTGAACAATCACTTCGTCAAAGCGCCCCCCACCTTTTTGCGCCTTCATCTTTTTTCGCGAGTCGTAGGTCCACTTGAGAATATCTTCTCCCGCAGCCACCCGAATCACGCCTAGGCCGTAGGTGCCGGAATTGTTTTTGATAAATAAATACGGCTTTTCAGAGATTCCCCGTTCCGAATAATCTTGTTGCAACTTTAATAGCATATCGTCAGCGACTTTTGCTAAACGGATGCGGCTCTGCTCGTCCGATACATCAAACTCGCTAAAGAGTTCGGTGCGGACCTGAAAAAACCAGGGGTCCATTTTAAGAAGCTGGGCGAATTCGGCGGCTGTCGTGTTGTAGCATTCAAAATAAATGCTTTTTTGCCGCTGGTACCAACCCAACTCCATGGGTGGGGTCATCGCAGTTTTTGAAAGGTCCGTCCAAGCCTCATAAATTTTAGAAAAATCATTGTTGCTGATCACGACATCTGGAACAAAGCCCTCGGTCACTAGCTTTCCATCAAGGTTCGAAACTCGATGCGCCAGTACCTTATTCCCCAAATAGGTTTCAAATTCCATGGTGGCTTGCTCTGTTAACACCGGCATCCCAATTCGCACATCGAAACCCGCTGTGGTTAAAAGAGCCTGAATAGCATTTACGTTTTCCCAGTAGTACATGTTTTTGAGATGATCTTCAGTGATCAAAAGGATTTTTTTAGCACCCGGGTAATAGGTATTAAAATAGCTTTGGGCGAGGTCAGGAGACTGTTCTTTGTCGGTGGGACAGATATTGTTAAACCCCGCTGGATAAATATTGGCATCCACATTGGTCACTTTAAAGGAGGAATCGCGAATGTCGTAACTTGAGTAAAAAGGAATAAACACTTTTTGCGCTTCGGTTTCGAACCAATTGCAGAGAGAGTCCATATTTTGTAAAATAGCGTGGTGAATTTTATCATTCATGTAGTTGCCTCCGACTGAGCGATGGAGGCAAAAGCATCGGCCCCACCTGCAATAAAAAATGGTAACGAAATTGTAAATAACCCAGGTATAAAACTAAAAAATAAAATAGCGAGTGCTAAGCCCGAAAAAAACGACAGGTGGCTTGTAAAGTAGTTCCAGCGCTCTCGTAAAGAAAAATTCATACACTCCAAACTAAAGTCGATACAATCGTAAGCAATCATAAAACCAACCAATATTGGAACCAGGATAACCCCCAAAGACCAAAAAGAAACAACAAATAGTAAACCCGTAGCGGTCATAAATATTACCAACTTGAATAAAGTGATTATGAGCATCTTCAGGCTGGTGTAAAGCCATCTTATAACATTATTTTGCACCGGCGGTTGAAGGCCTCGCCGCACAAGGATTTTATCCACCAGAAGTGAGTAAAAAGGAGCGCCAATAATAATCAAAGCTAGGTACGAAAAATAAATCGTAAACAAAATAATGAAGATCCAAAAAAGGCCCTGAAAAACCATACCCAGCAAGGAAATGTCACCAATGCGAAATTGCATCATCTGGTGGAGCCAAGGCGCCCACTCCAAAATAAGTTCCATAAAGGTGGCGGTGTTTGTCCACAGAGACACCAAAAGAAAAATCCCCACCCCAATCGCTAACAACAATGGAATCAAGGCCAGAATAAAAAGCTGAAAGCTGGTCATTATTAAGTAAATTCCCCGAAATGGAACAAACAGGCCTTTTACAAAATGGGTGGAAGATGACATTGGAGAGTCCTCACTACTTCTTCGTACTTTGCATTTTTTGAATACCGTACGCCAAACTGTGAACGATCTGCCGAGCTTCCTGCTCCATGGCCTGTAAATCGCGGAAAAAATCTAAATTTAATTGTTGGTTCGAAATCAGCTCGGGAGGACGGCGAAGCACGCGCAGTTCGTTGATTTCGTCGACAAACGTAGAGAGTGCTAGAATTTGCTGCCGATTGTTTGCCAGAGTTTCCTCCGTGGTCTTTCCTATACGCGGTGGTTTGAGTTGCGAAAAATATCTTTGATACTCGCGGCGCAGCACTTCTACGGCTTGCTCGGCAAGGTCGGGCGTACCCATTTCTGTCACCTCGAGCAGCTCCTGACGACAGTTTTTTATGATCTGCTGGGACTTGTAAGGAGTTTGTGAAATGGGCTTCATCCCTTGAAAGGCGAGATACAGCCGCGCCTGAAACAGATTGCTCGCATCCTTCGCCAGAGATTTGTATCGATTAAACATATCGTTAGTGATGGTATCTCTTTGTTTGAGTGCGCGCTCCCATTGGCCTAAAACATAATACGTGTTGGCCAGACGAGCCGGTGTTTCGATATGTTTGATAAAGTTGTCGCCAGAGCCTAAAACATGCAGCAAATCCGTCAGTGCAATTTGCAAATCTTTGTATTGCAGAGTGCGTTCGTAAATCCACGACATCCTGTATAAACCCTGCGCTGTTATTGTGGAATTATAGCCAGCGCTGTGTTTGATGGCTTGCTTGTAGGCGTCGAGGGCCGAGGTTTCCTGTTCGGCAGCCTCGCGGATCTCCCCAAGCAACAAATAGGCTTGTCCTAGCCAGTAAACATCCCGGTTGGTACCCAAGTATTTAAGAACTTCACTCTCAGCGCGCTCCGTATTTTTATTGCGTAAAAAATAGTTAGCCTCTTTTAACTCAGGAGGGTATTCGATCACCGAGCCGATGGAATCCGAGGACAGGTGACTGCAGGAGGCGATGGAAATAACGAAGAGTCCGATCAGGCTTACAATTTTCATACAAAGACCTCGTTTAAGGTTTGGCGCAATTCATCCAAAGAAATCTCGCTAGAAAAATAGTTTTTCTCGGGGATGAAATAGATCTGATAACTCGCGCCATTCTTGTCTTTTGTTTTTTGCAGATTCGTTTGTTGCAGACTCATTTTTTGATTATCGTAATAATCATAAACTTTGTCATAGTATTTCTTTGCCACCGGCCAGTGGTCCGAAAACAGATTCTGTTTAAATTTAAACCAGTCAGGGTGCGAACGGTTTACGATCAGGTGCATGGTGCGCGAGCCTTGTTGCGATAATTTTTCGAAAACATCGGTCAGCTCCTGAACTTTCGATGGCTCAGGCAAGGTAACTAAAAAATAGCAAACCTCTTCTCCGCTCAGGGCTTTTGTTAAATGTTCCGCGGCTTCGACGATTTTTTCTTGAAAAGCAAAAAAGCCTTTAAAGAACACTTCCATTTGTTTAACAAACTCGGCCCCGGTTAAAAAACTAAGCACTTGCACAAAAATCTTTTTGGCAGACTTCGCAGCGAATCCCTGGCCTTCAAAGACGGTTTTCGCCAGGATGTTTTCTTTAAACAGACGAATGGCGTTTTCGGGCGATCTAAAAAAATCCACAGCATGCCCCGCGGGAGGCGTATCAATAACGATGATATCGTAGTCTGTTGAGTTTATTAGTTGCGATAGCTTGTAAATTGTTGAGAGGGATTGGTTTTCTGCCAAGCGCGTGACGACCTGTTTGAAAAGTTTGTTCTCGGTCATGGTTTGATATTGCTGCTCGGAAAAGTTTTCGACGATGAATTCTTTAATGATCTTGGCAGAATGAACCAAATGAATGTCCACATACGAATTGCCCACGGCATGGCGCTTGTAGGAGTCTTCGACAATATTCATACCAAAGGCCTCGCCCAAGCGACGGGAGGGATCAATCGTAACCAGTCCAACACGTTGACCGCGGTGAGCCGCCTCAAGCGCCCATGTGGCAGACAGTGTGGTCTTTCCCGTTCCGCCGTTACCGGCAAACAGAAAAATTTTATATTTTTTCAAATAAGTTTCTAAATTCATCTTCACTCTCTAAAACCGTGTCCAAGGTGGAAAAATAATAGGGGATACTAAATAGCTCGTGGGCACCTTGTTTAAAAATTTCCGTGGCGCTATCTTGGTAGGCTTTAATTTTTTCCTGCACCAGTAAAAATTCGTTTTGCAGATTCTCCATGGCCTGTGCCGGCCTTTCCATATTTGCAGGAACCGGATAAACTTTGTTGGCCACATAGCTGGGTGCCAGTCCCAGAACGTCTTTGATTTGCGTTTGCAACTCTTCGGACTCGTGCAACGAATACCTTTCCAGATTGCTCACCAAAAAGATTTGCGTCATCTGGGCATCACTTAAAACGCGCTGTATTTGCAAACTTTGTTCACGCATGGGTCCCGTCTTCACAGTCTGGGCCAAGGCACCCGGCGCTTTCATCATCGACACAAAATGTCCGGTGCTTACAGCGTCCACAACAATGTGATCGTAAGATAAACTCGGTCCGTGTTTTCGCTCTTGGCTGGTGAGCTTTCCTAAAAAAGCAATCTCACGCAAACCTGGAGCCGAATGAATTAGTGATTTTAACCAGGAATTTTTTAAAAAGGTCTGACTGACAAAGGGAATGCGAACCCAATAATGAATGTACTCAGCCAGGCACTCTTCACCCAGCCAGAGGGCCCAATCGAAGCCAAAACGGGTGGCCTGTGGTTGAACGCCTTTGGGTGGAGACACCTTGAGCACGTTTGCTAGGTAACTTTCTGGCACCATATCTACTAAAAGGGTTTTTCGCCCTTCCAAAGAGAGCTTCTTTGCCAAAAGGGCTGCCGTGAAGGATTTTCCCACCCCGCCTTTTCCAGTCACTAAAATTATTGGGCATAAGCTTGCTGTTTTTTTCATCAGGTCCTTGATTTTAACGACGCAATTTCCTATATTCCAGCAAATTCGCAAATATATCAAATCTTGTGGCGCAAGGAGCTCAGACATGAAAACTAACTTGGAAAGCGTTTCTAACCTCGAAAAGAAGCTAAAAATTGAGGTCCCTTCGCAAACCGTCAACGCCGAGTTCTCCCGTGCCTTCAAGTACCTCCAAAAAGAAGCCAATATCAAGGGTTTTCGCAAAGGCAAAGCCCCCATCGCAACCATTAAAACCATGTACGGCGATAAGGTAAAAAGTGATGTTGTGCAAAATATCGTTCAGTCCACTTACTGGAACGCTTTAAAAGAACACAAACTCATCCCCGTTTCTATGCCGTCCATTGATTTCGAAGACCTTAAAGAAGACGCGCCTTTTACTTTTACTGCCAGTTTCGAAATTCGCCCCGAAGTAAAAATTCAAAAGAAAACCGGCTTCACCGTCGAAAAAGAGAAACTCAATGTTAGCGATGAGCGCATCAGCTCGGTGGTTGAAAATGTTCGTCAGAGTAATTCCAGCTTTCAGACTCTCACTGAGGCTCGTGCCCTCGCTAAGGGCGATTTTGCCATCATCGACTTTGAAGGCATCGTTAACGGTGCGCCCTTGGAAAATGGCAGCGCCAAAGGTCATCAGCTAGAAATTGGCGCCAACCAATTTATCCCTGGCTTTGAAGAAGCGCTGGTCGGCATGAACGTGGACGAGCAAAAAGAAGTACCGCTCAAGTTTCCAGCCGACTATCACGTTGAAAATTTAAAAGATCAGCCCGTGACTTTCAAAGTGAATCTCACCGAAATCAAAACCAAAGCTTTGCCAGAACTCAACGAAGAGTTTTTCAAAAAAATCGGTCAAACAGATTTGCAGAGCCTGCAAGAGCAAATCCGCAAAGAAATGGAAGAGAGCGATTCACAAAAAATCGAGCAGGATCTGCGCGACCAAGTGATGAAGATGTTTGTGGATGCCAATCCGGTAGAAGCTCCAAAGGCCCTTTTGGAGGAGCAGCGTAAAGCGCTTGTGGCAGATTTTGAAAATCGCCTCAAGTCCCAGGGCCTCAGCGACGAAAATTTTGCTGAATACCAAGCCAAGTGGAATGACGATTTTGATAAAACCGCAGAGTTTATGGTGAAGTCGGCGTTCCTTATCGACAAGCTTGCCGAGGAAGAAAAACTTCACGCCACTGATGCCGACATGGATGAAAAGTTTGAAGACATGGCAAAACGTTTTAATATGGAAAAAGAAAAGATCAAAAGTTTCTACAAAGAAAAAGAAGGTCTACAAAAAATGTCGTACCAAATCACCGAGGACAAAGTGTTTAAATACATTCTCGATGGTTGTACTGTGAACGAAGTGACTGCTTCGGCTGCAGCGAAGGCCTAACTCACTTCGGCTGATGAAAAAGCTTACCCAGCTTTGGCGCCCGACGGAATATTCGGTTCGCCGGCTCAGTTTGTGCAAAACGCATTTGTATTAAGAAGACTTACATGAAATTAACTTTGTCTGTTTTTATAATCGTGATGGGTCTTCCTTTTATCGCCCACGGTTTCGACAATTCTAAAACTGATGCAAAATACGTTGAAGCACGAGCCGTTCAGGATCTTTTTGTAAGAGGCAAAAAAGCAATTCGTCGTTGTTATTTATATGCCTCGAAAGGAACAGCAGAAGTTCCGCCCGCGACACAAGAAATGGTGCTTGATTTCATGATCGAACCCGACGGCAAACTTCAGTATATGAAGCTGGAACCTACTCGCTCGGTGTACAAAAACGAAGAGGTGGCTAACTGCATTTCCCGACGAGCAGCCAGTTGGGATTTTCCAAAACTCAGCTCGCAGCGTGCTGAACGGTATTTTCAAGGCGTTCGATTTGATCCGCGCGACTGAGATGCCTTGATCAGCAAGTTTTAACATCGCGCTGGTCGCAAGCGTGCCAACATAAATCTCGCCTGGTGGCGAGGAACCCCTAGACCCTCAAGTTGATTGATCTGAATATAATCACGTAAGTTTAAAAACGCTCGAAAGCCATCCACAATTCGTGTGAATGGTCGGTAGTCCCAAAACCTATCACGACGTCTCACGTCCTTACTTGTCGCCTTCACCTTTTTCTCGACTGTCCACCGGTTTCTACCAGAGACATGCATGGCGATGGCGGCGGTAATGGCTCTGATAAAACAAAGATAACCGCGGCGTTTGGCGATTTTGACATGGAAGTGCAGATGTGTTCCCACATTGGCCAACGAAATAATGCGAATGCCGTACTTTGCCGAAAAGCGAGAAATGATTTTCTCGATCACCTTGCGATTCTGCGGAGCCTTAAAAGACATATCCTCTACAGCCTTGGATGAGCGTAGCACCAAGTGCATGGTTTGCGACGTGGAAATGGGACGAGCGTAGGTTCTATTTTTGCTCTTCTTTAACAAAACTCCCCCATAGGATTTCGATTTCCTAGGGAAGAGGTCTGTTTGTGCGGCGGACTGTCTCTTAAGGCTCAAATACTTCTCACTTGGTTGCAGTTTAGATCAATACATGAACGAAGGTATAAAAGTCAAACTTTGTTTACAAAACCTTGTTGCACCTCCGCCTTGGAGCAGTTTCCACAACCTTTTTCGTCTTCATAAACAATGGCGATTCCGTCAGCAGCGTTCACTAAAGCAGGCTGGGCCATGGCTTTGAGGTGCCGTGCAACGGCTAGAGCGTAGCTGTGGTAGCGGCATACGGCAATATCGTGGATGCCTAGGGCCGCGGTGGGTTCCTTAGATTTTAACTACGAAAAAATTTGACAACGAGTTGCTCGCCAAACTCTGTTAAAATGGATTCGGGATGAAATTGCCACCCTTCGATGGGAAAGTATTTGTGCCGCAAGCCCATGATTTCTTGATTTGCTGTTCGCGCGGTGATTTCCAAGGTTTCCGGTAGGGAAGATTCATCCACAATCAGTGAATGGTAACGAACCACCCTCAGCGTTGGGTGAACTAGATGCGTCTGGTGAACCCCCTGCGTGTGGAGGTTTCCTTGCGGCAGTGAAGTTTTATGCAAGAATGAGTTTTCTAACGACGAAAGCGGTAGTCCCTCAAACGCACCTTGCGAGGTGTGTTCGATCACGCTCACTTTGCCATGCATGGGTTTTTCTGCGCGGACAACACGGGCACCAAAATATTCTGCGATCACCTGATGGCCTAAACACACACCCAATATAGGATGGGTGGACGCAAACTCTTTGAGGATATGATGGCACAGCTTTGCCTGCGATGGATGTCCAGGCCCGGGCGAAAATAAAAAAGCTTCGATGAGTTGCTGTTTTTTGCAAATATCTTCGATGGTCCACTCATCGTTTTTGATCACCTTCATAGCAAACTTGTTCTTCAAAAGAATCTGCACCAAGTTGTATGTAAAGGAATCGTAGTTATCAACTACCAAGATCATAACTCACTCCAGGAGACCCGCACCATGCCGCGCACAGAGTTAGTTAAGAGAACTTCGTCCGCCGCGCGCAAATCTTCAACAAAAAGAATGTCTTGTTTCGCATTTAGTTCAGCAACGGCTTGCTGGCGAGCAATCCCAGGCAGCGCCCCCGAAGACAAAGGTGGAGTTTTCCACTCGCCACTAATTTTAACAAAGATATTATGACGGCTGGCCTCAGCCACTTCATCCCGTTCGTTTAAAAACACCAAGTCGTAGATCCCATATTGTTGGGCCCGGGCAAACTCGTTATCGTAAACTTCCCTGTTTGAAGTTTTGTGTTTTTGGAAAATACTTTGTGAATTTATTTTTTGTGCAGACAAGGAAATTGGTAGAATCTTTTCGCATTTTATTAATTGAGACGACTCATTCATGCTGTAACGACTATGTAAGTATCCACTAGAATTCGCAGGCACCCGTTTAAAGTCTTCTTTGACCGATAAGTCCATTCCCAGTCTTGGCGAAAAATCTGGCGCTGATATCGTTGCTGGCGAAGCTCTCAGACCTAACTCCGATGACAACTCGGAAATTTCCACCCCAAACTCACCATCATACTGCAACTTAACCTTAACCTTGTGCGCGCCAGACAAGTCTTGAACTCTTGCCAAGACAGCTTCCCGTATTCGATCCCCTTTCATCTCGAAACCCAGTTCTTGAGCCGACGTTTTAAGTCGAAGCAAATGCAAATCCAAATCCCTGCAGGTCCCACCGTCAAACAAGAAAGTTTCAAACAGATAAAACGAACTGTTCAGCTTTCGAACAAATCGCGACTTCAAAAGAACTTCGTCGAATTCCGACTGGACCTCAGAATCTACGATAATTCCCCCACCAACACCCAGAGTGAAACGGTTTTCTGCAGCAATGATTGTACGAATCGCCACATTAAAACATTGGTCATTGTTGGGTTCTATAAAGCCGATGGCCCCGGTGTAGGCGCCGCGTGCAGATACTTCCTGGGCATTGATAAACTGCATGGCACTCCATTTTGGCGCACCAGTGATTGATCCACAGGGAAACAAGCTTTGAAACAACGTTAGAACTGGGGTTTCTCGGTCGATCTTAGCCGAAATTTTCGAAGTCATTTGGTGCACGGTCTCAAGCGTTTGCACCTTAAAAAGCTCGCTCACTTCCACACTTCCGGCGTGCGCGATTTTGCCTAGATCATTGCGTAATAAATCAACGATCATTAAATTCTCTGAAATATTTTTTTCGTCGTTTTTTAAAGCCTCAGCGTCTTGCGAAACTGGCAAGGTGCCCTTCATGGGTTCCACAAAAATACTCTCACCAGTTTTTTTGTAAAAAAGCTCTGGAGAGAATGACAAGATTTGATACTCCGGAAATTTTAAAAAAGCAGTGTAATGGGT
Organism: Bdellovibrionales bacterium; assembly: GCA_031426555.1. GTDB lineage: Bacteria > Bdellovibrionota > Bdellovibrionia > Bdellovibrionales > JAGQZY01 > JANPLN01. Next base: position 34,897 of record JANPLN010000059.1, on the reverse strand, counting down.
TTTTTGCAATGCGCACAAACTGAGATACAATTCTTGGGCGCTGTGCTCGCAGGTAAACGAAAGCTGCACTGTTTGGTTTTGCTGATAAATATCCCCGCTACATAGGTGTTCGCGGATTTCACTTTGTAATTTGGAATATAAATCAAACGACGTATCCCACGCAAAGTCGGTCAAAGCTGCCGAGGATGGTTGATCAAAAGGGAAAGGCTGATCCAAAAAGAAGTCTTTGGGGCGTCCATGGTTTTTTTGAGAGAAGGCGTAAAATTGTAGCAAAGGAAGTTTCAACTTTTTTAACGGTGTCTCGGTTAAAGGAAAAAAACTGTACCCAGCCTCATAGGCAACGAAACCCGCTACGTAAAATCCCTGCCGGCGGAGCTGATCCAGCCGCTCGAAAGCGGCCGCCACCATGGCTGGCTCAAACACGACAATCTCTTCCGAAGGATTGGAAAAGTAAAATGCTTCCTGCTTGAGGGTGTCTTCAAAGAGGAGAAATGGTGCGTTTTCTTGGCTCACGAAAGGTCTCCAAAGCGCGCGAATCAAACACGCCCTGGAATGTTATAAATGAAAGTTAAAGACTTTTAAAGACCTTCCACGCCTTTATGTAATTGTAGGCCTGGGAGGCTTGGTAATCTTTCGAGAGGAGATCTGTCTTTTCGGTCCGGCCCTTTGCATCAAACTTTTTCCACCACTGGGTGGATCGGCCCTGCCCGCGCGGGATTTTTTCGGCCTCGCCCTGTAAATGCCCCTGGATATCAGCCTCGCGCTTCACACTCTTATTGATCACGGCCTTCCCGTAGGAGTCAGAATCCACATCATCAACTTCTACGTCGGGCGTGATTCCCTCGGCCTGAATCGACACTCCACTGGGCGTGTAATAGCGCGCGACGGTTAGCTTTAGCCCCGATCCATCGCCCATTTTTACCACCGACTGCACAGAGCCTTTTCCAAAGCTGCGCTTTCCCATTATCAACGCCCGTTTGTTATCTTTTAATGCACCAGCAACAATTTCACTGGCGCTGGCTGAGTACTCATTTATTAATACAATAATTGGAAAATCAGTGTAGGCACCGGTGGCTTTGGCCAAGGTCACTTCTTTCTTACTTTTATCGCGACCAATAGTGCTAACAATGACACCTTTGTCTAAAAACAAGTTGCTGATCTGAACTGCCTGATCCAACAATCCACCGGGATTGCGTCGTAAATCTAAAATCAAACCGCGAATAGTTTTATTTTTAGCTTTAAATTCGGCAATTTTTTTGCGCATTTCCGCACCGGAGTTTTCGATGAAACTAGTGAGTCGAACATATCCATAACCATCTTCCAGGTCCACAAACTTAACAGACTTTACTTTAACGATATCACGCACGATAGAAAATGTTTTTGGCTCTTCAAAGTTATCACGCATAATCCCCAATCGGATTTTAACGCCATTTTTACCTTTCATTTTTTGAGCGGCATCCACCAGGCTCATTCCTTTGGTTGAAACACCGTCGATTTCGACAATTTTGTCGCCCGGTTCGATTCCAGCTTTCCATGCCGGCGTGTCTTCGATGGGCGAAATAATTGTGAGCAAACCATCTTCCATAGTGATTTCGATACCAATCCCACCGAACTCTCCAGATGTTTCGGTTTCGAACTCTTTGTACATATCAGGTGGTAAAAAATTAGTGTGTGGGTCGAGCTCCCGCAACATTCCTTTGATTCCCCCATAGATCAGCTTTTGCGTATCAATGGGTTCGACATAGTATTGCTGCACAATATTGAGAACCTTCGCAAAAATCTGCAAATTTAAATACCTATCTTCGGCTGCAAACAGTTTCCAACTGGCAAGAGAAAATCCCATCACAACTAAGCACAACATCACTGCGAAACTTTTCTTCATAAACTCTGCTCCTTCACGGAAGATAAATTAAACTTCGAATTTTTAAACCATTCAGCGGGGTCCTCAGATTGAGAAAAATGGCGCATCTCAAAATAAAGTCCCATACCATAAAGCCGCGACGTTCCCGACTCTCCAATGGAGACCAGAGCCTCGATATCATCACCTAATTGAACATTGATTTTAGCTAGATTGGCGTAGACCGAGTAAAAGTGATCTCCGTGATCAAGAATGACTACTTTTTGGTAATCACTCCAATCGCCCACAAAAGCGACCTGTCCTTTGTAAACAGAACTCACTGGGCTTGTGATCGCCGAAGAGATAAACCAACCTTTGTTATAAACGCGAATCTTCGGGGAGTTCATTGGCAGCAGCCCAAAACGTTTGGTGACCACTCCCTGCACCGGCAGATTTAAACTTCCCTTTTTCTCGTAAATACCACCCAGAAACAAGCCTTGGAGCACAGGCTCTTTATCTCCCAACAGACCGCGATTTTGTTTTTTGAGCTCATTGATTTTTTCCATAATACCTTTATCTTGGTCGCTGAGCTTCTTCAATAAATCCATTTGCGCGACATAGGTTTTTTTAATTCGCGACTCTTGCCGTTCTAGGTTTTTTTGTGTTTTTTCGAATTCAGAGATTTTATTTTCTAGTTTACTTTGCTGTTCACTCAGCAAATTCTTTAAACCCCTGAAGGTGCGCAGCTGTTCTACGTCTGACTTGGAAATCTTATACATAATTCGCGCATTGCGATCCATTTCGGCAAGGTCGTGGGCGCCCAAAAGAGACTGAAAGATCGTAGGCGCACTGATGCGGTGAAAGTTACGCATGCGTAAAATTATTTTTTTACGCAGATCCTGAATTTGCTTACTCACATCCTGAATGTCGACCTGCAAATCGGCCATGTCAGCCTCGAGTTCTTCCCGTTTTTGCAGTTGCTCAGATTTTTTTGCCGCAAGTGTTCTTTGCCGCCCAGTCATTCGGTAAATGTCAGATAAAATTTCCTGTTTTTTTTCTTGTAGATCCGTTGATTCTTCCTCAAGTGCAGTTTCTTGCGCCAAAGCTTGGCACAAAAAACCACTTAAAAAAAGAAGCAACGCCCCTCTAAACACTAATTGGTCCTATTCGACAGGGCCCAACCTGTATTGATGGAGCGAATCGTTATAAAACCTGATATTAACCCCACGACGCAACTAAGAACTAGGCCCGCAGCTACAAAAACTAACGAAGGCGAGGCCACAATTTCTGCCAAATGACTTAGCATGGAGTTACCGGCAAATTCTTCGGATATCCAAACGAAAAGACATACATTTACAAACATACCAACAACGTAGGCCGTAAAACTGAACATCAGTCCTTCCACAATGTAAGGCATACGAATGTTGCGTGCGGTTTCGCCGATCAGCTCGAGAATTTCGATCTCTTCTTTTTGGTTGTAAACGAGCACGCGAATCAAATTCGAAATGATAACTAAGCTTGCAAGAATAAAAAGAACAACGATCACGGTTACTAAGGAGTTTGTAACCCTTAAAAACGCGCCGTAACGCTCAATCCAACCTTGCCCATAGGAGACCTCTTCCACTCCAACGATCTCACCGATTTTTTTAGAAGTTTCCTGAATCTTGGCAAAGTAGGTTTCGTCTTTTAAGCTTCCATTTAGAGTCACTTCAAAGCTTTCTTGGAAAACTTCTTGGGTTTTAAGATCCTCTAAAAAATCTTTCGAAAACAGTGAGTTTTTTGATCGAAATTGAGCGACAGCTTCGTCCTGAGATATAAATTTTGTCTTTTTAGTTTCCTGCATAGCAAGAATCGATTTTTCAATTTTATCGCGTGTTTCTGGAGTCTGACCATCACTCAGGTACACGGTGACCTTGGTGGAATCCCCCCAACGGTTCATAATCCCCTGAAAATTAAACGCGGATTGGATTAAAAACAGAGTCACTGAGTAGGTAAAAATAAGAATAACCAGGGTGGAAACCCGCAGTCGTGTTTCACTCACCCAGGATCGTTTGGAGAAGCGTAAGTACTTACGCAGTAGCGGCATCATTGTTCACTTCTCCTTGTTTCAAACTGATCACTCGTTTTTTTTGTTCTAAGACAAGTTGTTGATCGTGAGTCGCGATAAACACTGTGGTTCCCAGTCGATTGCACTGTTCGAACACCTTCATCACATCGCGGCTCAGCTGTGGATCTAAATTCCCTGTGGGTTCATCGGCGATAATCACTTCGGGTTGACTGATTAAAGCGCGCCCGATGGCCAAGCGTTGTTTTTCTCCACCAGAAAGTTGATCGGGATAGCAATTTTCTTTTTCGAGGAGACCTAAAGCACTCAGCATATGTAGTTTTTTTTCGTTCATCATCTGCTCGCTGGCGTTGATGACTTCGAGTGGAAGAAGCAAATTGTCGCTCACCGTGCGATTGTTTAAAAGTTTAAAATCTTGAAACACAACGCCCACTTTGCGACGGAAATAAGGGGCCTCGCTGTCTGCCAATTCGTGAATGTTGTAGTCAGCAACCATCACAGTTCCCGATGACGGACGATCGAAACCGGCGAGCAAATTGAAGAGAGTTGTTTTTCCTGCGCCGCTATGACCAGTTAAAAAAACGAACTCACCTTTGTTGATTTTAAAATTCACATCGCGAAGCGCATGAATTTCACCACGGAATGTTTTATAAACATGTGAAAATTGTATCATTCTTAAATTTTAATGGACATCAATATAGGCCACAAACATGAACCCGATATGGCCCTTATTTAGTCGAGGAAGTTGTTTTGAATCTGGACCTTTGAGAGGTCTAGTGCTTTACGCTCGACCCGTTAACAGCTGTTCTACGAGCTGATCGTGTTGGGATTTTACTGCTAACTCAACGGCTTGTTTGTCCCAAATCGGTGCATCAACGATTTCAGAGTACGGAGTTTTGATACTTTTTAAAACTGCGCCGTTTTTATAAATTCGACTCACAATATAGGGACTCGCAACTCCCCAATCTTCAGTTTGTACATGAAAGCTGTCATTTCCTAAATTAATGTCTGAATTTAAACTGAGTTCCATGTCGTATACCATAATGAAACACTCTCTTGGTCGAAGCAAGATTTAATTCGATTTTTGCAGATATAGACTTCATTTCAACTCTTGCCATCCCGATAAACCGGTATGCGCTTGAATGTTTTACTCCTCGTTGTTGTCAGTTTTCTTTTTGCTGCCTGTTCCAGTTCTGAATCTGGGAGTTCATCGAGCACAAGTTTAGATGCCGGATGCACAACTGTGCGATCGTTTACCGGTAGCACAATCACGATCACGGGTTCTGCAAATTACGAGTTTCGCATCAATGGTAATGGCGTTATCAACAGCACCATTGCCACCCCCAATTTGCCCATTCGACAAGCACAGGTCGTTATTTATAATTCGAGTGGGAGCGAAATTCAGTGTGGCTCCACCAACGACAGCGGTAACTTTAGCGTGATCGTGCCGCAGATTGCGGACAACTATACAGTTTCTGTCGACTCTCGCATTTACAACAGCATGATGAAAGCAGGAGTTCTTAATAATCCCACAGAGCAAGATGTGCACAGCATAACCACAACTCTCGCGGGAACAGCGAGTGCCTCAGTTGGCACCCTCACCGCAACGGCCTCTGGTGAAATCAAAGGCGGTGCTTTTAATATTTTAGATAAAATTTACGGCGCCAATCTCTACCTGTTAACTAATACCGCTGGCTGCTCGGGCAGTTTTACCGGTTGCTCTCCGTTTACAGATGCACCCGCCGTATCAATTTATTGGGATGCCGGTGTAAACCCAGGAAGTTATTTTGGAGCAGGCGCCCTCAGTTTCTACTTACCTGGAGCTCGCGAGCTTTACATACTTGGCGGCGTCGGCGGCAACACCAACAGCTCCGACTGCGATCATTTTGATAACTCCATCATCCTCCATGAGTACGGGCATTTTATTGAAGACGTTTTTGCCGACACAGATTCTCCAGGTGGAACGCACACTGGTAATGCCATCATCGATGCACGACTGGCCTGGGGCGAAGGTTGGGCCAACTTTTTTCAGGCGGCCACACTCAATAACCCCATCTACCGCGATACCTCCGGAAACATCAGCGGCTCCTCATCGGTATATTTTGATGAAGATCTAGAAACTCCAGAAAACGACATACCTACGCAAATGGGCGAAGGAAATTTTCGCGAATTTTCCATCACGCGTCTACTTTGGGATTCCATTGATGTGGTTAACGAAGGCGCCGGTGTTGATACGGTCAGTGGAACGTTTGCCGAACTGTGGACAATATTCACAAGCACGACCACGGGCCTTAAAAACTCGAGTTATGTTTTTAGAAACATGGGGTTGTTTCACACGCTTCAACAGGCTTTGGGTGTGACAAACTGGAGCTCTCTGCGCACCGGCGAAAACCAACGCGGCAATCAAAACGATTACTCGCGAGCTGTAGCATCCTCGTCCAGTGCTTGCACTCCAGCAAGTGTTACAATCCAAGCAGCCAATAATCCAGGTGGAAGCACCGAAAACGGTACAGCTGCAAGATCCAATCAATTCGACTCCAACGATTTTTATCGCTATTACCACCCCGGCGGAGCTTTCAGTTTTAGAATTGATTACGCCACCACGCCAACCGCAGCCGATTTAGATGTTTATATTTTTCGAAATTCCTATCAGTTTACAAGCAGCTCTTCCTCCTCGGTTGCTGCATCGGCCACGACCAACGTGACCATGGGAACCACCTCCGCGAGTGAGACTATCTCCACGTCGCTGTCAGCTGGTTGGTATATGATTAATATTCGCGTCGATACTGCAAGTGGGTTGCCATCCCCCGCCGACTATTCAATGACCCTCAATGGAAGCAACCTATGTCCAAATTAAAAATCGCACTATCGCTCACATCCATAGCTCTCATTGTCGCGGCAGTATTTGTTTGGCAAAAACATTCCACGGCCATCAATGACAATAAATTTGCACATCTGTTCAACGAAGAAACCCGTCTCTGGGGCAAAGCCGTAGGCCCGGTGCAAGTTCGCATTGAGTTTAAAGAGCAGTCAGGAAATCAAGTTACGCTCACCGCACAAGTGCGCTCAACCCTGCCAGAATTTAATCTCAATTGGAAATTACCAAAAGGTGTGCGCGCTATTAACGGGGTCGTTTCAGAAACAATCCAGCAACCCGCAGATTCACAAATCGTTCACAACCGTGAAATCACCGTCGAAGTCGACTGGCCGTTAAAAAATCCACATCTCGTCTTGCGAGCTGCGGAAAACAACGAAGAGGACGCTTTCGGCGCCTCCACAGTCTTCAATCTAGATCCCTCCATTGAAGATCTAGAAAAACAAGAAATCATCCGCGCCCACATGAAGTCCCGCCACATCCAAAAAATAGTTAAATAGTATTTTATAGTTTAAATACCGAAGCAGCAGTCGAAGAGCCGGTTAAATGGTACTTGTTGAGTAGAGGGGCGAGGTCTTGGGTTGGGGGATTCTTTTGTAGACTGGCTAGGTCTTTAGAGCTTTTGCGGGCACTTTCTGCGCCGCAAACCTTATTTTTTAGTCCGCGTCTTTACATTTGTTGCGGTTTCTCTGATGTTACTCAGATGCCAAACATTGAAATTAAAGCCATCTATCCCAATTTAGAAAAAGCTCGTGAAGTTTGTCGCCGCCTTAATGCGAAGTTTATTGGAATCGACAGACAAATTGATACTTACTTCAACGTCCCAAATGGACGTTTCAAGCTTCGAGAATCTTCGCTGAACGGTTCATACCTCATCCCGTACGTTCGACCCAATCAAGAAGGCCCAAAGAAGAGCGACTATGGACGTTTAAAAGTCGATAATACGGAACATATTAAAAATCTTTTTTCGCAAATAATGGGCGTTAATTTAGTTGTTAAGAAGAATCGTGAAATATACCTTATCGAAAATGTGAGGGTTCATTTAGACGACGTCGATGGAGTGGGGCAGTTTTTTGAGTTTGAGGCTGTTTATGATCAGGACACGGATGCCCAACGTGAAATAGAAGAGCTTAAAGTGCGCGAACTGATGAATAAATTTGATATTTCTGAAGGGTCGCTTCAAAAAACTTCGTACCAGCAACTGGCTCGACAAGTTTGAGTGAATAAACCACTGCTCTAGTTGCCGACTTGCAGTTTAGATTGCACAGACTTTTAACCAGAAATTCTCGGAAATAGCCCCGAGAACTCCGCACTAAATCCTATACGAAAGAATAACCCATTCTTTCGTGAGGCAAAGAGCAAAGTTTACTGTCGCTGCGACCGAATGGTCGCGTCAATTCGGGAGATTATTTTTCAAAACTCTTTCGTTGGCTACATGTGTTTGGAAAAAATCCGCCTCATCGAGCTTTTTATTTCAGGCCAGGTAAGCGTATATTCTTTTTTTACTTTCTTAAATATTTCGTCTCAGAATTTAGAACGTCTGCTTTGGGAACCTCTCGTTAGCGTGACGCGATCGCCGAAGGCGAAACGAGCGAGGACACGAGTCCGCGTTCACAAAGTAGACGTTCTAAATTCTGAGACGAAATATTTAAGAAAGTAAAAAAACGTTAACCAATCATCACTTGCAACTCAGGATCATACTCATTTTGCAGAATCGACTGGATGGCATCAAGCGTCCCATACATGGAGCTGGGGCACGTGCCGCAGGCTCCTTGATAGTTGATAGTGAGTACGTGGTTTTCGTAGCCGAGGATTTCCAAATCTCCGCCGTCGGCTTGTAGGCCTGGGCGAATGGTGCGATCTAAAATTTCATCGATTTTTTGCATCTCGGGCGAGAGGTTGGTTTTCTGCGCTTTGGCGGCTCGTTCTGATGGCATCACAAAATCAGGATCATGCACGGGCAAGCGAGTTTTTAAAATAGCTTCCACATCGGCGGAGAGCTTATCTAACGGAGCCCCATCATTAAAAGTCACCGTTAGCACATTTTCAAAAACATGCGCCTGAAGCACATCGGGCATGGCGGTAAATAAGCTTTCGATCAGCGTGATTCCTGCAGCCTCTTCGGCGTTATTAAAAGTGGCTTTGCCCGAGTTTTTCAAACCGCAATTGACAATAAATTTATACGCGTTAGGGTTTGGCGTGCTCATGATACGGACCATCACTTCGTAAGACAACATCATAATATCCCCTTTACTTTTTCCATGGCATTCACAAACTTTTCCACATCGTTTTCATTATTGTAAGGGGCCAGTGATACGCGCACCGTTCCCGGAACTCCCATGGACTCCATGAGTGGCTGAGCACATAGGTGTCCCGCTCGCACGGCAATACCCATTTGGTCTAACATTTCACCCACGTCACTCGGATGAGCTCCCTCGTAGGAAAAAGAAATAATATCTGTCTTGCGAGATTCCGCATACGTGGGGCCCATCAATTGAACGCGTGGGTCGGATTTAAGAGCTTGCTCCGCCTGTAAGCCTAATTTTTTTCCGTGCTGAACCCAGGTTTCCACCGAAGCCTCTTCCAGCATCGATAAGGCCTCACCAAAGGCAATCACATCAGCTATATTTGGTGTGCCTGCTTCGAATTTGAAAGGTGCATCTTGGTAAACGGTTTTTGTCCACGATACCGAAGAGATCATACTGCCACCGCCCTGAAACGGCGGGAGTTCGTTAAAAATTTCACTCTTACCGTAGAGCACGCCAACACCAAAGGGGCCAAACATCTTGTGCGCGGAAAATGTTAAAAAATCGCAATCCAATTTTTGCACGTCGATTGTTTCGTGCAGCATTGCTTGTGCCGCATCGATCAGGGTCAGCGCTCCAATAGAGCGGGCTTTTTGCAAAACCGGCTCCACATTTAAGCGCACACCGGTCACATTAGAATAGAGCATCATCGATACGAGCTTTACGTTTTTACTAAATGCGCGATTCAAAGCGGCCTCGGTGATATTGCCACTGCTATCAAAATCAAGAAGCTCAATGTGACAGCCAGTATTTTCGGATAAAATTTTCCACGGAATAATATTGGAATGATGCTCAAAGGGCGTTAATAAAATCACATCACCCAAACCGAGATGCTCAAAACCAAAACTGTAAGCCAAAAGATTTATGGACTCCGTTACCCCGCGAGTGAACACAACTTCGCCTTGGTCCCCGTTAATGAGTTTTTTTGTTTGTGCACGCACCGCTTCGTAGTTTTCTGTCCCTTGGCGACTTAAAAAATGCGCTCCTCGGTGAATATTGGCCACTTCGTTAAGATAATATTTGTGCAGGCGGTCCGCCACTCGCAGTGGCTTTAAAGAGGTGGCTGCGCTATCCAGATAGACTAAGTCCTGTCCTTGAATTTTTGATTGAAGCTGCGGAAACTGCGCGCGGAAACTTCGCACATCAAAACTACTCATATACAGTCGCTTTCACCGCCGAAGCCATCTCGTGCAAGAAGATCCCTTTAAATCTCGAAGAAAGGCGATCTGCGATATCATTTACAAAGCCTTTCATCAGCATGCTTTGCGCTTGATCTTTACTGATACCTCGGCTGCGCAAATAAAAAAGCTCATCAGCATTTAGCTGACCCACGGTGGCACCGTGTTTCGCTTTCACATCATCCGCCTCAATAACCAATTCGGGCTTGGTATCGATGCGCGCTTTTTGCGACAATAAAAGGTTCCTATTGTTTTGCTCAGCCGACGACTTTTGCGCATCTCTATGGATAAAAACGCGACCATTAAAAACGGCATGGGCCTCATCATTTATAACATTGACGTATCTTTGCATACTTTGGGTGTTACCAACCTTGTGGTCGATCCAGGTATGGTGATCCACATACTCAGAATTACTGAGAACACTGGCAGATAAAAACTGGGCTCTGGCATCTTTTCCCATTAGGTGAGCATGCAAGTTGTGGCGCGACCACTCACCGCCAATAATAGCGGTTGTCGCCTGTACCTCAGAATTTTGCGACAAAGAGAAGTAGCTTGTCTGGCAACCCCGCCCGTCGGCTTGGCCTTTTTCGACTTTTAAAAGTTCGAGTTTTGAGTTTTCCTCTAAAAAGTACTGAATACTCATGTTTACAAACTGCTTTTGATTCAAATAGGTTTTCTCTACCAACTGAACGTTGGCTCTTTTTTTCAAAACAACTTGAACGCTTTTATTTACAAACTGGTGTTGTGGCGCCATGGTCTCTTTACCATGCAAAACAAGTTCTACGAGCAAGGAAGAATCAAACGTCTCATCGAAGACCAGTTTGGATCGCGTGATCGGAAGTTGGGCATCAATTTTATCAAAATAGCCGCCAAGATCTGGAGTTTTTTGTAAGTCGTCTGTTGTAATCCGCAGGCCTTGGGGCAAGTTTTGCAAAACCCACTCTTTCGAAAAAGGCGAGCGAAGCGTAATAACAATTTTCTTCTCTTCGGCAAAGTACTGAGCCGAATTACTCTCCGAAGCTGTTGAAAGTACATAGTCCTGTTTTTTAAAAAAACTAAACTCTGTGTACTTCCAATCTTCCTGGGACTTCCCAGGAGGATTCTGTAAAAAGTTTTTTAGAGTGCTCGCCGTGGAAACCAAGTCCATTAAATCAACCCCTCATAACCTTTGCTTTCGAGTTGCTGAGCAAGCTCTTTACCACCAGATTTAATAATTTTTCCGTCGGCTAGCACATGTACATGATCAGGTATGATGTAATTTAACAAACGCTGATAATGGGTGACTAAAACAAAGGCGTTCTCCTTGGTGCGCAACTGATTGACGCCTTCGGAAACAACCTTAAGTGCATCGATATCGAGCCCTGAGTCCGTTTCATCCAAAAACGCCAAGCGCGGTGATAAAACAGCCATCTGAATGATTTCGTTCTTCTTTTTTTCTCCGCCAGAAAATCCCAGATTCACCGGTCGTTCCATAAAAGATTCGTTCATTTTTACGATGTCCAATTTCTTTTTCAACAGTCGACCAAAGTCTTCATCGGTCGCGGCGGCGAAGCCTTGGTGTTTGGCCACGGAGTTATAGGCCGTTTTTAAAAAATCAAAGTTGCTCACCCCAGGAATTTCGATGGGATACTGGTAAGCAAGAAATACTCCCTCGCGCGCTCTTTCCTCGGGACTCAGTTCCAATAAATTTTTCATTTTAAAATTCACTTCAAACTCAATAGTTCCTTGCGTCACTTGGTAAGCAGGGTGGCCAGCGATCACCTTGGAAAGCGTACTTTTTCCCGAGCCATTGGGCCCCATGATGGCGTGCACTTCTCCGGCCTTCACCGTTAAAGTAATACCTTTTAAAACTTCTTTCCCATCAACTTCAACATGAAGATCTTTAATTACTAACATCTTTAACCCACACTATTTTCGAGTTTCATTTCGATCAACTTCACAGCTTCTACTGAAAACTCAAGTGGCAGCTGTTTAAATACATCTTTACAAAAGCCATTCACCAACAACGATATTGCTTCTTCGGTTTCGATTCCTCGCGATTTTAAATAAAAGATCTGATCTTCACTGATTCGCGAGGTGGAGGCTTCGTGCTCTAAAATCGCACTGTTATTTTTTACTTCTAAATACGGATAGGTGTTCGCCGACGAACGATCACCTACTAACATAGAGTCACACTGCGAGTAATTTCGGGCACCTTCGGCGCTTGGCATAATTTTTACTAAGCCTCGATAATTATTGCGCGAAAAATTAGTGGCAATTCCTTTAGATAGAATTGTGCTCTTGGTGTTTTTTCCGATGTGGATCATTTTTGTTCCAGTATCGGCCTGCATGTAATCGTGCGTGAGCGCCACGGAATAAAACGCCCCTTGCGATTCATCGCCTTGCAGAATGCAACTTGGATACTTCCACGTAATGGCAGAACCAGATTCAATCTGCGTCCAAGAAATTTTCGAACGCGCCCCAACACATTTGCCACGTTTGGTAACAAAGTTGTAAATACCTCCGCGCCCTTGCTTGTCTCCAGTGTACCAATTTTGCACCGTAGAATATTTGATCTCTGAATCAGCCATGGCCACAAGCTCCACAACCGCCGCGTGCAACTGATTGGAATCGCGCATGGGCGCCGTGCAGCCTTCGAGGTAATTCACAAAACTGCCCTCTTCGGCAATGATCAAAGTTCGTTCAAACTGCCCGGTTTCTTCGGCGTTGATTCGAAAGTACGTGGATAAATCCAGCGGACAACGCACACCTTTTGGAATGTATACAAAGGATCCATCTGTAAAAACGGCAGCATTGAGGGCCGCGTAAAAGTTATCTTTGTAGGGCACCACGGAGCCAAAATATTTTTTAACGATGTCTTCGTGGGTTTTGATAGCTTCGGAGATCGAGCAAAACACAACACCATGCTTGGCGAGCTCTTCTTTGTGAGTCGTTCCTACCGACACGCTGTCAAACACAGCATCGATGGCCACACCACTGATTCGCTTTTGCTCTGAGAGCGGAATTCCAAGGCGCTCAAAGGTTTTTAAAAGCTCCGGATCCAACTCATCAAGGCTTTTCTTTTTTTCGATGGGCTTTTTAGGCGCAGAAAAATAAGAAATATCCTGAAAATCAATGGGCGTCATTTTAAACTCTGCCCAGTCGGGAACACTCAAAGTTTTCCAATAATCAAATGCCTTCAAACGCTCGTCGAGCATCCACTGAGGTTCTTGTTTTTTTTGTGAAATAAAACGAATCACATCTTCGTTAAGGCCTTTGCCAATGGAGTCGGTTTCGATGTCGGTGACAAAACCGTATTTGTACTGGCCGATGTCCAAGGCGGGATTATCACCACTCATGGCGCAGCCTCAACCAAGGTTGGAGTCGTGCTAGTCACAATGGTCTTTTTTTCCGTCGATTTCTTTTCTGCTGAAAGAAGCTCAAGAATGTTGATTTCCTCGTAAAAGCGCACCAGCTTTTCGTTGAGTAGCGTGATCGGTGTCATGATGTTACAGGTCTCGCGAATTTCGCAGGGAGATTCAGTGGCTGGGTCGACCATGCATTTGGCGATTTCCACGGGTCCCACCACGCAACTGATCACTTCACGTAAGCTCAGCTTACTCAAATCTCTTTGAATCACATAGCCGCCGTAGGCGCCTTGTTCTGATTTTAAAAATTGCCCCTGCACCATCTGCTGCATCACTCGGGCTGTGGCATCAAAAGGCGTTGCATATTTTTGGCAAATTTCTTTGACTGTTGTGAGCTCACCCGGGCGTTTTTGATTCATGTGCTTTAAGGCGATCAGCGCATATTCCAGTTTTCTATGAATCTTGTTCACAAAGATCTCGCTTTTTAGTAGGTTCCATATTTATAGAGGAGTTATTTCATTAAGTTTTCAATTGGTCAATAAATAGGTATTTTTTAGTCGTATTTAGTGAGCCGTCCCAGTTTGTAACTTATCCATGAAAATCAATGCTTTATGAACTTTAAATTTTACGGAAAGTCCCTTTTTATCTTTAGTATTGCGTTAATTACGCCTGTTTTTGCCTGGTTTATCTTTTACAGCCTTGCACAAAACTCGAGCAATTCTTTCGACCCCACGCCGTGGATTCAAAGTTTTGTCAGCTCGCCGGGGCAGATTCTGCCACCCGCGAAGTGGGCTCACATTGTATCCCACGAAGGTGTTTTGAAGGTTAAGCAAGGAGACTCTTTCCTCCTGCTGAACGAATTCAAACCCGGTGACGGCAACCTTATTTTTTTGACGGAAGCACAAGGCCCTACGTTTGCAAAAGTCCTCTACGATTTTTTAAAAGAAAATAAATTAACCAAGCGCATACTGGTTCTTGCCGTCAGCGATGGGTTTTTAAAAGACGTGCGTTACTATGACGGCCAATTGGCACTCGGTGCCGGTCAGGCCTATTTGATTCGCTTTCGGGCTCTGCAAAGTTTTGCTTTGGAAAATTTTTTGCTCATCAACATGAGTGGAATTTGGCTTCGACCCGAAATTTTTAAGAGCAGCACGCAAGAACTTACGGATACATTTGTCGGTTTGCACGTTCCTGTATTTATTGGCCCCATCAAACGCGACCAAATCCAATCACTGCCTAAAAATGCCAATTACCTGGTCATTGATTAATCTTTTTCTATTCTCAGACAGAATGTCTCATTTTGAGCTCTGGTCAGTGCCATATCGAGACTTATCCTAATTTTTCATAATGAATAAGGTAAAAAAAACCGATACTAATGCTATGAAACTTAGTAAAAAAAATATCCAAGACAGACTCGTATCACGTCGACAATTTTTAGTCGGTGCAGGATCAACATTTTTAGCTCTACCACCACTTCTATCTCTGATGCCTCGCGAAGCAGCCGCTCAAGCTGCGAGAAAAAAGGTTCGCAGTGTTGTTTACATCGGTTACTTGGGAATCGATCGTCATCAACTAGTTCCAATTACTGATCCCGCAGGCCTCGTTACTGTTCCGGGAGAGCATTCTACGCGGTATAAAACTTTAAGCTCGTTCGGCGGGGGTATTTCCCGCGTCGTGGACTCTTCATTTGTTTCTATGTATCCCCACATGAATTTATTTAAGGGCCTCTCGCTCACTGGCGGTAACTACCAAGGACACAATGCGTCGGTTCTCTGTGGTTCCCACTCAGGTTTCCGAAATCCCATTTTTGGAAAATCCATCGATATCATCATGGAGCAATCCGCGAGTGTTTATAAACCTGGTGAAATAATAAAACAAAAAGCGTTGCGTATTGGTGGTTCGGGAATGTCTTTTGATCGCGTCAATGGCGTCCGCATCAACTCTACAAACCTCAAAGGCGATCTTGCAGTGTTTAACCAGCTTTTTGGAAGTTTTATCGTTACCAACACAGGTAACGCCACACAAAACAATACAAACTCCAAACTCATTGTAGATAGAGTCTACTCAGACCTCAAAAGTCTTGAGGGTAATCGACGTTTGTCTTCAAGTGACAAAATTCTTTTGGATCGCTACATGACAGGTTTTCAGGAAGTTCAACAGAAAGTCCAAGCTAACATTGCGGGCTTGGGCCCTAAATGCACGGTTCCCTCCCTTCCGATCGAAGTCAACCAACAAGGAAACACGTACCAGTTTCCTTCCGATACAAAATGGGGAATTGTCAGTACCAGTGTACTTTTTGATAACTATATTGAGATGATTAAAATGGCATTTTTATGCGATCTAACTCGCATAGTTCATATGGAAAACAGTGTGTGGTCTGATCTTCCTATTAGCACTTCGAGTGCCGGGGGGCTACACCACGAATGTGCTTCTAGTGATCTCGCTGCTGATCGCCAGGCATGGGGAATTAAAAAGATGTTAAAACTAGCAACAGTGCTGCAGTCAACCCCCGATCCTCAGGGAGGTACGCTTTTAGACAACAGCACGGTTCTGTGCACCAACGAACTTGGCAATTGGACCACTGGGCATAGCACTCTCTGCATGCCAGCCATTCTTTTTGGTCGTGGCGGAGGAGCGTTTAAAACTGGCTACTATGTCGATTACTCGCAACCGCGAAAACTTTCGTATACAGAAGTGGGACGACCGTACAAACAACTTTTACAATCCATCATGAACGGAATGGGTGTGCCAAGAACTGAATACATGCAATTTGGTGATGGCAATGGATTTGGAGAATTTAAAGAGGGCATCGATCAATTTGGAAAAAAAATGTCCGATGCCTTTTCTATTTACCGCAACGAGCACAACGATCTCTTACCTTTTATCACTAACGGATAGCTCATTTTTCGATCACTTTTTTAATTCGCGGCGATCATGCGCCGCGACTCGCGCTGGACGCAAGAAGCGTTTACCCTTAAAGCATGATTATTCATTCTGCCTTTGCCGCTCCCATCGTCGACACCACACCCACCACGAACCATTTGCTTCACGGAATTGCCAACGCAGGCATTGTTGTGCAACTGCTTCTGCTTTCCATGATTGGTCTTTCTGTGTGGAACTGGTTGATTATTTTTAAAAAGAAAAACCAGTTCGCGAAAATCTCGCAAAAAAACGATGCCTTCCTGGATGTTTTTTGGAAAGCTCCCAATCTGCAGCAAATCAATTCGCAACTAGAACCGCATATCGAAAGCCCTCTCGCCAAAGTTTTTGAATCAGGCTACCAGGAGATCGAGCGCGTGATCAGCACTCAGCAGGCCTCGGGTGCCATGATGACTGGAATGGAAAACCTCGAGCGCACTCTGCGCAAAGCCAACGACGAAGAGGTCGCTATTTTAGAAAGCCAGTTGAGCATTCTCGCCACCACTGGGAGCACGGCGCCGTTTATTGGTCTTTTAGGAACTGTTATCGGAATTATGAATTCGTTTCAGGATATTGCCCAGTCTGGCTCTGCAAGTTTAGCCGTGGTGGCACCGGGAATTTCTGAAGCTCTCTTTGCAACAGCCATGGGGCTGTTTGCTGCGATTCCTGCCGTGATTTTTTATAATTACCTTATCAACAAAATCAAGCGCCTCGAAAATCAGCTCAATGGTTTTAGCTCCGATTTTTTAAACATTGCCCGTCGCAATTTTTTTAAAGGAGCCTAGTCGTGGCAATAGCACCACAAAAAAACTCATCGCGAATGGTTTTGAGCGAAATCAACGTCACTCCACTTGTGGACGTGATGCTTGTTCTTTTAGTCGTTTTTATGATCACAGCACCGATGATGCAACAAGGGATAGATATTCAGCTTCCACGCACTGCCACTGCGGGCATTGAAACCAAATCAGAGCCATTAATTTTAACCATCAAAGCAAATAAAAAAATCTTTTGGGGCTCCACAGCTGTGGCGAGCACAAACTTAAATACGAAGTTGAAAGCCCATTTTAAAACTCAAAAACAGAAGCAAGTTTATATCAAAGCCGATAAAAGTGTAGATTATGGATTGGTCGCCGAAGTGATTGCTGAAGTGAAAGCCGCTGGAATCGAAAACGTGGGCTTGGTCACTCTTCCCAAATAAGCCAAAAAATGAGCCAAATAATGAGCCAGTACAATGAAAGATAATTCGGACTTCAAATATTTCTTAATCTCGTTAGCCCTGCATCTTTCGCTTTTTCTCGTGATGGCTGTAAAAATCGTATTGTTTCCCACGGAGCGGGTGGAACACATCCGCGCGGTGCGCGTGGATTTTGTGGCACTTCCCGACGTAGACCCGCAACTTGGGCCGCCTGGTGAGGAAAAGCCTGCTCCAGAAAAACCAGCCGAGCCTGTGAAAGAAGCAAAGCCAGAACCCAAGCCGCCGGTGAAAGTTGCCGACAAGCCGGCAGAAAAACCGAGCGAAAAACCTACGGACAAACCGAAAAAATCCGATCTCAGGGATCAGCAGAGTGCGGCCCTGCAAAGATTGAGTGCCCTTTCGCGAATAAAAAAGAGCAAAGCGGTCGATGCCAGCAAACCCGAAGGCGTTTCTGTAAAGGGCAATAGCGTGAGCGAAGGAAACTCCCTTACCGGGGTTGAGAAGATCGAATACAACCGATATCTCAGTGATCTTGATCTGCATATCAAAAAGAATTGGCATCTGCCTGAATGGCTCACCGACAAAAACCTCACGGCGGCGATTTTTTTACGCTTTGACGAAAACGGTCAAATTCTCGAAAAGAAATTAATCCGCTCGTCGGGAAATAAAGACTTCGACAATGAGGCTCTGCAAGCTATCGTGAACTCGGTTCCATTTCCCATTCCTCCAGAAAACTTGATTAGTTATTTTAAATCGCAGGGGATTGAGTTAAGATTTCCAGAGTAAGAGGTGATTATGTGTAAATTGTGGTTTCTATTGTGTTCGGTTGCGCTAGTGACAACGGTTGCCCACGCGCAAGAGCCAAGCACAACATATCTGAACGTGGGCCTGGCGCAGGTTAAAAAGAGCAACGCCGCCATTCCCCAGATTCGCTTTCTGGGCACCCCAAGTTTAGCCAAACAATATCTTGCGCAGGAAAAGGAACTTCAGGACGTTTTAGAAAAAGACTTAACAGTCTCTTCATACTTTCAAGTTCAAGATTCTAAATCGTTTTTAGAATCCAACGAAAAAGGACTTCGTCCACACCCGGTGGAAGCCAACGGCTTTTTATATGATGCTTGGAAGTCGATCAACACGGAATTTTTAATCAAAACCGGTTTTAATATTGTCGGCGATCGCATCACCTTTGATGGTTACGTTTACAACGTGCCCAGGATGGAGCTTGTCATCGCTAAGAGTTATTCGGCTCCTTTGCGCGACACGCGCTCGGTGGCTCATATGTTCTGCAATGATCTTTTAGAGAGACTCACCGGTAAGAAGCCCTTCTTTTTAACCAAAATTGTGACAAGTCGATCGACCAAGCCGCCTTCCAAAGAAATTTTTATCATGGATTGGGATGGCGCCAATACCCAGCAGATGACCCGTCATAACAACGCTTCGGTTTCACCTTCGTGGTCTCGCGATGGACGTTACATTGCCTACTCGGCGTACAACTACCATTCAAAAATTAAAATGCGAAATTTAGATCTATTTATTTTCGATCTCAAAACACAGCAGCGCATGATCCTTTCTTCCGAACGTGGTACGAACTCTACAGCCAGCTTTATGCCCGATCAAAAAAACGCGGTCGTTCGAATTAGCCCCAATAGCGGAACCTCCGACCTGTATCGCATCTCCCTGGGCGGCAAAGACAAAAAACAACTCACTAGTGGCCCCCGTGGCGCCATGAATGTGGAGCCTGCCGTCAGTCCCGATGGCAACCGTTTGGCGTTTTCGTCGGATCGCAGTGGAAAAGCCATGGTGTATGTTTTGGATCTCAACTCCGGTGCCACAACTCGCCTCACCTACGCAGGTCACTACAACGCAAGCCCCGCGTGGTCGCCCGATGGAAAACGTATCGCTTTTGCCGGCGGTACCGAAAAACATTTTGATATATTTATTGTCGATGCCGACGGCAAAAATTTGCAAAAGCTCACTTCTGCACAAAAATCCAGTGGCCGCGGAGCGAACAACGAAGACCCTTCGTTTTCACCCGATGGGCGTTTTATTCTATTCCGTAGCGACCGCTCCGGAAAGTATCAACTCTACGTGGTCAGTGTGGATGGCAAAAATGAATATCGACTCACCTTTGATCAGCACACTTACTACCGGCCCCAATGGTCTCCATTTCTACGCTAAAGGATTGGACGCCACAACAGATTCAAGCGGGGCGTGATGCCTCGCCCGCAATTGATCGTTATGTTCGGATTCTCGAAAGTCATACGAAGGCTCAAAATTTAAAATTCGCCGACACCGTGCGAATGAGGCGTCACACCGCCTGGGTTAACGCCGCACTTTGTACCTTTCATAAAACAAAGTCGCCAGAGGATGTTTGCAAAGAGTGGTCTGAGGTCACCGTGCAGATCCTGTCGCAGATTTGGGTCGAGCATGGACTCGATAAGGAAAACATTTGTCTCATCGCCATGGGAAAGTTGGGCGCTTTCGAACTCAACTTGAGCTCGGATGTAGATATTTTTTTTGTCTCTGATGAAGATCCCCCAAAGGAAATGCTTAAAAAAGTTCGCCGCTTTTTAAACCACGTTAGCGAGGTTCGCGCCTCGGGCTTTTGTTATCGCGTGGATCTCGATTTGCGTCCCGGCGGATCATCGAGTCCTCTTGTTATCAGTTTTGATACGATGACCAATCATTACGGCTATCAAGGTGAAACCTGGGAGCGTGTTGCACTGATTCGTCAGTCCATACCCCTTGGACCCACGCCACTGAAAGAAAAGATTCTTTCTTTCTGCCAAAAATATGCGTTTCGCAAACACATCGATCTCACTCTCTTTCATGATCTCTATGGCATGCGAAAAAAAATTCAACACCACAAATTTAATACCAGCGAGCTCAACCTCAAATTTCGTAAAGGGGGCATTCGCGATCTTGAACTCCTTGTGCACGCGCTACAACTCATCCACGGCGGTAAGAATAAGTCGCTGATTTCGGGTTCGATGACGGTGACATTAAATGAATTGGCCACCGCCAAACATCTCGACGCTACGGACTGCGAGACCCTGAGGGAAAGCTATTGGTTTTTCCGGGAAATCGAAAATCTTTTGCATGCCGAAAATGATCAACACACTTACGATTTGGCTCCTTCTCAGTTAGTAAATGCCGAACTAAAGAAGGAGTTCTTGATTCGTGCCGATCGGATTGCCACCATCGTTGACCAATTTTTAAAGCCTTACCGCCAGCCGCAAACAAATATTGAAAACCTAGATGCCGATTTTAAAGCTCTAAATTTGAATGAAGACTCTCTGCGGGCCTGGTCAGAGTTAGTACAAACGAAAATTCAATCAAGATCTAAATTGCGAGATGAACACGAACGTCAGCTTTTTTTTAAAAATATTTTGTTGCAGTTAAAAACTCTCGCCGTCGATCCGGCCCTGACACTCAAACATCTGCAACAATTTCTTTTAGCGATCAAAGCAAAGACCAGTTTTTTTACACTATTTAATCAAAACCCAACGCTCCTCGAAGAAATGCTTTGGATTTTTTCCTGCTCTCCCTTTTTGTCGCAAATTTTGATTCACCGCCCGGAGCTTGTGGATAGTTTTTTGCTCAAAAATGTTTCACTCGACGCCGATGATGAAGATCAGTTTTACAACTCTGCGCAAGATTATAAATTACTCTCCGATCTGATCCATTCGTCGCGTTTTTTAAAACACCGCGATTCGCAACAGCTCACCGCCCATTTATCAAAAACGGCAGACACCATTGTTGAGACTTTATTAAACATTTTATGCGAAAAGTTTAAGGTGAAAGTTCAGGTTCTGGCCCTTGGCAAGTGGGCTTCGGGAGAAATGGGGCTCACTTCCGATCTTGATTTTATTTTTATCACCAATGAAGAACTCACCGAAGCGCACTTTAAAGCGGCACGGCGCTTTATTCATTTTTTAAATTCGCCCCATAGTGGTCAAACTTTATACCATATCGATTTACGCCTGCGCCCCAGCGGCAGTGCCGGACCCCTTCTGTTATCGGTGGACGACCTTAAAAATTATCTGAACGAAAAGGCAGAAGCCTGGGAGCGCCAAGCCTATTTATGTCATCGCTTTCTGCCAAGTACACCCCCCGTCCCGCTCTTTTCCCCCCGCCCTCTTTCAAGTCAGGACAAGCTACAGCTCAGGGACATCCAAAATAAACTTCTTATCGACTCTCCAACATCGTTAGACTTAAAAAAGAATCATGGTGGACTCTTGCATACCGAACTCACCCTGCAACTGGCTGCTCTGGATGAGGGTGTCTTTCCGACGACCCCCAATGTGCACGGACTTTGCCAGGCTTTGCAAGATCATCAACCCGCAGAGCTTTGCGCACAGATCGAGATGAATTACGTCAGCCTGCGGTCCCATCAGCAATTACTTATTTTAATCTCGCAATCGGCAAAACCACGCATCGAAGTGGACTCCCACGAGATCGACAAGATTTCCTCGGTCCTGCAAACCAGTCCTAAAGTCTTGCTGCAAACACTGAAGGACCTGCTATTAGCGCAGAAATCTCTTTTGAATAAGCTTGACCCTTTGCGGGCCCAACTTAAAATAGAAGAATGAGATTATTTCTGTGCGTTTTCTTTTTAATGTCGCTGCACACTGTTGCACAGGCCCAGACTCATGCGCGAATTGTGACCAGTTTTGGAACTATTAAAATCCGTTTCCTTCCAAAAAAGACGCCAAAAACCGTGGATAATTTTGTAAAGCTTGCCAAGGGCGAGCAGCGCTTTGTGGATACAGAAGGCAAGAAAGCCATGCGCCCGTTTTACAATGGGCAAATTGTTCATCGCGTAACTCCTAAGCTTGGAATTTACATGGGCTGCCAATGGGGAACGGGCCGAGGCTGGCCAGGGTACTATATTTTTGATGAAAACGTCGACGAGTCCACCTTTGACCGACCCGGTCTTGTCGCTATGTCCAAGCTCTCTCCCAAAGACAATCGCTTCGGCAGTCAGTTTTTTATTACGACAGCCGCCGATGAACGCCTCAACAAGAAATACACCATCTTTGCTGAAGTGGAATCCGGCATGGACGTTGTGGAAAAAATCTCCCGGGTGCCAACCGACACGATGATGAAGCCCAAATCGCCAGTCAAAATCACTGCCGTTGAGATCATCACGCAGTAACACCAGTTGCTGCATTGCCCTTTGAATCCTGCCCCATCCTCTTTTATCGTGCTCCCAACCTGGGGGGCCAATGTCGAAGCAAAAAAACCAAACTCTTTCCACCTATAAGCGGCTTGTCGACGAGCTTTTAAAAGAGACAAGCGATGAAAAATTAGTTAAGGAATTGATGCACAAGCTCGGTATGCAATACACTGCGGAAAAGGTGGACCGACTTACAGAGGTGCTCGCCTTCAACCCCCGCCCTGAAATCAATCAGGACCTTTAAAAGGACAACGAATGATTTACAATTCAATTCTCGAAACCATTGGCAACACCCCTATCGTTAAACTGAATAAAGTCATTCCGAAAGGAAGTCCGCACACGTTTCTTGCGAAACTTGAGTATTTTAATCCCGGCTTGAGCGTGAAAGATCGCATTGCGCTGGCTTTAGTTGAAGGTGCCGAAAAACGTGGGGAACTTAAACCCGGAGGCACGATCATCGAAGCCACTTCGGGAAACACCGGGATGGGTCTTGCGCTTGTAGCTGCGGTAAAAGGTTACAAAGCTATTTTTGTGATGCCCGACAAAATCAGCGAAGAAAAACGAGCTGTGCTACGCGCGTACGGGGCCAAGGTGGTCATCACTCCAACAGCAGTGGATCACGACGACCCTCGCAGTTATTTAAATGTTGCCAAAAAACTTGGTGAAATCACGCCGAACAGTTTTATTACAAACCAATATCACAATCCCGACAATACCCGTCAGCACTACGAAACCACAGGCCCGGAAATCTGGGAACAAACCGATGGCAAGTTTGATGTGTTTGTCGCGGGCGCAGGAACTGGCGGCACTATTTCGGGTGTGGGACGCTACCTCAAAGAAAAAAATCCAAAAATAAAAATTCTTTGCCCCGATCCTATTGGAAGTATTCTGTACGATCTTTTTTATTTCAAAGAAGCCAAAACTCCTGCCGCGCCTTACAAAGTAGAGGGTGTTGGCGAGGACATGCTCCCCGATAATGTTCATTTAAATATCATCGATGACTTTGTGCAGGTTTCCGACAAAGAATCCTTCACCATGGTTCGTGAAATTGTCGCCAAGGAAGGAATTTGCGTGGGCCCGTCTTGTGCCTTGGCACTCGCCGGAGCCATTAAATATTCCGAAAAGTTTACAACACCGATGACATTCTTAGTAATGATGCCAGATAGCGGGCGTGCTTATATGAGCAAAGCCTTTAACGATGATTGGATGAAGGACAACGACTTTTTGCCGTCACCGATGCGCACAAACTCCGTGCGCGATATGCTCGGCAAGATGACTCAACCTGATTTAATCTCGGTCAAAGTTGGACAAACCGTGATGGAAGTTGTGAGTTTGCTAAAGGACAATAATATTTCACAAGTTCCCGTCTATTCTGACGGGCAAATTGTGGGGATTCTCGACGAGTCGGATTTAATCTTTCCTCTCGCCACCGGAAAGCTAAAGCCCACCGAGCCCATCATTCATTTGATCAAGGGAAACATTATTTGGGTGGATCTGGAAGACAATCTCGAACATCTTTCGACGCATTTCCAAAAAGGTTTTATTGCGTTGGTAAAAGATCCATCGCAAAAAACCCGTTTGATTACAAAAATTGACCTGCTTGATTACATGAGCCATTTTTTGAATTAACAGAGGACCTATGAAAAATATCGATCGCAAAGTAGAATTCGCCACTCGCGCTATCCATGCGGGACAAAATCACGATCACACCACCGGTGCAATTATGACGCCGGTTTATTTGACTTCGACTTACGTGCAAGAGTCTCCAGGTGTTCACAAGGGTTACGAGTATAGCCGCACAGGCAACCCCACGCGCAAGGCCTACGAAGATTGCTTGGCGAGTTTGGAATCTGGCAAGTACGGTTTTGCTTTTGCTTCGGGCTGTGCAGCCACCACCACTGTGATGCATGTTTTAAAAGCTGGCGACCACGTTGTGGCCTGCGATGATATGTACGGTGGTACGTTTCGACTTTTTGATAAAGTTTTGCGCCACAACGGCATCGATTTTTCTTTTGTCGATCTCACGAATCCTGAAAACTTCGAAAAGGCCATCAAGCCGAACACAAAACTCATTTGGATCGAGACTCCCACAAATCCCATGTTAAAACTTGTGGATATTCGCAAACACTGCGCCTTGGCTCAGAAAAAAAATATCATTTCCGTTGTCGATAACACGTTTATGAGTCCTTACTTTCAACGTCCCCTCGAGTTGGGAGCCGATGTGGTTGTTCACTCGACCACCAAATATATCAACGGCCACAGCGATGTGGTGGGTGGCGCATTGGTGACCAACCGTCAGGATCTGGCAGAGCGAATTGCTTTTTTAAGCAACTCCATGGGTGGAATTCAATCCACCTTTGATGCTTTTCTTTGTATGCGCAGTTTAAAAACTTTGCCCGTTCGCATGCGCACCCACGAAACCAACGCGAAGGCTGTCGCCACATTTTTGGAAGGCCACAGCCGCGTTGAAAAAGTGATTTACCCAGGTTTAATTAGCCACCCTCAACATGCTCTGGCAAAAGAACAAATGTCGGGCTTTGGTGGGATGATCACTTTTTACATCAAAGGCGGGATGAAAGAATCGCGAGAGTTTTTGGAAAAAGTGAAAATTTTTGCGCTGGCAGAAAGCTTGGGCGGAGTGGAATCGCTGATTGAGCACCCTGCGATTATGACACATGCCAGTGTGCCCGTTGAAAATCGTAAAGCCCTTGGAATTTCCGATAATTTGGTTCGCCTGAGTGTGGGAATCGAAGACCTGCAAGATCTCCTTTGGGATCTTGAACAAGCTTTGAAATAAGTTCCGTCAAAGTGAGGCCGCACCCTTGACTTAAGAGTGCGGTTTTTGTAGCTATATTGTCTCTTTATTTCCGATGGTCAGGTAGCTCAGTCGGTAGAGCAGAGGACTGAAAATCCTCGTGTCGGGGGTTCAATTCCCTCTCTGACCACCATTTTCGGAGCCTTTGTTAACAAGATTTGATTTTGTACAGGTTACGTCAAGTTAGATGCATTTTTTTTAACAATAAGTTTTAAATCAACTTATTGAAGACATTCACTTGTTAAAAATATATGTTCCATTCGCAATTTGGAAATAAACTTTATTTAGAACGAGGAGATTTATGAAATTACTTACAGTTATTACGTTAACGATATTTACTGGCCTAGCCAACGCGGACTCTGCAATGAAGTCCTCTGCGATGAATTGGCAATGTGCTGGATTTGATTTGATTGCGGAAGGGGTGATGGAAAATGCCACACCTTTAACTTTTAACCTGGTCTTATCAGAGCATGACGGGCAAGACTTTCAATGGAAAGCTATGGAAGACGTTGTCTACTCTGGTGGTGAAACAGCCAATGAAATAGAGCTGATGAAGGACACCGTGATTTGCGGGAAAGATGATGAAGGAAATGACCGTATAGGTTCCCATATTTGGTCCCTTGATATTAATAAGGGAAAGTTTCTTTTGGTTTCTGGTTGTGAAAACGAGCAAACCTTTATCGAAGCGATCTGTAAATAAATTTGATGAGCTTCAAAAGGCTGCAGGGTTAACCCAGTAGCCTTTTGTGTCATCCTGAGCGAAGCGAAGGACCTGTCAGATCAACGTCAAGATTCCATTGGATCTTTGCATATCCCCCCCTTTGACTAAAACCAAACACGCCTTTGGTAAAAAACTTCGTTACATCTATCTCAACAAAATTATTTTGGTTTCCTAAAGAAGGAGTTTTTATGGAACATTGTTGGTTTTTAGTTGAAGCGAGAATTTTAGCCCAGGAATGCGAGTTCGACAAAACCTATGTCGAAGACTCAACGGACTCCGTGAAAAATGCACGTGACGTCCCAGCCGGCGAAAAATGCCACAAATTACCGCTCCGCTACGATAAAGTTGTCGGCGAAAGTTTCCATAAGGTCGTAGGCGATAATTACGAACAAAGGCCCACATACATAGCATAACCGCTAACCCTCTTGAAAACTTTTCAAACAGAACCGTCTCCAAGATCACTCTTTTTCTCTTAACGAAAATTTAATTTATTCTCCTCACGATTCGGTGCATTTTTCTTTGCGGGGTGGGGAAAAATGAAAACTTTTATTTTGATATTAGTGTGCGTTTTGTATAGCGCTCAAGGCATGGCTTTAGAAAATAACTTAGCCTTGTCCTACGCCAAGGACCGTTCTGACTGCGAACAGAAATTTGAGTCCGTGTTCATTTGTGGCTCAACCTTGCACCAACTTGAAATTATCCATCTCATCCAACAAGCTCGAAAGTATCCGATCGGGGAAGAAATTTGGCAGGATATTAAAAATTCGGGAAAGCGATTGTTAATTGCTCACTCTGAGGGTGCCGTGACCTTCGCAGGAAAGTCATTGGCACCGATGACCAGTGCTCTGTCGGATGGGCGAGGAGCTTCTGCAGTTATCCTTTTTAATTTTGAAATTCCAATCACCGGTAGTCACAGGGTTGGAGGAACTCAACAGGAATGGACAGAATTCACAAAAATCCAGAATTTTTTCCATGAACTGGTCCACGCAAGAAACTACATGGCGGGTGTCACCCAACTTTACTATTTGGAGGAGCAAGTTATCGAAACAGAAAACATCTTCCGCTTCCAATCTACCCCATTAAACCTCAACCTAAGATCCTTAGATCATGCAAAGGGCGAACAGATCTGGTTTCCCAATACCAGACGATAGTGAAAAAAAGTGTTTAACATCCTCACCTTTTTATAAAGCATCGGTTCTCTCTACTTAACCCCTGCGAGGCGCGTTAAGACAGGCCCAAGCAAATCGCAATCAAAACACTAAGGATGAAACCCATGCTTCTTTTTATTATATCCCTTGCGCTCAATTCCTATGCTGCTACATCGAACGGCTTTCGCCTTTCGGTTGACGACTATCTCAGTGGTGGCGCGATTGTTGTCCCGGCCGGAAACACCATTGATGGCGAATCGAAAAGTTACAAAGCCTCTAAATACAATAATATCTTGAATCTCATCTCTAAAAAAAGAAATATCTGCGTTGTTAAACAGGCTGCGGAACTTTATTCCATCGATCCAGTAATGATTATGGGCTCCATTGTCGGCGAGCACACTTATAACGTGAGCGCTTGGGACATCGGGCAGGAAAACTACGCCTATATGACCAGTCGCTGGGTGACGCGCTTTGAAAATAATGGAGTGGATCTTGCCGAAATGTTGCAGGAACCCGAATACAAACAATGTGAAGCTGAAACCTCGAATAACTTTGGTCTCTGGAACTGCTACAATTCTGTTTGGCAAAAAGATCCCAATGGCGACGGTAAAGATCAACTCAAGTGGC
This sequence comes from Bdellovibrionales bacterium, assembly GCA_031426555.1. Taxonomy (GTDB): domain Bacteria; phylum Bdellovibrionota; class Bdellovibrionia; order Bdellovibrionales; family JAGQZY01; genus JANPLN01. The sequence continues at coordinate 6,685 of JANPLN010000059.1, read as the reverse complement.
ACTTCTTCAATCCAATGGGTTCAGGCTACACTTACGGTTTTGGCCAACTCGGACCAGAGCGCGCGCTGATGGTGACAGACTACGTTCATACAGTTTCGGGATTCGACGAGTTGACGATTGCCGATCCACCCGCTCTTTACGATGCGATTTTAAATCCGCAAACGTCTATTCATTATGTGGCCGCCACCAATCGCATCGCCATTGATGTGTACAAACAGATCGCCAATTTTGATATTTCACAAAACCCAGGGATCGTTGCCACTCTTTATAATTTGGGACGAGAAGTTAAACGCGCAAACTCGCTCTACGAAAGAACGGTTAAAAATTTATCGAAAAGCGAGAAGTCCACATATCCCGCGGTGAACCCTTATGGCTGGCTGATCAACGAAAAAGAAGCAGAGCTTCGTTCGGTGTATCAAGAGGCAATATTAAATTGTCCCTAATCGAATATTAAACCGCTCGAAAATTAGACGGCTTTCTTTCGGTAAGAATCTTGTGACCCCATCTTGCGCACGTGACCCGAAAAGTTTCGCGCACTCCAGCGATCCTTCATAAAAGCAGCGAAGGGATGCGGCTTGGGTTGGGGAGCGGCTGGCTTTTGTGGCTGCTCTTTTGGCTTTTTAAAAGCCACCACGTTTTGTTTCTTTTTAATGTCTGACTTTTTTGCGGCAACCTTCTTCTTTGGTTGCGCTTTCTTCGGCGAAGTTTTTTTTGCAGTCATCTTTTTCATGTCACCCTTTCGATGGCCATTGTTGGCGCTACAGTTGAATATGGATCGGGTGTTTTTTTGCAAAGTTAACTCTCTTCTTTGCGAATCTTTTTTTTAAGCAAAAATCGTTTCAATTAAAGACAAAATCTCTCCCGGTTAGAGACAGTGAAAAACAATTGGTCGGCCCAATTCATCAGCCAATTCTTCAGCCAATTTGCGTCGTCGCTCAAGCCCATGGTGCCTGTTCTTGTCAGCGCCTTTTTACAATTTGAAATGACATCAAATTTAGTGCCTCTACACCGGCCAAAACCAGGACCCCGATTTGCTAATAAGAGCCATGGGCGGGAAAAGGGTGGTTTACATGACGAAGAGTATAACTAAAATAATTCTAGGTCTCTGCAGCCTCATTTTAACTCCAACCAGTGTGCAGGCGAAGTATGACTCCGTGGGCGATCTGTTTAAAGCTTTCGGACAGGCCGGCTTTGATCACGTTATGGAAATGCCCACAAATCAATTCTCAAGTGGTGGACCCAATATTAAGGTTCACGAAATCAGTGACAACGGCGAAGTTCGGCAGACAACGCTGAGCCATTATGCACAAAACCAAGAAGCGCGAATGGCCGAATTAGATTATGTTTACAATAGCACCGCAATGCTATCGCGCGCCGTCAGCGGCAAAGTTTATGCTGAGGCCTATCAAGTGGGTGAAATCTTTTTATGCTACCGCGTGCAGGCCGGCTTTGTGGTAAATTCTGGCCGCCAGCTCGGTTGTTACTTGTTCCCCACCAAAATCAGCGAAGTGGTGCAGGCCATTCGCGCGCTGTAAGCCCTCGCACTTTCTATTAGAGCTTGTGCAAAAATAGTGTTCGCGATAAGCAATGGTCACGGGGGATTCAACCATGACCAAACTATTTAACGCTCTGTTTTTATTATTACTGATTACCAATTGCGCCACGTCCGCGACGACTGCAAAAAACCCAGCACGAGTTGCGCAAAGATATCTTGAGCAAAGCTATGCGGAGTACCGCTCCTCCCTGATCAGTGGCGTCAAATACAACCTCGCCTTCGACCTCACCAACGAAACTTCATTTTCTGGAATATCAAACATAGCTTTTCAGCTAGCCCAACCCAAAGAGCTCACCATAGATTTTTATAATGGAAGCGTTACCGGCATAAAAGTGAACAACTCGGCAATCCCCGTGGCTTACAATACATTTTTCATCACCATTCCCCAACAGCATCTCGTCGCTGGCAATAACTCCATCGAAATTCAATTCACCCACCCCTACAGCACCTCGGGCAGCGGGCTTTATCGTTTTGTAGATCCTGTGGATAAAAAAGTTTACCTGTACTCTGATTTTGAACCCTACGATGCCCACCTTATGTTCCCTTGCTTTGATCAGCCCGATCTTAAAGCGACTTATCAATCCAAAGTCACAGCTCCCAAAAACTGGGTGGTGGTGAGTTCTACGCTGGAAAGCGCTGTGCAAAAATCCGCGACTTCGACTGAGTGGTCGTTTCCTGAGTCGGGAATTTTTAGCACGTACATCTTCTCACTCCATGCGGGCGATTACAAAATTTGGAAAAATACCGCAAAAACTAAAAGCCAAACCATTCCACTCCGCTTGATGGTTCGCCAATCCCTGGCCAAATATGTGAATCCCGAAGAATGGTTTTTAACCACCCGCAACGGCTTCGCGTTCTTTGAGGACTACTTTGGTCATCCCTACGCTTACAAAAAATACGATCAACTCATTGTTCCTGATTTTAACTCTGGAGCCATGGAAAATGTCGGCGCTGTGACGTTTAACGAGCGCGCGGTTTCGCGCACGCAAAAAGAACGCGCTGAAAAACGCATGCTAGCCAACATCATTTTGCACGAAATGGCCCACATGTGGTTTGGCAATTTGGTGACAATGAAGTGGTGGAATGACATTTGGCTTAACGAAAGCTTCGCCACCTTCGCCGCGTTTAAGGGGCTCGTGTCTGCCACACAATTTAAAGAGGCGTGGACAGATTTTTATGCGTCGGCCAAGCGCAGTGCCTATTTTGCCGATCAATCTATTACCACTCACCCCATCGAATTCACCGTTGCAAATACCGATGTGGTCTTTGCTAACTTTGACGGAATCACCTACGGCAAAGGCGCTTCGGTACTAAAACAGTTGGATTTTTACATCGGCTCCGACAATTTCAAAATGGGTCTGAAAAATTATTTTAACAAAAACGCCTACAAAAATACCACGCTGCCCGACTTTATGAACGAGATGAGCGCCGCCTCAAACATCGATCTTACAGAGTGGCAAAAAATGTGGCTCACCATCCCTCAAGTGAATACCGCGCAAGTGGTCTATCAATGCCAAAACGGTAAGATTGTCGACTTCCAAATCAGACAAACGGCGGTGCCGCAGTTCCCAACCCTGCGCGCTCACAAAACCCGCGTTTCTGTTTTAAACCCCACGAACTCTGGTTTTAAAACTGCCAAAACAGTGGATGTAACGTATCAAGGTGAATCCACCTCCGTGTCCGTACTCAATGGTACAACGTGCACTGATAACACCTTGGTTTTTGCAAACCAAGACGATTTTGATTACGTAAAATTAAATCTTGATGCGGCTTCCATCAAAGCCGTTGAAGCCTCTCTTGGAAAAATTTCCGACGAGTTAACTAGAATCAGTCTGTGGGGAACTCTGTGGGAAATGGTCCGCGATCAACAAATGGTGGCTACCAAATATTTTGAAATCGCTATTAAACATTTAGCGAAGGAAAGCGACATCGAAGTGCTTACCGCAGTGACCGCAAGAGTTACCACTGTTCTCGAGCGCTATCTTCCCACGGACGAAAAAGGCAAAGCTGCCTACGCCAAACTACACCCCCAGTGGGTGGCATTTTTGCTAGAGCGCACAAAGTCGTCTAAAACCGTTGACGAGCAAAAGCGTTGGTTCGATTTTTATTTAGATAATTTAAGTTCGCCCACCGAGCTCTCCATCGCACAAAACATGTTAGATAAAAAACCAACCTGGCTTAAATTTTCCATCGATCAAGACCGCCGCTGGCAGATTTTGCAGTACTTAAGCTCCTACGGCGTCAAAGATATTCAAAAACGCCTCGAGCAAGAAAAGAAAAAAGATCCTTCTCAGCGCGGCGAAAACAACTACGAAGCCGCGTTGGCAGCCCAACCAACCTCTGATGTGAAGGAAAACAGATGGTCCTCCATCATTCAAGGCCCACGCCCCGAAATGTCGTTGGGAAAACTAAAACCGATTATGTGGAATCTGTTTCCCATCCATCAAGAAGAGCTTCACCAAAAATTCCAAGATCGCTTTTACTCCCAACTCCAAGCCTTCAAAAAGCAGCCTCCTGAATTTTTATCCACCTTCGTCAGCTTAGCCCCCGCCTTCTGCAATCCTGAAACCCAAGCAAAGCTGCAAAACTTTGCGCAAAAAAACCAAACGCTGCCAGAAACCGTCCTCAAAAACCTAAAAATCTCCGCCCAAGAAGACGACCGCTGCATAAAAATCCGCTCAAAGGTATCAGCCACGTTGTAGTTAAATTCAGGACTCGACCATGGACTTAAAAACCTAAACTTGTTCGATCACCTTCCACTATTTTAGTAATGTATACGTAGTATTAAAAACTTGAATGGAAGGATTATCATGAAAAAATATTTGGCATTGAGTTTAACGGCATTGAGTTTAGCTCAAATCTCTTGCTCCAGTAGCAATGTCGAAAATTCTAGCACGGTTGCCGGCGCTGGATTTTCGAGAGCACAAACCTCACTTGCGGGTATTGCAAGTCTTGCCCCGGCCCCGGTGACTCCGGTTCCGTTTTACAGCGCAGATCTCGGCGCACGAGGCGTTGGATTTAGCACGCACTGGCCCACCAACATTGGTCTTTCGGATCAACGCTATGTTGGGAACCCTCCCATTTCGATTAAAGATTGGATGGGTATTGAATTTCAGGATGGTGCCTATCGCCCAGACGGTTCCCCCATCAACGTATTTGGTCGTATGGAAAGTGGTCAGGCCATTCCATGCATCGTAGCCAATTCATTATCTGCACCCACATCTGCATCACTTGTTGGAACAGGGCCCGCCACAATTACGTTTACAGCCTCTTTAAAGGCGACCTTAACCACCGCGTGCGGATTTCAAGCTGCCGACTTGGCAGACTTCCCAGCTTCTGCGACTTTAACTTTCGAAGCAGCATCCCCATCGACAACTTTTGATCTTAAAGCCACTATCGATATCGAAGGCACTATTGAAACGATGTATTTTAAGTGGGGATCTTCTGATGGTATTGTGGCTTATGCCTCAGCAGAAGACAACACGACAACTCGCTCGCGCACTGTGGTTGTCTATGACACTTCCTCCCGTCTGCTAAAAGTAGAGTACTTATTTAAAAGTAAAGAGAACGGCTACTCCATGGTCATTCACCGCTTGTGGAAAGACGATGTTACTGGCGCAGCACGCGTTTACACCGTGACCGACAGTATATTTTCAAGTGCGGTTGATACATCTGCCGACTACAGCATTCACTATATCGTTGATGGCAACGTAGGCTCTACCTTTCCTTCTCTGTCAGTTTCAATGTACCTAAATGGTTGGAACGGCGGAGCTGCCGACGGAAACTTCGAGGCGTGCGTGCTGAAGACTGATGGATCATCTGCAGACCAAGCGGCTGCCAGCAACGCATTTGCATGTACAGGCACTGGCGGCACCGGCGGTCGAGATATTCCATACACAACAGGTGTTTCGGGCCCTTCCGCTACCTTTAACACAGCATCAACTCTAGTGACACCTACGTGGCAGAGCTTTACAACGGCTCCGTCTATCACTTGGACTTCCATGGACGAAATGCTCACCACAGGGATTTAATTTCCTCGTAATCAATTCATCATTCACAGACAGCCTCATTGCAAGAGGCTGTTGTTATCGGGAAAGCTACTTACCCGCCCGCAAGAAACCGTCCTCAAAAACTTAAAAATCTCCCCCCAAGAAGACGACCGCTGCATAAAAATCCGCTCCAAGGTGTCCGCGACACTTTGATCGGCTTTGATTCTATTAAAGAATGGCACATATTCCATAGACGGGCGAGGTCTGCCGCTCTGGGATTATTTCAGGGTGAGTCTGGTCACTCGTTATCTTCAGCTCTGCATTGGGCACTTCGCAAACAGTAAATTTGTAAACAACCCTCATATTCGTAAATGAATAATAATTTCAATAAACGTTTGGGCCATTGACTAGATCATCGATCGAATTGTAACTGGAATCTAAATACGAACTCTAACTAAAGGCTGTTAAATGAAAACAATAACAAAAGCGATGTTTATCGTATTATCCCTACCTTTTGTAACGGCTGCTTCAGCAGGTATTTTCGAATACACCGATAGAATAGAGATTTCTAATACGGAACTCTGTAACCATCTTGCTAAATCCGAGACCCTTCTTTCTTTTTTAGAGGATTTCAGGCTGTCTTTTGAAGTTAATCACCCCAAAATAGTGCACACAACAAACATTGCTCTCGCCTACGGTGCTTATGAAGCTGTATTTGAGGCTACATATTATGGCTCAAACGGAGATGGGTTTGAAGAATTTAAGCAGTACACCTACAAGACAACAGTTAAACAAACGAATAGCAGCTGTTTAATCTCAAAACCAGTACTTCAGTAACCACTGGTGAGCTGGCTGCTGACCAGTCTTAAGGGCAGACTTCAAGACCTAGTAGTTCTCGGAAATAACTCCGAGAAATCCGCAAAAACCTTCTATTAAAGAATAAGCCATTCCTTTTTAACCAGCGCTAGCCTTTAATTGGCAGACATTAAATCGTTTTTTCTTAAGTACTAATTAGTGTCCAGCTTTTATCCAGCTTGAGAAGTTCATTAGAAAAAGTACTCTCGAAAACAAGTTCAAAAACGAGTTCCGCAGACCCGAAGGGGCGAGGACTGTCCGAGGCTTTTGAGCTTGTTTTCGAGAG
>JANPLN010000058.1:0-13545 GCA_031426555.1 Bdellovibrionales bacterium | reverse complement strand
GGTTGCAATCGGTGTCGCTGATCGAATGCGCAGATGTAGAGGGCGAGCGAAAGTGCGAAAAAAAGCGCGGCTGTTCGAGCCAAATACCCATTAGTAAAGCCTTTCGCGAGCACAAATTGAAATCATTTTTAAAACAAGTTGCAGAAGATGATAAAGGCATTGCTGCTGGGAAACCTCCGGAGCTTAAAAAATACACGGTGGATGAACAAATTGTTCTCGTTCGCTTAGCTCTCAAAGAGGATAACGCGGAGGCGGAACAAATTTTAAATTGGTTCACTCTTGGGAAGAACTGCAAAGACGACTGCATCACTGCGGACGATTTTTTTGAAGACCGGGAATGTAAAAAGAAATGACAAGCTAAGCTGGCTTCTTTTCTTTTTGCGTTTCTTCGCGTTCGGTGATGGCTTTGACGGCCGTGTTTAAAGTCTCATCCACGATGCCATTTCGGCGCAGCACATCGTTGGTTTTATCGAGTTTGTAAACAAGTCCACGGGTTAAAGCCACAAGCCAGCTTGGCAGCTGACGCATATGTTCTTCGATCACAGAATTTGGAATTTTAAGACAAACCGTTTTTGTCAGTGCAACGGCGTTGGCAAAGTGCGGTCGGTCAGTGATCAACGACATTTCCCCTAAGTATTCCCCAGATTGGACAAGTCCCAACGTTATATGCGCGTTGTTTTTTCCAACTTTAAAAATCTCGATCTGTCCGCTTTTGACAACGAGTAACGAATCGCACTGCGCACCTTCACGAATAATATAATCGCCCGCTTGGTATTCAAACTCGGTCACTTTATCCTTAAGCATCATAGGGCCTCCACAGACTCTGAGCTCTATCGGTCTAAGTGATTTCTTTTTCAATTTTTTTCTGATCGAGTTTCTTAAGGAGATCTGCAAGCATTTGACTCTTTTGGCCCATCGCCAATGGTCGAGCTCCGATCATCTCCGTATAGAGCTTGCTATCTACTTCCAGCAAAAATCGCGAAGGAGCAATGTCCTGAAGCTTGCCGTAGCGCTTGCGTTGCTGCACTCGCGATAAAATCAAATGCTTTTGCGCGCGTGTGATACCTACATAAAAGAGTCTTCGCTCCTCGTCGGTATTTTGGCCCAGTCGCGCATGTGGTAGTAAGTCCTCTTCCACGCCGAGCAAAAAAACCAGCGGAAATTCCAGGCCTTTGCACGCATGCAAGGTCATCATTTGGACTTCGTCTGGCGGATTGTCGCCGTCGTCTTCGCCCACATCGCGAAGTTCCATGGAGTCGACAAACATCTCTAAGGTATCTTCGGTCCGACCATGCCGTTTAAACATGCCTTCCAAAATTCGACCCAAAATCACCACACTCAACCATCGTCCATCGGCCGCCTGCAGATCCTTGTAGGATTGATTTACCAGGTGACGATACCCAAGCTTCGTCATTTCTCTATCTAAAATCTCTTCGGCCCCTTCGCTGGAATATACTAAGGTCTTTTTAAGATTTTGCAAAAACTCAAAAAGCTCGATGATGCCTTGCCCGGCTTTTTCTTGCAGATTCTTTTGCGCCCACACTTTTGTTTTTTTAAAAAACTCTCCGTCTTCGATCAACTCAATTTCGTCCAGAGTTTTTTCGCCAATCCCTCGTGCCGGCACGTTGAGAATTCTGCGGAAGGCCACTTCCGATGGATAAAACATACAGCGCAGGTAGGCCAAAACATCTTTCGCCTCCTTGCGATCAAAGAGGGCGGTTCCACCAGAAAGTTTGTAGGGAATTTGCATGCGCCGCAAACCACCCTCCATCAAGCCCCCTTGGGAGTTTGAGCGATAGAGAATGGCCATATCTCTCCACGTGTAGCCCTGTTTGTAAAAGTTTTGTAATTCCCGCAGGGTTTCGTCCACTTCGTTCTCTTCGTTTTCAAAAACAAAAAGTTCGGGGAGTTGGCCTGGGTTGGGGCGACCGGGCTTGAGAACTTTTCCGTGGCGCATCTTATTATTGGCAATGACTTCGTTGGCTAATTTTAAAATGGTTTCCGAGGATCGGTAATTTCGTTCCAGGCGAATCACGCAGCATTCTTTATATCGTTTGGGAAACTGCAAAATATTTTGAATTTCAGCACCCCGCCACCCATAAATGGACTGATCGTCGTCGCCAACCACTGCCAAATTTCCATGGGTCTGCGAAAGTAAATCAACGAGCTTCATTTGCGTGGAGTTGGTGTCCTGAAATTCATCCACCATAATATAGTCAAAACGCTTTTGAACCTTTGCCTTCAGCTCTGGAGACTCGTTCATCATCTTGAGGGGACGCAAAAGTAATTCTTCAAAATCCACCACACCGAGTTCGCGCAGCCGTCGTTGGTAACGAGGCGCAAAGACGATGGCGGCGGCTGCCTCGGGGCTTCCGTCAAGTATGGGTTCTGTTCCGTGCTGACGAATCCAGGCAATTTTATTGCCGAGCAGCTCTAAATTAAGTTGGGCTTTCTCGTAGTCTTTGATGTTTTTAGCGAGATCTTTAAGAATGGCTGTGGAATCTCCAGAGTCAATCACGCCAAACTTTTTTGGCAATCCCGCCTCTTTCCAGTATTCTTTTAGAAATTTGAGGCCAAAGCTATGAAAGGTTCCTGCCCACACCTTTTTGGCACGATCGCCAAGACGCCGAGCCACACGATGTTTTAATTCTGTGGCGGCTTTGTTGGTGAAGGTCAGTACGCAGATTCTTTCGGGTGTGGTTTTTTTTTCGGAGATGAGGCGACCGGTGCGTGCGACTAACACCGTGGTTTTTCCCGAACCCGCCCCCGCAAGGATGAGCAAAGGCCCGTCGTTGTGCAACACAGCTTCGGCCTGCTCGGGATTGAGATCTTGCAACCAGTCTTTCATGAACTTTCAGTTGTCTCTTACAGATCTAAAACCCGTCAAGGCTATTTGGCGACGTTATTTTACATTATTGTACGTCTTTTTGCCGAACGATCTCGTCTGCACAATAAGTGTCCATGGTGTCCACAGCAGAGAGCACAAAAGTGGGGATCGGCCCGAAAGATTGCGGATTGTTCACAATCTCGGAAACGCGCAGCACCGCTTTTTTATAAATTTTTCGAATTTCCTTGTAAGCTTCGTTATTTACCGAGCTTGATTGCGAAACAAATAGCGGAGCCAATTCGCTTTGTGCGTTTGCATGTTTTTCTGGCTTGATAAAGTCGGACATCACCTTAAAGTGCTCAACAAACACGTCAGAGGACAAAGAAAAGTTCGGTGTCTTTACAAAATAGAGATCGTTTTCTTTGTACATCCATCCGCAGGTCACTAAAGACTGTAATTGTCGTTCACCGTGGGAACCAAACAAATCCACCACCTTGTTGCCACTCAGTCCATGGCCACCAGCTGCAATTTTATAAATTACATATTTAACGGGGTCGCGGAGGATTTCGGTGAGGTCTTCGGAGGATTCAATTTTATTAAAATTTTTCAGGTTGGCCGCTTTGTCGCTCAAAAACCCAGCCAGCGGCTCACCCACTAAACTCACCAATCGCGCCATTTCGCTCTCTTGAAACACGTAGGTCAAAAACGTAAAAATCGTGGAAACATTGGGAATGGTTTTAACCTGTGCATGACGGATTCGACGGAGTGTGGGTTCGCTCACGCCACAGCGTTTGCTTAAGCCGTTCAAGCTCAAATGCGGATGAGCTTCTAAATAATCAAGGAGGACCGTTTGTAGATGATCAAACACCGTGACCACTTTACGATTCTCTGGGAAGTTGCTTTGACCTAATCTTCGTTCAAATAACATACATCAAGTTCCATTCTACTCACGGCAAATTTATAAGTGGCTACCCAGGTATTCAGCATCGTTTCTATTTGCTTATTTTGTGTAGAAATCAACTCCCTACCCTGATTCCCCGAAATGCCCTTAAATTTGAATTCATAAGATTCTGCCAAGAAGGTGTATAATATGCATTGAAGGCTCAGCTTCCATGCATTTTAAAAATAACTCTTCTATAGATTAGATAACATTTAAACCTAGGGAGCCTTTATGAAATTTTTTGCGCTACTTGTATTGCTGCCATCAACACTTTTTGCATTGGACATTCAACCGACGGCTGACCAACCCGTTTGTTTGCAACGAGTCTACGATGCCGAACACATGCAAAAAAATCCGAAACAAAAACTTTCTGAAGTCACAATCAAACTCCAAGAGATGTCCTTCTTGGATGACTCTGTTCAGCCTGCACAAAGTTACCCTTACAATATCGCACAAATCATTGGCCGCAGCTCGCAAAGCAAAGAGTATTACGGCAACACCGCAGCCTGTACCTTTAATGAAGATGGGTCTGCGAATTGCTCCATCGACTGCGACGGGGGCTCTTTTGCCCTTAAACAACGACCTTCTTGGATCAATTTTGAAGTGACGCCGAATTACTATTTTCCGTTGTATCAGGGGACTCTCGAGCCAGACATGGAAATAGACCAACCGTCGATTGGCCTTGATGGGGATGATAAAAATAACAACGTGTTTCGCCTTGAGAAAGTCTCCATCGATAAATGTGAAGACGCCATTTCCAAAGTGACTGAAGCTGACGGCGGCTGTTAATTAAAATCCAGCCGCGAGCGGAATGCTTGCACCCAATGCCGCAGCGACTGCGAGTTCGGCATCCACAACTCCATTGCCAAACTCGTTATTCGGGTTTGGCAGAAGTGGATGGGCACTCGAGTTGATCAGTTCGCGAACTTTTTGTGGCGTGAGCCCAGGGTTGATGGATTTGATCAAAGCGGCAATACCTGCAACGTGCGGTGTGGCCATGGAAGTACCTGCAAACACTGCGTAGTTTGTGGCAATAACACCAATTTCAGCGGATAGCGCCGACGCAGATTGTACGAGGGTTTGCACCATGACCTGTCCCACACTTTGCTCGATCATCAACACGGGAATATTTACCGGCGTTGCGAGCCCGCCAGTTATTAATCCAGCAGCGTTATTAAAGATAAGAACGCCCGCCGCATTGGCTTTGATGGCGTTAGCTACCTTATCAGAAAAATTGATCTCGCCTCTTTCGATCAAGGCGATTTTTCCAACAAGGTCCTTACCGATAAAATCTTCGGGTTTTCCTAAACCGCAATTTTCTATTCCACCTATCACTGTTTTTACATCCGTCGAGGCATTTTGAAACACTGTGTTTGTAAGCTCCTCGGTTCCCGCTCCCAAATCCACGCGGACAAGACCATCGCGACCGGTTCCTTGCGGAACAGAAGATATCACGTTAACTCCTGGAGCCATCACATCCAACTCAGGACCCCACTGCGAAAACGAGGCCTTGGTTAAATCTTCGTTCAGGGCGCCAACAGCTAAAACTGTGCTGATTGCTGCCGGATAGGAAACTGTGCCTGTGCCGTCATTTCCCGAAGCCGCCACCACAAAAATTCCCGCTTGCTCCGCGCGAGCATAAGCTTGTTTGGCCGACGAGGAAAGAAAGGGTCCACCAAGAGAAAGACTCATCACGTCTACTTTTTCTGAAATTCCCCAATCCACCCCTTGAACAATCCCGGCCGAGCTACAACCATTGGCTGCGCAAACTTTTGCCATTAAAAAACGAGCTGCTGGAGCCACTCCAAAAAGTCCCAAACCCAATCCGTCAGCTACCACAGTTCCAGAGGTGTGCGTGCCATGTCCAACGTCATCGCCAATGGAACCATCGCCCATAAATCCTCTGCCTTTTTCAAAACGCTGACTGAGATCCGGATGAGTTGCATCCACTCCGGTATCAAGTACAAGCACGCGCGCGCCGCTGCCTTTCGTTTGGACCCACGCTTTTTCGGCGGCGATGGCTTTTAAACCCCATGTGATATCGAGACTTTTTGCTCGCGGAGTTTGGGAAAGCTGTGCCCGTTTGAACATCGGATAGTGAGGTTGTGGAATGATTTGATCCTCTTCCACCATGACAACCTGATTGTCGGCTTTGAGTTGTTCCGCTTGCGCGGGAGAGAGTTCCGCCACAACCATCTTCACTTGATCTAAGTATTTGGTTTGCGAGGAGCGAAGCGCCAACACGTTGCCCGACCGCTGACTGGAGTTACGAAAGGCAGGGTAAGCGTCTGGCTGAATCGTAATAATATATTTTTTTTGAAGTTCGCCAGAGTTTTCGTGTCCGCCAAACGACACTAGTGGCATGAAAGCTACGCTTAAAACTACAAACAAACGATTGAGAGATGTTTGCATATCCCCTCCTTGAGAAAAATTTTATTTAAAATCAGGCGCATCCGATCGCCTTTAATTATTAGACTTAAAAAATGAGTAAAGATCAATATATTATATGACCTCCTATTACTCATTGTAATAGGAGGTGGCTCCGGCATAATCATTTTGCCCTTTAATTAGGCATAACTCTCCATGAGCGCGTCACTTGCAACGACTCCTGCGAATCGTTAAGCTTGAAAAATGCTGGATGCCTATTCTTTTATTGATAATACCATTTCAACTTTCGAAATGTATTTTGCAAAAGTGATCGAACCGCAAGTGCTTTGCGACGCCATAGCAAAGCATCTTTTTTTACGCCGCGAAAACATCGGAGTTGTGAAGCTAACGCAGATCGACAGCAAAGAAACAGCCGTCGTGCTGGAAGAGCTTGAGGGCGACTTCCCCTTTAGCGTGCACGTTCATACGGAACTGGCGTGGCTGAATATGACAGAACAAGAACTGGCGCAAAAGCTGTGTTCGACTTTGGATACCCAATGCTTGATTGCCGTCGATGGAATGAACGCCTACAGTTGGCTCCTTGTAACTCCTTCCGAAGTAAAAAATGTTTTCGTGGATCCAGAGCTTTTTGATGGACAATGCATATTTAAAATTAAGGCGAATTGATCGATGATGACTCCGCAAGATATCCTGCATTTTTGGTTTCAAGAAATTACGCCCGAAATGCATTTTTCAAAAAATGCCGAACTCGATCAAACGATCCGCAACCGATTTTTAGAAATCCATACGCAGATCCTTGAGGGCCGAGCCAAGGAGTGGCGCAAGACTCCCGAAGGACGCCTGGCAGAAATCATTGTTCTAGATCAATTTTCCCGCAATATGTTTCGCGACACGGCTTTGGCGTTTGCCTACGACTCCCATGCCTTGGAGTCCGCAAAGGCCGCCGTAAAATCTGGCGAAGATCAAAAACTTCCCATAGAACAGAGGAAATTTCTTTACATGCCTTTTATGCACAGTGAGAGTCGTGAGGATCACCTCCATGCAGTGAAACTATTTTCGCAAAAAGGTCTTGAATTCAATTTAAAGTACGAGCTCAAGCACAAAGAAATCATTGATCGCTTTGGGAGATATCCTCACCGCAACGAAGTGCTCAAAAGAACATCGACGAAAGAAGAATTGGACTTTTTAAAAACTGAAGAGTCTTCTTTTTAGTGAGGAAACCATCTCGTGCCGACGGATTTTAGAATACTCATTGCCGCCCGCTTTTTATTTACCTTCGCTGTGCAAATGCAAGCGGTCATATTGGGCTGGAGCATCTACGAACTTTTTAAAACTCCCATTTCCCTGGGCATGATTGGATTGACCGAGGCCCTCCCTGCCTTGGGTCTGGCACTTTATGCTGGCGTCATTGTGGATCGCTCGCGACCCCTCTACGTGTATCGCTGGGTGATCATCGTCAGTTTTATTTCAGGGATATTGATGTGGCTGAGCAATGCGATGATCAGCGATTGGCCCGTGCTTTTAAAAGCCACCATGCTCTACGGCGCTGCTTTTTTAACCGGCCTCGCAAGGTCGTTTTCCCAGCCTGCCATCTTTGCAGTGATTCCGCGAATGGTGGAACGCAAACAGCTGGTCAACGCCACTGCCATCTTTAGCACCAGCATGCAGGTAGCCCGCATTGCCGGTCCTGCCGTTGGCGGGATCCTTTTTGGGTTTGCAGGAGCCCGTTTTGCTTCGGTGCTGGTCTGTTTGTTACTGATGATTTCGTTGGTTTGCTTATTAGCTATAAAAAAAGAAATCCCAGCAAGTCCAAAAAAATATCACGCAAGCATCAAAGAAGAACTGTTCTCAGGATTTCACTTTGTGATGCAACACCCACTGCTATTTCCTTCCATGGCCTTGGATATGATTTCAGTTCTTTTCGGTGGAGTCACAGCGCTATTGCCAATTTTTGCCAACGAAATTTTAATGGTCGGTCCTAAAGGACTGGGGGCCCTGCGAGCGGCTCCCGCCGTGGGTGCGGCACTGATTAGTTTTTTTCATTCACGCGTTCCGTTTCGACGGAGCGCTGGCAACTGGCTGTTTGCTTGCGTGGCGGGATTTGGTGTTTGCATATTGATTTTTGGGTGGAGCACATCTCTTGAACTCTCTTTATTCGTGCTCGTGCTCAGCGGAATCTTTGATGGGTTGAGTATGATTATTCGCTCGGTGGTTGTGCAGTTTTCCTCTCCTGATTCCATGCGCGGAAAAATATCTGCGGTGAATTCTATTTTCATTGGATCCTTTAATGAACTGGGTGAAGTGGAATCTGGTTTGGCCGCCCACGCCTTTGGGATTGTTCCATCGGTCTACTTAGGTGGATGTCTCTGCTTATTCACAGTGGGGGCCATGGCTTACTTTTACCCCGCACTTCGCAAAATGAATTTGATCGAAATGGAGAGCGAACACTGATGCAAAAAAAATCTCTAGATGCATTTCTTGTTTCCTTTGGCTGGAATGATTTTTTTCAGGCTAGCTTCAATGAAAACACAGAATCTGGTGTTTTTCCTGGCCGTGTTATCAGTCAAGGAAAAGGCCATTATCATGTCCAAATTGCGCCACAGACCGTGGTCGAAGCAGCCATCACGAGCGGTCTCCGTCACTCAGCTGCAACTGCCATCGACCTTCCCGGCGTGGGTGATTGGGTGGCGATGACGGGAGAAAGTGGCACTAATAAAGCCAATATTCATCGTGTGTTACAAAGGAAAAGTATCCTGCAAAGAAAACGTGTGGGCTCGTCGCAAGAGACTCAGCTCATCGTCACCAATGTTGATTTTGTATTTATAGTGACTTCGCTCAACGAAGACTTCGATCTTCAGCGCTTGGGACGCTACCTTGCCTTGTGCAAAGATTGCGGCGCAAAACCGATTTTTCTGCTCACAAAAACAGATCTCTGCCAAGATCCTGACCATTTTATCCAACAGCTACGAGCGGATTTTGGCAACGTAGACTCTTTTCAGCTCTCGCAAAAAAATATCGCTTCCATGGAACAGTTACACACATTTTTTGCACCAGGCATGACTTCGGTTTTATTGGGCTCGTCCGGCGTAGGAAAATCCACTTTAACAAATTTTCTTTTGGGAAGTGAATTTCAAAAAACACGGGATCTCAGCGGCGAAGCCAAAGGCCGTCATACAACCACCTCGCGGAACCTTTTTGTCACGCGCTGGGGCGGGCTTGTGATCGACACGCCGGGGATGCAGGAAATTGCCATGTTAAATTCCACATTGGAAACGCACAAAAAATTCCTCGACATTGAAGAGCTGATGCTTCGCTGCAAATTTACCAATTGCCGCCACGGCAATGACCCCGGCTGTGCTATATCTGCAAGTCTTAAAAAAGGCACACTTCTTCACGACCGCTGGAACGATTTTCTTCGACTTGGATCTAAAACAAAAAATTAACTACAAAGGAAATGAATATGAAACAACTTGGTGTCGCGATGGTCTTGATTTTTACTTTCCAGTTCATTTTTGCAGCTTCGGAACTGGAGACGGAAAAAGCAGAATCGCAAAAATTTATCGACAAAGAGGCAAAAATTGCAAAAACCGAACAAATGTTATCGGGGGTTCTCTATCGTCCCACCAAGGTTGGAAAGGGCGTAAATCCCTCTTCCACCGATACAGTGACCGTTGATTACGCGGGAACCTTGCGCACAGGTAAAGTTTTTGATGCCTCGCCAAAGGGAAAGCCAGTTTCATTCCCACTCAACGGAGTCATTCCTTGCTGGACTGAAGCCATTAAACGAATGCAGGTGGGTGGCTCTGCGGTCATCGTATGCCCCTCGCATACAGCCTACGGAGATAGCGGCACTGGCAGTGCTATTAAAGGGGGCGCGGCTTTAAAATTTGCAGTAACCCTCCACAAAATCGCTGCTTTTTAAAGAGAGCAAAAAAATTCGATTTGTGCGCATATCTACACAATTTTTTGTTGAAACCAGCAAGAATTTAAGGGGTTCCGTTGATATAAGTATTTCCATGCATCTAACAACTCTTCTCAAAGGAAGCCCAATGGAACAAAAAAATAGCGAAGCAACCAAAGCCAACTACGAATCTAACCAGCGCAACGAATTTATTGCAAGAGGGTTATCGCAAAAAAAATCCGATTCTGGGAATGACATCACTGAAGGCACAACTACAAAAGCCATTGAGCAGCAAACAGCAAAGATCCCCTCAGGTGTTTACTTAGCTTTGGCTTTGGGATCCATTGCCATTTCGGCTTACCTAGCCGCCACCTCAAAAGAAAAGGGCACGGCCAATTTTGTTGGACAGTGGGCCCCCACATTTTTAATGCTCGGAATTTATAATAAAATTGTGAAAACTCAAGGTTCCGACAGCGAAACACCAGCTTAACAAATCACTTCCTCCCCCCAGGAAGAACCCCAAGGGCATCAGATGTTAAAAGTCTGGTGCCCTCCCCCCCCACAAACAAGCCATGATATCTCTACAAATAACTCCCACGACTATTTGAATTAAATATTTTTAGCAGCCCTCCGCAACGTAGAAAAGACAAACACCGAATGAAAATATTTCCTCTGGAGAAGTTACATTTGGCCTATGAATAGTTGATCCGCCGAAGACCTCCCTCTAATACTCAGACACAGTCCATTATTGTAGGAGGCGCTCGATGAATTTTCTGGCTTGGGGTTTGTTTTTTATATTCCAATACGCTTCAGCCGATGTCGCGGTTCGCAGCGAAACACCGAATCCGCAGTTGGAGCGCGCCGAATGGATTTCACTCAATGGTCCGTGGAATTTTGGTTACGGGGACGAAGGTCCGCGAAATTTTGGTCAATCGCGTACTTCGGAGCTGCCTTTCAAAATTGTTGTTCCCTTTGCTCCCGAAACCACGATGAGTGGTATTGGCAATGCGGAATTTGAGCCAGAAAAAGATGTTGTGTGGTACCAGCGGCAAGTCGCAGTGCCGGCCACTTGGGATGGACGCGCTCTTCTTCATTTTGCGGCTGTCGATTACGAAGCCGAAGTTTTTGTGAATGGCAAATTTGTGGCTCACCATCGCGGTGGCTACGCTCCGTTTAGTGTGGACCTCACCGGGCTTATCAGCGGCGACCATTTCGAATTGCAACTCCGGGCTTACGATCCCGCCACGTCCACGCAAATTGCGCGTGGTAAGCAGGAAATCCTTCGCCACGAAGGAAACATTTTTTACGATAAATCTACCGGCATTCGTGACTCCGTTTGGATCGAGCGCATTGAAAATGCTTTCATTCGCGAGCTCTACTTTTTGCCCAAGGTCGACGGCCAACTGACCGTAGAGGCTGAAGTCGCTTATGCAAATACGGCAAAAAAAGATCCTCTCTCTGTGGAGATTTCGGTGCTGCGCGAAGGTCAAACTGTTGTCAGCGCGCGCGCTTCCGTAAAAGATGGCAAGGCCATAATGACGATGAAGGTCGACGATGTGCAACTTTGGTCCCCAGAAAGTCCGTCCCTGTACACGGTCACTGCCAAGGTCCTGCGGAGTAAGGTGCGCCCTTCTGGATTGAAAAATCGCGTGGTGGACACGGTTCAATCTTACACCGGTTTTAAATCCATCGAAAAAATAAACGGCCAAATATATCTCAACGGAAAAGCCCTCGTGCAAAAATTAGTTCTCGACCAAGGCTACTATCCGGCCAGTGGCTACACTCCTGCAAATGTGAGCGATATGGAAACTGATATTAAAATGGCCCAGGCCATGGGGCTCAACGGAGCGCGTTTTCACCAGCAGCCTCCCACCGCTTACAAGCGCTACCTTGCGGATAAGCTTGGATACCTCTACTGGATCGAAATGCCCTCGGCGCGCGATCTACGCGATTCCGTTGCCCGCGAAAATTTTCATCACGAAGCCGCAGAACTTTTTAAGAATCATCGAAACGGAGTGGGCTTTATCGTCGGCGTTGGTTACAATGAAACTTGGGGCCTTTGGGAAATGAGCCCGCAACAAAAAGGAACTGAACAAGTGGCGCTGGCTCGCACAGTTCTACCTTTGCTTCCGCCCGAGGTGATGTTCAGTCCCAACGACGGCTGGGAACAGATTTCGGGAGTAGATCAATCGGGAAATCCAGTTGTCGAACTCGCAGACATCAGCAACCGTTTTATTTTAGCACTGCACGATTATCCCGAACGCGGCCAATGGTTGCGCGATGTTTACGGCGATTTGCACCTTGAACCTAAGCCGGGCATGCACGTTCCGCGCGGTGGTGGCCAAGGAGCGGCGGCTTTTGCCGAAGGTTACGGCTATGATCCAAGAGCGGTGGCTATTCTTTCGGAATACGGCGGAGCGACGACTTATTTTGTTGAAGGCGAACTGCCAAATTATTTATTTGGCTACCATCAAATTGAGCGACAAATGGAAACTGCTTTTGAGCGCATCTTTGATCATATCACAGTAGCGCACAACGTTCGATTCTTTAACGGCAACACTTGCTACACTCAGTTGCGCGATACAAAGTTTGAAAAAAACGGACTTCTTTACGAAACTGGCGAACCCAAATTTTTGCTGGATTTATTTTTACGTCGCCCCCCCTTCAGCGAAGAAATTCAACCGACAAAAGACGCGGTCGCCGCAGATGGAAAAATGTGTTACGACGTCTTTGCCAAATAGTTTGAAATAAAATTATCTCGCACAAAACCACTAGCGAAACTCCTTCGAAGTCTGAATTACGGGGCACCACTCATCAGCTGCTGCAGTCGCGTAACAGCACCGTAGTTTGTTGGGAAATCGATGGGACCTCCAGCTTTGGGCACATACTGTTGCCACGTGAAGCCATTGGCATAGGACGTATAAAGTGTAGAAGACGGTCCTCCCTCATAATTGCGCGTCACTGTTGATCCACCCCCATCGTTTAGGATTACGGGAACCACGTTGTCGCGCACCAAAGTTCCGGCGTTGCCCATACCTTGATTGTTGCAAACCCAAATTCGACCATTGGTCAAAGTGTTGTTCCGGACGACGACATCCTCCAAGCCCGAGTGGATGACGATCGCATTCGTCAAAACACTGCGAATCAAATTTTGCTCGATGAGAATGCCGCGGTAACCGTCGGAGCCACCATCCGAAACTGAAATACCCTGCGTACCGATGACACCAGTGGCGGGATCGTCATACATCAAGTTGCCGCGGATGGTGATATCATGTGGAGTGTATCGCTCGTAGCCGGTTTCGAAGTTGCCTGTGAACTGAATAAAATCCGGGTGAGCAGCGGGATTCATCACGACCATATCGTGGAAGGTATTGTTCTCAACCAGACCGTTGTGGGTGTTCCCGGCTATGCGCATGTAATCGCCATTGGAAGGGCCGATGTTGTTTCCGGTGATTTCGTAATGGTGCACACTGTAAATGTCGCGATAGC
>JANPLN010000057.1:0-72705 GCA_031426555.1 Bdellovibrionales bacterium | reverse complement strand
TGATCCGTCGCAACTTACCCATGGTGTACATCATCGAAAACAACGGCGTTTACGGACTCACCAAGGGACAGTTTTCGGCCACGGCAGATAAAGGCTCCACGCTGAAAGCGGGTCAGACGAACCAATTTCAGTCCATCGATCTTTGCGCTCTTTCCATCGAACTGGGCTGTAGTTTTGTGGCCCGTTCGTTTTCGGGCGATGCCAAACAGCTTGTTCCGCTTTTACGTTCGGCGCTTCAGCATAACGGCACCGCAGTGATTGATATCATCTCGCCGTGTATCACCTTTGCCAATCATAACGGATCGACAAAGAGCTACGACATGGTGAAAGAGCTCAATGTGCCTTTGCAAGAACTGGGCTACATAGCACCCACTCCCGAAATTGCCGTGGACTATGCCGACGGCGAAACAAAAACCATTCAAATGCATGATGGCTCTCTACTCACCCTCAAAAAAGTAGACGCTCGCGCCCACGACGTGAGCGACGCCAAACAAGCCCTCAGCGTTCTTTTTGAAAGCCGACAAAAAAACGAATTCCTCACCGGATTATTTTATTACAACAGCGTGAACAGCAATCTCATCGATCAACTGCACATGCCAAAAACGCCACTTGTCGCCCTCACCGAAACAGACCTGCGCCCCACCGAGACTGCCCTCAGAGACAGCTTGCGAGAATTCTACTAAAAGCATTTTGGGACTTATTTCCTGAATTTTATTGAATCTTTTAAAGGGTTCTTTTTAAGACGCGTCCATCCCTGGACTCGCTCGCAGCTCGAAACATCGTGTTTGCGAGAGGTCTAAAAAAGAACCCTTTAAAAGATTCAATAAAATTCAGGAAATAAATCCCAAAAAAGTGTGTACGCTTGGTTGAGCAGGATTATTATTGCCTGAGCCTGGTCATGTCTTTAGAACTTTAGTAGCCAGTTGGCGCGCTGCAAACCTTAGCTTTGTGATCAAAGACCGCGCTGAAAAGAAATATAGAATTTCGATATGTGCGTTGGAAACTGCACTCGGAACTTCGCAGAAATCGCTTCGCCGCCCAAGGGTACTCGCATTTAAAGAAAAATGATGATTTAATGGGTTTTTACGACAGGTTGAACTCTATTCAAAAGGGAATGCAGTTTTTGGGCAATCTGTGTAAAATCATCACAGGTGAAATCTATTTCCAAATATGGTATTGTTCTACTACGTGATCAAAATTTAAATTTTATAATTGATTTTCTTCTGGAGAAAAAAATGAACATTTCACGAATCACTGCTCTGGTACCTCTCTTGGTTTGCCTTTCGGCATGCTTTGACAAAGCGGACAACAAATCTGCTGAATCTCAAAATAAAGAAATCAGCAATGAGCCTTCTGTGCCGACAAATTCTCCGGGGGCCACAAGTGATGTCAGCCACGTGTCCATTGGCGCTGATAAAGGCAATAGCGAGCCCTCAAACGCATCCCCCAGTCAATCCACCAATCTTGATTGCTTCAAGATAAAAGATGGAAAATTAAATTATTTTATATGTGATGAGCGAAACGTTATTATACCCCCTGGTGTGACCATAATCGCTGACAATGCATTTTCTGGAAAAGGCCTTACATCAGTGCATATACCACCCGGGGTAGAATTTATTGGGCACCGTGCGTTTCGCGATAACCATCTTGCGCGAGTTGAATTACCCAGTTCTCTGAAATATATAGGTACTAGTGCATTTGAAAACAACGACCTTACAGAGATTAAAATTCCGCCCTCGGTTAAGGTAATCAGTTACACTGCTTTCGCAGATAATAACCTTACTTTCGTTGATCTACCACCTACTGTTGAAGAGTGGTATGGCGGTATTTTTGAAAATAATCAAATTACTAGATTTCATATACCTGAGTCTTTGACCTATATTCCAACTGAAATATTTAAAGGAAATAAGATAGAACAACTAGATATTCCTGACCATATCCGAAGCATTGGAGCAGGTGCCTTTGCAAAGGATGAAATCTCAGAATTGATAATTCCTCCAACTTTACTTAGGATTGGCGAATTTTCTTTCTCCTACAATAAAATATCCACTTTGGAAGTTCCAGAGACTTTACTTAAAATCGGTAAGGGAGGATTTTATAACAACCAATTAACATCTATTGTACTCCCCGAAACCGTTGTCGAAATCGGTGAGAGTGCATTCGCTGATAATCTTATGGAGCGCTTTATTTTTCCGCGGTGGATGACTCAAATACCATTGGGAATATTCACGGCTAATCGCCTTCGATCTATCACAATTCCTGATACGGTTACGATGATTTCCATTGCGGCATTTCGTGATAACCTTTTAACGACAGTAGAAATTCCAGGATCAGTCACCCTTATAGCGAATTCAGCATTTAGTAAAAATCGATTAAATCAGGTCACATTGCATAACGGTCTTAAAATTATAGGTACCTGGACTTTCGCAAAAAATAACATAAGTCGTATCATTATTCCTGAAACAGTCGTTGAAATTGGAAAAAGTGTTTTTGAACACAATCCATCTCCGACCGTATTGCTTCGGAGTAATCAAACAAATCTTTATGATGAGAGTGATAATGGTATTTTTGGAAACAACACCAAGGGCACTGTCATTCGACCTTAGGCACCAGAATATGTCCTAATCCTATTTCAGGCGTCGTGTGATAGTAACACTGTATAAATGCACAGCTTACGTTTATGAACTTATAGGCATCGTGACCTAGTTCTCGGAAGTAACTCCAAGAACTTTGTTAAAACTCGCTTAGAAAGAATGGCCATTATTTTTAAAAAGAGCAAACGCCAGATCCAAGGCAATAACGTCAGATAATTTGTGGCTGCAAATATTTTAAGCCAACGGATAGCTTTTTGGATTTTCAAACTTTTGTTTTTGTGTTTTTTAATTAAATATTACTTAAAAACGAGTTCCGCAGACCCGGAGGGGCGAGGACTGACACAAAAAAAGTTTGAAAATTCAAATTGTTAGAAGACAATCACCTTGTTGTGGGTGAATTCGAAGAAGCCGGGTTCGCCGAGTTCGCAGCCGTAGCCGGAGTTTTTGATGCCGCCGAAGGGTCTATCGGGAGCCGACTTGAGGTAGTCATTGATCGCTATGGAGCCGGTTTCCATTCCCAAGGCCAACTTTTTGGCGCGCTCTTTGTTTTTTGTAAACACGGCGCCTCCCAAACCGAAGGGCGACTGATTCGCTAGCTTTAGTGCTTCCTCGTCGGTCTCGAACGTACAAATGGAAAACACGGGGCCAAAAAATTCGTCGAAGTGAGGTGAACCGTTTTGTGGAACTTGCGTGAGAATTGTTGGGGCAAAAAAATTATGGCCCTGCAGTTCCTTAGGGATTTCTTTTTGATAAAGCAAGTGGGCCCCTTGGGACAAAGCCACCTGAACTTGCTTGTGCAATTGATCGACAAGATCTTTTCGGGCCAGGGGGCCGATCAAATTTTTTGGCAACTGTGGGTCACCAAATTGGATATCTTTCACAAAGAAAATTAATTTTTCTAAAAATTCAGTTTCGATATTTTTATGAACGAGAATTCGTTTTGCCGAAATACAACTCTGTCCCGAATTGAGGATTCGCCCTTGATAGACCTTTTGTGCCGCTAGCGCCACGTCGGCATCTTCACAGATGATGTAGGCATCGTTGCCACCCAACTCGAAGACGCACTTTTTAAGCGCCTCACCCGCAACCTTGGCCACTTCTTTTCCAGCGCGCGTGCTACCCGTAAAGCTCACACCGCGCACTAACGGATTTGCAATCACTTCGTCGGAGGTGGCGTGCTTTAAAAATAAAGTTGTAAAAACATTTTCAAGCCCTGCGACTTTGTTAAACGCCTCCTGTAACAACGTCGCCGTGCCAGCTACGTTGTCTGCAGGCTTTAGTAGAACCGCATTCCCTGCAAGGAGGGCCGGAATCGCAAAACGCAATGTTTGCCAAACGGGAAAGTTCCACGGCATGATTCCATAAACCACACCTAGCGGCGCTTTAAACTGAATATGGTGCTTGCCTCGAACCTCTTTAAATAAGTCTTCAGCGGTCAACAAACAATACTCGATCAATTGCATGCTTTTTTCGATTTCGGTTCCGGCTTGTAAAATGGGTTTGCCCATTTCGCGGCTGATAGCTAGCGCCAAATCATCTTTTCTTTGAGCGATCTCAAGCTTTAAACGCCCAAGCAAATCCTTCCGTTCGTTCACCGAAAGCAAAGACCAGCGTTGGAAGACCCAGTGACTGCTTTGCACGGCCTCAATCACCGTTGATGAGCTGTGGTAGGTGTAGGTTTGAATTTTTTGTGAGTTGTAAGGATTGACGGTGGTTAACTGTTCGGCCATGGCTCCATACTATTAGGTGCTAATAAAATGTCATGGAGTATTCGAATAGATGCGGGATGTCGCGTGCATCATTCTAGGATTCTATTTTTTAGATCCATTTCTTGCTGAATGCAAGCTAAGCCCTCTAAAGATTTTGCTTTTGTTGACCAACTAGACACTCTTTTTTGCATCGGACGTTGCACCCGTTTTTCTAGCTATTGTGTAGAACTTTTTACCACTTCAGCAAAAGTCTCATCCTGAGAAATTCGTCTTTGTGTAAATAATTCGTTAATCTATGGATGTTGCCGGGGGAGAAAAAGGATTGAGTTTATGAAAAAATCTATGTTGGTGTTGCCGTATATCCTCGCTGCTCTTTTACTCCAAGGTTGTTTTACCAACAATCAAGGTTCTGCCACTTTGACTGCTAACAACCCGGAAGAGGGGCCGCTCGCGACCTTCGACACAAATCTCTATCCTTTAAATAAGGTTGTTTGCGATCCTTTTGATCCAGGTAATCCTGGTCCAAATGACGGTATGATAGCGACATTACACTATCGCGGAACTGGACAAAATCGCTGGTATACGGTCAACGAATATATAGAGCAGGGTCAAAAATCACAACAGAATCTATTTTTTTCCAAACTGGATATTCCGACGCGCGTGTTCTCTTTAGGATTTCCTTCGGAGACAGGCACAAGCATCCAAGACGATTCGCAAAATACCTTGAACGAGTTTTTTGCGTTGAGTGTAAACTCAATTTTAAAACTTGCGCCCAGTGACGCCGAAGGCGAATACGAATTGGCTTTGCTGTCTGATGATGGCGCTGTCATGCAAGTTCGCGATCAAGACGGCGTCTATCAAACTGTTGTTAACAATGATGGAGATCATCCAACACGCCTCGGTTGCGGACAAAGAATCCAAATGGCGCGGGATACCGAATTGGTTGTAAAATTGAATTACTACCAAGGGCCAAGGTACCATATTTCGTTGATACCTCTATGGAGAAAAGTCGACGCGAGTACAACACCGGAGCCACGCTGTGGCAATACCGGGAATAATCTGTTTTTTGACTACAACAACAATTCTCAGGCACAACCTGCGTATAACGAACTTCTGGCTCGCGGCTGGAAGCCTATTTCTGCAGACAACTGGAATTTGCCTGGCTATGCTCTATTTAATCCTTGCACACAGGGAACTGTCCCAGTGATTTCTGGATTTGCCAACATTGCAAATCTCGAGGGCTTTGTAAGCTTTTCGTGGACAACCGACATCCCGGCCTCTTCACAGGTTGTTTATAAGAATTTAAGAACAGGCGAAGAACTCCTCACCATCGCCGACAACCGTTTACGCCCGGCTCACTCGGTGAGAATCTTTAACCTTGTGCCCGGTGACACCTATGAATTTAAAGCGATTTCCATAAGTGCCGACTACGGTAAAGCCATCAGTCAACCCATTACGTTTTTAGTCAGATAGAGGAGAACAAACCATGAAAGCAGTATTATTTATAACCGCATTGATTTCAGTTTCGACGGCCAACGCCTACGAATCTTGGCATATCGCCAAGTCCTACGAGACCCTGCCTTGTTTGTCGTTGCAACAAACAAAGCTCCTAAAACAAATTAAGCAAGAGGGCCCGGATACTCTTATCACCGAAGCCGATACCTTTTATGAAAAGACTAAAAAATTCTTTTCAACCCACGATCGCTTTATCTGCCCACCGACCATCGAAGAAAAACATGAGTTTGATTTTTCCACCCCCATGAAGTTTGGTTCTGTGGATAACTATGAACTGATTCACATTAATCAATGGCAAATGGAAGTTCTTGAGGGTCGCCAGCAAAAGCTGATTTGGAAAATGGGTTACGATAAAGACACTGGCATTGGAAAAGGGAAAAATCGTCCCTTCGTGCTCGTTCCACTGTCTCCCAAGGACTCTGATGAAGCTCCTTACCTGGTGCATGCTCTGAAGTCGGGCGACAAGTGGAAAGTCCATGTTTGTTATCCCGTTGAAAGACAAGCCCAGTGCAACCCTTACCAGCCCGAAAAGCAAACAGATCCTAATTTCGCTTCGACACAATTTGAAGTGAACTAATCCCCCCTGACTTTTGTCAGTCTCTAGGTCCGGATTCTTACGACTTCGGACCAAAGTTTTTCACTTACCATTGAATTTTCTTAGCATTTTACCGACTTGAGACATGGATTAGACCGAGGTGAACCATGTTTCAGATTATTCTGGGTTTTATATTCTTGTTATTTATCGTCAACTGCAGCAGCCTGTCGCTGCGTGTGAACTCCACACCTCCCGAGGCCGAAGTCACGCTTCATACACTTAATGGTGCACAAAAACTGGGTGTCACTCCACTGCAACTCAGCCATGATCAACTCCGCTCTCTTCCCGAAGGCTTTACGATCGAAGTCAGCAAACCTGATTTTTTACAGCAAAAAATTATGCTCGAAAAAAGAGCCCTTTCCGCTAGCGGCGAGGTATCTGTGAAGCTACAAGAAATTTCGAAAGCCGAATTAAAACTCAACGATCCCGACGTTAAGGCAACCATCGAATCCATAGCTCGGCAAGTGGCACAAATACAATCATCACTCCTTAAAAAAGAATATATTCAGGCCGAAGTGCTCACACGCAGTATGCTAAATACGTATCCGTATTTTTCCGTGGGTTGGAATCTTTTAGGTAACAATTACTATCTTCAGGGAAAAACTATGGAATCCATTAATGCCTATCAAAAGGCTCTCACTTTAGAACCCGAAAATGTGGAAACACGAGTTATTTTGGATCGCCTTACGCGACAGCCCGCAAACTCATCCTCCAGCGGAGGTCTATAGTGTTTCACTTACTTGGTATTGCAACCATTGTCGCTTTGGTACAAACAGTTCTCTCACTTTTGGGTGGTCAATTTGAGTTTTACTTTGACCACGTGGCACTGCTTGTTGTTCTCGGTGGAACTGTTGCCGTTTCCATGATTTCCTATTCCGCCAAAGATTGCTGGAACATGATAAAATCCCTGCCTGCGCTTTCAAAAACAGCAAAAGAGGATTACGCCTTTGATGCACAAAAAATTATTCAAGCCGCTTCGCTGTCCATCACAAACTCTGCCCACTTAAAAGGCTTGGCGCAAGACAAGGAAGCTCACGAAATGTTACGCGATGGAGCGGACATGATTGTTGCTGGTCTTTCGCAAGATGAGATTCGCGACGTACTCACAGAAAGAATATATCGGGAACGACAACGAGAAGAAAAAAACGTAACCATTTTGCGAAATCTAGCAAAATATCCCCCCGCTTTTGGACTCGTAGGTACTGTTTTAGGGTTGATTAATATGATGCGGGGTATGGGTGCCAATGTGAGCTCTGCCGAAGTTGGCCTCAAAATGGCTCTTGCTCTTATCGCCACACTCTACGGACTTCTGTTAGCGAACTTTGTATTGATACCCTTTGCTGAACATTTCGCTTCCAAAGCCGACGGCGAAAAAATTCGCAAAGAGTTACTCCTGGAAGGCATATTAATGATTTGCGAAAAACGTTCGCCACTCGCCGTGCAGGAAATGATGAATAGTTATTTAGAAAAAAATAAAAAAATAGACTTGTTAGGACTTAAAGAAGCAGTATGAAGACAAATAATGCCCGAAAAAGCTTTCGAATCCGATCTCAGCTGCATACTGCTGAGATCCATAATAACTGGGAAATCAGTTATGGGGATATGGTAACGCTTCTTTTGGGATTTTTTGTTATTTTTTTTAATGTCAAAAATGATCCTTTAAATATTCAGATATTGCTCGATAAATTTAAAAATCAGTTAAAAACCACAGACACTCCCAAGGAACAACAAAGCCAACAAGAAGTTCCCCTCGCTCTCTTTCATCCTTTAGCCAAAGATGTCGAGGTGTTGCCCTTGCAGGTGGGTAATAAACTGATTATTGAGTTTCCAGGAATATCATTTTTTGAGGCCGGCGCTATCGATCTTACCGATGAGGGAAAGAAAGCTCTGACAACTTTTGCTACCAAAGCAAAGGATTTCACTGGGCAGTTTCGTTACGTGGTGCGTGGTTACACCGACAACAAATCTCCTGGAAAACACCCTATTTATAAAGACAATCTTGAACTTTCTGCTTTTCGTTCGATTTCTGCGATTCGCTACCTGAAGGAACGAGGTCTTAAGCTATCAGACATGCGAATTGGAGGTTACGGTGAAACGGAACACTCCGAAAGACGGTTGCCGGCTGCAGTTCGAAAGTCCGACCGAAAGATTGTCATCGTGATCGAACCGTTGGACAGCACCGAACGGATTCATAATCAGGCTCTCGAAAACGAATCCATCAAGTTCCGTACCCTTTGTGAAATGCAGCCAGCAGCCAAAATTAACTGCAATAACATGAGCGAGCTACTGCCCTCACAAGTTCAATGGCTGCCTGCCCGCTCTAAAACTCGCACGACTGCGAGCTTTATCAAAGAAAAAGAAGTACGACAATCAGAAGCTAAAAAATCACAAGTGAAGAAATCTAACTGGATTCACAATAACTTTTTATACAAGTTTTTAAATGATTCTCAAGATACTGGAGACGACCAATGAAACACCTTTACTCCCTCGTCCTATTAATTATTCTCTCCACGCCGTTGGCTTTTGCAAATCGCGTTTCGGAAGTGGAAGATTACTACACCGAAAGAACTTCGAAATTTATTCAAAGTCGTTTTCCAAATCAACCTTTCACAGTACTTGCTATCGTCAACATTGATAAGCCTGAGAGCAAAAAATCCCAGTCCGAAAACTTGCCATATTTTGATGTTGTCGACAAGGAACAAGATATCTGGTCTAAGCAGGACGTTCCTCTCAGTACACTTATCAGCTACGTTGACAAAGTTGCCATCAAAGTTGATCTCGAAACCGAAATGGAAGCCAACGAGTTAAATGCACTCCATAACCAACTTTTTGAATTTTTAAAACTTTCTACAGCCTCTGATAAAATTGAGATCAAAAAAATACCACCCAAACCCATTGTCCCAGGTCCTATCCAAGAGGCCGTTAACTGGTGGAAGTTTATTTTGGGAATGGTTGCCGCGGGACTCATCGGGTTGTTTGTCCTCATGCAATGGAGTGTGCGAAGTTTAATTAAAGGACTTTCGACTCCCATCTCAGAAATTGGAAAATCAACTCAAAGTTTGGCCTCACAAAATTTTTCCGCGGCAACGGCTCCAAAGACTTTAGCACCGTCCGCAGGACGGCATGATAGTTCTTACGAAGCGCGCCGCCTTTACAAAGAGGTCTTCGAGGAAACAAAAGACCTCTTTGAGCGTCCTTCCATTGATCTCATGGACTTTTTGGAAGAAGAAGGAACACAGAATCCAACCGCAATGACCGCTTTGTTTGCCGAGATGAAAAAAGAGAAGCTAAAAGAGCTGTTTGCTTTTGGTGTGGGTGATTGGTGGTTTACAGCGCTAGCGACGGCACCGCAAGTGTCCGGGGACTCGCTCGAAGTTCTCCACAAGTTGCATCGCCTCAAAATTAAGAATCAATTGCTGAGTACTACCTCTTTAATGGACGCTGAGACTAAAGATTTCGCTTTAATTTTAAACCGACTGAACGAAGAAGAACTGGAAACTGTCTTCCGCGACTATCCATTTCAGACGTCGGCACCAATTCTACATCTGCTGCCGGTAAATAAGTCGGTGCGTGTTTGTAAGAAGTTATTTCCCGGCAATTGGGCACAGTTTATTGAACCGCAAACTACAAAAGCAAAAATTTCTCCAACCACCATTAAACAAGTGCAGCAAAAATCCTTAGACATTAAACCTTTAAGAAACGCCCAGTCCATCGACTCATTTTTTAACGAAACTGAAATCGAAAAATATTTAGATCATGCGAACACATGGGATGAAAGAGAGTTTTACAAAGCCCTCTCTCCCCAGTCTCCTTTGCATGCCAAGCGAACACCTTTTTACAAATTTTTCGACTTAAACCAAGAACAATTTAACTTAGTCATTCAGGAGATACCAGTACAAGAGCTTTCGTTTATTCTTCCAGATTGTGAACGCGTAGAAGGACACAAGCTCTTTGAAAGTCTTACCGATCGCCAACGCTTTCGATTGCGCGAGATTTTTGCTCAGCAGCCCAAAGGTAATGCAATTTTAGAACAAAAGACTTTGGCAAAACGAAAAGTTCGATCGATCATGGACGCCGTCGTAGCTCGGATCGATGCAACTCCGCAAAGCGAAGAGAAAGCCGCGTAATGAGACTGCTTTTTTTCTACCTTTTTATGATTCAACTTCCAGCAGCGTGGGCTGAAAACTTTCAGCTATCTGCCAAAGCAGGGACATGGTCATTTGCAACCTCGGGTATTCGCGCCAATGATGATTCTGCGTCTGGTGTTGGTGCTTACAGCCTGCAATTATCTTACGCCGCCACAGAAAGTTTAAATGCTTGTTTAGGTTTCAACATGATTATGAGTGATGGTATTTCGGGAAGTCAGGGATTTGGTATCGACGCCGGTGCCAATTACTACCCTTTCACGGCGGCCACGAGCACTGTCACACAGACCGAAAATGTTAAAATCTCCATGACTGAAATCTGGCGACCCTATGTGGGCCTTCACCTTCGCCAAAGAACTTTTAACTTTATTTTTTCGACCACATTTTTAGGCACTGGTTTAGCTGCAGGCGTGGATTATCAAATTGGGACAGACTGGTTTTTAAATTTCGAAACTCGATACGATATGCTTTTTGGCGCCGACGAAGGCAAGGCCACACAAATCAACCTCTTGCTGGGGGCGGGCCTTGAGTTTTAGTTTTCAGGACTTTCGTCCGATAAGAAAACCGATGGTGTTTGCTGTACGTTTCATCTTGGTACTATCAACGTTCCTTATCTTATCTTGTAAAAAAGATGACAGTCTTGATCTATTGCAAAGTGGCGGCGGCGGCAATTCCAATGTTGATAGCGTCACCATCGAAGATTTTGATCCCCAAGGGGACCCTATCATTATCGAACTGGGCAACAACCAGTTGTTTGAAGTGGATGTGGTTGCACCATTTGGCGGAACCCTTACCTACTCCTGGTATTTTGATGGTGTGAATCAATCGAACATCACAGACACACACACGGTGCTGGCTCACGGTGGGAATATAGGAAATCATACTCTTCGAATGCAAGCGGCCGACGGCGAAACCAGTGCACAAAAAATTTGGAACGTTAAAATCAATTCTCCACCCAGCGTCACAGGCGTGACGACGGGAATGCCAAAAGTGTCGGTGGGATCGAGCATCCTCATTACCGCAGCCGGCACCGATGCTAACGCAGATACGCTGACATACACGTGGCTCTTAAATGGTGCGGCCTCAGGACTGCTCATCGGCTCTGGCAACAGTGCCACCCTCACAGGTTATATCGCCTATGTCGGCGCCGCCACCGTTTCGGTGGTGGTCAACGACGGCAGTGCTAGCGATACGTTTTCTTGGACCGTCGAAGTGAATCACTTTCCACAAGCCTGTAACGTTCTCACTCAAGGACAAATTTGTACTTACGGTGGCAATCCCAGCCTCGGAGACAATGAAAACCCTGCAACCAATCCAACCTCCATTCGCATTCGTCCCATCGCACAAGTTCAGGATGCTCTCGGAAATTACTTTATTGCTGACTACGATAACGCCGTCGTGTGGTACTGGAACAGAACAGCGTCGTCGGTAGATCGCGCTGGTACCACAATCCCTGCAAACACTTTTAAAGTGGTCGCCGGCACTGGCGAGTATTCTACCGGTGCAGACGGAATGGCTACTGTCACAGCCATCAACCGCCCTCGCGGACTTTGGTATGATGATGTCGGAGAGATACTCTACATCTCTGATCATACCGGGAATCGTGTTCGCTATGTGGATGCTTCGGGAATGATGTACACAGGCATGGGCGCAGCCGCAAGTAATGTTGATGGTGCTCCCGCCTCTACACATCAATGCACCACCCCCACGACTCTCTACATGTACTCCGGAAGTCTTTACGTGGCCTGTTATGGCAGTCATCGCGTTAAGCGCTGGGACATTGCCACAGACTTAGCTTATACCGTTTATGGAAATGGCACAAACACCATGGGAGCCGACGGCTCAGCACCGACGGCCGCGGGCGGGCAAAGCCCGTACGACATCGTCGTCAATGCCGACGGAATTTATGTAGCACATATGGCGCAGCACCGTATTCGCCTAGTAAACCTCACTGGAGTTGGAAAACTTTTCTGGACCGCAACAGCCAGCGCGACGACTGTGGCTGCAAATACAGTTCGCACCATCATCGGAACCGGTGCCGGTGGCGCTACCGTAAGTGGAAACAGTTTAGCCATCGCAATAGGAAGTCCCAGTGGTTTGGCCGTTCTTGGTGATCTTATTTATTTTAATATTCGCGACGGGAACAACGATCGTTTTTACCTTTCCAATAACTCAGCAGCCGACGTCACCATTGGCGGCATCACCATCACACAGAAAACAACCGGTCGTTTCACTAACATTGCCGCAGGCTACAATGGCTCCGACATAGCCATTAACAATGCGCAAATCAGTGAACCCTACATGCTCACTGTGGATCCCACTGACAGTAACTTTCTGGTTTTTAGCGATTACAACAACTATCGTTTACGTCGCTTAAATCTCACAGACAACAGCGTTGAAGTTGTTGTTGGATCGGGCAATGGACGTAGCGGATTTAACGGCGACAACCAAAAACCAACTCTTGGTTATATTTTTAATCGACCCAATGGACTGGTTTACGAAAACTCCACAGATACGTTGTTCTTTGTTGATCAGGATAACAGTCGAATTCGCAGCATTGATAAATACGGTCGTGTTGTCACCGCCCTTGGCCGCGGTCAGGGAAATCCCGTTCTCGATAACGATTTTCCGACCAATGCTTTGATGTTTACGGCCCTCAATGGAACAAATAACCAGATGAATGGGATCGGCCTTTTTCCGGATGGAAGTTTGTTGCAACTCAATTCACGAGTGCATAATCTGCGGGTATGGAATCGTAAAACAACGCCCGACAACTACGCGAGCATCTATATCCCCGACGACCTTGTTTCAAGCATCGCGGGAAACTACGCTGTGGCTGCTGGAAACGGTCCCGCCGGAGTGGCTCTCTCTTCGCTGATGAATTTTCCTTCAGACGTCATCGCGTACAACAATGCCGGCAGCATGGAAATTTTTGTTGTCGATCAATTTAACCACTGCGTAAAAAAAGTGGATACTCTTGGCAACACTTCGTTTGTTCTTGGCAACTGCGGAGACGTCACACCCACCGACAGCGGCCACGACCTTTTGGTTGCCGCTTTGGAAATGAACAGACCACATGGCATCGCTATAGATGAGTTTGGAAATTTGATCATCTCCGACACTTTTAACAACAAAATTCGCTACTGGAATCGAAGCGCCTCACAGGTGACTTTTGGCCCGCAAACCATCGACCCCGGACGTGTGGTGACCATCGCGTGTTTTTCTGGAACCGGCGGAAGCACTTCCGAAAATATTCTCGCCACGAGCTCACGCTGTGACAATCCCATGGGGCTGGATTATTTCAATGGTCGATTGTGTTTTGCAAACTTTGGTCGCCACAACGTGCGCTGTATCAACCGCACCGATGGGCGTGTGAACACGGTGGCCGGGCGCCCTGTGGCCGTCAACCTCTCTGGCGGTCCTGCGGGCATGGAGCAAGAGGGCGTTGGTGCAACCACAGTTCCACTTAACAACCCTGTGGACGTTTCTTTCGACGA
The DNA here is from genome assembly GCA_031426555.1 of Bdellovibrionales bacterium. Taxonomy (GTDB): domain Bacteria; phylum Bdellovibrionota; class Bdellovibrionia; order Bdellovibrionales; family JAGQZY01; genus JANPLN01. The sequence goes on along the minus strand of JANPLN010000057.1, from coordinate 58,650 downwards.
CCAAGGCGATCTTTACATCAGTGACAGAAATAACCACGTCATCCGCAAAGTAAAACTGAGTCCTTAATTTAATTCTTATTTCTTTTTTCTAAAAAATTCAGTTTTTAAATAGTCCTAAAAGCCTCGAACAGTCCTCGGCAGGAGCCTGCGGAACTCGTTTTTAGAACCATTTAAAAACTGAATTTTTTAGAAAAAAGAAATAAGAATTAAATTAAGGACTCAGTTTTACTTGGTTGGCGTTGGGGTGGTTTTTTCGAGGATGAAGTTTAGGAGTTTGAGTTTGTTGGCGCCTTTGTTGACGTAGGCGTAGGCGATGTGGGCGGATTCGGGGTAGCTCCAGAAGGTTTTATCTTTGGATGGGATTTCTTCATACAGCAGTCGGCCGTGGTGGATGGGTACTATGGGGTCGTCTTCTGAATACAGAAACAAAAATGACATGTGGGCTAGATTTTTTAAATCTTTGCCGCCTGGGTTGTAGCTTGATGGCAGTAGCACGTAGGCCATCCATTGGAGAGGCCACGTGATAAAAAAGTTGGCTAGTTTTTCGCGGGCGATCATTGGATACGAATAGAATGCGGATTCTACGATCACAAGATTTGGATTCCACTCTGGATTCAACGGTTGTGGGTGATCTTTCAGAGTTTTTAACAGCAAACTTCCACCGAGACTTTGGCCATACAGAACCAGTGGGACGTTGAGTTTTTGCGCGTGCTCCGTAGCCATTTGAATGGCGGCGTAGCAGTCTTCCAGGGCGTTGGTTACGGACTTCTCCCCGTAACTCTTTCCGTAGCCCTGATAGTCAAACGATAGAACCTGCAGGTTGTGATGTGTGAGCCAGCCTAAACTCATTCCATGGGACGTCATATTTTCGGCGTTTCCGTGAAACTGTAAAACCACCGCCTTTGGCTTTGTGTTTTTCCATCCCATCAGCCAGTAATGCAGCTTCGTCCCATTCTTGCTTTGGAAAAAACCGTCCTGGATATGCTCGCTGCGCTCTTTCCAGTGCACAGTATAATCAATTTTAGAGGGTTGCAAAAATAAATGGGAACAACTAGGCAAAAAGAATAATAAAAATAATAACTGGTAGAATTTTAAAAATAGGTGCTGCATAACGTCTCGGCTGCAAATGTCGTGAGGACACACTACTTACTTGGCAAACAGCTGTCTACATTGAAGTTGCGACAGTCTCTCCGACCAAACAATATCGCCATGGGTCTCGCTGTACTGAACGATGCCTAAAAATTGTTTGAGGCGTTTTAAGAGTAAAAAATCGCTATTTGCCTCACGAAATTCAAGAATAGGATATTGATGAAACCAGGTTGTGCTGTGGAGATAGCGACTCAGCCAATCCTTAGGATACAAAAACATCAGCACCGCAGAGGCGCGGATGTAATTCCATTTCATCACAGGAAGGATTTCATCAAAAGGTCTTTGCGCAAGGATCGACTGTAAGACTTTGCGCGCTTGCGCTTCGGGCATGATCCAAGCCTCACGAACACCAAAGAGTTCTAAGGATTGACGATACATAAAATCAAAAAAGAACTGTTTGTTCGAAGGTCGGTAGTGCGTATCCAAAATTCGCGACATCATCCCCGGCGTATACAAGCCCAAATACATTTGTCGAAAGGCCGGCGCTTGGAGCTCGTAGGCAATGGATGCGCGATGTTCGGGCTTTAAGTAGTTGCGCAGGATCGCCAAGATTTTAAGGGCAGAAATTTTCTTTGGATCGCCTTGGCCCATCTCGATATTGATTTGGATGGCGACGGCGTGCCCGTCTTTTGTTCCTTGAGCGCCCTTTAATTGCATGCTCTCCAAAGCGGCTTGCAATGGAATGGCTTGCTCGTAATAAATGGGAGGCGTTACGATTTCGTAGATGCGAGTGCGCGCTTTTTGCTCGGCCATATCTGCATTTTCAGTGACATTGTCTTCGGGCTTAATGATCACGTCAGCCACCATCGACGAGTTTACTAAATGCAGTTCATGAACAGGATAGGTTTCGATTTTACGAGTTTGAGAATTGAGATTGTCCTCCATGATGGTGACCCATTTGAGTGTTCCCCCGAGGGCTTTTTGCAGCTCTTCACCGATCTCCTGCTGCGTAAGCCCGGTGAGCTCTACTTCCAAACCGATCCGCTGTGTGGTGCTAGGATCAAAAAGTGAAGTTTCTGCAAAATCTAAAAAAGTCCCCGCCGATGCCGTGGTTATTTGCAGCAGGAAGAAAACGCAAAATATCAAAGTTTTCATATAATTAGTCCCCCCCAGAACTTGAAGACTAAGATTTAATGGCCCTCCGATTATTTTGAAACAATTTTTCAAATGTTTTGTAAATTAAACAAAAAAAATTACGACACCACCCGTCTAATGTTCAAAAGCTCATGATTTTGTATTTGTGTGGATATTTGCAAATGACCTTCAAGGAACAGCAAAGCGTTTTAAAGAGCCTGCATTACAATGAAGCACAACAGCTCGTTTGAGCAGGAGGAAATACAACATGCAAAAAGATTCAAAAAACCCCATCGTTGGAAACGGAAAAAATGGAAAACCATGGCGCAATTCGGTTGGAGACGCCATTGAAAAAGTAGGCCATAAAATTTCCGATGTCGGTTTGCCAGGAGTTGGTCAGAAAGTTCATGATCTTGGCGACAAGCTCGAAGAGACCCATGCCGACAAATCCCACCCACATAAAGTCTGATCTTTTTACTGGTCTGGAGAAAATTTGTAACCGGTTCCATGAATCGACTGAATAGAGCTAGATGCTAATCCCAGTTTCTTTCGTAACTTGCTAATGTGAGTGTCCACTGAGCGGGCGTACACATGTACGTCCGTGCCCCACAGCTGATCCAAAATTTCATCGCGATGAACAACTTCATGGGGGCGATTTGCGAGGTAAGACAGCAATTTAAATTCTAGCGAAGTCAAATCGACTTTCACATCCTGCTTGCCTTCGAGAACATGCACTTCTTGTCTTGATTTGTTAATTTTGAGGCTTTTCCATTTCAAAATATCAGCAGAGTGCTTAAACAGATCCATTTTTTTAAGTCGTGCTTCTACACGCGCGCGAAGCTCGATGGAATCAAACGGTTTCGTGATGTAATCATCGGCGCCCACGGCAAATCCCATCACTTTGTCTGAAAGCTCACTATGGGCCGTTAAAAAGATAATGGGCGATTGCGGATTGGCCTGCTGGATCGTTGAACAAAGCTCAAAGCCTCTTCCGTCGGGCAACTCTACGTCCAAAAGATAGATGTCAAATTCATCGCGTTTGATAGTTTCGCGAGCCGTGGCCAAATCAGAAACCCAGGTCACATCAGCAATCAACTGCAGTGCGTGAACCACCATTAACTGAATCTCTTTTGCATCTTCGACTAGTAACACTCGCTTCATCGTTGTCCTCCGCTTTGTGGGCCGACTTTAAACTAAAAGGCCGAAATTAAAAAGTTTCTAGCTGGATGTGTAGAAATCTCCACACAGGTTCCAATGTAAGTAGAAGTCTCAAATGCCAATTAAGCCTATTCTAAGCGAGTTAGTAACCCTCAGGAGGAAGTATGAGCTTACATTCAGCGTTTTTAGTCTACGCCAAAGAGTATTTTAAAAACCCAAACCTTTACGTCGTTAACAAGGAAAAGTATGAGTTGAAAAACGAATTTACAACTCTTTCTTCGTCTTTTGACCCTGTCTAATCCCTTACTAATCCCTTAAAAAAGGAGCTTGCCGTGCTTCGATTGGCTTTTACATTTTTGTTTACCGGTTTATTTTCGGCCGCTATGGGGTACTCTGGTGCGGCTTCGGTTGCCACTGACACTGCGAAACTGCAGATCATACTGTTTTTCTTTATTTTATTTTTATCGTTGATCGCAAATTCTTCGCGCAAAAACCTACGTTATAAAATTGTAGCTGAGAAGTAGAACTGGTGATGTCGGCACGATTCGAACGTGCGACCGTCTGCTTAGAAGGCAGATGCTCTATCCAACTGAGCTACGACACCACAACTTGAAGATCAAGTTAGACGGTTAACTTAATCGGCCCGAGAATTAAAAACAACTCCCAAGACTGCGGAATTATGCACTAATGATTAAATTTGGCAATGCGTTATGGCTTAAGAAGTTCCTGCGCAGATGGGGTCATTACGTAATCAAAGAAAACGAAATTGATCAATTCTTCATCCTGGTTCACCAACAGCTTAACATCGTCAAGGTTCATGCTCATCGACCGAGCATGAATGGAACTCAATTGTGCAGAGGGGACCACTTCGATTCGCGATACTCTTAGGATGGCGCGCGCAGGCCCAACTTGCTCTTTAACCTCGATTTCAGACCCCACTTCGAAACAATTTTTTTCGCCAGGCGAGTACCAGGCGATCACTTTGCCTGATTTTAGATTTTCATCTTGCTCGGCGGGAATCGAAATTCGCGTCCATTTGGATTTTGAAGTACACGATGCCGGCCGCTCGCCAGCTTTTGTGTACACAGTCGTGGACAATTCGATCTCGGTATTTTTAACATTTCCATTATTGTCAGCACCCGCAGTTTTAAAATAGGTAATATTGACCATTCCCTCAGGACGGAATTTTTTTTGCGCCTCGATGGCGTCAATTAACTCCTGACCGCGATCTTTTAATTCGCCAACGGTCATAGCAAAAGCCTCGGCATGTTTTTTTGCTAACTTCGAAAGCGCAATACCTTCAGTTTTAACGACCACAACATCTGCTTGAACTTCGTCTGACGAAAAATCAGTTTTTAGCTGAACAACGGTTCCAACGCGGAAGCAGTTGCGATTTCCCGGCTCGATAACGGCTTTGATGGTGCCATCCAATACGCCTTCAAGATCGTCTTCGGAGACAATGATGTTTTTGTAATCTTGATTTTTTGTGGGGCAGGTTTCTGCGCGCTCACCGTCGTCTTGCACCGTGAACGCGAGTTTTGCGTTTCCGCCGCCGGCGCCGCCTTGTTGTCCAGGTCCACCGCCATTGCCATTTCTGCCACCATTGGCCACATCGCGCGGTCCACAGGCCACAACAAACAAAGCAATTGTTAACGGTAAAAATAATTTAATCATAAATCCCCCAACTATCTTTTGATAATATCTAAAACCATCGGCCAGTGATCCGAAACGCCATCTTTACGATTTTCATTAAAACGCGCCGGACTTCCATAACGATTGGTGTGATAAACACTGTTATTTTCGATGCGAATACTTTCGGGTAACACTTTCCAAGGCGACGTTCCATCGGGCTTCAAGCCGGGCGTTACAAGGAGAATGTCGAAGAACGACCACGTCTGGTTTTTTGGATAGTAGGTTGTTCCTAAACATCCTGTGCAGCCCATCATGTGCGACACGCCCCAGTTACTTGCCAAAGTTCGCGAAACGTAACCTGATTTAGCATCTTCATCAGACGTAATATTAAAATCCCCGCCAACAATCACCATGCGGTCGGCCGGTAGTTTTGTTCGAATCACATTGATAAAATCCACCGCCTGTTTCCGAGTTTCAGTGGGAGCTCCCTGGGATGGAAAGTGGAGACCCAAGACTGTGAGAGGCGTGCCGTCTGGCAAAGCTAATGTGGATTCTAAGATACCGCGGGTTGGGCGGATTTGATCGGCTTTAAGAGCCTCGTTGGCCTTGTAAGGAATCAAATGCAAGGTTGTGGGACCTGCAGATTCGAGCCGAGTAAGAATACCTACGTCGATGCCGCGCTTGTCCGGACCCTCGATAAGGAGAGCCGGCTTGTAATTCATCGCTCCCAAGTATTCCGTGCGCCAACGATCGAGAATTTTTACGTTCTCAACCTCTTGCAAGATGAGAACATCGGGACCGCGCCCGTCTTTGATCTGTCGAACCACGTCGGTGAGGCGCTTCATTTTCATCTTTAGAATGCGCTCGTTCCAGTCGTTGGTGAGACATTCTTTTAGGTAGTAGGCGTTTTCTTGATTGCTTTCGTAGCAAGCGGATCGCACGAGGGCGGTTTTTTTATCTAAAGGTAAAAAGGCTTCGTCGTTTTTTTCGGGATCGTCGTCGGTGTCGAAAAGGTTTTGCACGTTAAAGGTCATTACAGTGACCGTGCCCGCAAGCGGAGGGGCCTTTGCCGAAAAAACCGGCTTTGGCTTTTGTACGCAGGCGAAACTTGATAAGCAAAACAGCAAAGCAATTGTGAACTTAAATGATTTAGACCCGCGCACGCCATCCCCCTGATACACGCCCAAAATACGTGGCTTGGAACTTTGCATGGAACAACTGGGTTTTCAAGAGGCCTTTCGTGAGTATTTGGTTTTTTTGTGTTTGGAGCATTGCAAAAACTTCTATCTTGTTCTTCCCTGCGCGAAAACCCTTGCTATTCCGGCGGGGCCTCCTTAAATCTGTGGGTTCGTTATTGTTGGCACTGGGGGCTTGGCATGAAATACGGAATCATTGCAATTTTAATCTCACTCGGCGTTTTACTCGGCGTCTGCCCAGCGCTTGCCAATGTTTCGGCCCTCGAAACTTCGATTGATAGCGACCGCAGTTACTGGTTCAATGCGTTTAGTTTGGCATCCATGGAATCATCTTCGGCCCAAGATGGCGGTGCCATGATTTCGAGCTATAATTATCTTTCGATAAATACCTCTACGTCCTATGGTACCCACTGGGCCCTTCGCCTTCCGTTTATTTATAACACCGCCGGTTTTAATAGCTTCGACGGCGACGATGTGCAGCCCCAGGGCGTGAGTGGTGCCGACGTTTTAGTCGACTATACAGTAAGCGCCACACTTCTTCCTGGAGACATCGAAGTGTTTTCTCGTTACCGAATTGAAATACCAACTAGCAAGTACTCGTGGGTGCAGCGAAAAATTGTGGGACTTCGTTTTGACGCCATTGCCTCCAGATATATCAATAAAGACTTCCAGCTCGAGTACTGGCCCATCATCACGCATAATATGCACTCGCTCACCGTGTACACCAATCCCGACACCGGGGGAGACACCCATACGAAAAGCTGGGAGCTGGATCAGCGTTTATCACTTTGGTACAAGGCAGATCCAAAACTGTTTATCGGTGCCTATATTGGAACAGAAGATGACTGGTATAATAAATCGAACACCAACAACACCACCCGCGCACGGGATCAACGTTACGGTGAACACTCTGTGAAAGTGGGTCCTTCGGTTCGCTACACCCTCAACCGAAATTTTTCGTTCTTATTTAACGTGCAAAACGTTGTGCCGATTTGGGGTTTTTCCCAAGCCCGTGCCGGAAGTATCAGCAACGTGGGCCAATTTAAGCCCGAGCACACTGAGTTTGTGCTGCTGTCGTTTATTAACTTTTAACAACTGAGTTGCAAAACCCAACCGCTCAGTTATTTTACAACCCCAAAAACATACAACTTAAAGTAGTCTATGAAGTAGCACCAGGGGGCTTATGAAATTTTTAATTTTTTGTATTACGTTGATAACGGCTACTGCCCTCTCTTGCCTTAGCGCATCTGCTCAGATTTCGAGCAATCCAGTTCCGCTGAAAGTGATGAACAGTATTTATTTTAATATTCAAAAGCAGATGTCGTTTACTTCGATCAACGAAAAAACCTCCCTGCTGTGGACGCCCAGGGTGATCGAACTGCAAAACCTCGAGGCCGAAAGCCAGCTGCCGTCCCTGTACACGCCTCAGGAAACTTTGTTTCGTTTGGCCTTTGATGTGGGCATGGGCCACAACATGGATGAATCTGTTGTGCACTGGCGCAAGTGCGATGTGGTGATTTCTTTGATTGGTGAGAACTGGGGTGCGCCTGTTCTCAATTGCGACGGGCCGACGTAATCACACGGCACTTTTTAATAAAGATCGGTTTTAAACTCGCGTGCTGGATCGAGCTCTTGTTTAATTACAGTAAAATAAATTCGTCCCATTTCGCGGTCGTCAGAGGTGACCACACGAACTTGCCATTCACCGGCGTCAAAACGACTTTTTACGGTGTACCCGCGAAACCCCTGATCGCGGCCCCCAGAAATTTGAAATGGAATGGCGTCGGTTTTTTGCCAACCCCGGGCGGTTTCTAAGTACCACTCCATTTTTACCTGCTCGCGAAAAAACGACGGTGCAAAGATACTAACGAAACAATGGATTTTGTCCTCTGGGGCAGCGACAAATGTTTGTGCTCCCCGCTGCCAAAACAAGTACCACGGCCGATCGTATTGCAAAACGTACTGATCCTGCTGCTTGCTAATTTGGTGATAGACGCCCATTTTTTCTACGGAGAGAGGAATGGGCGGAATAAAGCGAACCACATAAAGTACAAGAAACAAAACATGCACGATGATACCGGGAGTTAGCACTTCGACAAATAACTGTCGCGACGTTACATTTTGGTTTTTCGAAATCAAATAAAAAAAGCAATAATAAAAAATACCCGACAGTATCAATGAGAACACAAAGGGGAAAAATCCCAAGTGCTGCCAGATGATGGGCACCAAATAAATAAAGTAAGAGCAAGAGCACAGCGAGAACATCGAGAAGCGTAAAAAGCCTCCCAGTCCTTTGATTTTTTTGAACTCATTGAGCACCATCAGCGCAGACAGTGCGCCGATAAAAATAAACGAACTCCAGATCGAAGCACTTTTAAAATAAAAAATCGTGTACACACTGAGCAACGAGCCAAGGAGAAAATGAATAACTTCGTAGCGATAAATCCAGATTTTATTCAAAAACCCCGTGGCGAACCATTTTTCCACCCGCTGGGATTTTTCGAAGATCAGCAAAAAACCAATAACTACCAGATAAACAAATTGCTGAATCAACTGAAAGTTTTCGTCAATCCGCGAAAGCGTTACGAGATCGAAGACAAAACCTCCAATAAAGAATTCTGCCGGAAAATAAGGTTTGTTTTTTTCGATCCATTGTTTCATACCTAAGAGTATGAGCATATTTACAAAAATCATCAACCGCGAAATTCCAGCCGATATTGTTTACGAAGACGAGGTTTGCCTGGCCTTTAAAGATGTAAATCCCCAGGCGCCTGTGCATGTGCTGTTGATTCCTAAAAAGCCCATCGAGTCCATGGCTAGGCTGCATCTTCTGCACGACAAAGGGATTATGGGCCACTTGATGATGAAAGCCAGCGAGATCGCGGCACAGCTGGGCTTGGCTTCGGATGGATATCGGCTTGTGATAAACACGAATGCAAATGGCGGGCAGACCGTTTATCATTTGCATATTCATATTTTAGGTGGCCGCTTACTTTCGTGGCCGCCGGGTTGAGAGTTTTCAGCAAACGTTGTTGTAGACGCATGCTACATATATATTGATCTGTTTCATTTTGAGGCAGGTTGCTATTCGAGTTTGAGACCAGTGCGTGTATTTTTGGCTTTTTCCTATTAGTGTTTTAGCTCTTATGATAATTTTAGAATTAAGTTATCGGGGGACGAAATGCTTAAACTAGTTTCTACTTTCTTGTTTGTAAGCTTTAATTTCAGAATTATTTTACTATTTTTTTTGTTTCTCGCTCCGAGCCTATCGGTTGGTAATAGTTTGGAAGTAAAACAAAAACTGCAACTCGAAATATGGAACCTCTTAGAATCTGGAGATGTTGCTAATGCAGAAAAACTTGAAAAAAAAGTAATTGTTGAGTTACAGACCGGCGATTTTACTTTTGATACAACGGGATCGCTCGACGGCAAATCAAATCAAGAGGCTCGAAAGGTATTTTTTAAAAATGGAATCACTGGTATTCTTAAAAAGCAGATGTTTGCAAGAGATGGGCAGTCTCTATTTGCAGCAGAGGCAGAAGTCGCGGCTTATAGGTTAGATAGACTTTTCGGTTTCAATCGAGTACCAATTACGGCTTTACGCATGCTTGATGGCCAAAGTCACTCAATACAGTTGTATATTGATGGATTGAAGCCAAGGCCAGAACTTTCGCCATCGCAAATTTCAAGTCTTGTGTTTTTTGATACTCTTATCAGTGAAGCGGATCGACATAGCGGAAATTTTGGGTTGGCGCAGGGGCGATTGATTCTTATTGATCATGGATACAGTTTTGGCTTTTGGACTGCTAAAAATTATACTCACAAAACTTTTGAATTTGATAGACCCGCGTTGTCAGCAACCGAAATAAAAAAAATAGATACTGTAAGCGACACTCAGGTTCGACTAGCGCTCAATGGGCTCAAATTTGATGAAGAACGCATTAACGCTCTCCTTGAAAGATTACGCGACTTGCGAGTTATGGTTGGCTTGGCACCCTCTGCGAAACCAAGAGCTTTTTTATGTCTCGGACTTTTTAGCAAATAGTAGTCTGACCTTCCCAACTCGCATCTTGATTGGCTAACATTCTTTATAAACCGGTTACTGGGCAGTAAGCTGTATCCATTTGTGCATTTATCATTTTTCGTATGGGGTGTCCCCCCTTAAAGGCAGTGCTTGATAGTTCATGCCAAATAATACCATCTAGAGAGCGATAAGCTTTTTGCCTGGCGTAATTATTTCCCCAGCCACCAAGAATGCGCGCAAATGTTTTTGTGGTTGGATTGTATGCAGTGGGTCCTCCAAATGCGGAGGGAGTGGTTCCGATCATTACGTTAGAGCTTGCCCAGGTCACTCCATCGTTACTGTGCCAACGCTTACCCGAACTCCAAGCGATGAACTGGGTTCCAGTGAATAATAGGTTAGCCCAGTTTGCACTAAACTCGCTATGCTGTTGAATTGTCCATGTTTTTCCTTGATCCAAAGAAACTGCAGAGTACGATACCGGTGTTCCACTGGTAGGTGCAAGATATCCTAGAGCCACCATTCTTCCGTTACCCTCTTTGATAGCTTTGAGCCAAGGCACTTGGAGTGTGGGTGGCGTACTCCAACTCAACCCGCCGTCAAGACTGATTCCCAAAATATTTGTTCCTGTACTTAGACCTATCATAGCCAAACGATTTTCGGAAAGGCGCTCTACCATTGGATGATGAAAACCTGCACTCGGTGATGGAGAAAGTTTTTGCCACGTCATGCCTTGGTCACTAGAAACAAGACCTCCGCTCAAAAGCTTGTAAAAAACCAGCCATCTTCTGCATCGCGACCTAAACCCGAGTAAGCAGTATGCTTGTGCGGACTTTACTGTGGATGATTCAAAATTTTGCGAGCAATTTTGATAAAAAATTAAACTCGCTGTTGCCATGCTAAGAATAATAACTTTCGTCTTTACACTCATATTTGTCCATCGGTTTTGTAATTAATAACTTTGATCTTGATCCAGAAGGTTTTTGTTATTAGGGATTGTTTTTGATTTGAGCCTTTTAAATTCTCATTTTAAAACAGTTTTTAGGGGTTAATATAATCAGTGCTCAGAACTTAGACTCTTCGGCACTAGGTTAAGAACAGATGTTTTTTCGAATCAAATCAAATCAGATCAAAAACGCGATAATTGGCACGTTGATAAAACACTTTCTTATTAATAATACTAACTCAAGCAAGCTGATGATCAGTTTGTAAAAACAAAAGGAGCGCACGCTGGAGGCGGATCAGGAGTAGGTGTTATTGATACAACAGTCCTCAGCTGCTTTGAACTTGGACCCCTTAAGGAAGGCGAAGGCACTGCGGCCTTGATCCTTACAGATAGCGGACTAAAAATGGGTTTCTCTAATCACGTCAACGATTTTGATGTTTCCTTTGAGCCAATCAAAGTGATTACGAGTTTGAATGAATCTTCTCAGTTAGTAGTTCAAGGTGCCTCAATCGTGGCTGAATCTGCAAATCGCGATTTTAAGATTACGATCAATGCGATCGATGTGTTAGCGAGCCATGGCTCTGTCGTCGGACAGATCGAAGTTAAAGGTCAATCGATGCAGGGCAACTGCAAAGTCAATCCGCACAACTTAAGATTGGCTCTCAACTAAGACAAACCGCGAAGGCAGAATCATTTCTGCCCTTCGCATTTTAGAATTTTTTTTTCCGATAGAGAAATTGGAGTTCTTAGGGTGAATAAAAGGTTCACCTAGCTAACAGGACTTACCGATTTCCGAATTAGAGGATCTCCTTTTTTTGTTACTTCGGACTGCGGGCGCAAAGCTGGAGTCCAATGATTGCATCCGCACGCAAGCCAATACCCGCGCTTTCAGACAACCAGCTCCCGGCATTTGCACTATTGAAGCCAAAGAATGAGTAGTTTGGCGGTCGCAATTCTGACCAGCCGTGCATCAATGAACCTAGAAGCGTACTTTAGAAACTTAGCGGATCCGCTTGAGCCAGGAAAGAATAATTCTACGGCGATATTATGGCAGCCGACTTTTAATAGTCTCGAAGTTGGCAGTGGGCTTGTAGTTCAGATCAAACGGTAGTGATGCCGAATAGCCAGGGAAAAATTGTGGAATCCAAGAGTGTTTTTCGGTGAATCCCCAGGTTGTCACACCGAGACATGTGCCCGCCTCCAACCGGCAGGCATCGACAATATTGGCGTAAATTTGAGTCTGCTTTTGCGATTCTATGGCGCTAATCCCGTCAGCGCTGTTGGTTCGCGCATCAAGTTCTGTAAAGTGCACCTTCACACCGATGGCTTTTAATCGTGCTATGTTTTGCCGAAGGGTGGCCACTGTAGGAACTCCGTAATCTGTGCTCAAATGCACTTGCATGCCTACCACGTCGATGGGTGTTCCCTGCGACTTTAGTTTTTGCACCATCAAATAAATTGCCGTGGATTTCGCACCCAAGTCTTCGTTGCTGAAATCATTGTAATATAAAAGTGCCGCAGGGTCTGCCTCGCGAGCCCATAAAAACGATTGTCGAATGTACTCCTCGGGCGAGGCGTATATATCAGACCAAATTGTTTTACGGTATCCACCGTCCGAACTTGCTGAAACTTCGGCGTTGCTATTGAGAAATGCTTCATTCACAACGTCCCACGATATTATTGTTTCAGGATACTTTTCTTTAAAATGTTTCATCACCGTTTGAATGTGATTTTTTAAAAGCATTTGTTTTTCGGTGGCAGAAAAGCTGCCGTTGACGAGCCACGGTGGGTTTTGATTATGCCACACCAACGTATGGCCGTGCACTTTTTGATGATAGCGTATTGCAAACTCAACCAACTCATCGGCTATTTTGAAATCATAAGTATTCTCGGCAGGGCGAAGCGGCTGCCACTTCATCACGTTTGTCGCCACGATAAGATTGTAATTCTCGGCAACGGTTTGTGCGTACATTGGCTCTAAAGTTAACAAATGGGGATGGATCGCCGTTCCCATAAAAAGATTATACTTTTGAGCGGAGGCTCTCAAGCTTTCTGGTTTTGGTACGAAGGGTTGCGCAGGCGGAACAGGAACACAGTAGGTTTGTAATATTTGGTAACCAGAAAGGCAGCTCTTAACGGCACACATGCCGTAGTCGGAACCAGTCCACACTTTTACCCCGGAACCGTTTGCCACATCACATGCAACTTCCTGTCCAGCAGAACACTGGATTTCGAGACAATCGGGGGAATCGCTTGGTGATTGGTTATTGCTTAGAACTGAGGATTTAAAGTCATTTCCACAATTTTGAAATCCTACAACTAATAAACTTATACAAATAAACAGAACAAAAATTCTGAACATACACTCACCCCCGAGAACCGATTCAAGGATATCACACAAGGGATCTAGATTAAATCCAAAAACCCCTTTCGTCTCGAGTGTCTCAGTTTAGAACGTAAACTGAGACGTAAAAAAGCCTGACGAATCGCGACTCCTGTCTGCGATCAAGAGTTTATTTTGTAAGGTTAGAAACCTGCTCAACTTCGATGGCCGTAAGGGTGCATTCCATAACACTCATTTCGGTCTTTGATGGAAGCTGTACACTCACTAACCAGTCACCCGTAAAGGCGGCATCGGTAATACTCATAAGATTTGTCGAAACTTTATAAATAGCCACATTTCCAGCCTTAAAAACTAATTCAACATCTTTAAGCTCGACATCCTTTGCTCCGCTCATTTTCCCAATTTCGAACTTCACTTGGTCCGAAACGTTATCAAAACATAAATCGGTTGCAAAGGCCATTGAGCTTAAAACTGTAATTGCCGTTAAAATCAGAATCTTCATACTTTCTCCTGAGTTAAATTTGTTAAACATTTTCTTTTTTTTTGCGCTTTGAAGTTGCGGTAGAAAACTGGTTATAAGCTATATTTTAAAAAAAAGAAAGAGGGGGTCTAAAATATGTATCCTCAATAGACATTTCGACGATATTTTATTAGGCTCACTATTCAAATTCTTACATCACCCTAAGCATTCGAAATACTTGCATTTTATCTGATAATTTTGCAAAGCAGGCGCAGCAGGAGTAAACTGAAATCGTCTACAATCAGTTTAATACTAAACATATCTCTTCGGCTCGATTGGTTCTAGCGGGTCTAAGCAATGACAGAGAGTCATCAAATTTCTAAACGCCTACCCTTCACCGACTACCTACCTAATTTTTAATTTTCGAAAATATAGTATGAACTTCGGCAAGTTCCTGCAATCTTTTTTCGAAACTCATCAAAGACTTGTTGTTAGTTTCGTTAGAGAGACCTTCGACTGTCAGATGTAAATCTATTAGAATCGGAACCTACACTCAGTAGCAATTCTATACTTTTTAAGCATCGAAAGTGCGAGCGCTTACGGAGCTCGAAGTACCGATGGCGCCCGTGGTGCTGATCACCGTGTTCCCAGCGATCGTGCCGGTGTTGATCGCACTGCCTGAAACTTTACCGGCTGTCGACAAAATTGGAATATCGGCTTCAACGAGTGATGTCCCGCTCGATAATCTACCGTAGGCATCGGTTGTGACTTTTGTAAAAGTTCCAGCAGTGCCAACCGTATCAAGAGCGATAGTGCCCGTCGAAGTTATCGTGCCACCGGTAAGGCCCGCACCTGCGGTGATCGATGTTACAGCACCTCCGCTTACTCCGACGGTCTTAATCACGACGGTGTTGTCTTTGTATTTGATCGTGTTCGTAGCCGTGTCGTACCAAATTTGACCAGCGACGGGAGCTACAGGATTCCATGCAAAGTCAGGGAGACTTGCACCGTTGGCATCCGTCTGTACGTGGTTTGGACTCGTGCCGCCCAAAAGGCCCGTAAGAATTGGATAGTTGATTGCAGAGAAAATATTCTCCACGTTTGCTTGCGAAAGAGAACCTGCTCCAAGTACGAGAACTTGGTTGCGCGTTAAACCTTGTAAACTCTCTGCAGTTTCAGCATCCACGGCATTCGGTACGGAATCTAAAATCATGTCGGGCGACAGGGCCCGCGCTACGAGATCACTCCCCGTCACAATCACTCGCACGCGACGAACGTGACCAGAGGCGCCGGTGTACGAGCAATTTGTGACCAGATCCGAAGCTAGCTTGCCCGGGATCGCGACAGCCGAAGTGTTCGAGAAAACTGTAGCCAAAGAATTATTTCTGTCAGCGGTGTCGCGCTTCACTGCTCCGGTAATTCCACCAATGCGTAAATTAAAATACCCATCGGAGGTAATGGTATTAAACGTTTGCGACTCTTCATACAAAATACAGGTTTGATCAGGATTTAAAATCTGAATGCGAAAAGTTCCAGAATCTAAAAGCGGACTAGTGGGCGTTGCGGAATTGTAAAGGCGACCGTCCAAAGTAAAACTTTGCGGCACGTCTTCTACGGCGAACGCCGACACGACGAAAATAACTGAAAAAACGGCTGTGAAAATAATTGAACTTATACGCACCACTAGTCTTTTTCGGCGTGAATACCCAAGTTCATTAACTAAATCTTGGTAGGGCGAGAGGACTCGACTTTTGTCGTCTCAGGCCGAGACGACTCGCAAAAACCGACTATTGTTGTATCAAATTAGGTCGATTCAAATTTTTTTGACCAGATTTTTGCAGCCATATTGGTGCGAAACCCTTAACGCCAAGCAAGAAATTGAGCCTAGCTCGACTGATCACGGGATCAATGTTCCGCTGTTTGAAAGAGAGCCGTAAATTAGTGTAGCGCCACTTCGATTTAATGTAGTCCCTGCACCAATGGTCAATACATCATTTACCGTTAACGAAAAGGTATTCTGGATCCAACTTCCGGAGGTGATGGTCATGTCTTGACCGGTGGAGCTCCAGGAAACGCTGCTTGTTTGGGTTACCGATCCACCACCCGTTTTGGCGACGGTTATTAATCCTGTGGGTCGCACCGCACCGCCTGCAATCGACACATTCACGCTACCACCGCCCACAAACTGCAGTTGCGCGTTACCAATATGACCATTGTTCGAGATCGTCACATCTCCCGTTGCGCGCAAGATCCCGTTACTTAATGTGCGGGTGTTTTGACTTGCGTCGCCAAATGATAAATTGCCACTCACGTTCCAGGTTCCGCCCAAATCATAATTAGTTCGAGACCCTACAAAATCGACATTGTTGTAGGTGACAGTGCCGGGAATCAGGTTGACGGTTGTCTGAAAACACTCTCCAGCAACACTTGTAGGACAGCGAAATTGTAATGTGGAGCCTGTAGTCGTGAACGTGCCAACAGTCGTCATGCGCCAGCCGATAGCGTAAATACCGCCAGATAAAGTCACGTTATTTAACCCGGCATCGATCTCGATGATGGGAAACATCTGGCTGTTTCCTGTAATGGTCTGCCCGGATGCATGACCTGCGACCTTAATGACCGCGGAGCCACGCATGCCAAAGTTATTTTGAATAATTTGCTGACCAGTCACATTGATTGTTCCGTTGGCAAGATAGTTACTCGCCGCTTGGGAATCCTGCCCGCCAAATGTAAAATCGCCTGTTACATTGAAGGTGCCGCCACCCAGGTTGTAGCCTGTTCGCAGCCCTGAGATTGTTACGTTATTGTAGTTAACCGTTCCAGGCACAAGAGGCACGGCACTTGAATAGCAGGAGACATTGGTGCTGAGGCATGTGATGTTGAGTGTCGAACCGGTCGCTGTGAGTTCATCGATCGAAGTGACCGTCCATCCTTGAACCCGAATGAATCCAGAGAGTGTGACATCATTCCCCCCTGTCGCGATTTCGATGTACGGGTAAATGGCTCCAACGATTCCACTAAGGGTTTGACCGAGAGGATTGCCAATCAACTCGATCACGGCACTGCCATCCCCGCCCGTCCCCGCATTACTAACATTCCCCTTAACCTTTAATGTCCCAGTGTTGATCCGTCCATAATTTGCACCGCCAGTGGTCGAAATCAACAAATTGCCATCGATATTGAAAATGCCTCCACCGAGTTCAAAGAAATCGCGATAGGTTTGAAAGGTGACGTTATTATATGTGACGGTCCCGGGAACGATATTTTTGACCTCGGTGCAATTGGAGGAATTACTCTCTAAACACCCAATGACTAAGGTAGACCCTGCCGTGGTGAAAACGCCGGCACTATAAAAGGCGTAGGAACTCGCTTTTACGATTCCGGATAAAGTGACTGGATGGATGCCAGCATTGATCTCTATAAACGGCAAACCGATGTTGCCACCGATGATCGTTTGGCCCGCCGGGGACCCAACCAAATTAATAATCGCATCACCGCGGTTACCCTGACCCGAGGCGATGACATCGCCCTTCACATTGAACCTTCCGTTGTAAACAGGCCGGTTGCTTCCGTTCGGGTCCCCTATAGTGAGATCGCCGTCAACGGTCCACACACTCGATTTGAGGTTTATAAAACTAAGCCCTTTGATCGCCACATTTTCATAAACGACAGTGCCGGAAACGTAGTCTACCCCCCCTCCGTTACAGTCATAGCCTGTGGACATACACTCTAGATTTAAAGTGGAACCAGCTCGTGCTAAGAAGGTGGGGCTACCTAATATTCGCCACCCATTTGTGACGGTGAGTGTTCCGGCGGGAGTCGTAAAGCTACCGCCAGCGATGGTGGACCTACCATCGAACACGCTGAATGTACGGCTGGCGGCGGTTGAACCAGCAAAAGTGCCGGCAACCTGAACATACCCCGAAGCGCCGATAGTAAAATTATAGGTCGTATCCTGTTGAATCGTTCCCGAGTAACCCGAATCTAATCTTAAACCTCGCACATTCACATGGGCTGTAAATGTGGTATTGCAGTTAACGCAACCGCCGTCAAACACGGCAATGTTGCCCGATGAGGGTGCGGTGAGGCCAGACCAATTTGCACCGAGGGACCAGACGGAGCTTGTTGCACCAGTCCACAAGAAAGGATTAGAGGTCAGCGTCGCTGCCTGAGTCGCATCGAGGTAGCCGGCCGCGCTCGCAGTTAAAGTTGTCGCACCCGTAACGGCGGAGTCTCGAAAATAAAATGAAGACGTGTTACTCCCTGTAGAAATAGTAACTGCTGCCACCGAGGTCGTACAGGACTCGTCGGAGAAAAATTCCATCGTGCCACTACTACTACTCAAATTGACAAAGAGAGGAGCTTCAACGTTTATCGGAAAGCTTGTTCCAATTCCCGTGCGCACACTCACACTGGCCGAGCAGTTTTTGTTAAAAACCGTTTGTGCGGTTGTTGTAAAAGTGAGGCGGAGATCCCGCGCTTGCCAGGATGAAAAAAACGTCATTTGAGCGTTTGAGGATTGAATTGGGGCAATGTATGAAAATATCAGGAGATAAAAAAAAACGATTCTCCGCTTCATATCAGTATCCCGTTACCCAGGCGACAAAGACTGTGGTGCCCAGAACCACGAACGAATAAAGTGTCTGAAACGTACCGTACGTAGCTGAATGTCCCGGTGGGAGCCGAACCGCAAGCGGCGTCACGCCGGCGTCCGAAAAGGCGGTGAAAGAGCACGTCGACGAGGAGGTGCCCTGCACCGCAAACGTGTAATTCGCACCGTCTTTTAAATTCCACAGAGCATAGGCCTGGCAGTTTTGGGTGGTGTGAGCAAGGTTGTTACTGAGATAATTGACAGTTGTTGAGGCCACACTGAGCGAGGCCTTAGAGGTTATTGCTCCGTTCACATCAAGTGACGCTCGCGGAGCAGTTGTTCCAATGCCCACATTTCCGTTCTGATCAATTACAAAGGGAGTCGCATCACTCGCCACATCGTTAACTACGAAAGAATTTCCTGTGCCGGTATTAGTGAGGGAAAGTACATTTGTACCGCTTGCGGCAATATCGGTTGAGTCATCCAAGCTCATAGTATCGGAGAAGTGTGTAAAATCGAGGGAGTCGGCGGCGGGAGCGACCGAACTGACCCAGCTGAGCACTCCACTGCCATTTGTTTGTAGCACTTGGCCGTTAGTGCCATCATCCCCTGGCAACGTTAATGTGTAGTTTGCAGAAATTGAATCGGGCGCACGAATTGTCGCGCTATGTGCTCCGTTAGCTAATAGTTCGAGCATGAGGATTTGGCCTGTTTGTCCTGTGCCCGTTCCGTTTGGACGTGAAGTTATGGCTCCAGCGACATCCAAGCGTGAAGTAGGAAAAGTCTTTCCGACAGCAAGACTTCCCTGAGGAAAAAAAACATCGCCGTCTTTATGGTAAAGTGCACCAACTCTTCTTTGGGTTCCGTTGTTATTTAACCATGCAATCTGGTATCCGAAGGTGGTATCTGCAGATGCAGCCATGGACATGCGCAGTTTTCGCTCGTCCACCGTATTTGTATAAAATGTCAGATTATCTGTTGGGTTTATATTTATTTGTGGATCCGTAACACTCATATCACCTGAAATAGAAATTCCACCGTCTTGCACTGACAACCTGTTCGCAGGAGTTGTTGTTCCTATACCCACATTTCCTGCAGCAGTGATAACAAATGGACTTGCGTCTGCGGCCTCATCGTTTACACGCAACGAATCTCCTGTCCCAGAATTAGTAATCGAAAAAACATTTGTACCAGTGGCAGAAATATCCGTGCTTACATCTAATGTCATTGAATCTGCAAACTTATCAAAACTCAAACTGTCATCTACCACTGCCGCAGCGGCAGTAACCCAGCTTAAAACTCCCGTACCGTCGGTCTGTAGCAACTGTCCTGAACTTCCTGCTGATGTCGGAAGCGTAAGAACATAGCTTGTAGTTATTGCATCCGGTGCACGCAGAGTTGCCGCTTCGGATCCTCCGACGGCAAGCTCGCGCAGGATCAGTTGCCCGGTTTGGCCGGTGCCTGTGCCATTGGGTCTTGAAGTGATCGCCCCAGCCACGTCAAGCAATGTGGCGGGACCGGTTGTGCCAAGCCCTAAAGATCCATCTCCAGTAAGATACATTTTTGTAGTCCGTCCATTGGATCCCAAGGCTGTGGTTTGGAAATCAATGGCCGTGCCACGAGCAGATCCAGTAAAGTTTTCTTGAGCTGTCATGGCAATGGATGCTGAGCTCCCCGTTGCCCAAGAACCTCCGATGTATCCTCGTGCGCCAAATACCGCAATAACGTCACCTGTCTGCAATGCCGAAGGAGTTCCTGCGCTGTCGCGGGCGCGGCGACCAATAAAAGCAGGTCCGGTGGATGCGGTATTTCCCTGAGCATCTACAACGTAGGATGGTGTTGAATCCGCAATTGGAGTCACGTTATGGACTGAAAACTCCGGCGCTGTAGTTCCGATACCAACGCTTCCGCTCTGATCAATCACGAAGGGACTTGTATCACTCGCTACATCGTTGACTAAAAACGAATTTCCTGTGCCGGAATTTGTAATTGAAAACACTCGCGTGCCTGTAACTGCAATATCGGTCGATGCATCGAGGGTCATCGCATCAACAAAGTGAGTAAAGTCTAAACTATTTGCCGCAGGAACAGTGGATGGGGTAGTCCAACTAAGTACCCCCGCCCCGTTTGTAGTTAAAACTTGGCTCGCACTGCCCGCTGTGTCTGGAAGAGTGAGAACATAGTTTGCACCGATGGTGGTCGGTGCCTGAATAGCTGCGTACTCACCACCCGCGCTGTCGGCAAATCGAGCCTGGTTTTGTGTGGCAAACGTGATAGCTCCGCTGACTGAATCACCAGTTTTTGCCACTTTTTCTGCATCCAGCTCGTCGATCGCTGCCTGAACTGTCACTGCCGCTACGGAACCACCAGCTACGTTTGTAACTTGCGCCGCTGTGTAATCTCCCGCCACTGCCAAAACTGCGCCGGTTCTGCCAAACACCGTTGTTACGGGAGCTGATGGAATGGCAATCCAACTGAGAACTCCGGAACCGTTTGTGGAAAGCACTTGGCCGTTAGCTCCTGCGGAGTCTGGCAACGTAAGAACATAGTTTGCGCCAATCGTCGCCGGAGCTTGAATGGCTGCGTACTCGCCGCCTGCGCTGTCAGCAAAACGCGCTTGAGCCTGAGTGTTTAAAGTAATACTTGTGGCGGTTGTTGCACCGCGGCCTGTCACTGTCGCTAATGTGTCGACCTCTGCACTGAGGTAGCCGTTGTTAGACACCATGGCGTCCACTTCGGTTTCGCTGAGCACGAAATTTGTTCGAGCCATTTTTCTGAGTGCTGTGGCGCTTGCATCGTAGATGAGAATTTCGTCGGTACCGGCCACTGCTGTTTCAGCGGTTGTGCCGGTGATGTTTACGCTTAAACTGCGATCGGCTGAAAGATCTCCGCCGCCAGCGAGTCCGCTGTTTGCTGCCGTATTGATGGCGCGAGCGGTTGCGACTTTTTCAGAATCAAGTTCGTTAATGGCAGCTTGCGCGTTTGTAGCCGCAATCGTTCCCGCAGGGGTGTTTGGAATTGAAGCTAAATCCAAATTGGCTTCATTTACATTGATGTCTACTTCTTTGTTTGCTGCATCCAAGGCTACGCTAACTTTGTTGCTTGCGGCATTGATGTTTCTAAATTGTAAATCCACGCCCGACTTGGCGTCGTAAACTCCAACGCCGCCGACACCTTGGTTGCTTGCGGTGTTGGTTTCGCCAACTCCAGCTGGAGTGACCCACGCGAGAATCCCGTTTCCATCAGTTTGCAAATACTGACCGCTGTCGCCATCGTTTGCGGGAAGTGTAAGGACATAATTGGCACCGAGCGCATCTGGGGCGCGAACTGTTGCTGTGTTTGTTCCACCTGCCGCAAGTTCGGTAAACGCAATGGCTCCGCCATCGCCCGCAGCTACACCTCTTGGACCCATATTCAGTTGGCCAGTCATCGTATCGCCGGCTTTAGCGACTTTTTCGGAATCCAATTCGTCGATGGCTGCCTGAGCAGTCACTGCCGCTACGGCACCAGCAGGAGTGTTATCAATTTGCACGGCATCGTAATCGCTCGCTGCCGCTACGACAGCACCCGTTCTGCCAAACACACTGTCAACAGGACTTACTGCAGATTCTGCAGTGCCATCCCAGAACATTAATTTGTTGGTGGTGGTGTTGTACCACACAGTACCTTCGTGACCTGCAACAAGTGGAGTCGCAACAAGCGTCGCTTGTTGAGCTGTGGTGTACACGCCAAAACGAAATGTTCTTTGCGCAGCCTGAGTCATGTGACCAATATCGGTGATGTCGTTGGTGGCCATGTCGATGGCACCCGACATTGTCCCGCCAGCTAACGGAAGCTTGGTGGGATCGCCACCACTCGTGCCAAGTGTTAAGACACTTGTGCCGTCGTAGTAGCGAAGTACGAAGTCGTCGCTATCGTACCAAATTTGTCCCGCTGTGGGTGAGGCCGGATTCGTCGCACGGTTTGGAATGACCGTGCCGTTTGTTGTATTTTGTAAATACAGAGAACTGCTACCGGCAAGCAATCCAGTCAAGCCCGCATAACTTGCTCCAAACAATGTGTTCACTTTTGCTTGCGTCACGTCGGTGTTTGTTTGCACGAAATTCGAGGGAGTCATGCCTTGCAAGGTTTCTGCAACCAAAGACTGCGGTACGGAATCAATTTGCATATCAGGCGACAGCGTACTCGTTACAGCCGTGGTGCTCGGAGTAACGACAAAGCGAAAGTATCGCGTGTCGCCAGCCGCCGGAATGTATCCGCAACCTGCACCGCCCGCAGTTTTTCCAGGGATGCTTGCGTTTTGATTCTGAAACACTTCCATCATGGAATTTCCAACATCGATGGTGGCCGTGGTGCGCTTTAAAGACTCCGCCCCGGCTGTTGGAGATCCCACACGAACATTAAAATATCCGTTCGAAGACAGCGTGCTCACCGTTTGTTCTTCCTCGTACAAAATACAAGTTTTTGCAGGATTGAGAATTTGAATTTTCATCAACACGGAATTATCTAAGAGTGGATCTTCAGGCGTGGTGGAATCATAAAGCCGCCCATCCACAGTCATAAACTGCGGTGGCTCAGTTTGTGCTGTTGCAAGAATTGGCAGAAAAAGGCACAAACCGAAAAAGCACAAAAGACTTTTTAAAAAAGAAAAATAAAACCGTAACATCACCTTAACCTATCGGTTTTTTTCGGTAAATATAAAGGCTCTGGACGAAAGTTAATGGCGATTCCGCCGCCGAAGCGCCTGATTATTTGCCAACCGCAAAAGACGCCGCATCTTTCGTCTTAATCTGAATCACTAAGTCGTTCCATATTGAGAAAATAAACCCGTCAAAAGATGCATATTACGGGCTCGATTGACTCAGACTGAGACGTGAAGGGCTTGGTACCAATTTGCACCACGCTGGAACGGTTTGGTTTTCGCTGCATGTTTCTCCCTAGCGGTTGGTGCCGTAGGGATCGCGTTTGCGATTTACAATTGTTGTGCCTTCTGGCTCATCATACGCAATGAGGCCCACTTGCAGAACAGGAAACAGATCCGCCCTCAGCATAAGGTCAAGGGACTCACAAATTCCATGACGGAGAACATGGGCCAGCATATTTTTTGCCACAAACGGATCAATCGAATACGCATGCGCACGACAGATAAAATGGTAATTGGCACCGTGGCTTCCGTGTGGCGGTGTTGGAACCACCGCCCACTGTTGCTTGGCTTGCTCGTAGCTTCCAAGGTACGTGATACAACTAAACAGCGGATGAACTTTAAACGGCGCCACAACGATGGCGTCGTGCTCGAGGATTATGATAGGTCTGTCCATTTCTACACAGCGGGCCCACAACGAAATATGACTCAGTGAACACGCCACTTCGGTGGGAGACAGGTGGGGGTCTAAAACCTTAAACCATCGCATGAAGTTTTGGTTTTGAAATTCATGGGGCGTTTTGATCTCACCCGAGGTGCCGTCATAGGCTGGCCAGAGTTTTATCGGCATATTGTGGTTTTTTGCCGACTCTAAACATCTCCTTGCAAGGCGCTCGGAGGTTTCGTGCCCGCGCAGAGTGATCACATAGGCCGACTCGATTTCCATATTGAACGAAAAATTTAGTTCAAGTGATGGCTCATGGGTGATTTTTTTAAATTTTTCTTCCATAAAGGCTGCCCGTTCCTTCAGCTGTTGATCTAATAAGTGCGCTTATAAATGCTAACTCAATGGATTCTACGAGCAAGATTTTAAAAGTGGACCTTTGCGTTAGGACCCGTGGAACTCTGGCATGCTGCTGGCTGCTTCAGCGAGCGGGAATTAAAGCCCCGGCATCCAGGTAATATACACATCGCCACCCATCACTAAAAACGTATAGATGGTGTGCCTACCTGTGATGGTCGCCGCGTGGTCCACCGGCATGTGCACATTGACACCAGCGTACTGCGAACCTCCGGCATCGGAAAAAGCGGTAAAACTGCAAGTAGCAACTGTTGTGCCCTTGACCGCTAAGGTGTAAGACCCACCATCTTTCATGTTGTGTAAAATAAACGCCTGGCAATCCAGCGCCGTGTGCTGAAGATTTCCGGTGCCGAAATCAATTGTCGCTCCGGCGTTGGAGGTGGAAGGCTTCATCACGATGGTTCCGTTAACATCGAGGAGGCCGCGAGGAGACGTTGTGCCAATTCCGACAAAACCTGTGCTGGTGGCAATCCTTATTCTTTCTGTGTTATCTGAGAATAGAGATAACGTATTTTCTGAGACAATATCCAAAGAGCCATTAAAATTTCCACGAATTAATTTCGCAGTATCACCAAAGAAAATTCTTGCAACGTCACCCGAGCTCCAACTTGCATCGGGCTGAACGCGGACAGAACCGTTGGCAATGTGCAAAGCATTTCCGGGCGTTGTTGTGCCAACTCCCACACTCCCGCTTGCATCGACAACAAATGGCGTTGTATCGCCCGCTTCATCGTTCACACGAAATGAATCTCCTGTGCCAGTGTTGGTGATGGAAAGCACATTAGTCCCAGAGGCTGCGATATTGGTGCTAGCGTCCAAGGTCATCGTATCTGAAAACTGAGTAAAGTCTAAAACGTCAGCAGTGATACCAGCATCGCTGTTCACCCACGTCAGTAGCCCCGCACCGTCCGTACGTAGCACTTGTCCCGAACTTCCCGCAGTTGTTGGCAGCGTTAAAGAATAACTTGTTCCAATGGCATCCGGCGCACGAATCGCTACAGTGTCGGTGCCACTGGCTGCAAGTTCACGCATGATCAGTTGTCCCGTTTGTCCAGTCGTGGTTCCGAACGGACGCGATGTGATCGCACCGGCCACATCTAAAAGTGTTCCTGGTGCCGAGGTCCCTATACTAACGCTTCCGGTATTCGTAATTCTCATGCGTTCAACATTCGTATTTGTTCCATCAAGCGTTGTGAAGAAACCGAGGCGCGAAGGCGTATCATTGACCCCGACACTTCCATCGACAGAGGCTGCTATTGTGGCAGCCGTTCTCTGTACGGGGCCACCATCTACGTAATCAAAGTTGATTCGCGCATACTCCGTGTCATCTGAAGGTACGGAGCCAATACCTCGCTGCTTGTACAAAGTAAATTCCGCAGGAATGTTGTCTGGTGTATTTCGCTCTATTTTGAACGGCTTCGAAGCACTATTTATAAAATGAAATGGCACATCAGGAACTGTCGTACCAATCCCAACATCACCGTCTGCATCAATCAAGAAAGGAGACGTATCTCCTGCAGAGTCGTTAACGCGGAAGGAATCTCCCGTTCCGGAATTCGTAATGGAAAGCACGTTCGTGCCCGTGGCCGCAATATCAGTGCTTGCATCAAGTGTCATCGCATCAATAAATTTATCAAAATTCAAACTGTTATTTGCAATAGAAGCTGCGCCACCGGATGTCCAACTTAAAATTCCTGCGCCGTCTGTGGTTAAAACTTGGTTCGCTGCACCCGCAGTTGCCGGAAGCGTGAGCGCGTAGCTTGTTCCTATGGCATCCGGTGCACGAATCGCTACGGTGTCGGTACCACCTGCCACAAGCTCGCGCATGATCAGCTGTCCTGTTTGTCCAGTCGTGGTTCCGAACGGACGCGATGTGATCGCACCAGCCACATCGAGGATTGTTCCGGGACCCGTTGTTCCAATACCGACGTTTCCATTCGCATCCACGACAAAAGGAGTTGCATCAGTGTCAGTACCGTCATCATTCAAGCGAAGCGTGTTTGCAGTTCCGGCGTTTGTAATCATGAACGGTACAGCGGCGTTGGAAGTGCCTGTGACATCTATTTTAAGCACCCTTCCAGCCGAACTCGCGTTGTTATAACTGTTTGTTAAACTTAAGAGAGTCCCACTTGTCGCGGAATTTGTTCTTAATCTCATCGCTGTTTGCGACGTTAGGCCATCCCAATCCCAGATTTGGCCAAAGTCGCCATTAGCGAGAGTGTTAGTCGCTATCGCCGAGGTCAAATTCGATAGCCTCGTGCCGGGCGCAGCCCAGCTGGTATTTGTTCCATCCGTTGTCAAAAATCGACCGTTATTTGCTGCCTGATTGGGAGCAAGAGCATTGAACGCCGCATTTGCTGTCGTTTGACCTGTACCACCGTTTGTTACGCCAAGGGCGCCGGTCACTGCCGCGGAAGATGATAAGTCGATTGCGCCAAACGCAAGTGCCGTTCCCGAACCGTTCACGCGAAGGACCTGATTAGCCGTACCTTGAATGTCTGCCACATTCGCCGTTGAATTCCCTGTCACTCCTACCACAGACCGCGCTGCTCCTTGACGAAATTTCGCATCTGTTACGGTATTATTTGCAATTGTTGCTACCACGGAACCTGAACCGGAAGCAGTTACATCTCCCGTCAACGCAGTAATTCCTGCCGCTGACGGTGTAGCCCATGAAAGAACACCCGCACCATCTGTTTGCAGCACTTGTCCTGTCGTTCCGTTTGAATCCGGGAATGTCAAAACACGGTCTGTTGTTAAAGTGTCAGGTGCTCTGAGAGTGAATGTATTAACACCATTCGCCACAAGCTCACGCAGGATGAGCTGTCCTGTTTGGCCCGTGGCTATGCCGCCCGGGCGCGAAGTGATGGCGCCTACGACATCAAGAGGTGTGCCCGGAACTGTGGTTCCAATACCCACATTTCCGCTGGCATCGATTACGAAAGGACTTGTATCACTGGCCACATCGTTGACGACAAAGGAATTTCCCGTGCCACCATTGGTAATGGAAAGTACGTTGGTGCCTGAGGCCGCGATGTCCGTGCTTGCATCTAACGTCATTGCGTCTGCAAAAAGGGTAAAATCTAAACTATCCGCACCCGGAGTCGTTGATGGTGTTGTCCAACTCAGCACCCCGGAGCCGTTGGTGGTCAAAACTTGGCTGGCACTTCCTGCAGTGTCGGGAAGCGTGAGCACATAATTCGTACCAATGGTGGCAGGAGCTTGAATGGCTGCGTACTCGCCGCCTGCGCTATCGGCAAAGCGCGTTTGGTTTTGCGCTGCAAATGTCAATGCTCCGCTCATAGAATCGCCGGTTTTTGCAACCTTGTCTATATCGAGTTCGTTGATCGCTGCTTGCGCCGTCGTCGCGGCAATCGTACCTGCAGGTGTATTTGGAATTGCACCCAAATCCAAATTGGCTTCGGCAAGGTTGATGTCGATTTCGTTATTAGCGACATCGAGGGCCACGCTGATTTTGTTGCTGGCTGCATTGATGTTTCGGAATTCTAAATCAAAAGTGGTTTTTTGTTTAAATACTCCAACGCCACCCGCACCTTGGTTGCTCGCCGTATTGGTTTCGCCCACTCCAGCAGGAGTGACCCATGAAAGTACACCGTTTCCGTCAGTTTGCAAATACTGTCCGCTGTCGCCGTCGTTTGCTGGAAGTGTCAGCAAATAGTTTGCGCCGAGGGCGTCGGGTGCGCGAACGATTGCTGTGTTTGTTCCACCTGCAGCAAGTTCGGTAAACGCAATGGCTCCGCCGTCACCTGGAGCTACACCTTTTGGACCCATGCTCAGTTGGCCAGTCATGGTGTCGCCAGCTTTGGCTACTTTTTCGCTGTCGAGTTCGTTGATCGCGGCTTGAACATTGGTTGCAGCAATTGTACCCGCTGCAGTGGTCGGAATCACTGCGGGATCAAAATTGGCTTCATTCACATTGATATCAATTTCTTTGTTTGCTGCATCCAATGCGACACTCACTTTATTGCTTGCTGCATTTAGATTTCTAAATTGCAAATCCACGCCAGATTTAGCGTCGTAAAATCCAACACCGCCAACCCCTTGGTTGCTTGCTGTGTTGGTTTCGCCGACGGCTGCAGGCGTTGTCCAACTGAGAACTCCGCTGCCATTTGTCGTAAGCACTTGGTTCACTGCACCGGCGTCAGCTGGAAGTGTTAACGTGTAGTTCGCACCCAATGTGGTAAGCGCTTTGATGGCCACGTAATTTGCACCGCTGCCATCGGCTTCGGAGAGTCGTAATTCTTGTTCGTTATCTATATTTAGTGCACCGGTCATTGTGTCGCCGGCTTTCGCGACTTTTTCTGTGTCAAGTTCGTTGATCGCTGCTTGAACATCACTGGCGGCAATAGCACCTGCGGGCGTGTTGTCGATTTGATTGGCATCGTAATCGCTCGCTGTCGCTACCACCGCACCCGTTCTGCTAAATACCGATGTTACCGGGGCTGAAGGAATGGCAATCCAGCTCAGAACTCCTGAACCGTTTGTGGAAAGCAGTTGGCCGTTCGTTCCTGCGGTGTCTGGTAACGTAAGAACATAGTTTGTGCTAATGGTCGCCGGAGCTTGAATGGCTGCGTACTCGCCGCCCGCACTGTCGGCGAAACGGGCTTGAGCTTGTGTGGCTAATGTGATGCTTGTGGCGGTTGTTGCGCCTCGACCTGTTACAGAGGCAAGTGTGTCTGCTTCGGCAGTTAAATAGCCGGTTAAAAAATCACTTCTGGCCATTTTTCTGAGCGCTGTCGCGCTCGTGTCGTATATTAGTAATTCATCGTTCGCGGCCGCAGTGGTTTCCGCTGTGATTCCGTTGATGTTCACACTTAAACTGCGATCGGCTGAAAGATCTCCGCCACCGCTTAAGCCACTGCCTGCAGCCGTATTGATTGCGCGAGCGCTTGCGACTTTTTCACTATCGAGTTCGTTAATCGCTGCTTGTGCGTTTGTAGCCGCAATCGTTCCTGCAGGCGTATTCGGAATGGCTCCTAAATTCAAATTGGCTTCAGCAACGTTGATGTCGATCTCGTTGTTACCGGCATCGAGAGCCACGGTGATTTTATTGCTTGCGGCGTTGATGTTTCGGAATTCCAAATCAAATGTGGTTTTTTGTTTAAATACGCCTACTCCACCTGCGCCTTGGTTGCTTGCGGTGTTGGTTTCGCCCACTCCCGCTGGAGTGACCCATGCCAGTACACCATTTCCGTCAGTCTGTAAGTATTGTCCACTATCGCCATCGTTTAATGGAAGGGTCAGCACATAGTTTGCGCCGAGCGCATCGGGTGCGCGAACTGTGGCTGTGTTTGTTCCACCGGCCGCAAGTTCGGTAAACGCAATGGCTCCGCCGTCACCGGCAGCTACACCTTTTGGACCCATGTTCAGTTGGCCAGTCATCGTGTCGCCAGCTTTTGCGACTTTTTCGCTGTCGAGTTCGTTGATCGCAGCTTGTACATCATTTGCGGCAATGGAACCTGCAGGTGTATTGTCGATTTGGTTGGCATCGTAATCGCTCGCTGCCGCTACGACGGCACCTGATCTACCAAACACCGATGTTACGGGGGCTGAAGGAATGGCAATCCAACTGAGAACTCCTGAACCGTTTGTGGAAAGCACTTGGCCGTTAGTTCCTGCGGCGTCTGGTAACGTGAGAACGTAGTTTGAGCCAATCGTCGCTGGAGCTTGAATGGCTGCGTACTCACCGCCTGCGCTATCGGCGAAACGGGCTTGAGCCTGAGTGTTTAAAGTAATACTTGTGGCGGTTGTTGCACCACGACCTGTCACTGTCGCTAATGTGTCGACCTCTGCACTGAGGTAGCCGTTGTTAGACACCATGGCGTCCACTTCGGTTTCGCTGAGCACGAAATTTGTTCGAGTCATTTTACGCAGTGCTGTGGCGCTTGCATCGTAGATCAGGATTTC
Organism: Bdellovibrionales bacterium; assembly: GCA_031426555.1. GTDB lineage: Bacteria > Bdellovibrionota > Bdellovibrionia > Bdellovibrionales > JAGQZY01 > JANPLN01. The sequence continues at coordinate 28,428 of JANPLN010000057.1, read as the reverse complement.
GTCGGTACCGGCAACTGCTGTTTCGGCGGCTGTGCCGGTGATGTTTACGCTTAAACTGCGATCGGCTGAGAGATCTCCGCCGCCAGCGAGTCCGCTGCCTGCAGCAGTGTTAATGGCGCGAGTGCTTGCGACTTTTTCAGAATCAAGTTCGTTAATGGCTGCTTGAACATTCGTCGCTGCAATTGTGCCGGCAGCTGTATTTGGAATCACAGCCGGATCCAAATTGGCTTCAGCGACGTTGATGTCGATCTCGTTATTACCGGCATCGAGAGCAACGCTGACTTTATTGCTTGCGGCATTGATGTTGCGGAATTCCAAATCAAAGGTAGTTTTTTGTTTAAACACGCCCACGCCACCAGCACCTTGATTGCTTGCGGTGTTGGTTTCGCCAACTCCCGCTGGAGTGACCCACGAGAGGACGCCGTTACCGTCCGTTTGCAAATACTGTCCGCTGTCGCCATCGTTTGCTGGAAGTGTAAGGACATAATTTGCGCCGAGCGCATCTGGGGCGCGAACTTTTGCTGTGTTTGTTCCACCTGCCGCAAGTTCGGTAAACGCAATGGCTCCGCCGTCGCCTGCAGCTACACCTTTGGGACCCATGTTCAGTTGGCCAGTCATCGTGTCGCCGGCTTTGGCTACTTTTTCAGAATCAAGTTCGTTAATGGCCGCTTGCACGTCCGTCGCGGCAATAGTGCCTGCTGCCGTGTTGTCGATTTGATTGGCATCATAATCACTCGCAGCAGCAACAACTGCACCCGTTCTTCCAAACACGCTGTCCACCGGAGCCACGGCAAATTCCGCAGTGCCATCCCAGAACATCAGTTTGTTGGTGGTAGTGTTGTACCACACAGTTCCTTCGTGACCCGCGACAAGCGGAGTTGCTACCAACGTCGCTTGCTGAGCGGTGGTGTAAGCGCCGAAGCGAAAGGTTCGTTGAGCTGCTTGGGTCATGTGGCCGATGTCTGTGATGTCGTTTGTGCCCATGTCGATGGCGCCGGCCATGGTTCCGCCAGCTAAAGGAAGCTTCGTGGGATCCGAGCTTCCAGAGCTTAAAGTCTGAACAATGGTGCCGTCGTAGTAGCGCAGAACATTATCGTCGCTATCGTACCAGATCTGTCCTGCCGACGGCGTTAACGGATTGGTGGTGCGACCTGGAATTACGGTGCCATTTGTGGTGTTTTGTAAATACAGCGAACTGCTACCAGCGAGTAATCCGGTAAGGCCCGCATAGCTTGCGCCAAACAGCGAGTTGACTTTAGCCTGCGTCACATTGGTGTTCGTTTGCACGAAATCCGTTGGTGTCATGCCCTGTAACGTCTCTGCCACTAACGACTGTGGAACCGAGTCGATGGCCATGTCTGGGGAAAGCGTGCTCGTCACACCAGTGGTGCTCGGTGTGACCGTAAAACGAAAGTGCCGTGAGTCTCCAGCTGACGGTGTAAAACTACAAACCGCGCCACCCGAAGTTCTGCCGGCAATCACCGCCGCTTGGTTCTGGAAAACCTCCATCATCGAATTTCCGCTATCGTTTGTGGTGCGTTTTAGCGAATCGCCGCCTGAGGTGGGAGAACCTACACGAACATTAAAATATCCATTGGAACTAAGAGTACTTACCGTTTGTTCTTCTTCGTACAAAATACAAGTTTTTGCAGGGTTTAAAACTTGGATTTGCATCAGCACGGAATTATCGAGAAGCGGATCTTCAGGAGTGTTGGAATCGTAAAGCCGCCCATCCACAGTCATAAACTGCGGAGGCTCGGTTTGCGCTGTTGCAACAGATGGCAAAGTCAGGAGCAAACCTAGTAAGTACGTTGTACGTTTTAATGTGTAAAATTGCAGACGTAGCACCACATTAACGTATCGGCCTTATAACGAGAACCTTAAGTTTCTGGAGAAAAGTTATGCGGAATAACTATTATGAAACGCTTTTCGGAGACTTAGGAAGGTCTTGCGTCTCATTCTGAAACGTTTCCTTGGAATAGATTAAGTTTCCATGCTTGAGTACCGATGATATTCGTATATAAAACGGGACTTAGATCCGTACACAGGGGGGCAAATTTGCTAAAGTTCAAAAAACCTTTGCTGATTGCTCTATTTATTTTCACCACTACGTCATATCAAAACTGTGGCCAACCCATGAAGGCCATCACTGGCAATAACGTATCTCAATCCTCCCTCGCTCGTTTCGAAGCTGCTAAACTAACACTAGAGAAAAATTGCAATGCTTGCCACAGCGTCGGTGGTTCGGCAAGTTTTTTAAATCTAGCCGCCATGAGCGAACTGGAAATCATTTCGAAAGGTCTGATTATTCCGGGGAAGCCTAACGAATCGAAGTTAATTTATCGACTGCATAATTCGACCCCAAGTGTGTACAACGGGAATGGGCAAACATCAAACATGCCGCCAAAGGGGCCAATTCCAAGCGAAGATTTTTTAACTCTCGTCAACTGGATTACAATGATCGATTCCGGTGCTAATATACCATTTTTGTGCAACCAAAACGAAGCACCCGATAAACTCAGCGCCACTAAACTTTCAAAAATTCAATATTTCAATTCTCTAAAAAACTTTATGTCTCGCTCTTTGGGCGACGTTTCAACGCTGCAGTTTCTTAATACCAAGAACGTTTTGAATAGAATTCCAAACGATGGCGGCGGAGCCTACACGACTGGTGACAATAATTTTTCCGCATCGCACTCCAAAGTCTTTTTCGAAATCGCAGAAGAGGTAGCCATGGAGTTAACAAGCTCCGCACAAATAGCGAAAACTGTAAGCACATATGTGGGCTATGAGCCGGGTTCATGCACTTATACCAATCTCGACACTTTGTCGCCGGCCTGTCGCTACGCCTTCGTTAAGAATCTCCTTTTACGAATTTATGGCCGCCCCGTCGAGGAAAACAGTCTCAATTCCAACAATGAGCTTGAGGGCTTTGTAAACGAATTTAGCCAGGCAGGAACCACTAAGATAGCCTTGGAAAACATTATTTTTCGCGCCTTGGTGTCGCCACAGTTTATCTTTCATCCCTACGTGGACATTCTGCCTGGAGGAACCGTGACAGTTTATCGGCTCTCTTCTTATGCCATTGCCCGTCGACTTTCCTTAATTTACAACAATTCGTTTCCCGACGAAAATTTGCTCAAACTGGCTGCTACAAAAGATTTAATAGAAGAATCGGCGTTTCTTTCGGCATTGTCTTATGCAAGTGATAAAATGGCGCCATCAATCAATCAGTTCACTAAAGAATGGCTCCGTCTTGATAAACTTCCAAATTACAGTTTTCAAAGTCACAACAAATTTAAACTTTTAACTACTGGAATAAATCCCAACGAAGAACTTCGTACTTCAATGATCACTGAAGTGGTTGACCTTGTTAATTACATTCGTGAAAGCAACAAGACGGTAAAGGATCTATTCACCTCGAATATTTCTTTAGCTCGGACTCCTGACTTGATGAAGATTTACAATCAGGCAACCCCGGCGCCCAACAATATCAGCGACACGAATGCTGTTCGTTTCCCTGCAGGGGAACGCGGGGGGTTGTTGACTCGAGCGGCGATGCTTTTTACGGGGGGACACTCAGAGAATCCCATTCATCGTTCCATACATATTCGCAACTCGCTGCTTTGCTCAAAAATCGCAGATCCGCCTCCCAACTTGTCCTCGGAAATCATTCCGCCAGCTCTGGACGGCGTAGGGACCACACGAACGCTTTTTCACAATAAAACGTCAGGACCGCAGTGCATATCCTGCCATAGCCAGATCAATCCCATCGGCTTTGCTTTTAGCAAATATAATTCCTTTGGAATGTATCAAGACATAGAACCCGTTTTCAATGCTGCAGGAAATCTTGTCAATGAATTACCCACAGATGCGAAAGTGGATTTACAGGTCGCCATGGGTGTTAATCGACAGGTCGACGGCGGAATTGAGCTCAGCCAGGTCCTTGCAGAAACTAAAGATTTTAAAAGTTGTTTAGTTAAAAATTATTATGCGTATGCGCACCAGCTGCCAGAAATGCCGCAAAGTATCAACTCCTGCGCCATGAAAAGAATGTATCAAAGCTTAGATGCAGATAGCTCCTTACAGGATTTCTTTAAAAGTTCTACGGTCATACGACAATTCAGATTTAGAAAGTTGGAGTAATTATGAAGCTTACAAAACAAAGCCGACGGATGTTTTTGCAAGGAGTTGGAACCTCCTTACCCATTCCCTTCCTAGCTTCCATGCTACCGCGCACAGTTTGGGCCCAAACAGCCGAAATTCCCCGTAGATTCATTTCCATTCTTTCAAACTACGACATCGGACGTAATGGCGCTTGGTTTCCGCGAATGTCTTCACACAGCATGAATAACCTTCCTCCACCAAGTCAAGTGCACGTGGTTGGTGGCAGTCACCATAACATTTATCATCAAGCTTTGCGGGACTTCGTACCCACCAATAGTTCAAATCTCTCTATGGTTGCGGGGACGGCACTGAGTCCATTTGTGGAAAGCATTAATATTTTAAGAGGCTTAGATTTTATCTTTCGGTACGGACATGACAACAGTCAAGTTCTGGGCGGTCTTCCATCTAGCTCAGACACTCGAGGAAAGCTCAAACTAATTCCAACAATTGATCATTTTTTAAATAACCATAAATCTTTCAACCCTAAAGGCTTGCCTATAAATTTTTGGGGGCCCGCAGGTCACATTGAAAGTTGGTCTTATGCGGCCACTGCCGATACGGCTACGAAGGCAGCTTCAAGTTATTATATTTCTGGTATTTATAATGCGCTTTTTTCTAATGGCACGTTTCCGGAAGCTGGAGAAAGTGCAAAACCGCATCCTAAAATGGATGTACTTTCTCGCGTGCTCGAAGACTACAAACGCGTTCGAAACAGTCGAAACATAAGCTCCGATGATAAACTGGTTTTAGATAATGCAGTAGATAAATGGAGCGATGTACAAAAAGGACTTTTGCAAAGCACAACCGCGAGCTGTAAACACAAAAGTTTAGTAAAAATGGGCAATGTGGCCAGTGCCAACGAAAGTGCGGCGGTTGGTAAGGTTGTAGCAGATATGATCACTGCGGCTATACTGTGCGACACGGGTCGCGTATTTACCATAGGGACCGGCCCCATCGGAGGACTGTTTGATGGCGAAAATTTCGAGCACGGAACCACCAGTCACCAGCCGTTTAGCTTAGTCAATGGCAAGTACCAGTGGCAACGTATGGCCGAACGACAAAACGGTGTGATTCGCCATATATTGGCACCGCTTGTTCAAAATTTATCCAGCGTCATCGATCCTTCCAATGGGAAATCGTTCTTATACAATTCACTCATCATGAATAGCTACGAAAACGGACAAGTTCATGGCTATCTTTCGCACCCCGTGATGTTAATTGGAAATGCCGGCGGAAAAATCAATTCAGGGCAGTACATTGATTATGGTGATAAATCAAAACCAGCAAACGGTGCGGACGAGTTTACTAGCACTTTGGGCAGCGAAAATTTTTCCAACAATTATCAGGGCGTTTTATACAACCGATTGCTCGTAACTATTTTGCAGGCAATGGGGCTGTCGGCTGCTGACTATGAGGATAACTCCCTTGAGTCCCAAGTTTACGGGCGATCCGACCTGGGAGCCATGAACGTTAATCTTAGCAACTTGGGTGGTTATGGGTATGTCACTCGCGGTGACCTTTCCATTGTAGGTAATTATACGATTGATCAATCACTCAAAAAGGGTTTGCCAAAATACCGGTTGTCGACGTTTAAGGATCCACTTCCTCTCCTTTTGAGAAATTAACTTCAGGGAACGGTCCCTGTCGTAGAGTCGATAAGTGCGTTAGCGTTGGAGGCGTTCTCTACTGTAAACAAGCCCGAATCTGCACTCGTGCCCCAAACTTGGAATTCCAACTGTTGATTGTTTGCCATCCAAATACTGACTGGCGATCCGGGCACTATAGAGTTGATTTGATTCCCGTTAGCCGTATCTTTATTGACCCGATAGCGAAAGTTTGGTGCGCCTACAACATTGGCCACTGAAATGCGAACTAGGATCGCGTTTTTAATGCCAGCGAATGTTTGTTTTCCAGAGAATCCCGAAAAGTCAGTCCAATCTACTGCACTGTGAGTGGCATCTGTGGGAGTGTTCCGATAGCAATTCGTATCGTTACCGGCACCTGGAGTTCCTGTAAGAGTCCCACCATACTGGATATACTCGCCTGCTGCGCACGTAATAGCGCCATTAATTACAAGATTATTCCGTAAAATCATACTCGCACCACTTGCTATGTGAAAGGTACCAGAGGTCACAGTAAGGTTTCCATTTGGCGTACCGACACCGTTCCAGTTCCAGTCGGCTCTTCCGCTTAATGTTACGGTGTTTCCCGCACCTGGATTTATCGTCATAGTACAATCCTGGCAGTCCGGGTCTATGTTGCTTGCATAGAAAAGCTGACTGCCCGGGTTATCAAAAGTCTTGTTTACACCCCGGTCCACATCGGCGCATGGGTGGTCAGTGCTCTCGTAGTCAGTGCAGTCCCGGTAATAGTTTCCTTTAATCACAAGAGTTGTACCACCACCCGACGCAATACGCCCATCTGCTACTCTCAAATCGCCCAGTATATTTATGGTTTTGCCCGAGGAAATGTTGAGAGTTTTTCCATAATGGTATGGTTTAGACCTCGAATGATTAAGAATAAAATTATTAAACGTCAGAGTCGAAGCCGCAGGCGCAATTCTTGCAAAATCTCCGACATTGAATCCAGAGTCTCCTCGAAAAGCCACCGTACCGCTATTGTGAATAAAACTTCCTGCGGCAGATATCCTAAAAGTGACAGTTGGTGATTCGAAGCTTGTGTCCATGTTCTCTGCCACAGCCAATTCTGCAGCAGGTGCGGTAAAAGCACCCGTAGTAATATCTAGAGCTGTTAAATACAGTTTTCCGGGGCTACTTGCAGGCGTCACACCAGACGCGTTATTAATGGTGAGCAAAAAGCCGATCCCGGCTCCATCCTGGTAAGTGTAAGTTTGTGCCGTGGCGCCTTGCAGTCTTAGCACGGTCCAATTAGTGCCACTCGAGTCTATTGATCGTCTCTCACCCGCACAATAACGGCGAGTGACTGGGCTATCACAAGCGAACGAAACATCAGTCCCGGCATACTCAATCGTTCCAAGTCGGATTGCACCATCTAAAAAGTTTAAATCATTTTGCACAGTGATGGTGGGAACACTCCCTTGAAATTCAGAAACGGCACCATTCCAGGCATTATCAGAATTTGTATCTTCGCAATCAAAACTAAAATTATAAAGTGGTAGAACCTTATCTAAAAAAAATCGATTGCAGGAATTGTCTCCGCCGCTATCCAAATACAGATGTCCGTTGTTATGATTAAAAACTCCCGCCGCCAGCAATTGGACGGCCCGTTGGGTTCCCGAGACGTGTCCCACGCGGAGCTCTGCTGAGGTTGCAGTAAAGCTTCCTCCGTTCGCCTCCACAAAATCAGCCCGAATGTTTGCGTTCCCTCCGATAAACGCTCCCGAATCCACAGAAATACCTCCGCGCGTAGAATCAAGATTTGTTCCTACACTCAAAGTATTGCCAGCTCCTAGAGACTGCGTGACTGTTCCGTTGAAGTTAGACTTAAGTTGAATCGACCGTGCAGTCACGGCGGCACTGATAACAGCGTCGTCGTTAGCGCCACATTCGTCGTCGAAAAAAGCATTGTGAGCATTTGTTGAAGGAGCGGCGCCTCCAAGCCAATTAGTACCCGTGTGCCAATTTGTAGAAGTGGTTCCCATCCATGTGTATGGCGACAGAACCACCGCCAAGTTCATCGCCACCTGCACAGATCCAGCGCCATTGGTGGCGGTGATAGTATAAGTCGTGCCCGCAATATCTTTAATCGTGGGCGTTCCACTAATCAGACCAGTCGTTGTACTAAAGCTTAAGCCCGATGGGAGTGCCGGTGAAATGCTAAATGTAACCGGTGAGGTTCCCCGCACGGTAGCCGTGTTATTCGTGATCGGCGTCCATTTAGTGTAACTTGGGTTCGCGGTCGAATACGAAAGACCATAAGGTGCCACCACGCGCTTAAAGGCAATATTGGACTGCCACGAAAAACTGGAACTCGTCGGAAGAATGAAAAAGAGAAAAAAGAAAATTATTTTTTTTAACATCATTATCACCCTTAACGTTCAGAGTTTAATTCTGAAGTTTCAGAAGGTTGCTGTCAACCAAGTACAGACTATATAAAACCAGTAATCCACGACACGTACACGATGCTTCCCACTCTGAGTAACGAATAGATACTATGGCTCGAAGAAACTCGCGTCCCATTTGCAGGTTGAAATCTATACGTTACAGTGGCTGCATCATCGCCTGTGGTGGTGGTGCTAAAATTGCATTGCGCTGTGCCAGTTCCTGTAACAATAAGCGTGTAACTGCCTCCTTGCCGAAGATTAGCAAAAGTAATGTTGGATCCGCAGTCAAATGATGTCGTCACCGTGTTACCTCCTAAAAAATCCACAGAGCCTGTGGAGATGGAAGATGACGGACTGCGGATTTGCCCGATGACATCAAGTTTTGTATTTGTTCCAGGTGTTGTTGTTCCAATACCAACGTTACCCACCGAAGTGATTCGCACTTTTTCGACCATCGCGCCCGAATCCCGAGTGATAAACGACATAAACCCGGTGCTCGACGACCCCTCGGGTCCCGACCGAATTTGACTGCGACCGACGGCGGCTGCCGTGTTAAATTCAATTGCGGAGGTGGGTCCCGAAGTACTTGAATTCCGGTTGTGCAACGCGAGACCTATTTCCACGCCTGCTGAGGATGCGGTGTTGTTTGCAGAGATTTGCGCAGCACTTACGATTTCGCCAGCCACATCAAGCGCCTTGCTCGGCGTTGAAGTCCCAATTCCCACCTGTCCAGCGGGGTCAATAACAAATGGTGTCGTGTCGCTGGCGGCATCATTGACTCTGAACGAACTGGCTGTTCCGCTGTTTGTAACTGAAAAGGCGTTTGCTCCCGTCACAGCAATGTCTGTATTTGCATCCAACGTTAAATTATCAGCCAAATGAGTGAAATCTAAACTGTCGAGCGTGATCGACGATTCCGAATTTGCCCACGCCAAAGCCCCTGAACCATCAGTTTGTAGCAACTGTCCTGAACTTCCTGCAGTGTTCGGAAGTGTAAGTGAAAAACTTGTTGCGATCGCGTCGGGTGCACGAATGGTGGCAGTCTCCGACCCTCCCGCTGCGAGTTCACGCAAACTCAATTGCCCGGTTTGACCTGTGCCAGTGCCGCTTGGACGTGACGTAATGGCCCCGGCGGCATCAAGAATTGTTCCTGGATTTGTTGTTCCTATACCAACAAAACCATTTGCATCAATGCGCATTTTTTCGGTTGAGTTGGTTGAAAATCCTAGGATGTTAGCCGCTGGGCGGAAAATTCCAGTGTCTTCGTCGCCAACAAAAGTATATGGCGGGAATGCTTCAGACGTAGGGCCGCTGGGGCGGATGTATATGCCAGTTGTGCTGTAAATACCATTCAGATCGATTGTAAAAAGATTCGTGTCATTGGAAGTGATACGTAGCGCTCCATCATAGGGATTGTAAATTCCAGTATTGGTGTCGGCCGCAAAACTGATCGAAGGAGCAGTGTTTGAACCGGCACCGGCCAAAAACGTCCCGCCGGTGATCGGAGCGCCCACCCAACTCAAAACGCCACTGCCATTTGTTTGAAGCAACTGTCCGGAACTTCCAGCGTCGACTGGCAGTGTGAGAACATAACTTGCAGTAATAGAATCCGGTGCACGAATCGCTACTGTGTCGGTGCCACCAGCTGCAAGCTCGCGCACGATCAATTGACCTGTTTGGCCAGTGGCTGTTCCAAACGGACGTGAAGTGATGGCGCCCGCAACATCAAGCAATGTCCCGGGAACCGTAGTTCCAATCCCAACGCTACCATCCTGTTGAATCGTCATTCGCGTTGCGTTGACGGTTGAGGCATTTGGTGTGTTCGTAAAACGCAGGCTCGTTCCTCGATTGGTGGGGGTGAAATTCTCTTCAGCCACGATCACTAAAGCGCCAGAGCTTCCTCCTGACCAACCTCCGCTATGATAACCTCGTCCACCAAAAACAACTATTGAATCACCCGATTGAATTGCCGCTGGGGTGCCAGCACTGTCTCTCGCCCGGCGCCCTACAAAAGCCGAGGCATTGGCCGCTGTATTTCCCTGAAGCTCTGCAACAAAGTTAGGCAATGCGGCAGAGATCGGTAATACAGAATGGACTTGAAATTCAGGTGCGGTCGTTCCAATCCCTACGCTACCACTTGCATCAATCACAAACGGTGTTGCGTCGGAAGTTTGGTCATTCACCCGAAATGAATTGTCTGTTCCCGAATTTGTGATCGATAAAACGTTCGTACCAGAAGCCGCGATGTCGGTGCTTGCATCCAATGTCATAGCGTTAGTAAAGTGAGTGAAATCCAGGCTATTTGCAGCCGGAGTTGTTGACGGTGTTGTCCAGCTGAGCACGCCTGATCCGTTGGTCGTCAACACTTGGCTGGCACTGCCCGCTGTATCCGGAAGTGTCAAGACGTAGTTTGTTCCGATGGTTGCCGGAGCTTGAATGGCGACGTATTCGCCGCCTGCGCTGTCGGCAAAGCGCGCTTGGTTTTGTGCCGTGAATGTGAGAGCACCACTCATAGAGTCGCCGATTTTGGCAACTTTATCTGTGTCGAGTTCGTTGATGGCTGTTTGTGCGGTGGTGGCTGCTACTGTCCCTGCCGGAGTGTTCGGAATTATTCCCAAATCTAAATTTGCCTCCCCCACATTAATATCGATCTCGTTGTTAGCAGCATCCAGCGCTATGCTGATTTTATTTGAAGCGGCGTTGATGTTTCGGAATTCTAAATCAAAAGTGGTTTTTTGTTTAAAGACGCCAATGCCGCCGGCTCCTTGGTTGCTGGCCGTGTTGGTTTCCCCCGCACCTGCGGGCGTTACCCAGGCGAGAACTCCGTTACCATCGGTTTGTAAATACTGGCCGCTGTCGCCGTCATTTGACGGCAGCGTGAGTGTGTAGTTAGCTCCTAAAGTCGTTAGAGCTTTGATGGCTACGTAATTTGCGCCACTGCCGTCGGCTTCGGAAAGCCGGAGCTCTTGTTCGTTGTCGATGTTTAATGCGCCCGTGATGGTGTCGCCAGCTTTTGCTACTTTTTCGCTATCGAGTTCATTGATCGCGGCTTGAGCGTTCGTGGCAGCGATTGTTCCGGCCACTGTGTTTGGTATGCTGCCAAGAGCGAGGTTGGCTTCGTTCACATTGATGTCCACTTCTTTGTTTCCGGCATCAAGCGCTATACTAACTTTGTTGCTCGCCGCATTGATGTTTCTAAATTGGAGGTCGACTCCAGCTTTTAGATCGTAAAGACCTACACCCGCTGCACCTTGGTTACTTGCGGTGTTGGATTCTCCGACGGCTGCCAAGGAGGTCCAGCTTAGTACGCCGGAACCATCTGTGGTTAAGACTTGGTTTGCGATGCCGTCATCTGTTGGAAGTGTTAATATATAGTTGGACCCAATGGTCGCTGGCGCCTGAATAGCCGCATACTCACCGCCAGCACTATCAGCGAAGCGCGCTTGGGCTTGTGTGTTTAATGTGATGCTTGTGGCTGTATTAGCTCCACGACTTGTGACCGTCGCTAATGTATCGGCTTCTGTTGTGAGAAAGCCGTTGTTTGATACCATTGCGTCCACTTCGGTTTCGCTAAGCACAAAGTTTGTGCGAGTCATTTTGCGAAGAGCTGTTGCACTGACATCATAGATTAAGATTTCGTCAACGCCGGCCACTGCCGTTTCGCCCGTGGTTCCGTTGATGTTTACACTTAAGCTGCGATCTGCAGAAAGGTCTCCGCCACCAGTCAGCCCACTACCCGCTACCGTGTTTATTGCACGTGTGGTTGCTACTTTCTCTGTGTCCAGTTCGTTAATGGCAGCCTGCACGTTAGTGGCAGCTATTGTTCCTGCAGCCGTATTTGGAATCACAGCGGAGTTTAAGTTGACCTCGTTCACGTTAATGTCAATTTCTTTGTTGCCCGCATCTAGTGCAACGTTGATTTTATTTGAAGCGGCATTGATGTTTCTGAATTGGAGATCTACACCAGATTTTGCATCGTAGACTCCAACTCCCGCTGCACCTTGATTGCTTCCCGTATTAGTTTCACCCACACCTGCGGGAGTGACCCACGTTAAAATTCCGTTACCATCGGTTTGTAAATACTGACCACTGTTTCCATCGTCGTGAGGCAGTGTGAGTGTGTAGTTTGCACCCAATGTCGCGAGTGCTTTGATTGCCACAAAGTTTGCGCCGCTGCCGTCGGCTTCGGACAACCGCAACTCTTGCTCGTTATCAAGATTGAGCGCTCCCGTCATGGTGTCGCCAGCTTTGGCTACTTTCTCAGTATCCAATTCGTTGATTGCCGATTGCACCGTCACTGCCGTTACGGCACCAGAGGCCACATTGGTCACTTGCGACGCTGTATAATCGCCGGCCACTGCGACAACAGCACCGGTTCTGCCAAACACACTGTCCACTGGCGACACTGCAAACTCTGCAGTTCCATCCCAAAACATTAATTTATTGGTGGTGGTGTTGTACCACACCGTGCCTTCGTGGCCTGCCACAAGTGGCGTTGCAATGAGTGTTGCCTGCTGAGCGGTGGTGTAAACGCCAAAACGAAATGTTCTTTGCGGAGCCTGGGTCACATGACCCAAATCAGTGATGTCATTTCCGGCCATGTTGATGGCGCCTGCCATGGTTCCGCCAGCTAACGGGAGCTTGGTTGGATCTCCGCCGCTTGTTCCGAGAGTGAGAACCGTTGTGCCATCGTAGTAGCGAAGCACGAAATCGTCGCTATCGTACCAGATCTGCCCTGCTGTTGGAGCCACGGGGCTCGTCGCGCGGCTAGGAATCACCGTGCCATTTGTGGTGTTTTGCAAATACAGCGAACTACTACCAGACAACAAACCGCTCAGTGTGGTGTAGCTCGCACCGAAAAGTGTATTCACCTTCGCTTGCGTTACATCGGTGTTGGTCTGCACAAAATTTCCTGGTGTCATGCCTTGCAACGTCTCTGCCACCAACGACTGCGGTACAGAATCAATCTGCATGTCAGGGCTCAGCGTGCTCGTTACACCCGTGGTGCTTGGAGTGACTACAAAACGAAAATATCGCGTATCGCCTGCAGCTGGTGAGTAACCGCAACCTGCGCCGCCAGAAGTTCTACCCGCAATGGACGCATTTTGGTTTTGGAAAATCTCCATCATGGAATTTCCAACGTCGATGGTGGAGGTGGTGCGCTTTGATGATTCAGGGCCCGAAGTAGGAGAACCCACACGAACGTTGAAGTAACCGTTGGAAGACAAAGTGCTTACGGTTTGTTCCTCCTCGTACAAAATACAAGTTTTTGTAGGATTTAAAATTTGGATTTTCATCAAAACAGAATTATCAAGCAGTGGATCTTCGGGCGTTGTGGAATCATAAAGGCGCCCGTCCACAGTCATAAACTGCGGAGGCTCGGTTTGTGCTTGTGCGAAAGTTGGCAGAAAAAGTAGCAAACCAAGAAAGTACCATGTACTTTTTATTGTGTAATATTGCAGACGTAACACCACATTGGCTTATCGGTTTAACCCCGGGGATCTTTAGTTTCTGGACAAAAGTTGGACGGAAAAATTTTTCGATACACCACGGGATTGTTGGTTACAAAATATGACTCGATTTGAAACAATCTAAAATTATGATTATTGAACGCCATTGATCCAAGGAATTGCACTTCACATGCCACTTCCCTGACAAAAAGCTGTGTCCATCTGACCGTGGATCATCTCGCCAACAGGGTGTCCGCCGTTAAAAGCTGAGGCCGGCAATTCTTGCCAAATAATTCCGTCGCCCGAGCGATAGGCTTTTTGCCGAGCGTAGTTGTTTCCCCAACCGCCAAGAATGCGCGCGTAGGTACCGGTGGTGGGATTGAAAGCTGTAGGTCCAGAAAAGTTCGAAGCTCGATCGCCGATCATGACAGCTGAACTTGTCCAAGAGAGTCCATCTGTGCTGTGCCAGCGTTTTCCGGAACTCCAGGTAACAAATCGACTGCCATCAAAAATTAAGTGTCCCCAATTGGCGTTTAAGCCGGTCTGCTCACGAATCATCCAAGTGGCGCCCTGATCTGTTGAGATGGCAGAATAGGAAACAGGTGGAAGCCCCATGGGTTCTAAATAGCCAATGCCGACCATGCGGCCATTGCCTTCGATGATGGATTTAAGCCAGGTGACTTGTAAGGTGGCCGGCAAATTCCATGTGAGACCACCATCCAAACTGATTCCCACTTTATTAACTCCCGAGGCGCGGCCAATCATCGCGAGGCGGTTGTCTGCGATTTTTTCCACCGAGGGATGATCAAAACCTTTGCTGGGCTGCATTGCGAAAGTTTGCCAAGTATCGCCTTGATTGGCTGAAATGATTCCGCCGTTCCATAACAAAAAAAGTAAACCATTCGTGTAAGAGACTCCACCGCCCCACCCGTTCGAGCGCATGATTTGCCAATTGACTCCATCGATGGAGCGTCGAACACTTCCGTTTTCGCCCCAACCAAAATTAGTAAAAAATAGACCGTCCTCGTGAGTCAGACCGCGCGATGAGTACGCTGTGTGATCGCACTCAACGTATTTGGGATCGCCCGTTACCCAGCAGCGAGCGCTGTCGTCTTGCGATTGATCATGGCGCCACGTTCTTCCGTCGTCACAGGAAAAAAGCGTGCGCGCCATGTGTCCACTTGCCATAAAAACATCCACCGTTTTTCCATTGGGAATCACGGGGGGTGGCGGCATCGATGGTTGTTGCCCCGAAGGTGTTGGAGGAGTTTGCAATCCTCCGTTGTTACCTTCGTTGGAGTTTGAAGCTTGATTTGCTGTGGCCGACTTAAAGTTTTGTGAACAATTCTGATAGAGAAGAATGGCGAGCGTGGCCGTACAAAAAATGGAAACTTTATTTTTAAAACTTAATGGCATGGCTAGCCCCCAATTCCGTTATTCTGCAGAAAACTCTTTCGACGGTAATTGCATGTCGGTCTTTGCTGCGCGGAACCTTATGTTCGTCGAGGTGATTTCCTACTTTGAGACACATTTTTCTGCAAAATGATTCAGAATGACTCACAAATCAGGTTCTTGACTATCTCTCGCACATTCGAGACCAATTAGAGATGCAACAATTCGCTCTCGAACCCACCCTCAAACTCATCGCCGACCGCGCCTACCATGGGGCTTTTTTAGAAGCTCTGCAACTTTGCGAGGAGCTGTTTGTTCAGGAGCAAAAAAACGTGATGGTGAGATTTTGTTTGGCGCGACTCAAAATTGCCGTGGGCCAGTGGCAACAAGGGCTCGCACTCTTTGATAGCGTGCGGGGACATGGAGTTTTTGGCGGCGATTATATCACCCAACAAAAACCACTTTGGGATGGAACCACGTCCCTTTTTGGCCAGCGCGTGCTCCTTTCCTCAGAGGGCGGCTTGGGAGATATTGTGTGCTTTAGTCGTTTCGTCATGCAACTGCAAAACAAGGGCGCAAAAGTCTTGCTCGCAGCGCCAGTGGAAATGTTCCCAATTTTGCGCAGTCTGCCTGCAGACGTGCACCTGATCTCGCCCAAAGCTGCCGAGCTTGTGGATTATGATTGGTGGCTCCCGGCACTCAGTGCGCCTCGCCTGCTGGCTCTTCAGCATGAACAAATTGGCGGCGAGCCGTTTTTGTCGTGCCCGCTTGCGTCCGCACAAAAGTGGGCCTCGCGCTTACAATTTAAAAAACCACGGGTGGGTTTAATCTGGCAGGGCAACCCGCAATTTGCCGAAGATCAATACCGAAGTCTCCGAGCCTCGCTGCTTTTGCCCCTTTTACAAAACAAAAACTACCAATTTTTGACGATGCAGGGGACCCACTCGCACAATCCCTTACAGAACCAAAATCTCATCGATGTGAGCTCACAAATCGAAGGGCCCAATGATCTCGCTGGGTTTTGTGCAAATATTGATTTTTTTATCAGCGTGGATACCGGCCCCGCCCATTTGGCTGCCGCCATGGGCACTCCCACGTTGTTGCTCAACCGTCTTTTCGGTTGGTTTACTTTTTCCCATCAGTTTGCAGCCGGTTTGCAAAAAACGCCCTGGTACAATTCCATGACGCTGCTTAACCAGAAAAATTTTATGGACTGGGAACCCGAAATATCAATGGTGCGCGAGCAGATAGACACTCTGTTTTCGCTACGGAACGATCTGCGCAGCCCCCAACAAATGTACCACCCCCAACACCCACCGATACAAAAGGAACTTGTGAAAACAACGCCCACACGACTGGGCCACATTGTGATCTGTCCCAATGATTATTTTGTAGGGCAAGCGTTAGAGGTTTACGGAGAATATTCGCAACAAGAATCGGAAATCATTCTAGCGCACTTAAAACCTGGTGATGTTGCAGTGGATGCGGGAGCGCAGCTTGGATATTTTTCGTATTTGATGGCGGAAAAAGTGGGGCCACAGGGGCGAGTGATCTCCTTTGAGCCACAAGAGTTTTTTAAAAAACTCATCGAACTGAATGGTATGACTCATCAGTGGACGTGGTTAGAGTGTCGCGCGGAGGGGCTGTCCGATTCCACAGGCACTGGTTTTCTGCCGCCAGTCAACTATAACAAGGTTGGCAATTTTGGCGCCACGCAAGTCACCGAAGAGCCGCAAACTCAGGCGATTCCTCTTTTAAAACTCGATGATCTCGATTTACCAAAATTAGATTTTATTAAAATGGATATCGAAGGCATGGAGTTACAGGCACTGGCAGGAGCGGAAAAAACCATTCGTAATCATCGGCCTACTTTATGGATCGAGATTGATCGCGAGCCGCAAAGAACTCAGATTTTACAGCGGCTCACCGAGTGGGGTTACCACTACGAAGAAAAATTAACGCCGCTGTACAACCCTGATAATTTCAAAAATAAAGCTGAAAATATATTTGGAACAGCCATGACCCACAATGTATTGGCCGTAAAAAAATAAAAGCTTTATCTTTTCTGTTATCTTTCCTGACCAAACGGATCGGGTTTGCGATGAGTAATGGTGGTGATTCCGCCGGAATCGTCGTAGGCCACCAAACCAAATTGCACGATGGGAAAAAGGTCAGCGCGCAACATCAAATCAAGCGTTTCGCAAATTCCTTGGCGCAAAACATAGGCCAACATTGATTTTGCCACCGCGGGATCAATGGAGTACGCGTGGGCGCGGCAGATAAAGTGGTAATTAGCTCCGTGCGTGGCGTGAGGTGGGGTGGGAATCACTGGCCAACCTCGTTCCATCTGCTCGATACACCCAAGATAATTAATACAGCCAAAAAACGGATGAGTTTGAAAGTTGGCAATCACCACCGCATCGTGTTCCAAAACCACTAGCGGACGATCGTTTTGCACACAATGGGCCCACAAAGAAATATGACTCAGGGCACAGGCGAGTTCGGAGGGCGAAAGATGCGGGTCGATAACTTTAAACCACTTCAAATAATCTTTTCCCACCAGATGCGCCGGGGTTTTAATATCTCCCTGGGTACCATCAAAAGCCGACCATCTTTTGGCCGGAATGTTAAACTGCTCGCAGGATTTTAAACAGCGCTCGGCCAAACGCTCGGAGTCCGCATTGCCATCGACGGTAATAACGTAGGCCGACTCGATGTTCATGTCGTAACTAAAATTTAATTGAAGATGCTGGTCAAAGACGTGGGACTTACGAGTTTTATTCAATGAGTTTTTCCTTTGCTTAAAAATTTCGAAGTTCGAGAGCGTGTTTTACTTTTTCGAAAACCGATTCCCACTGGCCAAATTTTTCCTGGCGGAACAAACGAACTGATTTGTACCACGGCGAGGTGTCGCCAGGGAGCGCCCAAATATAATATGGCAATACTGGCGTGACCACCCAGGTTTCTTTTCCCATGGCGGCACTGGCGTGGGCCACGCTGGTGCACGACGTGATCACCAAATCCAAAAGCGAGATCACGGCCAAGGTGTCTTCCCAGTTTTTCAGTGGCAAATTTGTCTGCTCGATCTGCAAATTCACCCACGGCCTTCCAGCTAGAGCATCGGTCAATAACTGTGGAGGAAAACGTCGATGTTGCTCGTGTTCAAACTTTGGATTGCCAAAAAACCGCAAGCCAATGCGCGCGTCGATTTTATTTTCAAAGAAGTAATTTTGCCATTTCTTAACATAATTTGGATCTGCGCAAAGATACGCAGCGCCAGTGAGCTTTTCGTAGGTGTAATTGAGAACACGGGCGGCGCTCATTCCCGGCACCCAAAAGTCATGGTGCACTTCGGGAGTGCGGCGATGGCCAATTACAGCGGATACGCCATCGATGCGCGAAAACACGCTGGCAAGTCCCGGATCACAGGTGATCACAACTTTGGCGCCGAGGTCTACAAAATCTTTAATAAATCGGGCGTTGATGATCTCATCACCCAATCCCCCCTCTGAGCAAATTAAAAGATACCTTCCTTTTAAGTCCTCGTCGCGATAAATGGGTTTTGACGTCGGCAGCGGAGGATCGCCAAAAACTTTTTCCCACCTCCCCTGGTCTAAGAGTGTGAGACCTTCTAGTAGGTCTCCGCGCATCATCATGTACCAAGCTCTGTTAAAGGCCGCTCGACGACAGGCTGGCGAAACTCGACGAAGCTCTTCGGCAATCTCCCAACCTCGAGCGAAATCACCTTCGATACCAGCTCGCACCTGTTGATCAAGAAGAGGAATACCATTTATAGTTTTAAAGTTTTGCATCGGCAGTCTGTTCCTGTTTAGTCTTAATCACTTTCAGGCGCATGTCGATGGCCTCGCAAATATTATTTTGTGTCATAAACATGTGCTGCATCTGTTCTTCTGAGATGCTTTTTTGTTCGAGCGCACGACCAAACTGGTCTTTGAGTTTGTAAACCACTGACTCCACCGAAAAATCCACACCCAACTGCAACCCATAGCAACTTTCATCGCCGCCGTTAGCAATGGTTTGTAGATTTCGTTGCACAGAAAACATAGCGAGGCCCACAGGCGTTACGGCTCGAACGTGCGTGCAGTCGTGCCAAAAGTTTTCGTGGGTGTAGTGAGGAACAACGATATGAATCTGCGCATGGTTACAACAAACTCGGTACATTTCCTTCATAATATGAAAAAATTGTTTTTTTGTTTCGCCCAAGTGCTCCATCACATGATGCAGAAGAATTTGGTCAACGGAATTATCGCCCCAAGGCCAAATTTCGTTTTCTAAATCGAGAGTCACTTGTGGCTCACAAGCAGGATCGATGTCGACGTTGACAAAATTTTCTTTTCTTTTATAGCCGCAGCCTAAATTGAGTTTTAGTTTTTGCGTGTCCATTTAACTGCTTTCTCATTTACGAATTGTTTTTTATCCCATAGGATGTGGAACTTGATGCCGCAACATCAAACCATGTTGTGAGCGAACCCACCTGGACGGGCGACGAGCGGTTGACCAGATCGTTTTGCGCCAACTGTCCGGTGGAGTTGTCTCCCCAAATCCAAACTGAGCCATTACTGCGAAGTGCAATGGTGTGAGTGTTACCCGCTGCCACGCGGGACCATGTGGCACCACTCACCTGCACCGGTGAGGAACGGCTCAGGATATCGTTCACTCCCAACTGCCCTTGAGCATTAAAACCCCAAGACCACAAACTACCACCTGAAGTAACGGCCACACTGTGCGATTGGGACCCCGCTATTCGATTCCATGTTGTTCCTGCGCCAATTTGAACCGGAGATGAGCGATTGATAATTGTTCCATCGCCAACTTGTCCCAGCGAGTTTGCACCCCACGCCCACAACGTGCCATTGGTTCTTAGAGCGAGCACGTGGTCCCCGTAACCACGCACTCTTAACCAGTCAGTATCTGTTCCAACTTGTGTGGGTGAGGATGTATTAAAACCAATGCCCGTTTTACCGAAATCATTAGATCCAAAAGCAAAAACTTCGCCATTGGTTTTTAAAGCGATCGAAAACTGCTCTCCGGCTTTTACTTGCGCCCAATTAGTGTCTGATCCAACCTGAATTGGTGACGAGTATTCTGCAATAGTGGGCACACCCAAAGCCCCGTCAGTGCCACTGCCCCAACCCCACAAAGTTCCATCAATCTTCACTGCCAAGCTGTGCTCCGTACCCGTGCCTACCTGCGACCAGTTTGACAATGAGCCAATTTGTATCGGCGAAGACCGCGCCGCAGTGTTGCCTTGGCCAAGTTTACCGGAATTTCCATCTCCCCAGGACCAAACTGTACCGTTAGTTCGCGTTGCAAGGACGTGAAACTTCGTGACCGCCACATCTGCCCATGTTGTAAGAGTTCCAACCTGTGTTGGGATACTCACGTGCACCAGATCGCCAAGACCCAGTCTACCATTCAGATTTGCTCCCCATGCCCAGAAAGTTCCGTTCGTTTTTATAGCAGCAGCCGTATTTACGCCTGCAGAAATTTTTGCCCAATCGGTTGCTGAGCCAACTTGGTTAGGACTGATTTGTTGATAATTTTGTCCAAGCTCGCCAAAATAATTTTGTCCCCAAGTAAACAAACTTCCCGTTGTCGAAACTCCTACGGAAAATCCAAGCCCACCGCTAATAGCTGCCCAATCAGTGCCAATGCCCACTTGCACAGGCGTGCTTCTTGAAATAAAAGAGCCGGAGATTCCCAAACGTCCATCGTCACCATTTCCCCACGCCCAAAGAGTGTTATCCGAACGAAGCGCCAAAGAAAAATGAGTGGCCGAAATAGCACTCCAGTTTGTGGCCGTGCCTACCTGCACCGGTGAGGACCGATCGTTTGCAGTATTCAATCCCGTCTTGCCCAGAAAGCCGTCTCCCCACGACCACAGGGTTCCGTCGGTGCGAATTGCTGTTGAGTAATAGTTACCGACAGAAATTTGCGACCAGGTGTTTACGCCCAGTTGAACTGGCGAAGAGCGAGAAGCCGTATTTCCAGTGGCCAATTGTCCAAAGGCATTACCTCCCCAATTCCAAAGGGTGCCATCGATCTTCAAAGCCATGGAATGGTTAATCCCTGATGAAATTTTATCCCATGTTGTTTCACTGCCAATGGCCACGGGCGAAGACCGCGAGGCAGCGGTGCCATCGCCTAACTGTCCGCTTCCATTTGCTCCCCACGCCCAGAGAGTTCCGTCGGCTTTTCCCGCTATATTAAAATCTTCGAAAGTGGAAATTTTGTTCCAAGTTGCTCCAGAAATCTGGACCGGCGAAGAAGCGCTTGTGATGTTATTTTGCCCAAGCCGCCCACTAGCACCATTGCCCCAGGCCCACAAAGTGCCGTCAGCGCGACACGCAATTGTATGCGCAACGCCTGCTGATACGTGTGACCACGTTGTAAGTGATCCAAGTTGCACTGGCGACAATCGATTTAATACATCGCCTAGACCCAATCGCCCGTCAGTCCCTGCACCCCAAACCCAAAGCGTGCCATCCACTTTTATTGCGGCGATATGACTGTAAGACGAAGAGATTTTGGACCAATTTGAAAGCGCGCCTACGCGCTGAGGCAAATCCGTCCTTACACCGTTACCAAGGCGACCGTACAAGCCATCGCCCCACGACCATAGAGTTCCGTCTCCTCGAATCGCAAGGGTGTAACCATCGCCTGCAGATACCTGAGACCAACTGAGTGCACTCATCTGAGCTGGCATATTTGTATCAACAAAATTCCCGTTGCCCAGCTCACCATAGGTGTTTGCGCCCCATGTCCACAATGAGCCGTCATTGCGAATGGCAGCCGAATGGGAATTCCCGGCGGTTACTTTTGTCCAACTTAGTGCGCTGATCTGCGTAGGCGATATCACGTCCAGCGAAGCCCCTGTACCTAATCGCCCATTATTACCATGCCCCCACGCCCAAAGAGTTCCGTCGGTGCGAATAGCCAAAGAGTGAAAGTGGTTTGCCGTAATGGTTGTGCAGTTTTGTAAAATTCGCGCAGGGAGATAAATGTTAAAGTTCAGACCAAGTTGCCCTTGATCATTGTCGCCCCATGCCCACAAAGTGCCGTTGGTTTTAATGCCAAACGAAGACGTGTAGCTAGCATTCACTGAGGCCCAATCAGTGAGCGCACCCACTTGCACAGGTGAAGATCTGTTGGTCGTGCTTCCAAAGCCTAATTTTCCATCGGATGGGCTTCCCCAAGAAAATAAAGCTCCCGACGACCGTACTCCCAGAGAGTGGACGAAGCCACCAGATACATCGATGTAGGAAGCCGTTCCAAGTCCATTGGGGCTAATAACACTTGCGGCCCCCGTGATTGTTCCCACCCGTCCCGATCCATTGGCGCCCCAGCCAAAAGCACGCGACGAAGAATTCGTAGCAAAACTGTGTTCCACGCCTCCGCGCACGCTGACCCAGTCGTTATTGTGGCCCACCTGAACAGGGCTTGAGCGATTGATGTTTGTACCGTCGCCGACGCGAGATTGCGAGGCCTGATTGCCCCATGCCCATAGCGTGGACGACGTGGATTTCCAAAACGAAAAACCATTGCGAGCGAAAGCTTTTTGCAAAAACAAAGAGATCGAAGCAAAAGGTAAAAACCTTAAGCTCGGGCTTGCTGCAATATTTTGTAAAAATCGTCTTCGTTTCATGAGTTAATAGGGTACAAAAGACACCCACAATGTCAATCCGTCGTAAAGAAAAGTATAAACCACTCCGCTTAAGGCAGCTCCTCCGCCTCCATAACCAGTGGGCAGTTTAACATTGGCGGTTGATCCATTGAGTTGAATTGTGGTGCAGCTGTTGGTTGCATTTAAAATGCTCAGCGTATAATAGCCTCCATCTGTCACATTTGTCAGATTCAACGTTCCGCAGGCTGCGCTGGCCCCGGTAGCACGAATCGTGTTGGTATTTGCAAAATCCACAGTTAAGGCAGACAACGCGTCCGCATCTGTGCTTACTCCGCCAATCACCGAGCCCGTGGCGCGAATGTTCCCAGCTACCTCCAACTTTTGCGCAGCCGTGGTTGTGCCAACTCCCACGTTGCCATTTGTGTCAATCACAAAGGGAGTTGTGTCGCTGGATTGGTCGTTGACCACTAAGGAATTCGCAGTCCCTGAATTGGTAATCGATAAAATATTCGTCCCTGTTACAGAAATATCTGTGCTGACGTCCAAAGTCATAATATCTGCCAGGTGCGTAAAATCTAAGCTGTCGGCTGTAATGGATGTATCAGCGCTGACCCATGTTAATGTACCTGAACCATCGGTTCGTAGCACTTGTCCCGTAGTTCCCGCCGTTGTGGGCAACGTTAACGCGTAACTTGTGGTGATTGCATCCGACGCACGAATCGTGGTTGTTTCTGTTCCACCAGATGCAAGTTCACGCAGAATTAACTGACCGGTCTGACCTGCGCCAGTTCCGCTTGGACGCGAAGTGATCGCACCTGCGGCATCTAGAATGGTTCCTGGAGCTGTCGTTCCTATACCGACGTTCCCACTCACCAAAAACCGAGGTCCTTGCACTTGCACGCCGCCTTCGAAATCACCATCGTGGTTAACATTTAACATGTCATCGTAAGGACCACCGATGGCGAGGCCACCGTGAACCACTACACGTTGGTAGGTGGAAGATCCTCGGTTCCTACCATCGTTAGTCCCCAATTCAAAATCTGGACCCGTAATAATCATATTCGAAATTCGTACGCCGCCAACCACGTCGAGTTTTACACCCGGAGTCGTAGAACCAATCCCCACATTTCCGTTGGCATCAATCATAAATGGGGTTGTATCGCCGGCCCCATTGTCATTCACTCGGAATGAGTTTCCCGCGCCATCGTTTGTTACGGCCAAAAGGTTTGCACCGACTGCGATGTCCGTGTCTGCATCCAAAGTCATATTGTCCGTAAACTTATCGAAGTTTAAACTGTCGTCCGGTACTGCCGCTGCGGCAGTAACCCAACTCAAAATTCCAGTGCCATCGGTGCGTAGCACTTGTCCCGTAGTTCCCGCAGTACCTGGCAAAGTCAGCGCAAAACTTGTTCCCACAGAATCTGGCGCACGAAGTGTCACATTGTCTGTTCCCCCTGGCGAGGCCGCAAGCTCGCGCATGATCAGTTGACCTGTTTGACCTGTGCCTGTTCCGCTTGGGCGCGAAGTGATCGCACCTGCGGCATCTAGAATGGTTCCTGGAGCTGTCGTTCCTATACCGACGCTGCCGTTTTCAAAAGTGTAACCCATAAAATTATTTACGCCAGCAACCGCTCCGCCGGAAAATCGTACATAGGCTGCTGCACCGTTATCTTCAAACCCAATTTGTCCAAAAGGTTCATCTGTTCCTTCGGAGTTATAAAACTTTATATAATTCGTTCCTGTAGTGGTTCTCTCAAGTTCCATATTACCGTTGAACAACTCTAATTTCTCATTTGGCGTAGTTGTTCCGATACCAATAAAACCCGCCGTATCTATTGCAATCCGGGTAGAATCGGAAGTTCCATCAAATGTCCATATTTCAAAACCGGTACGGTTAATAGACATTCCGGTACCCCATGCTGGATTGGAGCCACTCAATGCTCCTGCTGGGTAAAAAGCATTGGATGCTTGAAAGCTCGCATTATTAGAACGTTGAATTCGTAGAGCACTTCCAGTTGAGCTTTTGAGAATATGTAATTCCGAAGCTGGGGTCGCCGTTCCGATACCGACATTCCCGCTTTGATCAATCAAGAAAGGGCTTGTATCACCGGCCCCATTGTCATTCACTCGGAATGAGTCTCCCGTTCCGTCATTTGTCACAGCTAGCAGGTTTGCACCGACGGCGATATCCGTGTTTGCATCCAAAGTCATGTTGTCCGCAAACTTATCAAAGTTTAAACTGTCGTCTGGCATCGCAGTTGCCGCAGTCACCCAACTTAAAATTCCAGTGCCATCTGTTTGTAGCACCTGTCCCGTAGCTCCAGCTGAGTTTGGAAGCGTGAGCGCAAATGTCGAGGCTATTGCATCTGAGGCACGAAGCGCTACTGACTCTGTTCCACCCGCCGCAAGTTCACGTAGAACCAATTGGCCGGTTTGACCGGTGCCTGTTCCAATCGGACGCGAGGTAATTGCACCTGCAGCATCGAGAATAGTACCAGGAAGTGAAGTTCCAATGCCGACGTTGCCCGACGAACTTATAAACAACGCATTGTTCGGGGAATTTGGTTCAATGTAGAACGGATTTTTATTATTTGAGACATCATAAATTGTAAATCTTCCTGTTGCTCCAATTGAAGCCACGCTCCAATAGCCGCTGCCACTCGCGTTGCGAATTGCAAAGTCTGAATTTCCTGAGTTTACTCCAGCAACACCCTGAATCAACATACTCCCAGAACTGCTTACATTTACCTGCAATGGAACGGTTGGACTTGTTGTTCCTATTCCCACATTTCCAATTGCATCGATCACAAACGGCGTGGTGTCGCCCGTTTGGTCATTCACAACAAAAGAATTTCCTGTACCAGAATTTGTGACTGAAAACACGCGTGTGCCTGTAATCGCAATATCGGTCGATGCATCGAGGGTCATCGCATCAACGAAGTGAATAAAATCTAAACTATTTGCTACAGGAACAGTGGATGGGGTAGTCCAACTAAGTACCCCCGCCCCGTTTGTAGTTAAAACTTGGCTCGCACCGCCCGCTGAATCTGGAAGAGTGAGAACGTAGTTTGCACCGATGGTGGTCGGTGCCTGGATGGCTGCGTACTCACCACCTGCGCTGTCGGCAAATCGAGCCTGGTTTTGTGTGGCAAACGTGATGGCTCCGCTGACTGAATCACCAGTTTTTGCCACTTTTTCTGCATCCAGCTCGTCGATCGCTGCTTGGACTGTCACTGCCGCTACGGCACCACCGGCTACGTTTGTAACTTGCGCCGCTGTGTAATCTCCCGCCACCGCCAAAACTGCGCCGGTTCTGCCAAAAACCGTTGTCACCGGAGCTGAAGGGATGGCAATCCAACTGAGAATTCCTGAACCGTTTGTGGAAAGCACTTGACCGTTCGTTCCTGCGGTGTCTGGTAACGTTAAAACATAGTTTGCGCCGATTGTTGTTGGAGCCTGAATGGCCGCATATTCGCCGCCGGCGCTGTCAGCAAAACGCGCTTGAGCTTGTGTGTTGAAAGTGATGCTTGTGGAAGTACTTGCACCGCGCCCAGTGACTGTCGCAAGTGTGTCGGCTTCCGCAGAGAGAAAGCCGTTGTTTGAGACCATGGCGTCTACTTCGGCTTCGCTCAGAACAAAGTTGGTTCGGGTCATCTTTCGAAGCGCTAAGGCACTTACATCATAAATAAGAATTTCGTCATTACCCGCCACTAAAGTTTCGGCGGTGCTGCCATTAATGTTTAAGCTGAGATTTCTATCAACAGAAAGATCTCCGCCACCCGATAGTCCGCTACCTGCGGCCGTGTTAATTGCACGCGTCGTGATTGCTAAATTTGACTCGTTCACGTCAATGTCGATCTCGTTGTTTACGGCATCGAGGGCCACGCTGATTTTGTTACTTGCGGCGTTGATGTTTCGGAATTCTAAATCAAACGTGGTTTTTTGTTTAAATACGCCCACTCCGCCGACACCTTGGTTGCTTGCCGTGTTGGTTTCGCCCACTCCCGCTGGAGTGACCCATGCAAGTACACCGTTTCCGTCAGTCTGTAAGTATTGTCCACTATCGCCATCGTTTAGTGGAAGAGTCAGCACATAGTTGGCGCCGAGCGCGTCGGGTGCGCGAACAATTGCTGTGTTTGTTCCACCGGCCGCAAGTTCGGTAAAGGCAATGGCTCCACCGTCACCGGCAGCTGCACCTTTTGGACCCATGTTCAGTTGGCCAGTCATCGTGTCGCCAGCTTTTGCGACTTTTTCTGTATCGAGTTCGTTGATCGCGGCCTGTACTTCCGTAGCGGAAATAGAACCTGCGGGAGTGTTGTCGATTTGGTTGGCATCATAATCACTGGCTGCCGCTACGACGGCACCGGATCTACCAAACACTGTTGTTACGGGAGCTGAAGGAATGGCAATCCAACTGAGAACTCCTGAACCGTTTGTGGAAAGGACTTGGCCGTTCGTTCCTGCGGTGTCTGGTAAGGTTAGAACGTAGTTTGCGCCAATCGTCGCCGGAGCTTGAATGGCTGCGTACTCGCCGCCTGCGCTATCGGAAAAACGCGCTTGAGCCTGAGTGCTTAAAGTAATACTTGTGGCGGTTGTTGCGCCACGACCTGTGACCGACGCAAAGGTGTCTGCTTCGGCAGTTAAATAGCCGGTTAAAAAATCACTGCGGGCCATTTTTCTGAGCGCTGTCGCGCTTGTGTCGTATATTAGTAATTCATCGTTCGCGGCCGCAGTGGTTTCTGCAGTGGTTCCGTTAATGTTTACGCTTAAACTGCGATCGGCTGAAAGGTCGCCGCCACCACTTAAGCCACTACCCGCAGCCGTGTTGATTGCACGTGTGGTTGCTACTTTATCAGCATCGAGTTCATTAATGGCAGCTTGTGCGTTTGTCGCCGCAATCGTTCCTGCCGGCGTATTCGGAATTGTCCCTAAATCCAAATTGGCTTCAGCCACGTTGATGTCGATCTCGTTATTACCGGCATCGAGAGCCACGGTGATTTTATTGCTTGCGGCGTTGATGTTTCGGAATTCCAAATCAAATGTCGTTTTTTGTTTAAATACCCCAACGCCGCCTGCGCCTTGGTTGCTCGCCGTGTTGGTTTCGCCCACTCCAGCAGGAGTTACCCATGCAAGCACACCATTTCCGTCAGTCTGTAAGTACTGGCCAGTGTCGCCGTCGTTTGCTGGAAGTGTCAGCACATAGTTTGCGGCGAGGGCGTCGGGTGCGCGAACGATTGCTATGTTTGTTCCACCGGCCGCAAGTTCGGTAAACGCAATGGCTCCGCCGTCACCGGCAGCTACACCTTTTGGACCCATGTTCAGTTGGCCAGTCATGGTGTCGCCGGCTTTTGCTACTTTTTCTGTGTCGAGTTCGTTGATGGCTGACTGTACTTCCGTAGCGGAAATAGAACCTGCAGGCGTATTGTCGATTTGGTTGGCATCATAGTCACTCGCTGCCGCTACGACAGCACCCGTTCTGCTAAACACCGAGGTTACGGGAGCGGATGGAATTGCAATCCAGCTGAGAACTCCTGAACCATTTGTCGAAAGCACTTGGCCATTAGTTCCTGCGGTGTCTGGTAACGTTAACACATAGTTTGCTGCAATGGTCGCTGGAGCTTGAATGGCTGCGTACTCACCGCCTGCGCTATCGGCAAAACGGGCTTGAGCCTGAGTGTTTAAAGTAATACTTGTGGCGGTTGTGGCACCACGACCTGTTACTGAGGCAAGTGTGTCTGCTTCGGCTGTGA
>JANPLN010000056.1:0-20790 GCA_031426555.1 Bdellovibrionales bacterium | reverse complement strand
GTTGTTAATCACTTTCGTAGCACCAAAAGCTTTTGCGACTTCTAATCGATTATCATCAACATCAATCATAATAATTTCAGCAGGCGAATAGAACTGCGATGTGAGTAATGCCGCAAGTCCAATTGGCCCGGCACCAACTATCGCCACTGTGTCGCCAGGCTTGACTTGGCCATTGAGAACTCCGCACTCAAAGCCAGTAGGTAAAATATCACTCAACATGACAAGCGCCTCTTCATCGGCTCCCTGAGGAATAGGATACAAACTATTGTCCGCAAAGTGTATTCTGACGTACTCAGCTTGGGTTCCATCAATTAAATTTCCCAGAACCCACCCGCCTCCATTAGTGCAGTGTGAATACATTCCTTTTTTGCAGTTTCCACATCTACCGCAGGATGAAATACAGGAAATGAGAATACCATCTCCTACCTTAAAATTTGAAACACTAGCGCCAATTTGTTCGATCACGCCAACGCCTTCGTGTCCTAGTATTCGTCCTTCGGTGACGGCGGGAACGTCGCCTTTCATGATATGGAGGTCAGTTCCGCAAATGGTTGTCTTGGTGATTCTAACAATAGCGTCCGTTGTATCTTTAATTGCAGGTTTTGGCTTTTCTTCGAGCGCTATTCTTCCGGGCCCGCGGTATACAAGTGCTTTCATAAGTCCTTCTTTGAGAAATACCAGTCGGTGTATTCATATCCTTCGCCAGATCTTTTCTCTGCATCTTGCGCGGTTTGTGGAGGAGGAATGATGACTTTATCACCTAACTGCCAGCCCTCTGGGGTTGCAACTCCATTTTTATCCGAGGTTTGCATGGCCGTCAGCAGGCGAAGAAATTCGCGTATTGATCGACCATTACTCATTGGATAATAAACCATGGCGCGCAAAGTACCTTTTTCGTCGATAAAGAAAGTCGAACGCACCGGAGATGTATCGCTGGCTCCCGGCTGGATCATCCCATAGGCGTGAGCGACTTTCATCGATACATCGTCTATGATAGGAAACGGAATATCGATTTCAAAATTCTGCTTAATATTGCGAACCCATGCGATGTGAGAGAACGTGCTATCAATGGACAAACCTAAAAGATCACAGTTGAGTTTTTGAAATTCGGGATAAGCCTTTGCGAATGCAATGAACTCAGTTGTGCAAACAGGTGTAAAATCACCCGGGTGGGAAAATAGAATCAACCATTTACCTTTGTAATCTGCAAGCTTTCGCTTTCCGTGTGTTGTCTTGACTTCAAAATTGGGTGCGGGTTCGTTTAAGCGCGGTGGGCCTAATATTACGGTGTCCATAAGGTCCTTTGGTGCGGATTAGATTGTCAACTAAGGTACCGTGCAAGATCCAACCCATTGTCTCGGACGAGTTGGTGAGTCTTCGCGAGGTTAGGGGTTCAAAGACTTCTCGTTGTGAGAACATTCTACCCATCAACTGTACTTCAGTTTATTTTTTTCTGTTCTAAGCGTTCAAATTTCAAGTTCTGCATACAGAGCAAGGTGATCGGATAGTCGGTTCCAGGGAGCGCCAGCCAAGAGCTTTGCTTTTTGAATTGTAAATCCTCGGCAGTAAATGCGGTCTAACTGCAGCGCCGGAAGCCAGCTTGGAAAACTGCGGGCGTGCGCTCCCGTTTTTTGTAGAAACACTTCTTTCATGCCCAACCTTGATTCCAGGGTGTCAGAAACCACCTGTTTCCAATCATTGAAGTCCCCAGCGATGATCAAAGGTGCATCGCGAGGCACATGGGCTTCAATGCGCTGACATAGTAAGTCGACTTGTTTGACCCGACTTTTCTGAAATAGATTTAAATGAACACAAATGGCGTGAAGGTGCGGACCGTTCGGAAATTCGCTCGGAAATTCAGTCGAAAAATCAATAGTCGCGTGCAGCATACCCCGTCTTTCCAAACGATTGGTGCTGATATCAATATTATCCCAATGAACGATAGGCCGTTTGCTGAGGATGGCATTACCGTGGTGGCCGTCACGATAAACTGCATTTTTACCGTAAGCGAAGTGTTCCCAAACTGAATCTGCCAAAAATTCAAACTGCGCTTCCGAAGGCAAAGTCTCGCCGTTCTTTCGATGTGTTTTGTGCTCGCCCAAAACTTCTTGTAAAAAAACTAAATCAGCATGGGTTTTGCTCATCGCCTCGCGAATTTGATTCAGAATGAAACGTTGGCCCATCGTAAAGCCTTTGTGAATGTTGTAGGACATAACTTTTAATGTCATAGGCCCCACCTTAACACATGTGCAAAGATTCGACCTAGCCATCGACTCATTGTCAAAACCGTGAGGTCCTCGAGCCGGATTTCGCGAGCGTATTTGAGGTCTTCGGCGAACTGCATGGCTAACTCTTGGCGCAAATGGGAGCTAGATAAAACAATATCAAGCTCCATGTCTCGACTAAAACTTCGGGTGTTGAAGTTTGATGATCCAACAATGGCCCAGTCATCAACGATAATTGTTTTAGCATGCAGAAAACTTTGCTTGTATTCATAGATCTGAATTCCACTTTTTAAAAGGATATAGTAGTAGCTGGTAGCGATCCATTTCATAAATAGCAAGTCAGATACCGAAGGCAAGAGAAGGCGGATATCCACTCCGCGAGCTCTGGCTTCAAGCAGGGCGAACAAAAGGCGGCGCGGTGGCGTAAGATAAGCGTTGGTGATTAAAATTCTATTTTCTGCTTTTTGAATTCGCAAGATGACTTCATGTTTTGGCCGACGACGAGAAAAATGCGTCGTCAAAAGTATAAGATTTTGTGCGAAAGCTTTTGGCGTTCTAAGGCGGACCCTGCCGGTCAATTGGTTAAAATTGTGACTAAGATGCCAAACTTCATCAAAAGTTTTATTCAGACCGTCTATCCCAGCGCCGCGAATTGCAATCCCTGTATCGCGCCAAGCTTGATCGCCTGAGAATCTTTGAAGGTGAATTTTAGAAATATTTTGGCTTCCAACATAAGCCAGATTTTTATCGATCACGCAAGATTTACGGTGCTTGCGACGATTCAGGTAGGCGAAAAATCCCCACGTGAACTTCGCCCAAATGATCGGGCGCCAGACACGGATTTGCACGCCTTGTTTGATAAGCTGCGGAGCCTTCTTTCCAATCCAAACCCGAGCCCCCAAGCCATCCACCAAGATACGCACATGAATTCCCCTTCTAACGGCTGCCAGAAGAATATGGTCTAGCTCGTCACCAAACTCGTCGTCTTCGTAGATGTAACTTTCTAAATCAACACTATATTGGGCTTGGGCGATAGATTCGAACAAATCCGTAAAAAACGTATCGCTGTTGAAATAAAGTTTTTCGAACTTCCGCACGTATTCCATGATCTCAAGGTATCAGAACTTTCAATAAAAGTCTCTTTTCACCTGTTCTTAGCCGATGAGTGCAGTACAGCCTTGTTAACGATTTCGAGTTTGCGTTTGTGAATATAAGTTTTTAGGTAAATAGTTTGATCGTGAACAAACTTCTTTTTTAATTTCCTAAGCCCATCGCTGAGGAGATTCCGAACTTTTTATTTTTTAATGGGCATAATTCACTCGCATTTTTTGGCTATTCGATGGAGGACGTGGTACAGCGGGCACCAGTTTTGCACATTCCTTGTTATGTAAATCAACAACCAACAAGGAGATAATAATGTTCAATTTTTTTGATAAATCAGATGAGCAGATTAGAGACGATGTCATCAACGAGTTGACGTGGGATCAAAGACTGGACTCTGCGAACATAAAAGTGCGAGCAAAGGACGGTATCGTTACGCTCACCGGAACAGTCCCGCATTACATGGAGAAACGAAATGCTGAGCAAGCCGCGCAAAGAGTCGGCGGAGTGAAGGCCGTGGCAGATGATCTTGAAGTTAAAGGAATATTCGACAAGTCCGATGAAGAAATTGCGCAGGCAGCCGTCAGTGCGTTTAAGTGGAACTATTCCATTCCTGGAGATCTTAAAATTTCGGTGGACAAAGGCTGGGTCAATCTCTCTGGCGAAGTGGATTGGGACTATCAAAGAAATTCAGCAAGGGACACGGTGAGTGATCTTATGTGCGTACGTGGAGTTTCAAACAATATTACAATACGCTCTCAAACCCAGCCAAGCGATGTGAAAGCCCGTATCGAACAGGCCTTGAAGCGTTCGGCCGAGGCCGAAGGGCGTAAAATCAAAGTGACGATGAGTGGTAATAAAGTCATTTTGAGTGGCAATGTTCACTCAATTTCCGAGTTTGATGATGCAAGACATGCCGCATGGATGGCTCCAGGTGTGGTGTCGGTTGAGAACAACATTACTGTCTCACAGTAACAACGTTACTGTTTTGCCGTAAATAGTAACTGCAGGGGCGAATATTTTCGCCCTTTTTATTTTGAAAGGTTCGTGTATGCGCATATCAATTGCTTATATTTTGTTGTTCTTTGTACTGACCGCTTTCGATAATGCTCCATCCGCCGCCCCACCACCTAGTGATGTGGAAGCTATCACTCATCAGGGAAATATTTTTTCGATTAAAGTTGTAAAAAGCGAGCCCATTCATATTTATGTTCTGGGGCAAGAGAGCGCCCAGATCGATCTCTCTAAAGTTGAGGTGATACTTATTTCAGAGTCCGCGAACCCCACTGAAGTGGCTGACCCAATACAGCCTGTTCACCTAACTACGTTAGGTAATCATTTTATTATTAAAAACACATTGAGTGGTGATCGAGTTTATACAATGAAGGTGAAATCCAAAAATAATGGCGTCGTCGAGACTTTCAAGTTTAAAGTGAAAAATCCAATCCCGTGAAAAAGACCAAACACGCGCGCTAGTAAGTTGTCGATAGGCGCACATCGCGCTAGGTGCAAAAAGGGGCGAGGGCCCCTTTTCGTGATTACTTGCTAAGATATATCTGAACAACACCGCGAAGGCCGGCGGCTACTTCGATACTGTTTTGTGCCTCAGTATAGTTGATCATCGGAGAATAGCTCATTCCACCAATTTCAAGGACGCTTTGGGCGTTGCTGATGGAACCATCCTCTTTCGTCATACGTAAGTTGATAACTTCGGGGCGCTGATCTTTGTTAAGAGCAAAAGCTTGCACCCCAGCTTCAGATTCAATCACGGCGATTTTTTGCGAGCCAAGTACCAAGCCAATCATTTGAGTGTAGCCTGTGGCTCCATCAAGGTAGGCAGAGGTTGTGACAAAACGTTTGTTCTCGATGGATACGGTAACGAGTTCGGGCTCTTGCGACGAATTCATCCACGAGTCCGACTCTGTATCGCGGATCACATAGAAGTTCTGATCACCGCTAAGGCGTGATGTCTGTTCCATACCGTAATTTGTTGAGATGTCTGTTGTTGAGTCAAGAAGAGACGCTTTATTCGTTGCTTGCAACTCAACAAGAGTCAGAGCATTTACATTTTTGGTTTTTAAGCCATAAACCTTTGTTCCATCTTCGTTGGTATATGCTTCTTCAACAATTTTTGCGTCGGAAACAGATAAGTCGTCGGTTACAACTTGCGTCCCAGTGATCATCACTGGTGTTCCAGGAATGTTGATTTCAGAGGAACAAACCAAGGTGTCAGCTTTGAGTGTGGCTAAAGCGATCGTATTTTTTGTGGCGACCCCTTTAACACTTTCAACATCAACTGCTTGCTGTGCAAAGTACACAAGCTGTCCGTCGATTTCTTTCACTGTAACGGCTGTAACATCAGAAGCTTTGGGGCACGTTGAATCGTTAATTGCCACCAAGCCCAGAGTTTGATTGGCTTTTAAAATCTGTGCTTTTCCTGTTTTAACCAGGACACTTCCGTCGCGTAAAAGTGTGAGGCTTTTATTGTCTTCAAAACGCGTCCTCGCTGTAGCCGAAGGATTCGATGGATAGTATTGGTTTTCATCAATCCAAGTTTGTACGCTCGTTTGCATCTCTTGATTGGCGTTAAGAGTTACTTTTGTAAGTGAGTATTTAGTCGTACTTGAAAAAATTTCCATGTCTGTTTTAGAACTCACATTCTGTGAAGTTAAAAGAAGAATACTTTTGTTGCCTTCATACACAATGCTATTTTGTAGACGACCTTCAATTTTTACCACACCATTTACTTTGCTAACTTCAGCATCGGCTTGGTTGATTTTCACCACACGCAATTCAACAGTGCTTGAGTCATTGTAGCTATCATTGGAGATCACTTGGACACCAACTTCAGATTGAACGCCTTTGAGGACGTAATAAGCTGTAATATTGCGTGCGAGTTCAAGAACGCTGAGTGTTTGTGCGAGCCCTTGACCGGAGCCAATATGAGCGAAGGTAGAGAGGCTTGTATCCGAAAAGGCGTTGTACATATTTGCGAGTTCTGGGTTTGCAAACATGCGACGGAGCCAGCCTTCGTTGGCTTCGAGGAAGGGACCTTCAGTGATAGCCGTTGAACCTAAACCTAAAACAGCTTCGTTCATGTCGATCTGAATGATCTGTCCACCTTGGCGATAAGATCCAGCTTCGTAGGATGCTGCCTCAAAAAGTATTTGTCCTCTGCCAGGTATTGCAGGATTCATGAGCAATTGAATGTAGCGATCAGGACTGTTGAGGTCAGCGTACTGACTTCCGCCATCCATTGTGATCACAAGTTCTGCGCCGGGAACCACCGTTGCAACTACTTTATCCTTAGTGATTATATTGCCAGTTATTGGATCGCGTTCAGAAATTTTTTCTGTTTTAACTTCAAACAGCTTGGCTTGCATTTTTCTTTGCGTGTCCTCTGTATCCACAGCTGGAACAATCCAACCAAGACCAACGATGAATTTGCGATTTTGAAAAGTGATGGGGAAAGATTTTTCGATCCAGCCATCAAACTCGAGACGTCCCAAATGTTTTACGCCTTGATCTAAATTTCCGATATCAAAAACATCTAAAGGATCTACTTGATTCGCAGGAACCCAAAACGCGTACAAATAATTTCCGTCATAACGAACGTCTTGGAGAGAAGCACTTTGTCCGTTGGTGTCTCCAACAGTGACGTCAGAGTCTGCAACGATCTTCTTGAGAGAGCCGTTGTCCTCTTGAACAAAACGGCCTTTTAGGCCAAGTACCGAGTCTAAGAGAAGTTGTTCTTGGAGTTTTTGTTTGTCGGCGTCTTTTGCTGCACTCACTTGGCGATCAATGTGGAGCTGACGATATTGAGCTTCTTGCGAAGAGATCACTTCTGAATTGGTTTCTGGAAGTTGGAATGCTTCGACGGCGATACGGAGTACTTGCTCCTCTGCCTCTGCATTGATGATGTAATTGCTGGTAACAATTAAGTAGCCGTTGCGAATCAGCGTGCTGCTGCGTTCGTTGATGAAACCTTTTACGTTAGCAGTCATCAAGGGTTTAATTTGACCTTTTGGATCTGTGATATCAATCACTTCTACGGCGGCTGGGCCACTCCACCAACTCCACCAGTCACGATCCATTTCTGTTTGAATAGCGACCATATAATATTTAGTGTCTGCGCCCGTGCCAGTGACTTGGATGTTCATCATTTCCGGACTTGCAATGGGCAACTTCATTTTAAATTCAGAGATGGCTGCAACGTCTTTACCTTTGATATCAAAGGAGAGAACTTTTCCGTTACTGGCTACATCATTAAACCACATGGATCCACTGGCTTGGCTCTCGTAGGTTGCAAGGTAAAGCACCGATCCGACAATGCGTGAGTCCACACTGTAGCCAGCGATATCAATGATGCTTGAAAGGAGAGGGGCCGAGGAGTTGCTGACATCATAGACCACAAGGCGAGACGTCGTTTTATTGTTATTGTAAGTGTTTTCGATCACAATCAGACGATTGTTGTCGAGATCCGAATACATTTTTTGTGGATAATTTCCTGTGGGATTCACGCGTCCTAAAATTTCTGGGTTGTGGGCGCCTTTTGCAAAGGAGACGACTTGCAGTCCACGGTAGTTGTTAAGAAGATAAACTTCTTTGGAACCTGGTTTACCGATTTTAAAAACATCGGCCTCTTGCTCTTCGCGGCCGTTACCCGCTTCTGCGGATACAGGTACTGCTGCTTCCAGTCCTCCTTCGTTCCAGGGATTGATCGTTAGAAACTCAGTTTGACCTGCGTAGCGGCTGAGTTGAGAGGACCAGAGAGTTTGGTCGGAGGGGGTTGGCATCAGGCGAAACGCCTGTGCAGTGCTGACAGGGGGAGCTTCGCTGGTTTGTGATTGCGAACAGCTCGTCAGCACTAGGGCTGCTACAGAGAGAAATGTGAGGAGGCTTTTTGACATGAACAAAGTCCTTTCTGCCACTATTTATAAAATAAACTGGCAGTGTTTAGTTAATTAATGGGATACATACATGAGTAAGCTGTGAATTTGTGTGAATTTAACGCAAAGTATAAAACTTCTACGGTTTTTGTGTAAAAATCATAAATTAAAAAACCTGCGGCAGCAGCGGCGATTTTAAAAATTGTCCCGCAGGGACTGCTTAAAGACCATTTGGTATCTCATAATGAGATAACTAAAACTTTCGCAACTAATTATAAACCCCGGCGTCTTATTACAAAGAGCAAATGGGGGAACAATGAAAAATAAAGCCTACGTAGGAGTCCTAGTTATTTTTATGGTGATGATCCTCGCTGGATTTCAGGACTGCAATTTCAAATCTCTCCAGTCGCAAGACGCGACAGATAATTCCGGAAGCACTGGCAATCCCACTCCCGCTCCGATTGTGTCTTTTAAAAACGACGACAAAGCCCCTTTGGGTTGTAAGCGATGGCCGCAACTTTGCGGTCGGGCCGGCCCCTATGCGGTGATGGGCTCTGCTGACGAAATTTTTGACGTTAAGGCGGCGGGCCTGAACATGGTGGGCATCAATTCGCCCTATCCCGACATTCTAGATCCCTATCGCAAGGCCATCGCCGATACGCAGATGGCCTATATTGATCTTTCTCCCTCGCAGTTAGTGTTCTCCGCTTGTCACGAAGCCGATCAAGTGCCGGGCAATTGTAATTTGTCGGAACAGCGCAAAGATAAAATCATCAGCGACTTTCAAAAACACCTCGCGAATACGGCGGCCGATCCGCAGTTGATTGCCTATTGGATTTTGGATGACAATCCAGGGGGAGACTTGAAAGACATAATGGTGCGCATGCGCAATGCTGTAATGCAATCCAATGCAAATGGGGCGGTGATTCCTCGTCCAACGATTTGCGGTTTCGGCTCAATTTTGGATCCCGCTCCAGGCACAACACTCAGCGAAACTATGAAACAAAATTATGCGGGATGGGATAATTACATCAAAACTGCAAGCAAGAATTTCACGCCGCTCGGTTGTGACTTTGTGGCCTTTTATAATTATGCCTACGCCATCGAGAGCGGTAGAGATAGATCCATGTATGATTGGACGATGTCGGAGCTTTTGCCTCGGTTGTATGACTATCTTAAGGAGCAAGGCTGGGATCAAGATATACAGCCAGTGATAGGTATGCCTTCCGCCTTCGGCTGGGAAATGCCGAGCATAGGTGTCACCTACGTCACTCCGTTAAAAACAGACTTACAAACGCAAGTGATTTCGTACTGCGATCAAGGCGCAGTGGCTTTGTTCCCTTACACATGGAATGACACTGTCCCAAATTCCCAGGAGCTGGGAAACAACAAAGATTTACTTGATGGTTTTTTACAAGGCTACAATGAATGTAAAAAAAAATTGGCGTACATTTAAGCCAACGCTGAAAATGACGCCGTCGGTGGCTTACTTTACGCAAGGGCCGGGCAACCAACTTTTCGAGGTGACTGGCGCAAAAGGTATGTGCACGTTTACCATTTACGCACCGAATGGGGAAATTATTCACCAGGCGGCAAGCGCGGAATTTCCCACTAAGATTTGGCCCAACAAATTTATTCCCGTAGGCGATTACACGATCGTCGCGCGAGATGAAAACGGAGCCGTTGGAACGGCGATTTTTAAAATAGTCCCTTAAAACTACATAAAACCTTTTTGGTGTCTCATTATGAGATAATAAAATAGTTCGCAACTTTTTGCAGGCCCCGGCGTCTTATTACAAAGTGCAAATGGGGGTTTTATGAAAAATAGAATACGTGGTTTTGCTCAACTCGGTTTAGTTTTAGTGCTGATGGTGGGCTTTCAAAACTGTGAAAATTTTGAATCTGTCTCCGAGCAAACCAATGCGCCAAGTGGTTCTGGCGCCAATAGCCCGCCTCCTGCAGCTCCAGTCACGCCAGCTCCCTTAGGTCAACACATCGTACAATCGAGAAAAGTTTTCGATGGCCAAGTAAACAGAGACTATATTGTTCATCTTCCCAGTGATTACGGCAGCAGAACTACTGAAGCTCTTGTTGTGATGGGATTTCATCCAGGGAGTAATTCCGCCGAGCAATTCGAAGGTATTTCGCGTCTGCATGAGCAAACTGGAGCAGAAAACCTTATCATTGTTTATCCGGATGGAGTTGAAGGGCCAGGTGGTAAGCAAGCTTGGAATGTCGGCTTTTGCTGCACCGGCGGCGCAGATCTTGCATTTTTTGATGCCATGTTAAAAGATCTAGCGAGTTTAACGAGAATTAAATCAAAGGTTGCAGTGACCGGTTACTCCAGCGGCGCCATGATGGTTTACCGCCTGATGTGCAGTCGTTCAGATAAAATCTTAGCGGCAGTTCCCTTCGCCGCCTACTTACGCATGCAAGATGTTACAAACACAAAATCTTGCGTCTGGGGAGCAACGATTCCGGTTTTACATATTCACGGGGCCGAAGACGCGCAGATGAATATAAATGGTCAGGCCGATGGTTACTATCCAAATTCAGGAATTCAAACACCGCCACTCCTAGAATATTTAGACATCATCGCCGGTCGCAATGGCGGTAAAACCACTCCTGTCACAGAAACCTACGATGCAGATTTGGATAGCCTACGAGTGAAGCTCAATTCAAATACGAGCTACACTATCATTGAAGGGCAGGGGCATACATGGCCGGGAGACGTTGGGTTTGGAAAGTATGGACCCGGTCGATTAGAGCTTGAAGGTTCAAAAGCTGTGATGAAATTTCTGCTCGAACAAAAATAAAGTTTATTAAAAGGGGATCGCTACAACCAGTGTAAAAAATCAGTAACAGCAAGGCGCTGCAATCCGATTCTCGACGGGAATTTAAAGAAAACCTAGACCTGGATCAGAGTGGCAGTGCGTCATTTATTTTGATGGATTCATTCTAACTCTCTATTTAGACTAAAAAAAATGACTTTTAGTCATAATACAAACGACTCAACAAAGAGGTATGCATGAAGTTTATATTGGTCACGATCGCAATGGTGAGCTTGGTGGCTTGTTCATCAACTCCAAAAAGCACAACAACAACAACGACAGCAGAAAAAGCAGAGACGACTACGGCAGCGACCCCTGCAACGTCAATGAGCACTGATGCTCCAGCAAAAAAAACAACGACAACAACAGAGACGACAACGTCGTCTGACACAAGCTCATTTCCAACAATCACTGGCACTGAAAAATCAGCGGTCACTTGCACAAACAAATCAGATACACGAAAAATTTCTGTTTTAACTGTGTCTGAAGGTGGCTGTGGCGTTATTTATAACAAAATGGGTGCAGATAAAACCGTAGCTGTTGCAAAATCAATGAGCTATTGCGATTCAGTATCTAGTAAAATGAAAACTAATCTTGAAGGCGCCGGCTTCAACTGTGGTGGCGAAGCGACGACAGGTACGTCTTCCGATCAACCTCAGTAGTAAATAAATAATTACTAGGTAAAAGAGTTACAGATGCCGACTTCGTGTCGGCATTGTTTTAATTGCGTCGGTCTCTAATACGATCGACGATATTTTGATAGGCCAGGTCGCCAAACAAATCGCGAGCCGCTTTGTTGTAAGCTCTGGCTGCGGCCTCTTCGGTGGCGAAATCTCCCAAGAAGAAGGCTTTGCTGTTTTTCTCGATACGCGCCCGCCAGATTTTTTTGCCTCGAATGTACGAAACTCCGCGAAACTTTGAAGACGTTTTTTCGGCGCGCTTGGGCAGCATGCGCTGACGCTCTTTCATGCTGCAAACGACGATATTTTCTTTTCGATAGTCCAGCCCGGCTTGCCAGCGACGGGGGTAGGCCATTTTTCCTTTTTTAGGCTTCATCAGGTATTGGCCCAATGACATGGTCCGTGAGGAGTCACCGGTGCGAATGCTCGTTACAACCAGGGGCTTTTTTTCCTTGCCACGATAAATAACTCGCCAGCTACGGTTGAGCAATTCCTCGTAATCTTCGGCATCCACTTTAACTTTTTCGCCGGTTTTTGTTGCAAGTAATTTCCATGCTTTCGACATCGAGGCTCCTGGTTTTTAGCTCGTGGCTTTATAGGGCGAGTTTACACGATTCCGCAAGTTTGTCCATGGTCCATTGGGCGAGTTCGCAAAGCTCCCGATCGGAAAGATACGCTTTTACAGAGGGCGCAAGTGCCGTGAGTTTTTTATTGGCAATCACAATGAGAGCATTGCGTTTAAGCCCTCGACCGCCGGCACGACTTAACGGTGTGTTTGCAAACAGTCGCATTAAAGCCTTGTTGGAGCTTTCGAGAATCATGCGTAAATCGTCGGTGGGGTCTTGCGGCGCAGGCTCTGCGAGGTCGCGAACTTTGATGTTCCACGGACAGACTGTTTGGCAAATATCACAGCCAAAAAACCAATCGGAAAATTTTTCGCGAAGCTCTGGCGGCGGCACTTTTTTAGACTCAATGGTCCAGTAGGAAATACACTTGGTGGCGTTGAGAGTTCGCTCGGCCTCGATGGCATTGGTGGGGCAAGCGGTGATGCAGCGGTCGCAAGTGCCACAGTGATCCAAGCTAGGTGAAGGAGGCTTTGTTTGTGGATAAGCCAAGGTGGAATAAATCTCGCCAATAAAAAAAAGACTTCCGCGTTTTCGATCGATCAAGCAGGTGTTTTTTCCAAACCACCCCAGGCCGGCCCGGTAAGCCAAATCCCTTTCCATCACAGGGGAGGAATCTGTAAAACCCACAAATTCGTTGTGCGGAAAGAGAGCTTTAAGATCTTTGCAAAGTTGCAGGGTTTTTTGTTTAAACCAGACGTGATAGTCTTCGTCTTTGGCGTAGGCCGCGACCCGGAGATTTTTTGTGGGAAGCGTGTTGGGCTTCAGTCCGTATTCCACGGAAAATACAAAGGCGCTCTGAGCCTGCGGCAAAAGATTTTGGGGGTGTTCTTTTTGTGGAATGTGATTTTTAAGATAAGCCATATCGCCGTGGTAGGACTTTTCGATCCAGGTTTTATAAATGTCCATGGAAAGCGGCGTCTGCAAAGGAGTCCAATTCCAATGCGAGAGATCGTGATTTTCGAAGACTGATTTTAAAAATCCGTGGTTTTCCATCCGACAAATCCAGTAACACAGAACACAATATTCTGTTATCATGAAATCAATGGAAACTTTACTTGCTCAGCATCCGCAGTGGAAATACGTCGTGCAGATTTGCCAGCAACTGCACAACCAAG
Organism: Bdellovibrionales bacterium; assembly: GCA_031426555.1. Classification (GTDB taxonomy): domain Bacteria; phylum Bdellovibrionota; class Bdellovibrionia; order Bdellovibrionales; family JAGQZY01; genus JANPLN01. The sequence goes on along the minus strand of JANPLN010000056.1, from coordinate 7,323 downwards.
GGTACGAGGCGGTGCTGGCGGGTGGGTGTGTGCGCGATGCTTTGTTGGGGAAACTTGCAAAGGACATCGACATTGCCACCAGTGCCACGCCCGAGCAAATCGAAAAAATCTTTCCTAGAGTGATCATGGTGGGTAAAAGCTTTGGAGTGTGCCGAGTTGTCATGGCCGACGACCAAGACGGTGATCAAGACGCCGCCCAAGATCCGATCGAGCTCGCAACGTTTCGTGAAGAGTCGGATTACAAAGACGGACGCCATCCTGAGCATGTTGCGTATTCGGATATGAAAAAAGATTCCGCGCGCCGGGACTTTACGGTCAATGCCATGTTTTATGATCTCGGTCAAAAGCGGGTGTTGGATTACGTGGGTGGTGAAGCCGATCTCAAGGGCAAAGTGCTGCGCACCGTGGGTGTTGCAGACGAGCGATTTGCTGAAGATTCACTGCGATTGCTTCGCGCCGCTCGCTTCGCAGCGCAGTTGGAATTCACGGTCGAACAAAAAACCCTTCAAGCGGTGCAAAAAGCGGCCCAGCAACTCACGCGCGTGTCTGCAGAGCGACGCCGCGACGAAATCAATAAGGCCTTTGCTATTGAAAAACCGTATTTGTTTTTTGAAAAACTTCGACAAATGAATTTGCAAACTGTGCTCTTTATCACTTTGGATTGGAATGAAGCGGATTTAAAAAAATTTTTTAAAAATCCATGTCCGTCGCACTGGGGCTGGGCCGCGCTTGTCTGCTTAGATCGCAGTAAAAGTTATGCAGAGGCGATTCGCATCGTTTCCACCTTTAAACTTTCCAAAGACACCCTCAGCTTTATTCATTTGTGTTTAGAGCTTAATGTTTTCTTACAAGCGGGAGCTTCGAAAACCGAAGCCGTGATGCTGGCTCCGTTTGTCTCACTGATGCAGAAGGCGCAGATGGAGGACGTTGTGGCTTTTTTAAGAAGATGCCTGCCGGCAATGGAAGACTCTCCACAGAAGCCCGATGCGTTCGCTCCTTGGGACGCATTAACAAGCAAATACGCACCTGCTGGCTTGCCAGCGGCCATAGTTATGGGAAAAGACCTGTTGGATGCTGGAGTGAAGCCTGGGCCTGAATTGGGACATAAGCTGCAGAAAGCCTTTTTGCTTCAACTGCAAAATCCAAATTTCACCCGCGATGAAATTATAAGCAAAATTTAACTGTTAGTTAGTGGCCGTGGATTTAACTATCGTCGATTTAATGGCTGTCGGACGGAGTCGTGTCGTTCTTTTTTTCTGCGCGGCCCTGGTGTTGGGTGAAGTCGTAATCGGGATTTTTTGTAAAGCGATCCGTCCAGCCAGACCACTTTTTTGCTCCCAAATCGTGCTCAACGACGCCTTTTTTATTAAAAATTTTTGCGTCTTTACCAAAAAGAAAATCAAGTACAGGTTTCAACATACTTCTTTTTTACTGCGATCCCTTAGTGTTTACAATAGGTTTTGTTGACGCAGTCTTCAGCGAAAAGAATTTTTCGTTCTGTGGATGGGATGTCCCCACGAATTTTTATATAACCCTGAACTCGCGCTTGCAGACAAGCTCTGGCAGTTCGCTCAAAGGCCTCTTCGCGTGATGTGCCGCGAAACTTCATCTTGCCCACGTCTGCGGATTCGAACACGCAGGTTGGTGTTTCGCTAGAGCTCACGTTTCGCTCTTCGTGTTGAGGAATTGCTAAAGCCGAGAATGTTACAGACATTGTTAGTAGAACTAAAAGCGTTTTCATAAATCACCCCTTACCTGGTATTAAAGCAAAGGGAGTGCCAAAAGTGCCTGAGATTTATCTCGCAAACCATCGAAATTACTGATTAAAATAAGTGTTTCAATATGAGGCATGTGAAGTCTGCGTACGGTCAACAGCCAGTGACTAAAAAGTGATCACTCCGACATCCACTGGAGGATGCGATCTCGATGCTTTGTGCTTAAATAGCCCAGCAGATCTTTCTGTGAAAGCTCAGTCTGCGTGCTCGAGGTTTCGATAAAAGCTTCCCAAGCCTCTAACTTTCCAATGGGGCAGCAAATTTTGTCCTATTCGTGGTGGGCATGGGTGTGAACGTCGAGCTCGATGGCGATGCGAACTGTGCCCTCATCACTAGCTGTATAAGCGTTAAACGAATCGCTCACGAGAGAATCTTTATTCATTTTCATTGCCCAGACGGTGTATTTTCCCTTCCAGGTCCAAGCAATCATGTTGGGTGTTTGCATGTGTGCTGGGGGTAGGGAGCCAAAGGTATCTTTAATTGCTTGTGCAGCCACGCGCAGGGAATCTTTATTTGGGGGGATTTCAAAAGACATATGTTGGAGAAAAGGTTTTTGTTTGTCGCTCGAAAAATACTGGGCGTGAAAATAGCGAGTGCCAGGGAAGGGTTTTTCTGTACGAACCACGGAGAGTGTTCCAGTTTCTGGATTGGAGTCTTGATAAAGGCTGGGCTGAAGTCGGAGCTTTTGCAATTGCTCTAAGGCGACTTGCAGCGAGGGCTGCAGCGCCGCTAATTTTAGGGTTTGAGTCATAAGTTGAATGTTTTTAACATTGAGTGGAATTGTTTTTGGCTTTTGCGGTTTCGAATTTAAAGCGTATCGGGCATAACTTTGAGTTTGCAGTTGCGGCTGATCGTAAGGTTTTGTGATAATATGCTTTTCAGAGTTTTTTTGTTCCTTCTGTTTTAACCAGTAAACAAAAAAGACCAGTCCTAAGATCACAAAAAGTAGCGGCCAGCGTTGACGTAACATAATAGTCCTCCGTCGTCTTCGACGTCTTAACGTTTAATTAAAAAGTGAGTTCTTCCCATTGTTTCAAAAAGTTTGTTGGATCGATAAGGTCGGAGCGGCGAGAGTACTTATCTCGTCCTCGGACCGTGAGAGGGCCCGTTCCAGAGCCCGAATACATTTCGAAATGCAACATAGCTAAGTTAGAAATGTAGCCAATGTGCTGTCCTTTGACAACGCGAGCGCCCTTTCCGGACTGGCCCACGGTTCTTGTGGAAACCTCTCCGTAGCGCATCACATGGCCACTGTCGTGTTTGACTTCGATGGCATCAGTTCCTTCGTAAAATCTGTAGCGTTGGAGAACAGTTCCTCCAGAGACAGCAAATACTTTTTCATCGTTGGGGCGCATAAGATCACAGGCGGCATGTTTTCGCCCGGAGCGACTGGCTCCAAAATATCGTCCCCCATTGCCGCGAGTGTATTCGGCTGATGGTTTATTTTCTGTGGGAAAGCGGAAGTTGCCGGTGGAGTTATCAACAACGATGGTGGAGCCTTCGATGAGGGTTTCACCGCTCGGGCTTCCCACTAAACCGAAAGCTGGGCAATCATCGGGGCGTTTGATGTAGGTGGCGGCGGCCCAACCCACGATTTCTTGGCCGCGGGCATTGTGAGCTAAAACTTTAATGTAGGTGGTTTTATCGGATTGTCGCTCTTCGCGATCGCCTTCCCAGCTTTGAAAAATTCGAATCGCCTGGAATCTTTGAATATTGTAAATCACCGTTTGCATGGAGTCGTCGTAAATTCGGAGAGGATCAGAGCGAGTGCAGACAATATTTTGCGCAATTTGCGAGGTGGTACTCACCGAGGCGGCAGCGAGAGGTCCTGTGTAGGCAGGAGTGGCCGGGGGCGCGAGCCATCGCGGCTCTATCAGAGATTGAATATTGTTCGTCGTTCCCTTGGCAAGAGAGTAGCTTTTTAAGAAGTTTGATTTTTTCGGGTGGAAGGACATTTCAGCGATTTGTCTTTGCCCATCCAACACGTTATAGACGGGGAGAATTTCGCAGGAGTTTCCGGTGCAACAGCGATCGACTGTGAATCTGCCATCAGCTGTTTGTTGTGTGACCAGTGTTTTGTTGGTTAATGACAGTTGGGGAATATCTATTTGAGTTGAAAGGACTTTGATTTTCCACTTTTCTGCGGTGTCTAAAAAATTGTCAGTGATGGCGATGCTCAATTTTTTTTCTGTGACTAAATTCCACGAACGAATGATTTTATCTTTTTTAAAGTCCACAAAACTCCCACGCCGGAGATAGTTGTTGGTGCTGCTAAGATCCGCGTTGAGGATGAAGTACGGAGAAAACTTCACAGCAAGGCGCTGACAGGAAAGATTTTTTTGAAAGGTATTTTCGAAATAGATATAGGAGTCTAGAGCCACCGCAGAGTTTGCAGCCAAAAGTAACGGAACAGAGACTATCCATAATTTAAGGTTGTGTACTTTCATCGGCACCTCTCTCCCCACAGTTACCTATTACAGTTTCTGTACCACGCCCTTGTGGATTGAGAGTGCTGATGGAGAGGGGGCGAGGGAAAAGATTACCTTTTGAGTGACAATATACGTTCCGCAGCACTCTCTTTTTGATAAAGATACACAGCGAGCGATCCCAAAGCGGTGGTGATAAGTGATATAAGAGTGAGCAATAGTAGCAAAAAAATGTGCTGATTTCGATCGATCATCCAACCAAAAAATAATGGGCTTACAGATGTAACAACAACAATGATCGTGGCGAATAAACTTTTAATGGCGCCTAAATGTGCCACGCCGTAGAGTTCCGCCCACAACGAAGATTTGATGGGAGCGGCTGCGCCGACAGTGACTCCGCACAAAAACAGACCGAGGCTTGCGATCCATGGGGATTCAAAATACCACAGGAGCGAAAAAGCCATGGCCAGCGGTAATTGATAAAACGGAAAAAGTCGCAAGGCACCCAGCCGATCCACCAACGGCCCGGTAACGAACGCCGAAAGCAGTCGGCCACAGGCAAAAAGACTCATGGCTAAAGCCACCGTGTTGAGAGGCCAGTTTTTGCTTTGCGCGTAGGACATTTGATAAATTAAAAAACCAGAGAGTGAAAACGCCGGGAAAATACTATGCGAGATCAAAAGGTAAAAAATTTTGTGGCGAAGAACATCGTGTGGCGTCCAGTTTTTTCGACTGGTGTGTTGGTCGGGAACTTCTTCGGAAAGGAGGGGTTTATTAAAATGGGAATTATTTTTTGTTATAAAAAATGTTATTGGGAAATAAATGAGCAAAAGTAATCCGATTAAAATATAAATTATCAATTGCGGTGAATACACAACAATCAGTCCCGCCATGATCGGTGTGAAAACTCCCTCCGCCAGTGGAAAGCCTGTGTTTGTGAGACTAAGAGCTTTTCCGCGATTGTTTCCGAAGTAGCGAGCAGTGCAGACGCCATTGATATGCATGCATAAGCCCTGGCCTCCCATGCGCAGTAAAAAGAGACTTACAAACAGGACGAACAAAGAATTTGTAGAGAGCAGAAAGTAGTATCCAGTCACTAGAGCGAACAAAACCAACAGGCAGTACTTCCGAACGTCCACACGATCGATCCATGGGCCCACCACGGGTAAAAAAAATGCGCTTAAAAAGGTGCCTCCAGCGTAGAGAGTGCCAAACCGTGTGTTTGAAAGGTGGTACTGCTGCAAAATTGTTAAACTAAACAGAGCTAAAAAATGCGATTGTCCAAAACACGAAAAAAACGAGTTACACATGGCAAACAGTAGGGGTTTAGGTTCGGCTTTCATCAGACTGAAGTAGGTCATCCAGCAAATGGTGCCACACGCTTTTTTCACCGGCAATGTTCAATTTTTTTAATAAACTGGTCTAGTTTGGAACACTTTTAAATCTTTTGTCGCAAATTGAGAAGGTATCTATCAGCTAACTGCCTAACTTTTGTCTAATCCCTTAATTTTTCGAAGCAAGGACCGATAAGTCATTGTGGTGCTACGTTTTCGATTTTCCTCAATTAAAAGTACTTTGTACGTTTTCAGTTTGCTCCTTTTTCTGCCAGCTCTTGCAACAGCGCAAACTGAGCCTCCGCAGTTTATGACTGTGGACGGGCGTCTTTATGATTCCACTACTCCCGAAGATCCTCTTCTAGATAATTCAGTGCTCATGAAAATCCAAATTCTCAACCCTGCAAAAACTTGTATTTTGTATGAAGAAGAGCAAACGGTGAGTACGTTGTCTTCGAATGGTTATTTTAACGTTCGCGTGGGATCACCAACAGCGGGGGCGGAGTCGCTAAAGCGCACCACAGCCACCATCGATGTTGGAAATTCCATGATGGAAGTTTTCCAAAACCAAAACGCAAGTGTCGCTGGTAAGACCTCGGGCGGTGCGGGTTGCGGATATACTCCGGCAGCTGGCGATACCAGATACTTTCGTTTCATCGTTACACCGAGCACCACAGCTGTAACCAGTACGCTGTCGCCAGACATGCAAATTGATTCCGTTCCGCAGTCGTTAGTTGCAGAGACGTTGCAGGGGATGACGCCCTCAAATTTTGTACAAACAAACACCGACGTGACTCAAGCAAAAGTGAATACGCTGTTTGGCGCAAGTTACACAACGTTGAGCGGTTTGCTTGCTGGAAGTAGCTCCCTGTATTTGCAAAACACCACAAACGGCACGGTGATTCCAAACCGCGCCACAAATCCTGTATCTCCCACAGCGGGGCAAATTTGGTACGATAGCGACGACTTTGTACTTCGTTACTACGACGGCACAAGTGTTCTCACTCTTGGCACGAGCGGCGGCGATCCAACGAAGCTTCCGTTAGCTGGCGGAACCATGGCGGGCGCCATCGGCATGGGAAGCAATGATATCAACGACATTGGCCACATGACTCAGGCTGCGCAGAGAACATTTCGTGTTGGCGTTTACACCTCTGTTCAACAAGCGACGCTTGTTGCGACTCCGCTTGTGGCAGGTCACGAAGGCACGGTGTGGTACAACACCACCAACAACAAATTAATGTTTTGGGATGGCACTGCAGAATTTGCTGTGTCGCCAGTGGACAGTGTGTTTGGCAGAACGGGTGCAGTCGTAGCGGCAGCGAGTGATTACGATGCTGTGCAAATTGATAACACGCCTGCTGGTGCCGTAGCGGCAGTGACAGTTCAGGCAGCCATCGACGAATTGAATTCCGAAAAAGTCGCCAAAGCCGGCGATACGATGACTGGCCAACTGAATATGGGTCCAAAAGGTGTAGCTGCAGGCGACGGTGGAGCCATTGCATTTACCGAACTTGCGGCCGGAGGAACAAACACAGCAACAGTTCGCGCCCCAGATGCACTTGGCGCAAATTATGTCCTTACGCTTCCAGTAAACGACGGCGACAGCGGACAGTATTTACAAACTGACGGAAACGGGATTCTCACGTGGGTCACTCCAGCGGGAGTTGGCGAAACCAACACCGCAAGCAACCAAGGTGTCGGCGGCGTTGGAGTTTACGACGCCAAGTCGGGTGTGGATTTACAATTTAGAAACATCAATGCCGCAAGCAACAAAGTCAGTGTCGC
>JANPLN010000055.1:0-8150 GCA_031426555.1 Bdellovibrionales bacterium | reverse complement strand
GGAGCGACGCTGCGGAACGATTGATTGAAGCCGCCGACCTTACCGCCATGAACAACAGGATACCCTATCGTCGCGGACCCATGGCCGAAGCTGAGATCATGCATGACACCCTTCGCGAACCGGTGCTGGCCCGAGTTCTCTTCGGAATAGATCCTTCGATTATCAAGAGTGAATATTTAACACTCAAACAAGCAATCTCTAACAAACAGGCCTTTGTTGACAGCTTTATTAAGGCTGCGGGCGAAACCGACCTGTCGGATGTTCGAATTGATATTTTTGTGGACGATTCGATTATTGGACCACTGTTTTCACCATACATAATCAATCGTTACCGTGCGAAACACACCGAGTTTCACCAAAAGACCAACGGCTGTTTTCGTCATGATTCTAACTGTTTCTAGGTGACGAGGCTCTCCAGCCTATATTTTTTATAGTCGGCCGTGTTGTTTTTTCATGCACGCTTGAAAACATGGCAATTTTTCACCCCCGCGCATATGTTCCCCTCTGTTAGTGGGGTTTAAAAAATTGCGCTGTTCTGGGGAGCCGAGTTGTTGCTACAAATGGGAAAATGTTTAATTTTAATCACGTTCGTAATTGCGTGCCTTACGCAATACACGCCCCATGCTTACGCCCAATCCAATTCCACATCTGTAACTTCTGACAAAGACGAAAAGAAAACTTCAAAAGAGCAAAAGAAGGCAACGCAGGCAGTTGCTCAGGGTCTTTCCATCGCTGAGTCCATGTTACTTTCAGAGAGTCCATGGGGAATTTTCTTTAACGCCACTGCCAATCGCGGCCTCGATGAGTATGCAGACACTTGGAGTTCTGAAAATGCTCTCAGTCTCAGTTACAGAATTGACGACAAAAGTGCTCTTGGCTTGAGTATCGGCTACGAAACTTTGATTTACGAAAATGGTGGTTCGCTGTTTAACAATACAGACCGCGATCCAGATCGTTTCGGATTGACTGATTTAGATATCAGCTACACTCGACCAAAAATTTGGTCCGACAAATACAACACGCTCGTATGGTCGTCGACGCTGTCTTTTCCATCCTCTCGACTTTCTCAGCGCAACAGCCTAACGATCGAGGGCTCAACGCAGTTGGCTTTGCGCTATCGTCCAAATGCCAAATTGATGCTCACACCGTCTCTCGGAACTTACTATCGTGAATACCGCTACGACACCGCGAATGCTTTTGGTACAATAGCAAACTCTCCTTTTGGCATTACCTACGGGCTTTCTGGTGCTTACACGTTTAACAGCCTTTTTATTGGAACTTTATTTTATGGGCAAACTCAACGTTACGACTTTTTTAACGACTGGCGCACGATTCAAACGGCTGTTGCCCAGCTGAATGCGAATGTCACAAACACCTTAAACCTTTCGGTCGGTTACCGTTATCGCGACCGCACCGTTTCCAACGACCCTTTATTTGATGATGATCGAAGTATTTACTACATAGGAGTAGGATATGTATTCTAAAAGAAAAGTCACTCAGTCCGCGATTGCCTCCGCATTGTTGGTTCTCACTCTCGGAGCGTGCGTAAAGCAGCGTCCTGAGCAGCAAAGCCAGTCCGATCTTGGCTGGCAAACTGTATCCCTACCGGGTCCAGCTCAAAATAAGGCTCTCACCTTTAATCAAGCTACCAACTCTTATATCGAATTTACCGACAAAACTATCCGCACAGCACCTGTGGGATTTATTCCTGCTCAAAACACGGTGGCTGAAGAACTTTTTGCTGAAGCTGATTCTGGCCTTAAGTTTTTAGATGTCGTAAACTTCACCTCCGACCACCCTCTTCTCGAAGGCAAAGCCGACGACGCCTTAATGCTTGGTGACCAAAATAAAACCTATGGGGTCGCCCAAGAGCTTACTTCCGAAAATCTAATTTTTTACAAGGTTGTGGAAGAACAAGACCTAGGATTCAACGAAAAAACTGTTGCCACTCTAAAAGACGGGAAATGGCTTGTGCCCGTTGGTGGCTACCCAATCACTTACTTTCGCCGTGCCAGAGTTTTAAACGAAGACAACCGTGAAACGAACGTTACACGAGATTTCGAAATCCCCGGCGAAGAATTTAGAACAGCGACCAGTTATCGCGTTACAAGAGATGCGTTTATTCCATTTACAAGATTCTTGAAGCCGGACACTCTTGCTAAAACATTCTTCGATGGAGAATGGTACTTTAGCGAAACTACTGTCGATACTAGCTACGCAAATGGAGGTGTAGTTGGAGATCTTGGAGCTTCTGACTCTAACTTTTCTTCGGCAACAAAAATTCGTTTTCGCATCCGCGACGGTCAACTTGTTGGCGAAAATACAAACGTGGATGAAGAATTTAAAGAAGATCCAAATTCTTTGAACTACGCCACAGTTTTCAAAATTGATATCAAGCATGTTGATTTTAGATGGTATCGAACAGGTCCCAACGCTCTAAAAGAAGTAGAAGTTGATTACCAAGATAAAGACTCTAAGCGTTTTATTACTTTGGATTATAATTCTGCGGCGACTCCTACGTTAAGCTGGACTGATGCGATCAATTCCCTTTTTGGAAGTATCAATAACTTTAGAAATATTCGCGATATAACATATGGCAAAGACTATATGTCTTTTAGTATTCGTGACTCGCAAACTCAGAGTATAAAGCGCTTTTCAATGCGCAAAATTACCCAATCGCAAATGGCCCCTCGCCGAGCCTTCAAAGATGACAATCGCATCTACGGCGCGTTTACTACAATCAAAGCCAAAAAGCTTGATTACAAAGTAAACCTTCAGGATGACGTTGATGCCCTCGTTCTTATGGCACGGCATAATCCAAACAAAGATATCGTGTATTACTTCACAACCGGAACTCCTAAGGACAAATGGCATCGCGACATAGCTCGTGAGTCCATCAGTCTTTGGCAGCAAGCTTTTAAAAAAGCAGGTCTTACAATTAACATCCGCCTAGATGAATCCAAAGATGTTCAACTTGGAGATATTCGTTACAACGTGATCAACATCGTTAAACGTGCTGGTAGCGGTCTTCTTGGGTTTGGACCTTCGTTGATCGATTCTGACACTGGCGAAATCGTATCGGCCTCCATGAATTCTGGTACAGATGGATTTCTCGAACAGTATTTCGGAATCGTTCGTGATTACATCGGGCGCAAAGCCGGAATCTACTACAACCTCAAAGCTGACGAACAGTTGCTACAAGTTCCTGGAACTCCGTTACAAAGAGTCCAACTCTTCAAATTAATGGATAAGATCAACTCCGGTCTCGTTGTGCGAGACTCAAGATCTGGTCGCTATCGTTTAATTGAGCAGGATGAAATTAAAGTAGAGAACAATCTTTACACACTTCCTTCTGACGAAATAAATGAAGAAAAGTCCGACCGTACAAGATTGGACCTCAGTAGCTATCCGAGAGAGGAAGTAGCTCTTCTTGCAGACTTTGGAATCAATGCGGGACAAGACCTACAAGAGGTGTTCCAAAAAGTTCGCAGATTGCACGCGACTTCAGTGGCACAAGGGGCAATGACTCCTTTTATTTACTCAACGACCGCAGACTTAGGGCCAAACTTCTCCTCTACGATGGTGATGGACAATGCCATCGCAAAGAATTGCCCCGAAGTCGATGCCCTTGCTGAGCGATTGAAAGCCAACCCCATGAGCGTTTCGACGCAAGAGGAAATTCAAATCATCAAGCCATGTGTAGATATGTTTAGCCAAATCGACGCAGTTTCTACGGTGGTGCATGAGATTGGGCACAACCTGTCACTTCGCCACAACTTTAAAGGCTCGGTTGATAAAGCGAATTGGCCAGTGCTTAGCCAGTACCAATTGAATTATATCAAAATGCCAGTTGACCTAGCTGTGCAGATGTCTTCGTCGATCATGGAATACGCCTCTTCTGAGGGACAACAGGTTATGCCGGGTGAGTACGATATCGCCGCCATTCGCTGGATTTATAAGAGCGAAGTTGAGAAGCGCGATGGATCACTTGTTCGTGTTGATACGTCTAAGCCGTTGGAAAGAACGATTCCACTTCGCAACCTCAAGCCTTACATGTTCTGTACAGATGAGCATCGCATTTTGGTCACGGATGTTATGTGTGACATGCACGATAAAGGTTTAACTGCGAAAGAAACAGTACGCTTCTCCATCGAAACTGTTTACAACGCTCTTCCACGAATTTACCGCTATGACAAATTCTCGGTCAGCTCCCGACCTTACAACCTTATGCTTAACGAAGCGCTGTCTTTAAAAACAAAGTACGATCAATGGCGCGGTTTCTTAAGAAAATATACTGGGATGAACAAGGGCTACCTACAGGGCTATACAGTTGAGAGCTATGCAAAACTCATCGAAGAGATTCGCAAAGAAGAACCTGAGGTTCTTGCTGAGCACCTTGAAGTGCGAAACATGATCGCAAAGTTCTTGGTGGATATCGCTTTTGTAAGCAATCGTTATTGTATTGTTGAAGATGCGAACAAAATCCAAAGCCTTTTTGAGTTGGAAAAGGTTCGTCGTGAATTGTTCGGCTACGGTGAATACGCTGTCATCGACTCTTGTTCGAGCGACGCTGCCAAAAAATTCTTTGACGATAAAAAATTAATCGTCAAGGGCGAGTTCGGTCACTTCCTAGACGGCGGTCGCTTTGATCTTGATCCGGCTAAAGTACTAGAGCCCAATGATTTTGGCGGAACTTCAAGCATCCGTATGTTTGCTATGCTCTTTTTGAACATGCGTATTTCGCCATCCATCAACAATGTCATAGAAAACTTCAACCCAAGCATGTTGGATGAACCTGATCTTCGCAATTACATTCAGTTCTTGATAATGGATCGTTTAGTCAACGGCGTGCGTATTGCTCACGACAACAGTCGCTCGGAGTATGCGATTCCTAAATCAACGCTCTTCGATTCTGAGGAAATTAAGAAAATTCAAGCACGCCGCGCTTTTGTGAACTTTAATGACGAAGGCCCACTTGTGCAGGCATACACGGGTATCATGGCTGAAAACCTTGGGATGCCTGGTGTTCCTGATGATGGACGTCTTGGAAACGTAAGTGTGGTCATCGGTGATCCCTCGCAGATTCAACAGATTCAGCAAATTGCTCAGGAGTCTGTGAGATATCTCAACCGGATCTATTATGTGGAAAACGTAAATACGTTTGCTGGTCAGGTCCTCAGACGGTTTAAGTACTTGCGTAACCAAAAAGATCGCATGGAGATTTCTCCACAGGCGATTGGTGCCGCCAGACTTCAGGCGATCACCGAACTGAATAAAACCGGGGCCTTGTTTGTTCCTCTGAAAGTGAACACTCTGTTGGATATGATTAATCTGGTGATGGCGATTGATGGTCGTATCAATGAGCTGGCGTCCTCTGAGGACACGGCGGCCGTTGGTTTTGCTCTCTCGAGCTTAATGGATCCCGAGTATAACTTGTTAAATCAGTTCATTCAGCAGATGCAAGCCCAGGAGATAACGCTTGAGCAGTTGATGACGATGAAGGATTCCACGAATCCTCAGGAGAAAGCTGCAGCTGAAGGAATTTTGCTTCAGCCGATTGCTCCCGTCTATGCTCAGTTAAAGCAGCAAGATCCTAATATTGCTATGCCGACTCTGAGCGAAATCAATCGACGTTACGATGTGTTCCTAGCTAAACACACAGACGAGTACACCAACTTCGCTCGCAGCGCGCAGGAATACGATTCGCAACTCGACATTCTACAGAGAGTGATACAGATACTCTCTCGTTAAGATGATACTGTAAAAATACGAACGAAAAAGGAGACCTTGAGTCTCCTTTTTTATTTGTGACATTTTTTCAATTTTGTTTATTTTTGCGATCTTTGCTTGCCCTTCTGCTACTATCCACAGCATCAAAATAGAAGGAGAATTTTAACATGCTAAAAATAACTTTAACTGCTCTTATCGCAACTGTTGCCTCCATCGCATCAGCGCAAACTGCTGAGGAACAACTTCAATTCATGCACAAAGTGGCCTGTGCTTCGGACGCCGAAATAACGACCGATCAACAATTACTTTCCATCGTTGGTGCTGACAATCAATTCGTCGCTAAAGCTCGTCAAGATTTTCAAACATTTGTTGCCAGTCCCAAGGCACTTATCGAAGCCACGGTAAACCCTTACAATGCAAAAGTCGAAGAAACGAAAGCAGAGTTAACAGCAACGACTGCTGCTGAACTGCAAACAGCGGCCGAAAAATATTCGCAAGAAAAAGGCGTGACGATCGAAGAAGCCAAAGAAGCTCTACTTGTCATAGCTGTTGATAGCAAGCTCGCTGAGCAGCAAGTTCCTCCTGTGAAAGTTCAGATTTATCAAGCTGTTTCTGGTGTTTGCGAACTTCTCACTTACATTCAACCAGAAATTACAAAATCAGGATGTAAAACTGCGGCCGGAGAAGCTTCTGACGTAACCGCTGCTGTTAAATTTTGTACCTCTGTTGCGCCTCAGTTAGCTCAAATTAACGAGACTTCAGGCAAGTTGAATTCGATTCAACAGCAAACCCAAGCTCTCATAGATGCTGTAACGGCTTCCATTCAACGAGACGCCGACACGCAAATGGCTCCTCTCGTAGAGTCCATTGATGCACCCTTCGAAGTTGTGGTCAAAGCAGCGATGGATCTTGTCGCAGTACCGGAGCCGGTGCAAACTCCTGCTCAACCAGCTGAGGAAACTCCCGCTCCTACAGAGGAAGCGGCCCCAACAGCTCCTGAAGCCCCAGCGCCAGGCGATGATGTACCACCGCCGATGCAAGACCCAGTTCAACCACCTGCAAAGCCATAATACGCTGCTAATTTGTGGCTGCACAACAAAACCTCGGTACATCACCGGGGTTTTTTTTTGGCCAACGCATATTCCCTTTAAGACAATCTACAAGTTTGCTAATGTACGCAGATACGGAGGGTTGGGAGAGTGGCTGAATCCGCTCGCTTGGAAAGCGAGTTTACCCAAAAGGTAACGCGAGTTCGAATCTCGCATCCTCCGCCAAATTAAAAAGAGCTATCCCAAGGGGATAGCTTTTTTGATTTCAGGGTTACGAAATACGAAGCCTATCGTGGCGAGTTCGACAAAAATAGCAGGATGCTATTTTTGAGCGGCCAAAGGGAGCCCGAAGGGTCGAGGACAGGAGTCCGAGACAATCTCGAATCCTCCGCCAAATTCGCATCCACCCCCCCATGGTGCGGACACCCAACCTCAATTTCGATTGCTAAAAAGATAGGCTCTATATATAAAAACGGGCACGAACGTTCAAAAAACTTTAAAGGAGTTTACTATGATGAAAGCAGTTCTATTGGCCCTTACTCTGGGCCTCATTACAACCCAGGCTTTTGCTAAGCCTTCAGCAAAAGAAGAGCAAACCCTCACAACAACCGCTCCAAATTGGGGAAGCCTTCAAGGTCTAAGCGCCGTTGTCGCCTATGACTTTGCAGACACGGCGAAACCAGATCAAGGCAACGACATTGACACAGAAAAGTCTCTTGCGCTTGGCGCCCAGTATGAGTTTTCGCAATTCTACCCAGGTATTGGCTGGCAGGTTGGTGGGCTTTATGAATTTTCTAAAGAGTCTGACAATGCGGATGGCACTAAATCAAAGTATAAAAACCTCACTGGCTCTGTAGAACTGGTGGGTAAAGTGACTCCAAAAATTAAAATTGTTGGCGGAATTAACTACACGAGCCCGGACCTATCAAACGCACCAGGCTCGAAACTTAAAGGTGACATGGGCTTTCAAGCAGGAGCCACTTACTTGGCTACCAACAATTTTGCTGTCGATGTTCGATATCGCTCTTTGCGAATGGAACTTTCTCAAAGCGGTTTTGATCAGTTCGGAACTCCGGTTACAGTAAAAACAGACGTCAAATCAGAAGGCGTCATGTTAGCTGGCCGTTACATGTTCTAATTGTTGGTTTTGTTCCTCGCATTCGTTTTGTCTGCGAGGAGTTGTTGAAAAAATTCAATTTTCTACTAAGTTAAGTTATGCGTTTTTATTTGAGTTTAGCATTCATATTCACTCTCGCAGTTTCGGCCTGCACTAAATCCAAAAATCTTGATAACAATACTTTTTATGGATACACCCGTGAGTATGTAACCAGCCTCGACCCCATTCTTGCGCAAGATTATTTTTCTAGCCAG
>JANPLN010000054.1:0-78408 GCA_031426555.1 Bdellovibrionales bacterium | reverse complement strand
GGTCGTGCCAGTATTGTGACTGTGTCGTGCCCGCGTCGTGCTGGCATCGAGCTTCAACCACCGAGTGACTTGCTTTTCACTCTAGATTTTGAGAGTTTACGAGCTTTTAGGAGGACTTATGAAGGTGTCGCACATTGGTGTTGTTGGAGCGGGTCAAATGGGAAATGGGATTACGCAAGTGTTTGCCGCAAAATCCTATCAGGTCACGATGATGGACGTGAGCGAAGCGCAAGTTGAAAAGGGTTTAAAAACCATTCAGACAAGCTGCGATCGTTTGATTGCCAAAGAAAAAATGACGGCAGGGCAAAAAACCGAACTGCTCTCGAGAATCAAAATCTCCACCGACATGTCGTCGCTGGCTGACTGCGATGTGGTCATCGAAGCGGCCACCGAAAACCTCAATCTGAAACTCGAAATTTTTCGTCAGTTAGATCAAAAAGTAAAAAAAGAAGCTCTGTTGTGCACCAACACGTCTTCGATCTCCATCACCAAAATCGCTGGAGCCACCGCGCGCCCCGAAAAAGTCGTGGGCATGCACTTTATGAATCCCGTTCCACTTATGACATTGGTCGAGGGCATTCGCGGCTTGCAAACGTCGGACGATGCCTTTGCCACCGTTAAATTTTTAACCGAAGACCTCGGCAAAGTTTTCATCGAAGGGCGCGATATGCCTGGGTTCATCGTCAATCGCATCCTCATGCCAATGATCAACGAAGCTTGCTATGCACTTTACGAAAATATCGCAAGCGTCGAAGGCATCGATCAGGCCATGAAACTTGGAACCAATCAGCCCATGGGCCCCCTCACACTGGCCGATTTTATTGGCCTAGATACATGTCTTTCCATTATGCAAGTTCTGCACGAGGGCTTGGGCGACAGCAAATACCGCCCGTGTCCGCTACTCAAAAAATACGTGGAGGCTGGCTGGCTCGGCCGCAAAAACGGTCGCGGCTTTTACAAGTACGACGGAAAATGATTAGGAGAAATAGAGATGCAACAAACGATTAGGTACGAAAAAAAAGACCACCTAGGAATTTTAACCATCAACCGCCCGGAGTCGATGAATGCGCTGAACACGCAAGTCCTCAAAGAGCTCGACGGAGTTTTGAATCAGCTTTCTGAAACCCAGGACATTCGCTGCTTAATCGTCACCGGTGCCGGTGAGAAGGCCTTTGTTGCAGGCGCGGACATCAAAGAGATCGACACTTTAGATTCCAAAACTGCCTCCGACTTTGCGCAGTTTGGCCAAAGTGTTTTTATGAAGCTGGAAAATCTTTTCTGTCCCGTGATCGCAGCCGTTAACGGTTTTGCCTTGGGCGGCGGCTTGGAACTCGCTCTGGCCTGTGATTTTATCGTGGCCTCGCAAAATGCCAAGCTCGGTTTACCAGAGTGCACGCTGGGTTTGATTCCAGGTTTTGGTGGGACAGTTCGTTTGGCGCGACGGGTGAGTCCGGGGTTAGCAAAGCAGTGGACCTTCTCCGGCGAGATGGTCACCGCGGAGCGAGCTCTGCAAACAGGATTAGTGAATCAGGTTTGCGAGCAAGCAACGCTTCTAGCAGATTGTGAAAAGATCGCGGGCACGCTCGCGCAACGATCGCCGCAGTCTCTGAAGTTGATTAAAAAGTCCATCAACGAAACCTACGGACTGGCGTCTGTGCAAGCTATGTCCATCGAAAAAAATATTTTTGCCGGTCTTTTTGGGTCTGCGGACCAAAAAGAAGGAACAAAAGCCTTTATCGAAAAACGCAAACCCGTTTTTAATAACTTAAAGTGAGTGCAGCCATGATCACCGAGCCCTACAAATGTAAAAATCCTGTGCGAATTGTCACCGCCGCCAGCCTGTTTGATGGTCACGATGCCACAATCAACATGATTCGTCGGTTGTTGCAGGATTCGGGCGCTGAGGTGATTCATTTGGGTCACAACCGCTCCGTGCTCGATGTGGTCGTTGCGGCCTTGCAAGAAGGTGCCCAGGGCATTTGTGTGTCGTCCTACCAAGGCGGCCACATGGAATATTTTAAATATATGAAGGATCTTTTAACCACGTGCGGTGCCCCTTACGTCAAAATTTTTGGCGGTGGCGGCGGCGTGATTATTTACGAGGAGAAAAAAGCTCTCGAAAGTTCGGGCATCGATTTTATTTTTCATCCCGACGATGGACGCCGCATGGGGCTTCAGGGAATGATCAATATTATTCTCGAAAAATCAGATTTCGATCTTACGCAAGAAGCAACTGCAGCTGCCACAACAAAAAACTCTCTAGTCGAAGGACGTACAGATCTGGATCATCGCCATCTGGGCATCGCCTTAGACGAAATCGAAAAAACGGGGAAGGTTTCAGAAGCCACTTCAAAATCGCTGCAAGGTTTTGCAAGAACTTCGCAAAAACCGCAGGCGTTGATTCTTGGAATCACCGGAACCGGTGGTGCTGGAAAATCCAGTTTGATCGACGAGCTTTTACAACGCTTCCTCAATGCCTACAGTGATAAAAAAATCGCTGTGGTATGCGTGGATCCCACCAAACGCAAAACCGGTGGGGGATTGTTGGGCGATCGCATTCGCATGAATGCCTTGGGCAGACCTAATGTGTACATGCGCTCCCTGGCCTCGCGCGGATCGGGTTCAGAAATCGCAAAAGCATTGCCGCTGGTATTACAGCAGCTTAAAAAATACGATTTTGATTTTATTATCGCCGAAACCTCGGGGATCGGCCAGGCCAGCACAGCCATTACTGAAGTGAGCGATCTGAGTTTGTACGTGATGACCTCCGAGTTTGGCGCCCAGTCGCAACTCGAAAAAATTGATATGATCGACTTCGCGGATTTGATTGCCATCAACAAAGCCGATCGTCGCGGCTCCTTAGATGCCCTTCGCGATGTCCGCAAGCAGTACAAACGCTCGCGCAAGATGTTCGACGCCGTGGACGAAACTCTCCCGGTATTTTTAACCCAGGCCGCGCAATTTAATGATCAGGGTTGCAATGAGCTGTTCTTTCGCTTGGTGGACACTCTCGAAGAAAAACAAAAAAACTGGGCCTTGCCCCAATCTTACAAAGATAACATCCGCGGAGCCCATCGCCAGTTTATCGTTCCACCAGATCGACAAAATTATTTGGCCGAAATCGCAGCCAATGTACGCCGTTACAAAAAAGAAACCGAAGCCACGGCCGAAAAAGCCTCCCAGCTCGGCGCCATCGAAAAATTAAAACCATTACTCTCTAACAGCGACGCCGAAGGAATTTCTAAAAAACTTCAAGCAGAAATTCCCGAGGCTGATTTAAAAGCTCTCAAAAATTGGGAAGCTCTCGTAAAGAGTTATCAACAAGATCAGTTCGCCTATGAAGTCCGTGGTAAAACTGTTACGCAGCCACTTGTGCAGAAAAGTCTTAGTGGTCTTAAAATTCGCCGGGTGGTACCGCCCAAACTCAGCGACTGGGGCGATCGATTGCGCTTTTTACGTCTCGAAAACATGCCGGGATTTTTTCCCTACACCGCCGGTGTATTCCCGCTCAAGCGCACAGGAGAAGATCCAAAACGCATGTTCGCCGGTGAAGGGCCGCCTGAGCGCACAAACAAACGCTTTCATTTTTTGTCCAAGGAAGAACCTGCAAAGCGTTTGTCCACAGCCTTTGATTCTGTCACTCTTTACGGAAACGATCCCCACGAGCGACCAGACATCTACGGCAAAGTGGGCGAGAGCGGTGTGAGCATTTGTTCTCTCGACGACATGAAACGCCTTTACGACGGTTTTGATCTTTGCGCGCCGAGCACGTCGGTGAGCATGACCATCAACGGACCAGCGCCCATGATCTTGGCGTTTTTTCTCAATACAGCCATCGATCAGCAGGTCGAGAAAAAAACCAAAGAGCTGGGTCGCGCCCTCACTGAAAGTGAACACAAAGCGGTGGCCGACTTCGCCCTCAACCAAGTGCGCGGAACCGTACAGGCCGATATTCTCAAAGAAGACCAAGGGCAAAACACCTGTATTTTTTCCATCGATTTCGCTCTCAAAATGATGGGCGACATTCAACAATATTTTATCGATCAAAAAATCCGAAATTTCTATTCCGTAAGCATTTCGGGCTATCACATCGCCGAAGCCGGCGCCAATCCCATCAGCCAGGTGGCATTCACACTGAGCAATGCCTTTACCTTTGTGGAATATTATTTGGCGCGCGGAATGAAAGTGGACGACTTTGCTCCCAATCTTTCATTCTTTTTCAGTAACGGCATGGATCCCGAGTACAGTGTGATCGGCCGAGTGGCCCGTCGCATTTGGGCGGTGGCCATGCGCGATTTGTATGGCGCCGACGAACGTTCGCAAAAGTTAAAGTATCACATTCAGACTTCGGGTCGCTCGTTGCACGCCCAAGAGATTGCGTTCAACGACATCCGCACTACACTGCAGGCGTTGCTTGCCATCAACGACAACTGCAACTCGTTGCACACCAACGCCTACGACGAAGCCATCACCACGCCAACAGAGGAATCTGTTCGTCGGGCTATGGCCATTCAGATGATCATCAATAAAGAATTCGGCATCGCCAAAAACGAAAACTCCATACAAGGCTCGTACTTTATGGAAGAGCTCACGGAGCTCGTCGAAGAAGCCATCCTCGAAGAGTTTATGCGTATCAGTGAGCGCGGCGGTGTGCTAGGTGCCATGGAAAGTCAGTATCAGCGGGGAAAAATTCAAGAAGAGTCCATGCACTACGAGCATCTCAAACATTCGGGCGAGCTTCCGATCATCGGCGTGAATCAGTTTGTCGATCCGGTCACTCTCAAAGACGGCTACATTCCACCAAAAATCGAAATGGCGCGAGCGAGCTACGAAGAAAAAAATCTTCAACTCAATCGTTTGCGGGAATATCAGCAAACAAATAAATCTTCAGCAGAGCAAGAGCTTAAAAAGTTAAAGGACGCGTGCTTGAGGGGCGATAATATCTTTGCAGCCCTTATGACGGCGTCGCGCGTTTGCTCGCTATACCAGATGACCCAAGCACTGTTTGAAGTGGGCGGCCAGTACCGTCGCAACCTCTAGTGGGCCGATGAAAATAAAGTTTTTGCTCTTGGTAGTTTTTGCACTAATTGTGCTGTTTGTTTGGCTGGAAAGATTTTTCCCCTCAAAGAAACATAATATTTTTTTGCCGCAGAGGCTGCTGCGGTCAATAAATGATTATTTCTTTAAAAAAAGCAGTGCACAAACAAGTCATAATTTGTCGTCATGGAAAGATTCCGCACTGATCATCATCGTGCTCGGGACCGCTTTGATTTTTATTATTTACGATAGTTTTCGTTAAACGACCGACCCGTCATCCTGAGTGAAGCGAAGGATCTAGAGATTAAGCTCTCTGACTAAATAAGAAGAGCGTTAAGCTCTTCGCTGTTAAAGGAGAAGAGCATTCAGCTCTTCCCAACGCGCGTAAAGGGCGTCGACGGATTCTTTTTTCTGTTGATACTCTTGCGTGGATTTTTTGCGATCGAGAGGCGAGAGGCCTTGTTCGCTCATCTTTGCTTCCAAGATCAACAAATCTTTTTCGGCTTTTTGAATGGTCTCTTCCATGGTGTCGAACTCGTGTTGCTCTTTAAAAGAAAGCTTCTTATTGGATTTCGATTTTTTTGCCGGTGTCGCTGAAATCATGGGAGCATCAGCTACCGAAGGCGCCTCGGCATTCCCTTTGATCCACTCGGTCCATTGAAACACGTTGGCAAATTTTTCGATCTTGTGATTTTTTTCGTCGATGGCGAGAATCTCTGTACAAACTTGATCCATAAAAAATCGGTCATGGGAAACCAAAATTACAGCCCCAGGATATTCAGCCAAGGCCTCCTGCAAGGAATCCAGCGTCTCGATATCCAAATCGTTCGTCGGCTCATCGAGAATCAATACCGATTTTGCGCCCAACATGAGTTGCGATAGCAACAAGCGACTTTGTTCGCCGCCCGATATTTTCCCAACGGGCAGATCCATTTGATCGGGCCGAAAGTGAAAGCGCGAAAGATAGGATTTTGCGTAAACTGCTTGCCCTTGAAGTTGAACGTAATCTCCATAGGGGCAGATGGTTTTTATAACACTCAAGTTGGGATTGAGATCTTCCTTTTTTTGCGAAAAATACGAAAGCTCAATGCCATCGGTTATTTTGACAACGCCGCTCGATGGTTGAATTTCCTGAAGCATCAGTTTAATTAAACTGGTTTTTCCGCTGCCGTTTGCGCCCAAAAGGCCGGTGCGGGCGCGACCGCCAAAGATATGCGTAAAGTTTTTAAACAAATCCTTTTCGCCGCGTTTGAGCGAGACATTTTCCATTTCGATAATTTTTTTCGGATTGTGGTCTTTTTTTCCAAAATCAAAAGTAACAACTTTGTCGCGCAACACGAATTTAAGATTTTGCACATCGTCTTTTAAGTCGCCGGCGCGATCGATACGAGCCGTCTGTTTGGTCTGGCGAGCCTTAGCACCGCGACGCAACCATTCGGTTTCACGGCGAAGGGTGTTTTTTTGCGCCGAAAGCTGCTGGTGCCGAGCGCCGATCAAAGAATCTTTTAGATCTAAAAAGTCTGCGTAAGTTCCGCCGAAGCGAATCAAGCCCTCAGGGTTTTTAATATCTAAATCAAAAATCATATCGCAGGTATTTTGTAAAAAAAGGCGATCATGGGTGATAATCAAATACGCCAGTGCGTCTTGCGTTGATAAAAATTCTTCCAGCCACTGAATACTCACCACATCCAAATGGTTGGTTGGTTCATCAAGCAAAAGCAGATTGGGATCTTTCATCAGCTCGCGCGCCAGCGCCACACGCTTCAGCCAGCCGCCCGAAAGATCGGATGTGGAGCGCTGACCGTATTCGGTTTCCTCTTCCAAACCCAATTTCGAAATCAATTCATACGCCCGAGCCTGAGAAGACGCGTCCTCGGGGTGCATGGCGCTCGATAAAAGCGCATCGATCACAATTTCATCTTTTTGAAAAGTGGGATTTTGCTCCAAGTAGCCAACGACCAAAGATTTTGCAAAACTCACATCACCGACGTCGGGTTTAATTTTTTGCGCGATGATCTGCAGCATGGTGGATTTGCCAGCGCCATTGGGCCCAATCAAACCAATCTTTTGACCATTCTCCACGGAAAAGGTGATATTTTTAAATAGATTTTGAATTCCAAATGTTTTTGCAATTTTATGTGCCGAAATTAAAACACCCACGTTACATCACCTCTTTTTGCATATGAACAAGACTGCGCCCAAAAGTTTCACCGCGAAGCATCTTTTGACAATGATCAACCACTTGCGACCGCCCCAGATCCACGGTTTTTACGGCCCGCCACTCACAACCAAGCGTGTTGATGTTGTCCCACACCTTTTCCCGCAAAGGGCGAGGGCAGGTGGCGGAACTGGTGCCGAGAATATTGACGCCTCTCAAAATAAACGGAAACACTGTCGTCTCGAGCTGAGCACTTTGTGCAAGGCCAATGGAGGCCACACTGCCATGGGGTTTGATTTGCGAAAGAAGCTGCGCAAGGACAGTTCCGCCCACATTGTCGATGGCGGCCGACCACCGTGCAGATTCTAAAGGCCGTGAAGGCACGGTTGGTGGCGCTTGCACTTCGTCCGCGCCCCACTTTTTGAGTTGCTCTCGCGCAGAGTCTTTCCGCGACCAGGCTGTGATCGTGTAACCCTTTTGTTTTAGCATGAGCAGACTCAAGCTTCCCACACCACCTGTGGCACCGGTGACGAGCACGGGTAGCGTGTCGGGCTTAAGATCATTTTTTTCCAATTGATGAATGGCCAGTGCCGTAGTGAACCCCGCAGTTCCCAAAATGGCCGCGGTTTCGAGAGTCAACGACGACGGTTTGCGAATCACCCACGCAGCGGGAACAGTAATAACCTGTCCAAGGCCCCCATCCTGGGTCTCCCCAAGTCCGCAACCGGTCACAAGCACCTCATCACCTTCGCGAAATTTCTCGGAACGACTTTTAATCACCACACCCGAAGCGTCGATCCCCGGAACCAAGGGAAGCTGACGTAGAATTTTTCCCCGTCCGGTCACAGCTAGCGCGTCTTTAAAATTAATGCTCGAAAAATGAACCTCAACTTGCACATCGTCATTTTTAAGTTCGGGAGGATTCTGCGGCAGCCATGCGCACGAAAGCGAAGCAAAATCATCGGGAAGGCCTGAGATGTTTGAGGCTTTAAGGCATTGATAGGATTTCATGGGCAAGAGCATACTCTCCAAGCCTAGACAAAACAACCAGGGCTTTGTATGTTGCGGGTTGCGATCGATAGCTATTATTTAATCAGGTTGAGGTGATCAGTGTTTGAGCGTTTATCGGAAAGACTTCTAGGCAGCGTAAAACTTTTAAAAGGTCAAAAAAAGATCACCGAAGAAAACATCGAGGCGACGATCAAAGAGATTCGCATGAGTCTTCTCGAGGCCGACGTTAACTTTAAGGTCGTAAAAACCTTTATCGATCGGGTAAAGCAAAAAGCCGTGGGCCAAGAGGTTTTAAAAGGTGTGGATCCTGGCCAGCAATTTATCAAAGTGGTGCACGACGAGCTGATCACCTTGCTCGGTGGCACGGCCACAGAGTTGCAACTGACGGCTCAGCCCAGCGTGATTTTTTTGGTGGGCCTCCAAGGGGTGGGAAAAACCACTACAGCTGGCAAACTCGCGCGATTTATTAAAACCAAGCTGAATAAAAAAATCGGTATGGCGTCGGTGGATATTTATCGCCCCGCCGCCATCGAACAATTAAAAACCCTGGGCCGCGAAGCCGATGTGCCAGTGTTTGATACCAATCCCAATCAAAAAGTTTCGCAAACCGCAAGCCAAGTAAAAGCCTGGATGCAAGAGCAGGGGCTAGAGGTCCTACTTTTAGATACCGCAGGGCGCTTGCAAATCGACGAAGAATTGATGAACGAACTTCGCGATCTTAAAACAATTTTTAATCCGCAAGAGGTCATCCTTGTGGCAGACGCAATGCTCGGGCAGCAGTCGGTGAACGTGGCCGAAGGCTTCAATCAACAGGTGGGCTTGAGCGGCTTGATTTTAACCAAAGTCGATGGCGATGCTCGGGGCGGTGCCGCTCTCAGCATCCGCGAGTCCATCGGCGTGCCCATTAAATTTTTAGGGATGGGCGAAAAGCAAGCCGCCTTAGAAATCTTCCATCCAGATCGTTTAGCCTCGCGCATTTTAGATATGGGCGATGTTTTAAGTCTCGTTGAAAAAGCGCAAGAAGTAATTAGTGAGGACGAAGCGAAAGAGTCGGCGCGTAAAATGATGAACAATGAGTTCACCGTGGAAGATTTTTTAGCGCAGATGCGGCAAATGAAAAAACTGGGCAGTATGGAAGGTATTTTAAAGATGTTGCCCGGCATGGGCCAAATGATGAAGCAAATGAAAAACATGACCCCTCCAGACGAGGAACTCAAAAAGATCGAAGCCATCATTTGCTCCATGACCCCCCTCGAGCGCAGAGACCACCGCATCATTCATGGTTCAAGGGTGGTGCGCATTGCCAAGGGCAGCGGCAATCGAGTGCAGGACGTAAACAAGTTTTTAAAGCAGTTTGAGATGGCCAAAACCATGATGTCATCCATGATGAAAATGGGTATGGGTAAAGGCGGAGGCGGGATTCCGGGCCTTGGAAAGCTTCCATTTTAGGACTAATAAACTGAAGCTGTTTACAAAGTGTGGGTCTTTTCACCACCCCTTCGTCACCGTTTTAAGATAACTTCATGACGGGTTAAATGCCGTCGAACACGGCATTTTTTGGAAAAATCCCCACAAATCTTTACCCCACTTAAAATTCCTCTTGCTGATTATATTTAATCCAGGTAAATGCTGATATTAATAAACAACAGTTGAGGTGTTGATGGTCGTTATCAGGTTAGCTCGCTATGGTGCAAAAAAAGTCCCTAAGTATCGCATCATGGTTGCGGATTCGCGTCGTTGGAGAAATGGGAAGTTTATAGAAAACCTTGGATATTATAATCCCAACCCTCAAGGACAAGACAAGAAGTTGGTATTTGATTTGAAGAAAGCAAAAGAGTGGGTCTTAAAAGGCGCGCAACCTTCTGATCGAGTACAAACTCTTATTAAATTAGCTGAGACAAGCGCGAGTTAAGCGTTTTTTTAGTGGGCGATAAAATAATAGGGAGTATGTATGGGATTCGATCCTCAAAGCTTAAAAGATTTAGTGGACTTCATGGCGCGATCACTCGTTGATCAACCTGATAAAGTCAGTGTGAATGAAGTCGCCGGGGAGCAAACAACTGTAGTGGAGTTGTCTGTTGCTAAGGAAGACCTCGGAAAAGTGATTGGCAAACAAGGGCGTACGGCGAAGTCAATGCGTACCATCTTAAATGCAGCCAGCACAAAGCTACATAAAAGAAGTGTTCTTGAGATTATGGAATAAACAAGAACTCAATTTTATTTAAATAAAGGCGCTCACGGCGCCTTTTTTTTTATCTAAAACGGCGAACCAAGTAATGATTTGTAAAACGATTCAATTATGACAAAAGATAAAACACTGCGAATTATAGGAAAAACCCACTCTGCTCAAGGCTTGCAAGGGCATTTGTTTGTCTTATTAAGAGATGAAAACCCTCCGTGGATTAAAAAATGGAAAAAGCTGACTCTCTCGGTGACCGAAAGCGAAGCGGGACTTCAGGAGTACGAAATCGTACAAAAACGTGAGCACAGCAAGCAGGGTAAAACCGGTTGGGTGTTAAAACTCAAAGGCATTGACAACAAAGATGCCTCCGACGCATTGGAGAAACATTTTGTCTGGATTCCCGAAAGCTTTTTAACATCAAAAAAAGGCGAGCAAATTTTTCTGCGCGAGATTGAAAACTTTTTGGTGGTTGATAAACAGCGCGGGGATGTGGGCCCGATCGTTGGGTTTTCATCGAACGGCGCCCAGGATTTGATTCAGATTCAAACACCTTCGGGAACTTACGACGTGCCTTTGGTTCAACCTTTTATCGAAAAAATCGACTATGAGGCTAAAAAAATCCATATGGATATCCCCCAGGGTCTTTTGGAGGAGTTGTGAAATTCACAGTGATTTCAGCTTTTCCCCAAATGATTGAGCAAGCTCTTCAATGGGGCGTGGTGGGGCGGGCCCGTGAAAATAAAATATTTTCCTGCGAAACCTTGAATCCCCGAGATTTTACCGTGGATGTTCATAAAACCATCGATGATCGACCGTTTGGCGGTGGCGATGGAATGGTGATGTTGTATGAGCCTTTGCAGAAGGCGTTGGAATCCGATTCGCAAATTACATCATCCCGCAAAATCTATTTATCGCCGGCCGGCAAAAGACTTGATGAGGCCATGGTGTGTGCGCTTTCAGAAATTCCCCATTTAACTTTACTGTGCGGCCGTTACGGCGGTGTGGATCAAAGACTACTGAACGACTACGAATTTCAAAACGTATCCGTGGGAGACTACGTGGTGAGCGGCGGAGAGCTGCCGGCCCTCACGTTAATGGATGCGGTGGTTCGAAAACTTCCCGGGGTTTTGGGCAATCAGTCTTCGGCCCAGGAGGATAGCTTCGCCAAAGGCGCGTTTTTCGAAGCGCCTCTGTTCACTCGCCCTAGCGAGAACGGCGCGGGTAAAGTTCCTGCGGTGTTATTGTCGGGAGATCATAAAAAAATCGACGAGTTTCGTTTTTTTGTGGGCCAGGGGCTCACACTGCAAGCTCGGCCCGAAACACGATCTTTTATCGATATTTTAAAACTGCGCACCTTCTTAAAGAGAATATCGCCAGAGGAACTCAAAGTTTTGGGTTTTGAAAAAGAATTTTTGCTAAAAGAGCTGGGAGTGGGCCTTGGAGAAAACTGAGTCCGGAATCGATTTAGCCGTGGGACTCGTGCACTATCCGATCATGGATCGGGCGGGAACCACCGTGGCCACGAACGTTACCAATTTTGACATACACGACATTGCCCGTGCCTGCACAGTGTATGGCGTGAAAGATTATTTTATTATTCACCCAGGGCAAGAACAGCTGATGTTTGTATCGCGGGTTTTGGATCACTGGCGTACAGGGCCCGGTTCGCGCATGAATCCCAAACGGAAAACCGCCCTGGGACCGGTTAAAACCGCCGAATCCCTCGAACTAGCGCTCACTTTGTGGGGTCGGAAAGATGCCGCTGTGGTGGCCACACACGCCCGTGAGAAGGACAAGTACGAGGGGTACACCTTTCGGCAAATGCGTGAGGAACTCCCTAAGAGGCCGCATTTTCTCGTGTTTGGAACGGGATTTGGCCTGGCGGAATCGGTCTTTGAATCGTGCACCCATTTATTAGAACCCATACGCGGCGCGCCACCAGAAGATTATCGACATTTATCAGTTCGTTCGGCAGTAAGTATCTGTCTTGACCGCCTCAGGGGAGAGTGGTAGAAAACCCCCTTTGTTGACTCGACTTAAGGAGCCTAGGATGACAGATTTGATTCAGCGCGCAGTTAAAAGTTTCAATCCAACAAGATTATTTCCTGACTTTCGTGCGGGCGATACGGTTGAGGTTTATGTAAAAGTAAAAGAAGGCGAAAAAGAACGTGTGCAGCTTTACCGCGGCATCGTGATTCGTTTGCAAGGTAAAGGTGTAGCTCGCAGCTTCACGGTTCGAAAAATCTCCGACGGCATTGGCGTTGAGCGAACATTCCCCTTCGCAAGTCCATCGGTGGACAAAGTTGAGTTGATTGCAAACGGTCAAGTTCGCCGTTCAAAACTTTATTATCTTCGCCGCTTAGAGGGCAAAGCCGCTAAAGTTAAATCCGAACTCGCAACAGCCTCTCAACAGCTGGCTTCCGAGCCAACAGCCGTCTCTGAAAAAGTGGCAGCAACAAAAGCTGAAAAAGACGCAAAAAAAGCAGCAAAAGCTGCTAAAGCGAAAAAATAATTATAATTATTCTCCAAAGATTATTACTCTAAAAAGGCGCTCGAAAAGAAGCGCCTTTTTTTATTCTCAGCAGTTCGAAATAACCCTTCCATGCTTTGTTTGATTTTTTATGCAAACTCGGTGAACTGAGTTAGGCGTAAAATATCAGTAAGCAAGGCTGTCATTCATTGATTCTGAGCCACTTTTGCAGTTTGATAAAAATTCTTCTGTGATTTTCAGCTTTGGGGGCACCAATGACCACAACAGTGGCGTCAAAAAAAAATTTCGTATTTCCTATTTACGAATGGCAACTGCAAACCCCACCAGTGGTAGGTGTGGATGAGGCCGGTCGGGGCTGCTTGGCGGGGCCGGTTTGTGCCGCCGCCGTGGTATTTAAAGACTCAGCGGATCCTTCTTTGTTCACAGATTCGAAACTTTTATCCGCCAAACGAAGAGATGAACTTTTTGATATTATTTATCAACACGCCTACGTGGGTGTTGGTTTTGCATCAGTCATGGAAATAGAAAAAATCAATATTCTCAAGGCATCATTACTTGCGATGAAGCGAGCGGTCGAAAATTTACTGATGGATGAACGAAAGGTGACCCCAGGAATTGTTCTTGTGGATGGAAAATTTAAAATCCCCGGAGTTGTCCAACCACAAGTGGCTTTGATCAAAGGCGAACTGCGCGCATCACCGATCGCAGCGGCGTCGATTGTGGCCAAAGTTTCGCGGGATCGTTTAATGGATGAGATGCATGAACAATTTCCTCAATACGCATTTTTGCAACACAAAGGCTACGCCACCGAAATCCATCGCGCGGCTATTGAAAAATTTGGGCCCACCCAGCACCACCGACAAAGTTTTGCAGGAGTTAAAGAACACCTCCAACGCTTCCCTGCTGTGGTCGCGGCAAACTGAGTACCGCGCCCTGCAGTTTTTAATCCAGCAAGGTTATCAGCTGCTCTATTCACGAAAAAGTATTTTTAAAACAGAAATCGATCTCATTTTGATGAGCCCCGAAAAAAATCTAGTTCTTGTCGAAGTCAAATCCATGGCCAACGACTGGAGCTTGGTGGGTCGAGTGAGCCCTGCGCAGCAAAAAAGACTGGAACGCTGTCGCACACTTTGCGAAAGCCGTTACAATATTCTCACGGAACTCCTATTCGTATTTGTTTTCAAAGACGAAATCATTACTCTTACAGCCCCATCGTTAGCTCGAGGCTCTTAAGTACCAACCTCGAGTCCAAGCATTTTTAGGCATTCTTTGTAGATGAGCTCCCGTTGCAGGTGGGAAGAAGGGTTGGATTCGGTGTTTTCGGACAGTATTAATCCAGTCATCTAAATATGAATGGCTCGAGCAGCGGTTTCGTGGGACTGGATTTTAAAAAAGCCTAAATTCTTGCCAACTAAAATGATCGAGACGAGTCTTTCATAGCCAGTTTGCACGGCCTCAGTAGCCTGTACATCTCAACCGATGGATTCTAGCGATTTTAAATCTCAGCTAGAAGTTATGAATCAGTTTACCATCGAAGCGGCTAATAGAATCAAAGAAAGAAATAATCGTATCAATCAATCTCTTGACGCTCTTATTGCGTTTAATAGCAATGGCGATACAAAGCTAATAAAGGCTTATGCGAACTCTTACTTCAAATAGGATGAGTAGAATAATCTTTATAGGTAGATACAATTCACTACTTTAGTTTTCAACCTGTTTTTTAAATTACGCAGACTTCATGCACTCGACGTTCTTGCAAATAGCTCCTGGAACTGAGCCCAAAATCCTCGATTAAAAAATTATGGCAGCTACTGACCTACACGCGGGCTTCGGTAAATAATTCTGCCTTTTGGAATTGCCGGGAAAATTGGGTTTCAAAATAAAATATTACTTAATAACGAGTTCCGCAGACCCGCAGGGGCGAGGACTGTTCGAGGCTTTAATTATTTACCGAAGCGGAAGTTGACCATGGCAGTCCACGCAAAGTTATTCGTGTCGAGGGTTTTGCTGAGGTTGGCGCTGATGGTCCAACAGTTCCCTGGAGGGATGATTTCAGTTTGAATGCGCCACTGCTTCCAGGGTTCGTCTTCGTCAATGAGGGAGAATTCGGCTTGTCCTGAGAGGGTCAGATAGCGAGCGTTAAAGCCGGATGAAATCCACAAAGTTTCTTGGCGAGCGGTGAGGTTGACGTCTTTCGGTAATGCCGGAACGTTGATGTAGTTGGAATAAATAAATTCAAAGTAATTGGCGGCTAAATTAAAACGGACGCGGGAGCTGACGTTGGTGACTTTGTGATATGGAAAATTAAAAACTTCGGTCAAGCTATCGATATTTCCCCAGCGCACCCTCATTAATGCACGAATATCTTGCCAAGGGAGGCCCACGTCTTTTTTGGCTTCGATGAAATCGTAGGCTTGA
Organism: Bdellovibrionales bacterium; assembly: GCA_031426555.1. GTDB lineage: Bacteria > Bdellovibrionota > Bdellovibrionia > Bdellovibrionales > JAGQZY01 > JANPLN01. Next base: position 63,111 of record JANPLN010000054.1, on the reverse strand, counting down.
TAAATGGAAAATAAAAACGGCTGATCGTACTGTAGGCCAAGGCCGGTGTGGCTCTTTTTCATCACGCGATTGGTGATGCCTAGATTTAAAAGTCGACGGCCGATGATTCGGTCTTCGTAATCAAACTGCAAGCCGCGACCTCCAGGCAAAAGATCAGTGTCTTGCAAAGGCTGAGTTTGTAAAAAATAAGGAATTTGGTCTTGGCTTCCAAAAAACGGATGATCGGGTTGATTGAGCATGGGTATGGTTTGAAAATCAATACTGGGAATTATGGAATGTCGGTATCGGGTGTCGGCTGAGCGATAAATGGCACTGAACTCGGTGGACGTGTTTACACCTGCGAGGATGTAATTTCGGTGGGGAAAAAAATTGTAATTGACGGTTTCATTGACGGCGCCGAGGACATATTGCGTGTGTCGGTAACCGAGGTATGGGGTGACATCCAAAGATTTATTCAGTAAGCGGTGAGGGGAGTAAAGCGTAGGTTGAAGATCGAGCCGTTGACCCGTTCGAACAATGTCCGTTGCCGGATCAAAATAACCTAAATTTGTTTGCGGACGGTAAGCCGTTGCACCTGAAGCAAGGGTGTAGGGAGAATCGTAACCCAAGCTTTGGCGGGAGAAGTTAGCGTAATTTACATCGAACCGCAGAAATACATTGGCTGATTCGGAAATCTTTTGATCCGCAAGCGAAAATCTAATTTCGGGAATTCGATGCACCGAAGTTTCTTTGCCGGCATCAATGTTTTCTTGGATGATGTTGGTGTAAAAACTGGCGTCGATACTTAAGTGATAGGCGGGAAAATTTTTGGTGATGGACGTGCGATTGTCGAGGGCGGATTCTCCACGGAAAGGAAACTGCGTAAAGTCGGTGCTGTAATCGGTGTCTGATACCATATGGACGCTGCTGCGCTGGATGTACTCGCCTGGGAGCTCGAGATAATGGGCGTAGGTTGTAAACCACCGCGCATCGTAGGAGGGGCTGTAGGCCTTGTCCTTTAAATAAAAAGTTGTGAACTCGCCACTGGATTTTTCGGAGAGTCGGTAGCGATAATTTAACGATGTTTGCAAACCACTTTTTTCTAAGTAGCGAGCCGCCACAGTCATATCTTGGCTGCGATTGATGGCCCAAAAGAAAGGGATTTCGATCCCAGCGCCGGAGTAGGTGCTGGTTTCAAAGGAAGGTGGCAGCAGGCCGGTCTGGCGTTCGTTTTTTAGGGGAATAGCCAAGTAGGGCATGTAAACAAAGGGAACTTCGGCAAAGTGGAGGAGGGGATTTTTAAGATAGGCATAACCTTCGATGGTGGCATCGATGTTATCGGCCGTTAAACTCCATGATGCAGGGCAGGTGGTGCACGAGGTGATGTAGGCGTTATTGGCGTTGTAGGTTTCGGGCCCGGTCTTGTCGATAACATCGCTCTGTATGAGAACTTGCCCAGAAATAATAATACCGTTAAATATTTTTCCGGTCTGTTCTTTAAAGTTAAAAATTATTTTGTCGGCTTTGATATCGGACTTCGCGGATTTGAGTAACACGTCGCCCACAGCCACGATCTCATTTTTACTCCATAGGATGATGGCCTCTTTGCAACTGATAAAATTTTGATCAAAGATCACCTGCACATTGTCGCGCAAAATTGTGATATCTTTTACGTTATCGCGTTCGATGAATTGGGCGTTGAGAAGGACTTTTGTTTTATCTTTGGACTGTATCAATTGGGCATGGCTCAGTGGGCTCTGAAAGAAGAGAAAAAACAGCCAGCTGACGGATAAAACGTGAAAGTTCATGGAGATTTAGCCTAACCCAGGACTCCCGCCAAAATCACCTACTTTTGTGCCGTTTTGAGACACTTTAGGCCAGACTTAACGCCTCATTTTGAAAAGTCGGGGAAACTCTTGCTATAATGAGACGACGTTTACGTACAGTTTTTTGGGGGGGCTCAATGGAAGCAAAAGTACAACGCAGAAATGGTGTGACAGTTGTGAATCTTAAGGGGTTCATTGATGTTGAAACGGCGATTCCTTTTCGCGACGCCTGTATCAAATCATTGGGGCAAGCAAATACGAAAGTGGTTTTTAATCTAGAAGGGCTGAATTTTGTCGGTTCTAATGGCATTATTCCTTTTGTCGAGACTCTCCACGATCTTTGCGACCAAGAAGCTGTACAGATCAAATTTTGCAAGGTGAGTGCAGAATTTCAAAAAATCTTCAATGCGAGCCCTTTACGCGATGTAGAAATTTTTAGCGACGAAAATGGCGCTATTTTGTCTTTAAGCGAAGTGCTTTCGGAGCCAGCAAGCTAGAGCCTTTTTTATAAGCAGTACCGGGAAATCAAAACATTGAGGTCTTCAGCTTGAATTTTTTCTCAGAAATGCGGCCCATCCAAGATTTTCTAGATTTTGATCAGGACGCTTTTTACCGAGCGGTGCCTTTGGATTGGCTTTTGCTAATCACTGACGTGCAAAATTCCACCGACGCCATCAGGCAAGGACGATATAAACAAGTCAATATGGTGGGAGCCTCGAGCATAGTGGCCGTTTCAAATGCTCTGCATGGAGACATCTTTCCTTTTGTTTTTGGTGGCGATGGTGCAACGGCTCTCATTCATGAGTCGCAAAAAGATGCGGTGGAAAAAGCTTTACGAGCTGCTCAGCAGATCGCAAAAGAGCAGTTTGATATGCACTTGCGAGTGGGTTTTGTGTCCGTAAAAAACTTGCGGGAGAGTGGTCATGACGTCATGGTCGGTCGGTATGAGTTACCGGGGGGGCCGTCGTTAGCTTTTTTTAGAGGCGACGGATTTGATATCGCCGAGAAGCTTGTGAAGTCTGGCGAAGGACTTCTAGCGCCCGGCCCGGTGCAAGATTCCGCCGAAGCCATGGCTGGACTGTCGTGTCGTTGGGCTCCACTTTATTGTGACCGTGGACACATGCTTTCAATGATGATCAAATCCACCGAAAAGGGAGAAGCCCAGCAAGTCTTGCGGGATGTCGCGCGAAAAATTCACCGCATTGTCGATTTCAATTCACCACTTTCGCATCCTATCAAGGTGAAAAACTTAGCGGCAGCAAGTACCTCCGAATGTTCAAAGCTTGAGCTTAAAATTATCGGTCGTTTCGGTCGGCATTCTTTGTGGGAACGACTTAAAATCGTCCTGGAAATTTGCGTGGCACAGCTCCTTTTGTGGACAGGGTGGAAAGTTAAAAATTTTGACATGCGGTCTTACAAGCAGAGTTTACCCGTAAATTCAGATTTTAGAAAATATGACTCTGTGCTCAGAATGGTCATTGATTGTTCAGAAAGTATGGTTGCACAAATTCAGGAAATTCTGCAGGAGAAAAATAAACTGGGTCTTTTGTTTTACGGCATGCATTTATCGCCGACAGCTTTAATGACCTGTTTTGTGAAGTCCACAGATGCGGGCGGGCACATTCATTTTGTCGATGGCAGCGATGGTGGTTACGCCTTAGCGGCGACACAGATGAAAAAGCAAATGCTCTTGTCTACGCCGCAGCCAGAAGCGCTGCCAATTGCTAAGTACTAAACTTCGATATTTTTTCCGTTGGTAATATATTTTTTCAAAAAATCATCCTCGTAGCTGGTTGAAGACTTCGATCTCTGAAGCTCCACCGAAAGCTCGCGGTTGAGCTTTGTGAGGGCGTTGGTTTTGATTTTTTCTTTTTCATGTTCGGCTTGAAGTTTGTACCAAAGGTTTTGCAAATTTTCGATTTGTTTATCAAGCTCAGCGTTGTCTTTCGAAAGCGTATTGATCGTCTCCTCGCAGGATTTGAGCTGCATCGAGAGCTGCATTTTTTCAGTGGACATGTTTTTGGTGATCAGTTGTAAATTCTTCAGCTCTTGTCGATGAGTCATCACTTCGTTTGTGAGGTGGGACGTGGCGTGTTCTTTTTCGCGTTCTTTCAGAATGAGCTGATTTTCGAGCTCCGTTTTTTCTTCGATAGCTTTCCGATTCATTTCAACTTGCTGTTGCAGCGACGCCACTGCTTGCTCAAGTTGAGTTACATTTTCAGTTTTTAATTGCAGAAGATTTCGCGCTTCCTTAAATTCTTCTTCCTTTTTTTGCAGGTAATTGCAGAGCTCTTCGATTTTCTTTTTTAAAAAAGAATTCTCGTCCTGTAAAACAAAATTTTCTTTCTCCAAAGGCAAAAGTCGCTCGAGGTCTTTTATTTTGGTTTGCAACTCTTGCTGAGTGTTTTTGGCCTCATCGTCGCGCCGTTGGCTTAAACTATGACTCTCTGAATAGCGGGTTTCTAAAAGATCCAGTTCCTTTTTTTGCATTTCCAAGTTGCTTTGCAATGTATGAATTTTTTCGACGTGGGTGGAGTCTTTTTCCTGCAAAATCTCTTGCTGTCGCTTGATGGTTTGTAAATCTTTGTCGGTCGTTTTGAGAGTTTCTTCGAGTTCTATGGCTCTGCGCTCGAGCACAGCATTGCGGCGAATCTGCACCTTGAGGCGAGCTGAAAGATCTTCGGTTTGCGAAATAAGTGTTTCGACCGTAGCTGAATGAATAACACTCAGCGGAACTTTGGATAGATCCGGAGGTTCAGGAATTTGAAAAGGTAAGGGAACTGGAACAAATTCGTTTTTATCCTGTTCGGACATATTTCCTCCGTGAAAACATTGAAGCGCATCCATACGGCTTCATACTTAATTGTGGTCCGCATCGCAGACGTATGTCCATAGTTTACATTTATAATGCGATGCCTCAATGAGCCTGAAAGTTAAAGGAGTTTCTGCAAAAAACCGATACAAACTGCATGGATGCTGCCCGTAAAACAAATTCCAGTTCATCACACGGAAACTCCCTGACTTCGTCGACAGGAGGAGCAAATCCGTCGTTTGATTTCAAGGGTTTAGAGAAAAGACTTTCTGCACTGATCGAAAGGGATGGCGGGAACCGCAATCTTTCTTTTGGCTATGTGGTGCTGTCTTCGGTTGTCCACGGTCATTACGATCGCGCCCAAAAAGAACTGGAAAACGTTTACAGTGGATTCGAGGAGTTTCCAGCTTTCGTTGTGCGGTCGCGGCGTTTTGTCGAGCACGCCAAAGGTCTGGTTGTGGCAATTAAAACAAAGCACGAAGTGGGGAAGTCGCCCCACATCAATAAGTCCAAGCAAAAAGAACTATCTGATCGTATCGCCGAACATTTCATTGATCTTAAAAAAACCCTGATGACCATTGAAAAAGTGCAAAAAAGTGTACGAGCGAGTGATCTCAGCAGCACCATTTATTTTTTTAAAGCCAGCTTTTATAGTTTCCTTGCAGTATTTGTGGCGTACACCATTTTTGTAAATGCCATGTACACTGACACATTCTCTTTCAGAGATTTGTTTCAGTATTTCGACTTTTACTGGCCTGATTGAATCTTTTTGTAAACTTCCTGTAGAGCAGGAATGTGTGCGCCGCCCGGGAAGAGTTTGTTATTAATAAATACTGTGGGTGTACCTTCGATGCCGAGACTTTTTCCAAGTTCAACCTGAGCTTTAACATCTGCCAAGGTTTGCGGATTTGCCAAACAGCTGAACATGTTTTCAGAGTTGAGAGAAAGCTTTTGACTCATGACTTGAACCTCTGGTTTCAAGTCTGGTAATCCACTGAGTATTTCCTGCATTGCAAAAATATATCCCTGCGCTTCGTCGCCCAGCCCCTGCTGGTTGGCGCAGTAGGAAATCTTTGCCAACTCACAGCGCCGTCCCACACTGTCTCCGACGGGGGCACAGGCATCCAAAGGCCATGTCTGAAAAATGATTTGAACATCGCCGTTGGCCTTAGCAAAGGTGTGGAGCTTGGCATAGGCGAATTTACAGTGAGGGCATAAAAAGTCGGCAAACTCGATGATCTTCATCTTTGCCGAGTCGGGTCCAAACTTTTGTGGCGCAACTAGTGCAATGGTTTGATCGGGTTGGCTCGCCCATTTCTGAATCTGCAACATTGTGATTTGATCAAAATCGGGGTGCTTGTATTTGCGTAAAAAAACTTTTCCCGACGCCCAACCAACCGCTACAATTAAAATACCGCTCACCACAAGAGGTTTAAGGATCCCAGGGACGTCTGGCAGCTTGTTGTCTGCCGACGTTTTCCAAATTCCCAAGAGTGTAATAAGCGACAGCACGTAGGCCACGGTACAGAAGGGGCAGAGGCTTTTTAAAACAACCAATGAGATCCCGGCCATTACAAGGCTTGCCGCAAACGAAAAGGCGGCCAAGCAGAGGGCCAGCGATCGGTTCTTCTTTTGCTCCGGCGCCGATTCGCTCAGAAAGATTTTTAAGTAGAAAAAGAGAATCAAAAGGTGAGTGACCATGGCAAAAAGTGAAAGCGGTGTTCCCAAAAACTCAGAGTAGGAGCTCGCGATGGAGGAGCCACAGTTTAAGAAAGAATTAATGTTACACAGGGAGCTGGCCTCACCCATGGTGTATTTTGTCATAATGTGCTGCTGAATGAGGTAAAGGTGGACACCCAGAGACGCGAGTAAGCTGATAATCGTAAGAAGCGAGGTCTTGTGTGTGATTTTACTTGAGTCCATAACAGGCCTTCCTTAATCTAAGATAAAGATGTCTAAAGTGTTTCCAATGTATACCGAGTTTTTTAGCCTTGCAATCTTAAGCGACATAACTTTAGACGAATCAATTTTAACAGTGGAGTGCCGTTGAGGAGCGAAATGTTGACGGACAGCTTCCAAATTCGCTGGGATATCCTGCAAAAAATTAAGCTTCACGTCAGGATGTATTTGGGCGAGGAGCCTAAAGGGGTGCGTCGCTATGCACTTGCCTACAAGAAAGACATCGAGCGCGCGCGCTGGAAAGCCTCTTCCCTTCAGATCGTTTCCGAAAAAATGCAGAGATCCCAAATTATCTATGGCGGGGACTTTCATGCCTTTGCACAAGCCCAGCGCGTCCATTTGCGATTTTTGCGCGATCTTTATCGCCGAGACAAAGTTGTTTTGGCGGTGGAATGCATCGAGAGCAAGTACCAAAAAGTACTCGATCGTTTTATCGCGGGGGACATGGAGGATGCCGCTTTTTTAAGAAGAATCAAATGGTCAAAAAACTGGGGTTTTCCCTGGGAACACTACAAACCGTTATTTGATTTAGTGCGCCAACAAAAAGGCCGTTGCGTGGCGCTCAATCTCAAGACAGCATCCACGCTAAGCGGGCTTGTGCAACGGGACCGGCATGCGGCAAGTCGTTTGGCCCATACATTTAAAAGCTTACAAGGTGATGAAAAAATATATGTTATTTATGGAGATCTGCACATCGCCAAGGAACGACTACCAGACTGTGTGCAAAAAAAATTAAAGGTCAAAGTGTCCAGTGTGACCTTGTTTTTAAATCCCGAAAAAATTTATTTTCAGATTTATAAAAAAAATCTCGAAAACCAGATCAACGTGATCCAGTTTAATAAGAACGAATTTTGTCTTTTAGAATCACCCCCTTGGGTCAAGTGGCAGAGTTACCTGCTGTTTCTCGAGGAAAATACCGATGCGCTGTTAGGCGACGATGCCGCGGATTACTCAGAGCATTTGCAGTCGCTTTTACAAATTTTGTCCATGGATTTGGGTCGCAAAGAAGAAATTGATTTTTCGGTGTCGTCCTTCCGCGATCATGATTTTTTGGAAATTTGGCACGAAGTATTGAGCGCGAATGATTATTTGATGGCTAAGAAATTTGTTGAAAATGACATGAATTTCTTTGATCCCAAAACTCGACGAGCCTATTTAGCTCGCGGCACAGTGAATTACGCGGCTCAACTTGCGGGGCAGATATTTCATGCCAAGTTGTGCGGCTTAACAGAAGGCTTGCGTGAATTTCCTATGGATTTTGAAAAAAGAATTTGGTTAGATGCTGTTTCGTTTTTTTTGAGTAAACTTATCAATCCCCATCGCAAACCGCCCAGTATGAACGATCTCAAGAAGCGACTGGCGGCATTTTCGCCAAAGGATCGTGGCGAGATCGTCTTAAAATTAGCTCTCGATCAAAAAATGCGCGAACTCTTAATGAGTTACAATAAAGAGCTCAGTGTAGGAGTTAGCGACGTCGGTGGGAATTTAAATAAGGACGACGTGGTGATTTACAGCGGAGCGGCTCAGATTTTGGGTTCCATGCTTGGTGAAAAAATCCACCAATTACACAAAACTGGACGTCTGTCGCGGAGCCGTCTAGACACTTGGCTTCGACACCCCGTCGCACAAGTCCATTTTCAAAAATTCTATGTTCAAGTTTTGCAAGAAATTGATAAGCTGGAGCTGGGAGAAATTCATGGAGTCTAAATCGCGTTGGTATTATGAAAATCATGGAAAAGCCGAAGGACCCATCTCCACCTTAGAGCTTGTTAAAAAAATTCAAGATGGCGAACTGAGTTTGATGGACTTGGTTTTTAAAGAAGGCGACGGGCAGTGGATGCCGGCAGAGCATTTTTTAGAAATTACTGGGTTGGTTAAAACAGCTGGTACCGAATTTAAAGTTGATGCCGACTGGGTCGTTTTGCGAACCATCGAAGTGGATGGACGAAATCAATACGACCAAATTGGTCCGTTTACGATTGAACAAGTTTTGCAGTTGATCGACAAAGGAAAAGTGAAATTCACCGATTTCGTGTGGCGAACTGGCTATGAAAACTGGGTCCCACTGGGGCATCTCGACAAATTAGAAAACCCCTTGGAATCTTCGGTTCGCGTCGATATGTCCATTTACGAAAAACCGAAAGTGGAAGAACTCGCTGCAAAGCCCACGCAATTTTTTAAACCGACTCGAAAGATTAAACTTTTGCCCGTTGAACCAAAACCTGCTGAAGCGAGCGGTGAAGATTTGGCCAAAGAAAAATGGCAAGTTGAGCCCCCTCCGAAAGTAAAAGTGCGCGAAGCCAAAATGGCAGAGAAATTGCCAGAGAAATTACCAGAGAAGACATCAGAGAAGACATCAGAAAAGCCACAAGAAGACCGAACGGAGCCACAATCAGAAGTGTCGGCGCCCAACGAGCCTCGTCGACGCCGCAAGGACGATGGCGAGGGAAAAGAAAAATTAGCGAAGCCGCAAAAAGATCCGGTTAAAAAAGAACAGCTCGAGGTTGCCAAGCAGCGATGGTCCTCAGTAGCCTCGGCCGTGGCCATGTTTATTTTCTTGTGTGGCGGAACACTCGTCGTTTTCTTTGGTCTCAAAGCTTATCGTGCTCACCAGACGCGTGCGCTAAAAATGACCTTTGAACCCGTGGCTACAGTCACTCAGCGTCCGCGTAAAAAAGTCATTGAAACGGTGTCAGTTGCAAAGGTGCAGAAGGTCGAAGAGCCAGTGGTGTTACCGGCTAAGGAAACAAAAAAGATTTCAGAATTTGCACAAATGACTACCAAGCAGAAAGCGTATTTTTTTAATTCAGAAAGACTTTTTCTGTTTTATAACTCCCAAAAAGGTTTAAACTTGGCTCTCGAAGTAGATAAAATTTTAAAACCGACAAAGGGCAAAAAGAAACCTTCACAAAAAACTCAAATTGAGGCCTGGGCGACCAAAGTCCAAACGCTGCATCAGTCTGTGCTAGCAGATAGCAAGTCCGAGAGGCTCTATCCCGATTTGTACAAGCGACTTACGTCTGTTACACACCAGTTGCATGAGCGGAGCCAGGACCTTCGGTCACAGATTATGAATGGCCGCGGTCCCTCAAAAGAATGGACTTTGCAAGAGGTGTCAATCGAGTACAAAAAGCTTTTAAAATTGGCTCAGGACCTCGACTAAAAAAACAATTCTGCAATAAAGTTCATAGCTTAAATCGCCGATAAAAGAAGTATGAGAATGCCATCTTCTGTTTATGCAAGTCTATTGATGACGATATGCGCGTGCTTTGCGCTATGGCGGGGAGAACAGGAATTTTCGTACGACAAAGAGCTGCAAAGCAAAGTCGGTTTATTATCCAAAAAAGTGATGCAGGAAAAACTAAAATCAGAACTTGTCCTGGCAAGGCTTTACAATTTTAAACAAGAAGTCGCGCTGGCCATGGGAGATCAAAAAGATTTTTCCAACAATCAAGGGTTAAGAGATTTGGCGAGCGTTATCCCTCATCGCATCCAAGAAAACAAAAATATTACCCTCGCTTCGCAGTCCATGTTTCAATCGGGAAAAGACGCATTTTTAAAAGGCGAATACGACAATGCAATTGCAAAATTCCTGGGGACTGTTTCCCAGTTTCCAGATTCGTCGGCGCAATTGGAAGCCTCCTATTACCTCGTTCGTAGTTTTTATATTACAGGCAACAAGCAAGAGGCACTTTCCTGGTCAGAGAAAATGCTTAAACTATTTCCCGATAGTTTATGGACAGCAAAATCGATGATTGTGATGGCGCATATTTATACCGATCAAAATCGCAAAAATGATGCCCTTGATGTTTATCAGACAGTTCTTAACTCTTTTAAAGAAGATGAGATTCAAGAGGAAGTTAAAAAACAATTGACTGAAATGGGGCTGTGATGCTTTTTTCCTGGTTGTTGTTTTTGATTTTAAATCAAGGCAACGCAGACGGCGGCACACAATGGCCCGATCGCTGTTTACAAAATAAAACTCGCCCCTGTGTTCTATTCGTTCACAAAAAATCTCATTTTAAATTAGAAAAAGATCAATTCTTTTTTTCTAAAGACTCGCTTGTAGAATGGACGGGGAAAGAGCATATTTCCCTGTACAAAGGCATTTCCTGGATGAAATTCAGTGAGATCGCTGATGTCGAGCTTCCATTTGGCACTTTGCAAGTAACTCCGGAGTCAGAGCTCGTTGTCGATCTTAAAGACAATCGCATTGTAGTGAGCGTATTGAGTGGCAAAGTGCGGGTCGCTGCGCGTGCAGATCAAAGTGCCTATGAGTTGACCGAGGGTACAGAAGTTGAGTTTGGGCCCGTCGATTACCAGCGAAAAGTGGCAAGCATTTCCCTGCCGCGAACAATTGTTTTGCCCAATTATCTTAAATCCATTCAAAAGGCCTTTCCATTTTCGGACTTTAACTTTCAAGAGCACCTTGAAAGAGTTGGAAAGAGCATAAGGTCGGGTTTGCTATTGCAGTCCAAGTGGAGTCAGACGATTGTCGAGACCAAAATGTCGGACGCACGTCGAGACAAAGTTAGACAAAAGTATGAAGCTGAGCACGCGCAAAGAAGAGACAGTCTCCTGAGACGAATCTTTCGTCAAAAAAACAATTTTGAAGAAGAATAAGGCGTGATATACTAATTATTGAGAATTTGTGTCTAGCATGTTCCATGGAGGGGCTATGTCGGCAATTAGTGGTAACGATCCGTATGATGACGTTAAAAAAATGCGCGAATATTATCAAAAGCGCGAGGCCGATTTAAAGACAAAACATGCTAAAGAAAAAGAAAAACTCAGTGAGTCCTATCGCGGTAACATATCTAAAACCGAAGCAACCCATCAAACAGAACTAAAACGTCGCAACCAAGCCGGGCAAACCTCGATCAACAAAAATGACATGAAGTATTCGAAAGAGATGGAAAATCTCAAGCAGATGCATCACAAGCAAATCAAGGAGAATCGCGAACTGCAGGCCATGGAGGAGGCTAAAATCAAAAGTGAATACAAAAAAAATCTACAGAGAAACGAAACTGTTTTAAAGTCGCAGCTTTCAGAAAAAGAAAAAGCTTACCATAATACGATCCAAGAAAAAGAACTCGCCAGTCAGGATGCTTACTCGAAACAAAGTGCAAAGTCGCAACAGATGCTACTCGACCAAAAAGAGCGAATGGCCAGAAGCTATGATAAGCGCGAAAATATTTCGGCAGACAATCAAAAAGACGCCATGGATAAGGTTTCCACTGAGTACGAGACCTACCGTGCACAAAAAGAACGTGAAAGTAAAAAAAGCCAACAGAAGCAAAGCTTCAAATTGGAAGAGACCGAAGACAAGTATCAACGTCAATTAGTAAACAAGGATCGAGATCACTCCGCCATGCTTGAGGAAATGCGCGAGTTGAGTCGCGACGGCCTGGCGCACGAAAAACGAACAATGCATAAACAGCTCGAAAAAGAGCGGGAGGCTTTGGAAAAGTCTAAAGAAGACCTCGAAGTGGGTCGTCATGGCAAGCAGATGGAGCAGTTAAAGGTTGAGCTTGCAGACACTAAAAAAGAACATGACCGTGATTTAAGGAAAACTGAGCGGGCTAAAAAACGCCAACTCGAAAACGTTAAGATTTCCTATCAAGACAACCTCGAGGGGTTGCAAAAAGAGCGTTCGGCTCAGCTGGCCCTACATCAAAACATCCGACGCGATCAGGCCGTGAACTCTCAGCGCCAAACCGAAGAAAAGCTAAAAGATTCCCACGATTTTTTCAATGACCACTTGATCGAGGAGGCCGATCATCACGACGCACAGGTAGCGCGCCTGCAAAGACAGTACTCCAAAGATTCAATTCAAAAGCAAGGAATGCAAGATTTTCGTTTTCGCAAAATCCAAGACGACTATGTAAAAGATAGAAATAATTTGCAAAAACAACACGAGCGCAATGTGGATGGTTTACGAAATGAACAGCAAAAGGTTCTCTATACGGAACGACACTCGCACGTGAAAGAGCGTGAAGATATGAACCAACGCTTTTCAACACAAATGGAAGAGATGCAAAAAAAGCATCAAACAGATCTTTACGAAATGCAAAGTCGCTATGATGGAATGCTCACTCAATTAAAGGACGACTATCAAAACCACATCACGACAATGGAGCGCCAGAGCCAAGAAAAAGACCTAAAAAATCAGCAGGCGCAGGAACAGATTGTAAAACAAAAAGAAGATCATTTTGAATATCGCCTTAAGAAAATCGAAGAGGCCTATAACGAAAATTTAAAACGTGTTAACGGTCGACATGAAGAAAATATTAAAACACTGGCAGGTAATAAAACCACCAAGGGCCGGTATGCGTAGTTGTTTAGTGATTTTCGTTTTTTTTGCGGCTTCGGTGTCGTCTGCGTCGTTGATGGAGATCGAAAAGCACTGCTTGCAGATGTATCAAAGAAAAATACCAAAAGAAAAAATGAAACAGCTTTGTTTTTGTGTCACCAGCAACCTTTTTGAGAGATTTTCACGCCCGCAAATCGAAGAGCTGACTCAGATTTACAAACGCAAACACGGTCGCTACGAAGCTTCAAAGTCGGACAACGCGCGAGCTCTTGTGGAGTTTGACTATTTTGCCCACAGCAATTGTCAAAAAGATAATCTTTGGCGCTTCCCCAAGGACGACATCGGAAAGCCCGACGCTATCACTGATTAGATTTTCACTTCAACTGGCGCCCCAGTGGCTTCGATGATTTGTTCCACGGTGAGGTCAGGCGCTTTTTCGATGAGTATAAACTTGCCATCTTTAATTTCGAACACGCCGTAGTCCGACACAATGAGATCAATGCAGTTAATTCCCGTGATGGGAAGTGTGCATTTTTTTAAAAGCTTTTTGTCTCCTGATCGGTCGATGTGCTGCATGGCCACGACGACTCGTCGGGCCCCGGCGACCAGATCCATGGCTCCACCCATGCCCTTGATCATTTTTCCAGGCACCATCCAGTTGGCGATAGATCGTTCCACATCCACTTGCATCGCTCCGAGAACGGTCAAGTTCACATGACCTCCACGAATCATTTCAAAACTTTCCGCTGACGAAAAAAAACTAGCTCCAGCAACAGCAGTGACAGTTTGCTTGCCGGCATTAATCAAGTCAGGATCGATGTCTTTTTCTAAGGGGAAGGGACCCATTCCGAGGAGTCCATTTTCACTCTGTAACATAACACTTGTTCCCGTAGGAATGTAATTGGCGACGAGAGTTGGGATACCAATACCAAGATTAACGACGAAGCCGTCTTTGATTTCTTTGGCAATCCGCTGGGCAATTTGTTCGCGTGTAAAAGGCATGTTACTGTCTCACTGTTCGTTGTTCGATACGCTTTTCGTAGCTGGGACCGCGCACCACCATTTGCACATAGATGCCAGGAGTGTGAACATGATCGGGATCGATGTCGCCGTAGCCTACGATTTCTTCAACTTCGACGATGGTGATCTTACCTGCGGCCGCCATCATCGGATTAAAATTACGAGCTGTTTTGCGAAACACCAGGTTTCCGAAAGGGTCAGCCTTCCAAGCTTTGATCAATGCGTAGTCTCCCTGAATGGCCCGCTCTAACACATACTTTCGACCTTCAAATTCGCGCACGTCTTTTCCGTCGGCGACCACGGTGCCCACTCCTGTTGGAGTGTAGAAGGCTGGAATTCCTGCACCGCCAGCGCGCAAGCGTTCGGCCAAGGTTCCTTGGGGATTGAGTTCCACTTCCAGTTCACCACTCAAAAACTGACGCTCAAATTCTTTATTCTCGCCCACATAGCTTGAAATCATTTTTTTAATTTGTCGAGACTCTAGCAATTGGCCAAGACCAAACCCATCCACGCCGGCATTATTAGACACACAGGTTAAATTTTTTGCACCGGTGCGTTTGAGAGCGACGATGAGGTTTTCAGGAATTCCGCAAAGTCCAAAACCACCTACCAGCAGAGTCATATTGTCTTTGATACCCTTTAAGGCGGTATCGCAGTCAGCAACTACCTTGTTGATCATAGGCTCTCCACAATCATTGCCACGGCTTCGCCTCCGCCAATGCAAAGTGTGACTAAACCATATTTTTTATTTTGCGTTTTCAAAGCGTGCACAAGAGTGGTGAGGAGGCGGGCACCGCTGCCACCGATGGGGTGGCCGAGGGCGATTGCACCACCGTGAACATTCACTTTGTTCCGTGGAATTTTAAATTCGCGCATAGCGGCCAATGTCACCACCGCAAAGGCTTCGTTGATCTCGAAAAGATCGATTTGTTCCACAGTCATCTTGGCTTGCTCGCAGACTTTTTTGATGGCGGTCACAGGCGCCGTGGTAAACCATTTTGGATCGTGGGCAAAGGTGGAATGAGAGATAATTTTTGCAAGTGGTTTTAAATTTTTGCTCTGGACTATTTTCTCGCTGGCAAGAATCACACAGGCCGCACCGTCGTTGATTTTAGAAGCATTGGCTGCAGTGATCGTTCCATCTTTGCTAAAGGCGGGACGCAGAGAGGGAATTTTATCAAACTTCACCTTTCCGGGTTCTTCGTCTTGTGAAACCATTGTGGATTTGTCTTTCATGGCGATTTCGACAGGAGTGATTTCGTGGTTAAACCAGCCATTCTTTTGCGCGGCAATAGCCAGCTCGTAACTTTCTTTGGCGAATTGATCTTGCTCTTCGCGCGTAAAACGATGTTCGCGCACGCAAAGCTCTGCGGCCTCTCCCATGTGAAAATTATTATAAGGATCCCAAAGTCCATCTTTGATCATGGAGTCCGTGGCCGAAATGTGGCCCATGCGGTAGCCCGCACGGGAATTTTCTAGAAGGTGAGGCGCCAGGGTCATATTTTCCTGTCCACCAGCCACAACCACGTCGCTTCGACCGAGGGCAATGGAATCAGCCCCAAGCATGACGGCTTTTAATCCCGAGCCGCAGACTTTGTTGATGGTCATGCATGGAACCGATGTTGGGAGACCCGCGCCCAAAGCCGCTTGACGGGCAGGGGCCTGACCCACACCAGCGGTCAAAACTTCGCCAAAAATAACTTCACTGACGTCATCGGGTTTTAGATTCGCTTTTTCGAGGGCGCTTTTAATGACGATGGATCCGAGTTTAGGTGCAGACAGACTGCTCAAGGCTCCCTGGAAACTACCAACAGGTGTACGTGTGGCTGCAATTATGTAAGTTGTGCTCATGAATTCCTCCCAATGAATTGTGCTTAATTTCTTGGATAGAACACGGGTTTATGCTCGAAGTAAAGACCTGAGCTTCGACATATAGATGCGCAGTATAATTATGCAGTGAGCCTATTGACTCTAAACAGGAGATGAATCAATGCTTACGCCATGGCAAAAAAAGCAAAAAAACCCGCAAAAGTTGCAAAAAAATCCAAACCTTCAGCAGCTAAGGCTAAAAAGCCAGCAAAAGTTGCTGCCAAGCCTGCAAATAAGGTAAAAATTCCTGCAGCCAAATTGGTCAAAAAAATGGCATTGAAAACGGCCAAGAAAATCGCGGAAAAATTGCTGCCTAAGAAAAAAGCCGCACCTGCCCTTGCGAAACCTAAAAAGGTAGTCAAGGAAGCGGTTGTCAAAGCAGCCATAAAAACAGCGGAAACTAAAGCTTCCGCAAAGACGCCAGCAAAAGCCCAGGCAAAAAAGGCCACCCCCAAAACGCTTCAGGCCAAAGGCGCTGAATTGGAAATCGAGCCAGCAGCTGTCGGTTCAGTAACCGACGCCAAAGCGGAAAGCAAAGCAGTCAAAGATATCATTCTCACCGATGCCGAAGGACGAATTCTTTGTCGTGTGAAAGACTGCGACCAACCGTCTGTGGTCGAAAGTTATTGCCGTTACCACTACCTGTTTTTCTGGAAAAAAATTCAGAATCGCAAAAAAATTCTCTCCGAAGGCAAACTCGAACAGTACATCGAGGAGCTCACGTCTCGGTACCCGCTGAAATTTTTAGAATTGATCCGCAAGGATTTAAGTTCCGAGCCAGATTTCATGAGCGCCATCCAAGAACTTGATATCGACGAAGCCAGCACCGATGTGGACAGCTTCGAAGATGAGAATTTTATGGAAGAAGTTCGCGGAATTAGCAGTGTAGACACCGAACGCGTCGACGACGAATACTAGATTCGTTCTAAAATTTCCGGATCCTTCGTTGCTCAACCAAACTCCTTGTGCGGCCTACATGAAGTAGGCCTCCGCGGCGTTTGGTCTCGCGCCTCGGCTGCGAAAATTTTCGAGACGAATCTCTCGCATACTTATCCCTGATATTATTGAATAGAATTTTAGCCGAAGGTGAAGGCGTAGGCTTCGGCGTCTCTTTCCATAAATTCGATTTCGAAGGTATGTGATGTTGTTGTTGGGTCGTCTTGGAGGCGGAGCAGTTGGTAAAGGCGGTGGTCTTTGATTTGGCCTTGGCCGCTTTCGTCGGTGTCTGTGCCGTGGTTTTTTCCGGGTGCTTGACCGTCGATCGTGACTTTGAATATTATGGGTGTTTTTGCGGCGCCTAAAACCAGATGTAGATCTCGGGCTTGAAATTGAAAAGTGATTTTTGTGTTTGCGCTTTGGGCAATCGCTCGCTCTTTTTCGATTTTCCAAGAGCCCGTTAGTGACCACTCGTTGAGCTGTAATTTTTCTGGTGCGACGTAATTATGGACACTGTCTTTCTGTGGAGCTGTGTTGTTGATAAAGTTTTTGAGGCGGGAATAGCCCAGGTATGTTTCGGGGGATTTCACTTTTGCATAGACGCTAGGTTGCAACACTCCCTCGGCTTTTAACTCGCTTTCTGTGGTTTGAATTTCTGTTCCGTCTTCCGCCAAGAGCTTTCGCAAAATGCTTTCTGATTCATCATACTTTCCCTCACCAAAATGGTGATGGCGAATTTTTCCTTGCCGATCGACAAAATAGTGCGCAGGCCAGTAGCGGTTTTTGAACGTGCGCCAAATTTGATAGGAGTTATCGATAGTCACCGGGTAGGTGATGCCTAAGTCGGTGATGGCGGCCTGCACATTTTCGATCTTCTTTTCGAAGGCAAATTCGGGGGTGTGCACACCGATGATTACCAGGCCCGAGTTTTTGTATTTTTCGTGCCATGATTTTAAGTGCGGCAGCGTGCGCAAACAATTGATACAGGAGTAGGTCCAAAAATCGATGAGAACAACTTTGCCCTTGAGAGCCTTAACATCCAGGGGGGAAGAGTTGATCCAGGGAGTATCGAGCGGCAGGGGAGGAAGTTCGGTGGGATGTTTATCTTTTTGCTGCAGTCCTGCAGCAGTCAGAAGCTTGTTTTCGATGGAATCCGTGCTGATTTTTGAAAGTTGCGTGAGGAGCGTTTGGTCCAACTTAAAAAGAATCATCACGACGCCAAATAAAACAGCCAGACCAATTCCTTTTTTAACAAATTTGTCCATTCCCAAAACATTTTTAAATTTTTTCAGCAAACGGTTCCCCGCCGTGAGTGCCAAGGACAATGACGTTGCAGCGCCCAGCGAGTAGGCCACAAGGAGACCAAAGGACGAGCCCGCAGACTCTTGAGACGCTGCGCCGGTGAGGATCAGACCCAAAATCGGTCCTGCACAGGGAGCCCACAAGAGGCCCGTGCTGATTCCGATCAATAGGGAACTGCGGGGACTGTTGTCGTTTGCAGATTGCCCGAGTTTTGCCCCAAGGTTACTGAGTGGAGACATTAAAAATTCGGTGAACCGTGGAAACAGAAGAGAAAGTCCAAAAAGACTCATTAAAACCAGTGCCAGCCAGCGGCCAATTTCATTGGCCCGACCGATCCATTCTCCCCCAACAATGGCCAGGCTTGAGAAAAATGAAAATGTGAGGGCCATGCCTAACAGCAAAGGAAATCGATTTCGCCAAAACGAACTCTGCGCTTTGGAAAATACCAAGGGCAACACCGGCAAAATGCACGGACTCAAAATAGTCAGGGCACCGGCCAAATAGGAAACAACGAGCAGAAGCATAGAACCTCGGTGTTATTTTTTAACTTCAAAGAGTTTGAGATACGTCTCGAAACCCTCTGATTTAAGTTTATTTTTTGGGATAAACTTGAGTGATGCGGAGTTGATGCAATAGCGCAAGCCCGTCGGGGCCGGACCATCCTTAAAAACGTGGCCTAAATGGGAGTTAGCGTTTTTGCTGCGAACTTCGGTGCGCTCGCTAAAAAGTTGGCGATCGGTTTTCTCGACGATGTTCTCGGTAGCTAGCGGTTTGGTAAAACTGGGCCAACCAGTGCCTGAGTCAAATTTATCCAGGGAACTAAAGAGCGGCTCTCCCGACACAATATCAACATATATGCCTTCGTCTTTGCTTTTCCAATAAGAATTTTGAAAGGGCGGCTCAGTACCTTCGTGCTGAGTGACGTTGTACTGCATAGGTGTGAGCTTCTTTTTAAGCTCTGCATCGCTCGGGCGCTGACTGTATTGTTTTGCGTCGCCGGCGGCAAATGACTTTGAATTAAAGCAAGTTAGGACTAAGATTAACAGACGGAAAAGAATTTTCATGGAACACCTCCTAAAAATCTTATGGTATGAGCAGGGAAAGTACAAATCGTTACAGTAAAAAAAATATTGTTCCAGAGGTGTAACAAAACGTCGGTGGCAGTCTCTCACCTACTGACCAGGAGGTCCCGTGCGCAGCATTCTTTTGCTAACTTTACTATGTAGCATACAGGCCCAGTCCGCTCAACAAAACAGCAAACTAGAAGTGGCAACTTTTGCTGCTGGCTGCTTTTGGGGCGTTGAAGAGTTTTTTCGAAAAATTCCCGGTGTTGTCAGCACCAAGGTGGGCTATGCAGGAGGAATTTCTGAGAACCCAAAATACAGTGATATGAAGGGTGGGCAGACAAAACATGCCGAAAGTGTAGAGATTCAATTTGATCCTAAGAAAGTGAGTTATACGTATCTTCTTGAGCAGTTTTTTAAAATGCACGATCCCACCACCAAAGATCGTCAAGGCAACGATATCGGTAATCAGTACCGATCGGCGGTTTTTTACCACACCCCCGAACAAAAAAAGGTTGCCGAATCTTTTAAGAACAAAGTGAGTAAATCGCGCGCCTGGAAGGCCGAAATTGTCACCGAGGTCAGTGAGGCCAAAAAGTTTTGGGCGGCCGAAGAGGTTCATCAAAAATACCTGCAAAAAAATCCCAACGGCTATGACAATCATTATCTCCGACCACTTTCATTTGATTAAATAGGGAAGCGTTGCTATGAGTCGGGGCTATGATTGACCAAAAATTGCTAACTTTGCTGCAAAGTCGTGATCCGGCATTTTTAAAAACTTTGTTTGAAGAGGTGAACCCTTTTCTTATTCGCGTCTCCTTAGCCAATCGCATTGATAAAGAGGACGTGGGGGAGTTGATACATCAAACCTGGGAAACGTTTTTTGCAAATCTCGACCAGTTTGAAGGTCGCTCGCAATTACGAACGTTTATCTGCGGAATTTTGTTTAATAAAATTCGCGAACATCGGCGACTGCAAAAAAGAATGGTTCCGGAGGATGATATGCAAAAAGTAATGGATAGCTCTTTTACTCCCGATGGCTGGTGGAAGGTAGAGCCTGCGGATCCCTACAAAGTGATGGAGCGACAACAGGTGGCACAATTTATTGAAGATTGCATGGATGGCCTTACCGAGCAACAAGCCACCGCGTTTGTCATGACGGAAGTTGAAGACGAGGAGTCCGGGGATATCTGCAAGGTTTTGGGAGTGACGTCATCGCATCTGCGAGTGTTGATCTTCAGAGCCAAAGAAAAATTAAGAAAATGTCTCAACGGTAAATTAGGCTCTGAAAAGGCGTTTCGATGAGAAAAAAACTTCGCCAGCTTTGGCATGATCTGTATTACAAAATGGCCTCGCCTCGGGGAGAGGAGTTTGCCTTAACCTGCAAGCACGCCGTGGAGTTCATGGAACTGAAAAATGATAAAAAAACCTGGCGCCTCTGGCTCCAGCTGCAATTGCATTTAAGCCTTTGTAGTGTTTGCGGTTTTTATCACCGAACCAGCCGAGTTTTGGGAAAGGCCGTCAAAGACAAATTTCAAAATACCCCATCCCGCGTCGATGTGGATGGCCTCAATCAACAGCTTCTGAAAAAATTCACTGATTCTAAAAAACCGTGATCCGTATTCACACTATTTAAGAATACTATCCTATTTTGTAAGCAAAACATCTTAAGTCTCTGTAAGTTTTGTTGGCGCAACCCATTATTTTTTCACATGTTAGGCCTAATTTTAAATTTTGGTTTGAAGTCAGTTGTGATTGTGTTTTGATTTTTCACAGAACGATCAATCTACAGGGGGAAGTTAATGTTAGCAAAAATCGCAATGGCATTTGAACAAGGCGGATTCTGGATGTATCCGATCATGATCATTCAATTGATCTCTATCGCAATCATCATTGAGCGCGTGTACTTTTTATTTATGAAGCGCAAAACCAACAACGTTGAGTTTGTTTCGCAAATGGAAGATACGATTCGCCGCGGAGATATTGAACAGGTGATTCAAAAAACTCAAAGCATGCGCGAAAACACGTTGGCAACTGCTATTTTTGCTGGGGCAACAGCCGCTAAAAATTTGGGTGGTAAAGAAGAAATTCAAGGCCGCATGGACGAAGTTCTTATCGCCGAAAACGCAGCCCTTGATAAACGCACTTCGTTTTTATCGATGCTTGGAAACGTGGCAACGCTCACTGGCCTCCTTGGTACAATCACTGGGATGATCAAGTCATTTGCGGCGGTCTCCTATGCAAATCCCTCTGAAAAAGCGGCCCTCTTGTCTGCTGGTATTTCCGAAGCCATGAATGCCACCGCTTACGGACTGATCACCGCCATTCCGGCGCTCGTTGCCTACGCGATTCTTGTCAACCGCACGAATGTGTTGATGGAAGAACTCACGCAAGGGGCTTTGAAGGCGTTTAATCTTTTAAGCTATGCCTACGATCCAATGACAGTAAAAGGTTTGCGTTACAAAAATACTTCTGCTGAGTAATCAGTAACTTTTTCCTCGGGGGGCCTTCAATGAAGCGCGGAAAAAAACATTTGGATTTTGAAATCAATTTGATTCCATTTATTGATCTTCTTTCGGCGTGCATTTGCTTTCTGCTATTAACAGCGGTGTGGGTGCAGGTCGGAACACTGGATGTGAAACAAGCCGTGGGTGGACAGCCAGCCAGCGAAACTCCCAAAAAGCCCACACTGTGGGTCAATATGGGAAATGGGGGAGAGCTTGCCATCAACATTCAAGATAGCGAAAAAGTCCCGATGAAGCTGCGCAAATTTGTCGTTAGAGGCGTCGAAGGAAAAACCAACTTCGCTGATTTAGAGTCAGCGGTACAGGAACTTAAAACGTTTGAGCCCGATTTGCGAACTGCATTGATTCAGCCACAGGCCCAGTCGGTCTACGAAGATATGATCGCTCTCATGGATCAATTTAAAAGAAATGGTCTTATCGATTTAGGAGTGTCGCCGTTATGATGTCAAATGCCGCCGGTAATTCATTGGTAAAACCAACACTTTTTCATACTCTTGCTGGGGCTTCGATTTTGAATCCGAAGCACGCCAGAGAAAAAAGAAATATTTTTTCAGATTTGTTACTAACAGCGCTGATCGACGCGTTCTCGATCTTGGTGATCTTTTTGCTGATGAGTTTTTCCTCAACAGGTGAATTGCTCACTCTCGGTAAAGACATGGAACTGCCTAAAGCAGCCCTTGGCGATATCATCGAGAGAAATCCGGTGATTAAAATCGACGGGGAAAAACTTTTTTTGGAAGATAAAGAAATTAAAGAGGCGGATCTTGTAGCTGCGCTCATGGGTTTGCGGGAGCAGCACAAAGAATTGCATCCGGACACTGAGTTTCCTGGAATTGTAACCCTGCAAGCAGATCGGCGCGTTCAGTTTACACAAATGAATGCGATTATCTTGGCCACAGGAAATGCAGGATTTAGCGATATTAAATTTGCGATTTTGATGAAGTAATAAGGCGGGGGCATGAAGGGTTTTATTTTTGCTACAATTCTTTTTTTAAGTTTTCAGAGTTTGGCGCAGAATCTCGACGAGATGGCGCAGGAAAAACTCATAGAGAAGCTCACGCAAGTGAATTTAAATCTGCCCCCTTCGGACACTTCCCGGGCGTCCATCACTCTTCGCCTTGCCGATTTGCATGCGGAGCGCGCGCGTCGCCTTTCCATGAAAGAGCTCAATCAAGGCTGCACAGTTTGCACCGCAGGAAGCAAAGATCGCGAAAAAGCCATCCGTTTGTACAACGAAGTTTTACCAACGTTGGAGAATGAGCAAAAAGCCCGCGTCAATACGCAAATCGGGCATTTGCATGAGCTCAGTGGTCAAGAGAGTAAGGCCATGGCCATCTACGAGTCTTTGCTCAATGACAAAAACGAAAAAATCTCTTCCGAAGCGCAGCTCAGTCTGGCAGAAATTTATTTTAAAAAACGAAATTACGCTCAGGCCTTAGGTTTTTACAAAAAAGTCATGCAATCGTCATCGTCGCAAAAAGGCCTGGCTACCTACAGAGCTGGCTGGTGCTACTTTAATCAAGGACAAGTGGAGCAAGGTGTTGTGGAACTTAAAAAAGTCCTACAGACACCAGAGCTCTTGTCGCGCTCCCAGTCCGGAGTGATCTCCTTAGATATCCAATTTCAAGAAGAGGTTTCTCGCGATTTGGCAACATTTCTCGCGCGCCGACCGTTTAACGAAGCAGAACTCAATACGCTCTATAAACTCAGTCCAGACAACGCAAAGCTTGCACATCTTTCTTACTTGGCTTCAGAATACGAACGCTTGGGCCAAGTGCCGGCGGCCATCTCTGCCTGGAGATTCTCGATTCAGCGTCAGTCGGAACCCAAAGCCCGCATGGAAGGTCACGTCCACTTAGCACAATTGCAAGCGGCCCATCAGAATCGCAAAGAGGCCGCGCGTGACTACGAAACTGCCTTGTCACTTTGGAGTGGCTTAGGGAATTGTGTTGATGATACGTGCAAACAGCTCAAAGTTCGCTTGCGCCAATTTGTTCTCGATTGGAACACCATGGAGAAAAAGTCTCCTTCGCAAGAGCTCCTGGAGTCGTACCAAAAATATTTAGCGGTCTTTCCGTCGGAAGTTGATATGCGCTTGTGGCAAGCCCAGGTTGCGGCTCAGTTAAAAGACTACGAGCTTTCCGTGCGTGAAAACCTGCTAGTGGCCACCGCACTTTCGCAAGAAGCAAAAAGTCAGCCCAAGATGGAGAAAGCTCGGAAGGACTGGTTAGAAGTATCGTTACTTGCAGCCATCGAAAATGCAGAGCTCAGCAAGAACAACTCCCTTGTCGACAAAACCACCCAAGCCTACTTAGATCTAAGTATTGAGCGCAAAAAAGAAATGGATGTCCGTTACCAACGTGCGCACATGGTTTATGAGGCGGGTCAGTACGGTGCAGCGGCCGAACAGATGCGTGCCTTAGCTCTTGATAAAAAAGCGTCAGCAGACATTCGCTCAAAGGCCGCAGAGCTGTCCTTAGACTCACTTGTTGTACTTAAAGACGACACACGCCTCGAAGCCTGGTCCAAAGAACTTTCTTCGGCGCTACCAACCCAAGCGGCTGCGTTTTTGGGACTTGCGCGAAAATCTGTCCTCACACAATCCTCTCAGCAAGCGGCGAGCCAAGATCTGGATAAGGCTTGGATCACTTTAAATCGCTTCGATGGAACAGGTGCCACACAAGAGGAGAAAAATGTTTATTTAAAAAATAAATTAATTCTCGCAGAAAAATTGCGAAAGCTTCCCGAGGCACGGGATGCCGCCGATCAGCTGATTCGTCAACCGGGAGTTTCGCAGGAAGATATGCAGTTTGCGCTTTCGCGAAAGGCATGGCTGGCTGAGCTGCAATTTGACTTCGCAACAGCTCTCGCCACCACCGAAAAGGTCGTGGTAAAAGATACTGATCCTGCGGGGCGCTCGTTAAAGATGGCTGTGCTTGCGGATTTAGCACAAAAAGACTCTTCGTCTTATTATAAGCAATTTGTTAAAGAATCAAAAGACACAGACAAAACGTTGGCCGTGGTGGCTCAGATTGTGAAAACATCGAAGCAGCCCGAAAAAGACCTCGAAGCCTATAAAAATCTACTGCTTAAAAAGCCTGAGTTTTATACTGAAGCGGTGTACGAAGTTTATGCGAAAACTGGCAAGTTAGTTTTGCTCGCGCCGATCACCAGCGGCACTCAGTTTATCGTCACGCCTTTTGGAAAGTCGGCAGTTCGCGCGGAGCTTATGGCCAAATATCTCACGCAAAAAGAAAAACTTTCTAAGTCTGTATTAGAATCGTCGAATCAAAAAAAGCTGGCGCAAAGTTTAAAATCACGAGTAGCGCTCATGGAAGAAACCGAAAAGTTAGCAAGTCGTGCAGTGGACCAGCAAGAATGGGCCTCACAAATTGTATTGCTAAATCTTTTAGCTCAAGAGCATCAACGTTTTTACAACGAAGTCCTATCATTGCCCGTCCCAGCCGGTCTTTCTGCAGAGGAAGAACAGCAATATCTAGGCTTATTGTCCGAACAAGCGGCTCCCCATCAGACCAAAGCCAATGACATTCAGGGGAAGCTTGCGGAAATCTATA
Source organism: Bdellovibrionales bacterium (assembly GCA_031426555.1). GTDB lineage: Bacteria > Bdellovibrionota > Bdellovibrionia > Bdellovibrionales > JAGQZY01 > JANPLN01. The sequence continues at coordinate 37,931 of JANPLN010000054.1, read as the reverse complement.
AAAACAAAGACGCTTTCGCTAAATTTAGCGACAACGTGCAAAATCAGGTGGAGCCGATGCGCGCCATTTCTGTGAAAGAGTTGGATGTGGTCAAGGCGGTTGTCCCTGCGGAGCTGCAAAGTTTACTCATCGTGCGCACTGTGGCCGCTGCAGCTCCCGCCCAGCCAGCCATTGCCGAAGTGGAAAAACTTCGCCAGCAAGTGCGCGAATCGCCGTTTGATAAAACTCGTTTGCAACAATTATTAACATTCGAAAAACAATTGGGTCGGAGTTCCATGGTGGCCTATTTACAAAGCCGTTTGGATTCTATCGAAATTAAATAGGGGGAATTGTGATAGCAGCATTTATTTTTATTGTGGGAATTGTGGGGGCAGCACCAGAGACGGCCACTGATAAAGCAAGTGGCAAGAGCCAGCAGTCACAGCCTGCGCCCAATAAAAATTCTGATAAAAAATCAACTGACATGAGTTTCGACGAGCTCCTCGTGCAAGGGAAGTATCACTTCACTGGTGAGGCCGTAACCACAGTGGAGCAAGATAAAGTTTTGGACGGCCTTTTACAGGTGCGAAAAGATTTTAAAGATCGTATTCAACAATCGGCAGCACGCTACTAGAGGTCACATCGGATGCGACAAATGAGAGGGATATCGTGAAAAAACTTGTTTTAAAAAACAAAGATAAAGTAGCCCGAGTTTTCCATTGGGATGGACAACTGGCGCATGTGATCTGTCGCGAAGATAACCGGCGCGTGGAGCTGCATTCGGATCTCAAACTTTTGGATCGCAATAAAATACACTACCGTCACCTCACAGTGGTGGATCCACAGATCATCAAAAACCGTTCGATTCATCTCGAGGGCGATAACGAACTGGCTTTGGTCAGCCAGGTGGACGAAGTGGTGCACGCGCCGCAGGTGACTAAAGATAACAATAAACTCATCTACATCATCGCTTTGTTTGTATTCCTACTCAACGGCGGTCTCATGACAATCATGCGAATGGCCGGACCCTCTGAGGATTTAAAAGAAGAGCTTAAGCAGCAAGTGGTACAGATTGTAAAAAAGATTCCACCTCGCGAAACTGCAAAGCAACCCGTGGTTAAAAAAGATCAAGCCACCGTTAAAACGACCGAAACCAAAAAAACATTCAATGGCATTAAAAGATTGGGCGCGCTGGCGGTTTTGGGAAGTTTAAATAAAAGTCCGCAAAAAGGTGGACTCAATCTCAATGCCGTCAACACAACGGCGGGCCCGGGCCTTGGTGGAACCGCAGGCAGCGGCGGCGTGCAAACTTCCATCTACGGCAAAGGCCTGGTATCCGCACCGCTCGGAGCTGGCGCCAACATGGCCGGTGGTGGTGGTTACGGCACCAAAGGCAAAGGTGGCGGACAAGCAGGTTACGGTAAGTTAAGTATGGCGGGATCAGCTGGAAATATGCCGATCCCACTGGGTCGAGAAGCGATCATAGACGGTGGTCTGGATCGCGATGTGATCGACGGAGTGATTCAAAGAAACATGGGTCAAATTCGTTTCTGCTATGAGCAAGGACTGCAGCTCGATGCTTCCTTGTCGGGCCGCGTGGGTGTGAAGTTTGTCATTGGCTCCAATGGACAAATCAAACTGGCAGACGTTGAGAATACAACATTAAATTCGAAACAAATTGAAGACTGTATCTTGTTGCGTTTACGAAGTTGGAAGTTTCCACTTCCATACGGTGGAGTTGACGTAAAAGTCTCTTATCCGTTCTCTTTTAAACGTGCAAACAATGGGTAAGGGGAAACTATGAAAAGCGTCTATAAAATTTTAACACTTATTGCAATCACTGGCTTTATCAATGCCTGCGGATCAGATCCTTTTGGTGATTCTGATCCATTGGCCGATCAATCCGATGCAGTCAAGGCGGGTGAGACGCCATTTAAGCCAAAACCACCACCAGATAAACCGCTGGCACAGGATGTATTAAAAATTTACTCCACCTCCGGGGGATATGTTTTTCGTGAAGGCGTAGAAACAGAATTCACCATCACCGGTGGTAATATGTTTAAAGATTCCATGTATCAAATAGAGGCCGTAAACCTCGCTGAGTTTAAGGGGGCCACTGTCACCACGACGGCGGGCGATACCACCGCCGGGATCCAAGCCTCCCTCACCTTTAAATGGAAACCGCCTGTTGGTTTTGTCTTTAGCGACAAGCTGATTGTCACTTTAGAAGTTGCTATCGCAACGACAAATCTTGCAGAAAATTACTCGTACAAAACAAATATTCCAATACTTATTTATAACGAAGCGTTTGCTGTGCCGAGAATTTTAAGTGTGACGGGTCTTCCCTCCAACGTTAAAGAGTCGGGCATCGTTTCTAAGTTTGGTGTGAATATCGAAGATATGGAATCAAAAGACGTCAATGGCGAGCGCCCGACGCTGCTGTTCTTATCGAAGAGCTCAGGTGTGAGTCTGGCTCCGTTTATCAAAATTGATAGAACCACCTTAATGGACGAAAAACTTGGCAAATGGTACTTTGATGTTTCCATCAATCTTTCAGAAATCGAAATCACCAAGGCCACAAGCACGGGATATTTTGATGTAGTGGCGCTTTCGGGGAATTCCGTTCAGTCCAATCCCTACAATGTGGTCCTCCCTGTTTGGACGTCGGTTTCTGCGCCAGTGACCACGTGGACAGAGAACGTCATCTTTAAGGTTGGCACAGGCAACACCTATACTTTTACTGTATTAGATCCAAAGGCCGAGGGACGCATGGCCGTGGATTTTATCACGCAATGTTCGGCGCTGGGATCGCAATCAAAACCAATGTGCTCCTGCAAAGCAGTGCCTGCGAGTTTTGGTAAGCCACAGTCAACATTCCTCTGTACCATCCAATGGGATGTTTCAGTGGATGAGCTTTTGGGGGATAAAATTATCGAATATAAGGCGCGAAACAGCAGTCCAATCACCAACGACGTGGACTACAAAGAACAAGTTTTTAAAGGAACGATTCAACTCAACTGATCAGCTAAACGTATCGTCGAAATCGGAGATTTTATGAAAAAAATTATTTTTATACTTATATTCGCAAGTTCACAATGGGCCAACGCCGACGTCATGAAGGATTTCGATGGCCTCGGTGAAAACAAAGACTTGTTCGACACCGCAAAAGCTTTGCATCCCGATCTCAATGTGACGGTTGTTCAGCAGCGTGTGGTGGATCGCAGAATGCGGGTTGAGCTCGCACCGGAACTGTCGGCCTTCACGGGTGGCGATGCCTACATGGACACCACGGCTTACGGGCTCACGGCGCAACTCCACATTGTCCCTTGGATCAGCGTTGGGGCGAGATACGCTAAGTTTTCAAACGCGCTGAACAAAGAAGGCGAAAATTTAATCAACGACGTGGATGCCAACGACAAAGGAATTATCCCCGACATGGATTTTCCTACAGACTCAGTGATGGGTTTCGTCAATTTTTATCCTATCTACGGAAAAATGAACACCATGAACATCGGTATCACGCACTTCGATCTGTACGGGAGTTTAGGTTATGGAAACATCAATTTGCGAAGCGGAACAACACCAACCTGGTCCGCCGGTGGTGGCGTGGGTCTTTGGTGGAGTCAGCATTTTTCGTCGCGTTTCGAAGTGCGCTATCAAACCTATGAAGCGCAAAGATACGACAAGGGTGTGGACTTAGATAACGTTGTGGCGAGCCTTCAGTTGGGATATCTCCTATGAAAAAAATCTTAATTATCGCGGCCTGTTTGCTCACGGTCTCAGCCAATGCTGACGATGATGTATTATCGATTTTAGGTGGGGATTCCGGAAAGCCTAAAACAGAAAAAGAAATGAAGCAGCAAGTAGGAGCGGAGACGTCGCCGTTTAAAGCTCTCTTTCCTAAAACCACCGCCGAACAAAATATTCTTTTCGGTCTTATGCAAAACGGCGAGTTTGAAAAAGCACTGTTGCAATACTTCGAAGCTTTTGGAAAATCGTCAGATCATAAAACAGCCAATGGGCAGGGACTGCTCGTTTATTTATTTTTAAAAAATGGCATGACCGTATTCGGAGTGGAAACGCTTTTCGCTCAGGTGGATCCAAAAAAATTATCAAAAGTTCTGGCCGAGCCACTGCGCGAGATGCTGCATGACAATCACACAGTTTGGAAATTAGCGCGAATTCAGTGGGCTCCTGGCTGGACTCCGATTTTTAGTCCGTCGGTGGAAGTGCAAGTAAAGTCCAACAAAGTTTTTTCGGCAAAAGATGTGGAAGAGCTTAAAAATATTATTAAATCCTCAGCACCGGGCACGCGAGATCGCGCCGCCATCCAGTGGCAACTGGTGCTTTCGCTGGCCATGGCCGGTGACTCGGTGACTGCCGCAAAACTTTTAAACAGTCTCATGACCACACCCGAAAACCCAGTGGGTATGGATTTGATGAACATGACTGCCGCCCGCATGTTATTTGAAAACGGATATATGGATGCGGCAGCTAAGTACTACAAAAAAATTCCAACAAAGTCAGAATTTTGGTTGGACGCGCAAGAAGAAATGGGGTGGTCGTACCTGCTTAAGGGCGAGCCACAAAATACATTGGCGGTCACAGAGAGTTTGTTAATGCCAGAACTGCAATCCATCGTGGGGGCAGAGACGGTTTTTTTACGGTCCTTAGGTCAACTCAAAGTCTGTGACTATCCTGGCGTTTTAAAAACTCTGGCCACTTTTCGTGAGCGCTTTAAGCCAAAAACTGGCGAAATGTTAAAACTTGCCCAAGATGCAAATACGCCAACCGTTAAAGAATTTATCGCGAAAACAAAAAAGCAGCGTTTGAAAATAACCGAACTTGGCAAAATGGCAGCAAGTCTTCCTCGCCTGGTGTCGCGCGATGAGTCTCTCCATAAGGCCATTCTTCTGGAGCGAGAATTTGAGCGCGAGTCCGACATCGCCATGGGTATTTACAAAAGGTCTTTCACTGTGAATCCAGAACTTGCGACGCAGGCCTCAGGCGAGAACTTAACACGCTTTAAACAGTCAATCGACGCGCAGTTGAGTGATGCTCGAAGTGCAGCTTATGCACGATTTAAAGCACTCGCTAACGAAGAGATATCCGATATTCACCGTCTTCTACAAAAAATGCACATCGTAGAAGCGGAAGTGCTTCAACAAGCTATAACTGCGCAAAAAGTGGTTCAGGCTGCGCTAGACTCCAAAGCCATCGAAAAAAAGGGAACCACCATTGCGGATGCAAGGGATCAAATCACGTTTCCTGCAGAAAACGGCCAAGTTTGGTTTGACGAAATCGGAAAATACAAAGTTGACGTTATTAAAGGATGTCAGGCGGTGAAAAAATGATAAGTAGAAAACAGGTTCTCATTGTTTTTATGCTCGCCAGTCTTCTCAGCTGCTCGGCGGAGTCGCCGAAGAAGATTCCTTTGAACCCTGTGGAAAAAGAAACCACTTCTGAAGTGGCGCCGCTCAGCAAGGATTCATTTCGCCCTGCGCTGGATGTTTTGTTTGTGATCGACGACTCGGGCAGTATGGATCCCCATCAACAAAACTTAATGGCCAACATATCTAAGTTTGCCGATGCCATCGTTCGCATTAAGTATTTAGACTATCATGTGGGAGTGATTTCGAGTTCGACGAATACCTCTTATTACACTCCAAACTCATGTTGTGGAATGCTCGAGGGTTCGGTGAGGTATGTGGATCGGCTCACGGCAAATGGAATCAACGTTCTCGCGCAAAATCTAGTGGTGGGAACCGCCGGCGACGGGACGGAAAGGTTTTTTGATCCGGTCTATATGGCGCTGACAGAGCCAAATCTGTCCGGTTACAATGCTGGCTTCTACCGCGACTATGCGACGTTGGCAGTGATCTTTGTCACCGACAGTGAAGATCAATCAACCCAGCAAAGTGCAGCGAGTTTGCATAAATTTTTGCTATCTTTGAAAAAAAATCCAGAAAAATTAATCGTCGCCTCGGCCTACATCAGCGATTTGAATTTGGCCACCTGTCCTTCCCAGGAGGACATTGAAATCACGGACCTTGATGGCCTTGAAGTGTTTTTTGGGCTTACAAACGCCATTACATTTTCGTTGTGCGATAACTTTGGTGAGAAGCTTGCGGACCTTGGCGAAAAAATTGTGGCTAAATCACAATCTATGTTTCTTCAGCAAACTCCAGTTCGTGGCACTGTAAAGATCACTCTGGATGGGGTGTCGCTTCCCAGCGACTCAAAGTATGGCTGGACCTACAATGCGAGCAATAATTCTATCGAGTTTGGCTCGGGCATCGACTGGGACAGTTATCCGGTGGGCGTGTTTCCCCAGGTCGAGTTTGAAATTTTGCAACAAAAGCCTCAGGGTCGTTAAAACAGAGCTCTCGATACCGAGAGCTAGTTCGATCTTGCTTCATCTTAACAGTGTCTTGACAGTTCAGTAGTATAGATTATTAAATAGAAGTATAAGAAATTATAACCTCGACAAGGATGTAGGAGGACTATGGTTACTAAATATTTGTGTATCATAATTTTTGCTCTCATGGCAGCAAGCTGCTCTGAAGAAACGCCAAAAAAAATTCCGCGCGTGCCTAATGATCCCGAAAAAGTCAGCGAAACCGCTCCCATCAGTAAGAACTCATTTCGTCCGCAGTTGGATATACTTTTCGTGATCGACGATTCGGGCAGTATGTCCACGCATCAAACGAATTTGTCGCAAAATATTAATAAATTTGCCGATGCCATCGTGCGCACTAAATTTTTAGACTATCACGTTGGTGTGATCACCAGCACTTCAATGGGTTCATCGTGGAGTAGCAAGCCTTGCTGTGGAGCCCTCGCGGGAACACCACGTTATGTGGATCGAGCAACACCCAATGGGATTCAAGTTTTGGCTTCAAATCTTATTGTTGGGACCTCGGGCGATGCGACTGAGAAATTTTTTGATCCCGTCTATCTGGCATTTACAGAGCCCAATTTATCGGGGCACAACGTGGGATTTTATCGTCAGAGCGCAAGCCTCGCGTTGATCTTTATTACCGACACCGAAGATCAATCTAAAATGTTCACAGCCCAAAGCCTCAATAGTTTTTTATTAACTCTCAAAGGCTCTGCCGAAAAACTTTTTGTAGCGGCGGCACACATTCCCGATAGCGAGATTAAAACCTGCTCTGGGGAAACAAGCGATATTCAAAATAAAAGCGGACTCACTGATTTTTTTCAGCTCACGCAAGCCACCACGTTTTCCCTATGCGACAACTTTGGCGATAAACTTGCCGACATCGGGGCCAAAATTGCCAACCAAGCGCAAACCATGTATTTGAGTCAGGTTCCTGTCCAAGGAACCATTCAGATCACAATGGACGGCGCCGAACTTCCCAGTGATGCGAAATTCGGCTGGACCTACAATGCGAGCAACAACTCCATCGAGTTTGGTGCGGGGATTGATTGGGACAGTTATCCTGAGGGTGTTTATCCGCAGGTGAATTTTGAAGTCATCGAGATGAAACCTTAATTTTTAATTGGGGCTTTTTTGTAAGGCCCCAAAAGCCTCGGACAGTCCTCGTCCCTTCGGGCCTGCGGAACTCGTTTTTGGGGCCTTTCAAAAAAGCCCCAATTAAAAATTAAGGTTAGTCCATTTGTGATCTACGACCAATCTCGTCGTTCGTTAAAGCAAGCAGAGCGCGTCTTTATGGAACGTTAACGTTCGCCATGCATTCAATGAAACAAGTTTATTACTTATCAAATGCTAGGTTTTTTTATTTAAATAGCGTGAGGTATTCGCTGTAGCCTGCGGCTTCTAATTCTTCTTTGGGGATGAATTTTAAGGCGGCGGAATTCATGCAGTAGCGGAGGCCGGTGGGGTTTGGGCCGTCGTTGAAGACGTGGCCTAAGTGGGAGTCGGCGGTTTTGCTGCGCACTTCGGTGCGCACGCTGAAGAATTTTCTGTCGGTTTTTTCGGTGATGTTTTCTTGCTTGAGCGGTTTTGTAAAGCTTGGCCAGCCGGTGCCGGAGTCAAATTTATCGAGGGAGCTAAACAGGGGCTCGCCCGAAACTACATCTACGTAAATGCCTTCACGGTCGTTGTTCCAGTATTCGTTGTTAAAGGGAGGTTCGGTGCCTTCCTTTTGTGTCACTTCGTACTGAATGGGAGTGAGTGTTTTTTTGAGGTCCGAGGGCGATGGTTTTGTCATTTTCTTACTTTCTATTAGTGAAGACCGGAGTCGGTGTCTTCATCCAAGTCTTCGTAGACCAATTTTTTTTCGTCTTTGGCTAAGAGGGCGTTGGCCATTTTTTCGAGATCTGAATTCTCTGAGGTGTAGCGAATATAGATGGGTTTCTTTTCGAAAAACTGCTCCGTCCATAACAAGGGCAGCACCTCGCGGTCGGGGGCGTCCTCTAAAAATTCAGCCCAAGTTTCCGCTAAAAAATCCACCAGGATATGGATCTGTTCAACCGGTTTATCTTTCTCGACGCTGTATTCTAGGGAGGCTTCAAAGTTGTCTTGGCGCAGTTCGCCCTTGGCGGCCATCAGGCCAATGCGCAAAACGATTTCTGTGGGGTAAATTCGACCTTCTGCAATAAACTGGCGGTCGCCTCTTTCGTAGTCAGAAAAGTGGTCTTCTGTGACCTCGATGATCTGTTGGAGGAGCTCCTCAGGGAAGGGCGTCCATTGAGTGGATATTGGCAAACGAGGTTCCATAAATCTCCAAACGTGCAAGATGAGTCTGTTGACTTCACTTTTCGAATTGCTATAACTGATAAATTATTTGGTGCATTTTGTCACGCTTGAAATTGTTACTGTAACTCTACGAATTTTATAAGGAAAGAGAGTCTATGAGCGAGTCCACAAAGGGTGTTTATATTTCCACCTACGGTTGTCAGATGAACGTCAACGACACCGAGAGAATGTATTCGTTGTTGGAGATGTCCAACTACACGCCGGTGAATTCTCCAGAAATGGCCGATCTTATCCTGATCAACTCGTGCAGCGTGCGCGAAAAACCGGTGCACAAAGTTTCTTCCGAAGTGGGGCGCTACCGCGAACTCAAAAAGGGCAACCCGCTTTTGCGCATCGGCGTGGGCGGCTGCGTAGCTCAGCAAGAAAAAAAGAAACTCATCGACGACAACCCATTGATTGATTTTGTTTTCGGCACCGACAACATCGACCAGCTGCCGGAGCTTGCCGAAAAAGCCCGCGGCACCAAAGACAAATTGGTGCACGCCAAATTCGAATACACAAAACCCTACCAAATCCAAACTTTGATTCGCAATCCCGGTATCTCCACCTTTATCAATATCACCAAAGGCTGTGATAACTTTTGCACCTTCTGCGTGGTTCCTTACACTCGCGGGCGCGAGCGCAGCCGGCCCATGAAGGAATTGATTCAAGATATCCAAGCGCTCACCCAGCGCGGGGTCAAAGAAGTGACTTTGCTCGGGCAGAATGTGAATTCCTACAAGTCCGATTGTGGTGCAACCTTTGGCGAACTGATGCGCACTCTCTCGGAGCAAACCGATGTTTTGCGAATTCGTTACACAACGTCGCACCCTAAGGATTTTAATCAGGAGCTTGTGGATTTAAGCCAGGCCTATCGCAAAAAGATTTGCGATTATATTCATCTTCCCGTGCAATCTGGGAATTCCGAAGTGTTGCAACGGATGAATCGCGGTTACACTCGCGAAGAATACATGCAGAAAGTCGAGATGATTCGCAAAGCAATTCCCGAGGTCACTCTTTCAACCGACATCATCGTGGGTTTTCCCGGTGAGACCGAAGATCAATTTCAAGAAACTTTATCCATGGTCAAACAAGTTCGCTACGATAATATTTATGCATTTAAATACAGCCCGAGGCCTTTCACGAAGGCGGCGCGCTGGGAAGAGCAACTGTCTGAGGCCGAAAAGTCGGAGCGCTTAGAGCGGCTTTTTGCGCTTCAGCGGCCGATCTCTTTGGAGCTTGCCGAAGAGAGTGTTGGGAAAACTTACGAAGTTTTAGTGGAAGAAATCAACGACGGTCTTATTTTTGGTCGCACCAGCAACAATCGCCCGGCACGCTTTGCGGCGGGAGACCTAAAAATAGGCGACCTTGCACATTTTAAAGTGAAAAAAGCCCGTCCTTCCATGCTCGAAGGGGAGCGTGTGCAATGAAGAATCCATCCACTGTCTCTCGCAAAAAGCAAATCACATCGACGACAGAGACTGCGAAGTCTGAAAGCGGCACCTGCGATTTTGAGTGGTTGGAGCTTTTGCCCAAAGGTGTTGTGTTTGAGGGAAATCATTTTGTTTTTATTCTCGAAAACGAAAGCAAAAAAGCATTTCTGCCACTGCGTTTTCCAATTCAAAGCGCAGATCTTTTAGGCATTCCAAATTTAAAATCCCTCTGGAAGAAATCCCTTTCAACTTTGCAGCAGGAATTTTTTAAACAATGGAATGTGCAGTTCCAACGTTGCGTTTTTACTAAGCATTCCCTCGGCAAGCATCACGTGAAAGTATATTACATAAAAGACGACATCGAGCAGTTTCTCGATGTGGCACTGGATAAAGTTTTAGGGCTGTGTTTAGAGGCGGAACTTCCTTTTTATGCAACTCGGAATTATATTCACGAAACCCAAGTTTCCGACCAGAAAAATGAAATTTTTTTAGTAAATCAGAGATGGACAGAGGGCCGACAAAAGTATTTAATGTGACATGGCACACCTTATTAATCTTGAAGGTAAAAAACTGCAAATTTCGAACAAAGCTTTTCTTGCCAGTACGGCGCAAATTATCGGCGACGTGACCATCGGCGACGGAAGTTCTATTTGGTATAACGTTGTTTTGCGCGGCGATGTGATGCCCCTTATCATCGGTAAAGACTCAAACATTCAAGATGGCACTGTTGTGCACGGAACCTACAACAAATGTGGAACCACCGTGGGCGATCGAGTGACTGTAGGTCATCTGGCCATCCTTCACGGCTGCGAGCTGGGCGACGAAAGTTTTGTCGGCATGGGAGCCATCGTGATGGATCTTTGCAAAGTGGCGCCGCGAACAATGATTGGCGCAGGAGCATTACTCACCGAAAACACGGTGACGCAGGAAGGTTGGCTGTATCTAGGGCGACCAGCTAAAGCCATTCGTCCTCTCAATGAAAAAGAATTGGCATTTTTAAAACAGTCTGCAGACAACTACAAACTCTACAGTTCTTGGTATAAGGAGATAAAATGAAATTGATCGAAGAGATGGCCTTAACCTACGATGATTTGTTATTGATTCCGCAATTTTCCGAAGTGGTGCCAAGCGAAGTTTCCACAAAAGCTTTTTTTGCCAAAGGCGTTTCGCTGCATGTGCCAATCATTTCTGCGGCCATGGACACCGTGACCGAAAATAAAATGGCGCGAGTTCTCGCCCAAATGGGTGGCCTCGGTATCATCCACAAAAATATGACCATTCAAGAGCAGGCTTTTGAAGTGGAAAAAGTAAAAAAATACGAAAGCGGGATGATCACCGAGCCTATTACGCTGGGCCCTGATGTTCCCGTGCGAGACGCCTTAGAGCTGATGAAAAAGTATTCGATCAGCGGCGTTCCGATCACTGTGCATAAAAAACTAGTGGGCATTCTTACAAATCGCGATTTGCGTTTTGAAACCAATCTTGACCAGCCGCTGTCCAATCTGATGACCAAAGAAAATCTCATCACGGCAAAAAAAGGCGTCACGCTGAACGAAGCCAAAGTTTTGTTGCAAAAGCATCGCATCGAAAAACTTTTAGTAGTGAATGATAACGGCGAACTCTCCGGCCTAATAACGATCAAAGATATCGAGAAAGCCAAGGCTTTTCCAAACGCATCGAAAGACAGCAAAGGTCGACTGCTCGCGGGCGCAGCAGTGGGCATTGATGCATCGTCGCGGGAGCGCGTTCAGGCGTTAGCGGCTCAAGGTGTGGATGCCATTGCGGTGGACACAGCGCACGGGCATTCTAAAAATGTTTTGAGCATGGTGGAGTGGGTGGCGCAAACCTATCCCGATATTATTTTGATCGCCGGCAACGTGGTCACAGCCGAAGCCACAGAAGAGCTGATTCGCCGCAAGGCGGATGTGGTGAAGGTCGGCGTGGGCCCAGGTAGCATTTGCACAACCCGAGTTGTGGCGGGTGTGGGAATGCCGCAGGCAACGGCGGTGCGCATTTGCTCGGACGCTGCAAAAAAAATGGGGCGAACAATTATCGCCGATGGTGGAATTAAATATTCCGGAGATTTGGCAAAAGCCATTGGCCTTGGGGCCAACACAGTGATGATTGGAAATCTTTTGGCGGGTGCTGATGAAAGCCCTGGCGAATCGATTTTGTATCAAGGTCGCAGTTACAAAACCTATCGCGGCATGGGAAGCATGGGCGCCATGAAGATGGGTTCGCGCGATCGTTATTTCCAATCGGATGTGGACGAAAACGACAAGCTGGTGCCCGAGGGCATCGAAGGCCGGGTGCCGTATCGAGGAACTGCCGGGGCCATTATCCATCAGTTGGTGGGTGGTCTGCGCTCAGGAATGGGTTACGTTGGAGCGAAGGACATCCCATCGCTGCAAGAGCGCGCCCTGTTTGTAAAAATCAGCATGCAAGGATATCGCGAAAGCCACGTCCACGACGTCGCGATCACCAAAGAAGCTCCAAACTACCGTTTGGAGTAAAAGGTACGCCGTACCTTTTAGTTGAGAATCGCGTCATGGGCTGCAAAGCCAGGCGCAATACGCGTAACATAATACTTTTTCGTGGAGAACTATGAATAACTTTTTGATTTTAGATTTTGGTTCGCAAGTCACACAACTGATCGCTCGGCGACTGCGGGAGTTTCAGGTGTTTTCCGAAATCCTTCCCTACGATGTGGATTTGGCGACGATCAAAAGTAAAAATCCTGCGGGAATTATTCTCAGCGGCGGGCCGCAATCGGTGAATGATCCAAAAGCTCCTCTGCGCAACGTGGAGCAGCTTCCAAGCATCGCGCCAGTGCTTGGCATCTGTTACGGCATGCAGCTCATGGCTAAGAGCCTGGGTGGTCAGGTTGAAACGGCAAAAGTTCAAGAGTACGGCCACCGGGAAATTCACTGGAGTGCGCAACTCAACGATAAAATTCCAAAAAAGCATTCGGTGTGGATGAGTCATGGTGACGTGGTCGAAAAGGCGCCGCCGGGTTTTGAAATCATCGCGCAATCAGACAATCATCATGCAGCGGCCATGCGGGGTCCGCGGGCGTTGGCGTTTCAGTTTCACCCCGAAGTCACACACACGGAATCCGGTGATGATTTGATTCGCTATTTTGTTTTCGATATGTGCAAAGCCGAGCCCAACTGGAGCCCGGGCAACATCGTCGAGCAGCTTAAAAAACAAATTCAAACTCAGGTCGGTCCCACGGGGCAAGTGCTGTGTGCCTTGAGTGGCGGCGTGGATTCCACTGTGGTAGCTACGCTGTGTACAAAGGCCCTCGGCGCCGAGCGTGTGCATTGTGTGTTTGTGAATAACGGACTCCTACGCAAGCATGAGTACGAAGAAGTCATGCAGCGCTACGAAAAAATGGGACTCAACGTGCACGGCGTGGATGCTGAAGACGAATTTTTACGGGAGCTCAAAGGCAAGACGGACCCCGAAGACAAACGCAAAGCCATTGGTCGGGTTTTTATTGAAGTGTTTGATAAAAGTATTAAGGATCTCAAGCTAAAAGCAGATTTTTTAGCGCAGGGAACCCTTTATCCAGATGTGATTGAAAGTGTTTCTTTAAGAGGTGAAAACGTCACCATCAAATCCCACCACAATGTGGGTGGTTTGCCGGCAAAGATGAAGTTGAAACTTGTTGAACCGGTTCGTGAGCTTTTTAAAGATGAAGTGCGCGCCATCGGTCGACAGATGCAAATTCCCGCAGACAGTTTAGGACGCCATCCGTTTCCGGGTCCAGGGCTCGCCATTCGCATCATCGGCGAGGTGAATAAAGAGTCCTTGGAAATTTTAAAAGATTGCGATGCTATTTACATCGACGAACTTCGCAAGGGCGGTTTGTACGACAAAATCTGGCAGGCCTTCTGCGTGCTTTTGCCAGTTTACACTGTGGGCGTGCAAGGGGATGCGCGAACCTACAGCCAGGTTCTTGCTCTGCGCGCGGTCACGTCACAAGACGGAATGACCGCCAATTGGTTTGCTTTTGAACCAGCATTTTTACAAAAAGTTTCCAATCGGATTACCAACGAAGTGCGCCAGGTGAATCGTGTTGTCTACGATGTGACAAGCAAGCCGCCTGGTACGATCGAGTGGGAGTAGGATGTCCTTTGTCCATCTGCACGTTCATTCTCAATACTCACTTTTAGAAGCCACGTGCTTACCTAAAAAAATTGCCGAACGAGCAAAGAGTTTTGGCATGCCCGCCGTGGCGATGACCGACAATGGAAATTTATTTGGCGCCATTGAATTTTATTTTGCGTGCAAAGATGCAGGGCTTAAAGCTCTCATCGGGATGGATGCCTACTTAGCGCCGCAATCGCGCAAGGTAAAGAGCAGCACCGATGGCAAGCCAAATTCAACGCGATTGGTTCTGCTTGCACAAAACTACAAGGGCTATCAAAATCTGTGTCGCCTGAGCAGCATTGGTTATCAAGAAGGCTTTTACTACAAACCGCGCATTGATTACGAAGTCCTCAAAGAGTTCAACGAGGATCTCATTGCCTTGAGCGGCGGTACCTACGGCGAAGTGGCCCAAGCCTTTTTAAAAGTGGGCACGGACATGGCCTACGATAAGATCAAACAATTTAAAGACATCTTTGGCGATCGCTTTTATCTCGAGCTCAATCGCTCGCGCACGCCTGAGTGGGAGCGCTTGAATCCGTTTTTATTGCAGGCAGGAAAAGATCTCGACGTTCGTTGTGTGGCCACCAACGACGTCCATTACCTGAACAAAGAAGATCAGTTGCCGCAGGAAGTTCTGATCTGCATCGGCAGCAACAAAACCCTCAACGATCCTTCACGCTTTCGTTTAGGGAGCGATGAGTTTTACTTTAAGTCTCCTCAACAAATGCAGGATCTGTTTAAAGATGTGCCGGGTGTTTGCGATGCCACTCTCGAGATCGCCGAGCGTTGCAAAGTGGATTTCAAACTGAAAGACGCTAGCGGCAAGGCCATTTACCACTTGCCATCGTTTCCAACTCCCGAGGGGATGACTCTCCGGGAGGAGATGGAGCGTCTCACTTTTAAGGGTTTAGAAGATCGCTTTCATGAGGCCGAAAAGCGCGGCGAAGCCGTCGAAGAGGCCAACAAGCCGCAGTACTTCGATCGTTTAAAGTACGAAATTAAAGTCATCGAAGGCATGGGTTTTTTAGGTTACTTTTTGATCGTTCAAGATTTTATTAACTGGGCGAAGACCAACGATATTCCCGTGGGCCCGGGGCGGGGATCGGGTGCAGGATCCCTTGTCGCTTACACGCTCAAAATCACGGATCTCGATCCCGTACGCTACAGTTTAATTTTTGAGCGCTTCCTCAATCCCGAGCGGGTGAGTATGCCCGATTTTGACGTGGATTTTTGCCAAGAGCGACGGGGCGATGTGATCCGTTACGTCACCGAAAAATACGGCTTCGAAAGTGTGTCGCAAATTATCACCTACGGTCGTTTGCAAGCCCGCGCCGCCATCCGCGATGTGGGTCGCGTGCTGGGAATGGTTTACGCCGATGTTGATGTCATCTCTAAACTCATGCCCGATAAGTTAGGCCTCACGATCGAAGAGGCTCTCAAGCTCGAACCGCGCATCGGTGAAGCCATGGAAGCCAACCCGCAGATCAATACATTGATGGACCTGGCTCAGCGTATTGAAGGCCTTGTCAGGCACGCAGGGATTCACGCCGCTGGTGTTGTGATCGCCGATGGCCGACTGGTGGACCACGCGCCTCTCTATCGCGGCGCCGAAGGCGAAAACGTGCTCCAGTACGACATGAAGCACGCCGAAAAAATTGGTCTTATTAAATTTGACTTTTTGGGTCTTAAAACGCTCACGCACATTCAAGACACTCTGCGCTTGATTCTGAAAAATCGCGGCAAAGCCATCACTCCACAAGAGATTCCGCTGAGCGATAAAAATATTTACGATTTGATGTCGAGCGGCGACTCAGCCGGTGTGTTTCAGTTTGAAGGCGATGGAATCACTGACGCCCTTAAAAAAATTAAGCCCACGTGTTTTGAAGACATTATGGCCATCAACGCTCTTTACCGACCGGGACCCATGGATATGATTCCCGATTACACAAAGAGAAAGCACGGCGAAGCTAAGGTTGTTTACCTGTTTCCCGAGCTCGAGGATGTTCTCAAAGAGACATATGGAATTATTATTTATCAAGAACAGGTGCAGTTGATTGCGTCGAAAGTTGCATCGTACTCATTGGGCGAAGCGGATATCTTACGCCGCGCCATGGGTAAAAAAGATCCAAAAGAAATGGCCCAACAAAAAGATCGTTTTGTTTCTGGAGCGATAAAAAACGGTTTTGACCTTAAAAAATCAGAGGAACTTTTCGAGTTGATGGCAGAGTTTGCCAATTACGGGTTTAACAAATCCCACTCAGCCGCCTACTGCGTGATTGCGGCGCAAACCGCGTGGCTGAAGCACTACTATCCAGTGGAATTTTTTGCAGCGCTGTTGAGCACGGAAATGTCCGACACGGATAAAATCGTAAAGTACATCAAGCTGTGTCGCCGTCGCGGCATCGAAATTCAAGCACCACATGTTAATTTTTCAGATTACAAATTCAACGTGAAGGGCGAAGTGATGTACTACAGCCTGGGCGCCATCAAAGGCGTGGGCGAGGCGGCGGTCCAGGCGATCCTAGAGGCGCGCGAAACATTGCCAACAAAGATATTCGCATCGCTGCAGGAGTTTTTTGAAAAAGTCGACCTCCGACGCGTGAATAAAAAAGTGGTGGAGTGTCTAATTAAAGCCGGAGCCCTGGACCATTTTGGCTACCATCGCGCACAAATGTTTCAGGAGCACGAAAAAATCTTAGACATGGTCGAAACCAAACGCCGCGATATGGAAGTGGGGCAGGAGTCTCTGTTTGCCATGATGGACGAGGGTGTTTCGGAAAAAATCGAATTGCCAGAGGTGGCCACTTGGCATCGCATGGCGCAGCTGGGTTTCGAAAAAGACGTGCTTGGGTTTTACCTGAGTGATCATCCGCTCAACGGCTACGAGACCATCGCGCGGGCTTGGACCGACGGTACCATCCAGGAGCTAAAAAATTTCGCCCACAAAAAGAAGTTGTCTTTGGTAGGACTCGTGGTGGATCGGCGAGAGATCATCACCAAAAAAGGAACACGCATGGCATTTTTGCAACTGGAGGATTTAAGCTCCGTTGTCGAGGTGATTGCCTTCCCTGATGTCTACGCAAAAAGCGAATTGTTATTAAAACAAGAGCAACCCATTTTGATCACGGGAGTGCTTGAAAAAGACGGTGATTCGCAAAAAATCATTCTCGAAAAAGTAGAACTTTTAAATGTGATCTTGCAGCGGGCCTCCAGAGCCGTGTTTAAAATTGACAGCGGTTTGCTGCCAAAATTAGAAAAACTGCAAGAAAAACTCATGGCCTTCCCTGGAGAAACTCGACTTTCGTTTGAGATGCAACTTCCTGACTTAGAAAAACGTGTGATGTTAGATATATTAGAACCTAAGGGAGTCACACTTAGCCATGATTTTTTCGAATCCATTCAAAACGACATCGGACCCACGCAGTTTATCGAAGTTCGCCTTTAGCAGACGCTTTCGTGTCACCTTCTGTTTTATTTTTACCAGTCTTCTTTTCGTCTCTCCTCTTTTTACTGCCACGACTGCGGAAGCCACTGTAGATCGATCGACAGATAGATCGACAGATAGATCGACAGATAGATCGGCTGATCGATCTACAGTGCGCGCGTCCATTCTTCCGCTCGTCACATTCTATAGCTCCTTTGGTGACGGCGAAGTTTACAACTGGTGGGCCGAGGATTCTTCGTCCATCGAGATGAAAGATCTCTTCAGGCAGTGGTATCAAACCCTTGTGGGGCGGCCATTAACAAAATGGGAATATCCCACGGTCCTGGCGAAAGACCCGCAACCTGAATTACAAATGAGTGCCCTGTCCTTCGAAAAAAAGATGGAGTTTGCAAAGCACAAAGCAGCGGCGCTGCTATTGACCGGCGACGTTCGTATTGAACCTAGTCCCATGATCGTACAGGGCGTACGCTGGACGCAAAAGCTTGAAGTCTTTCGAGCTAAAAATGGCCAAAAAATCGGTGAGACGTTACGAATTTATGATCTGCCTCCGCACCAGTACCGGCACTTGCTTCTCGCCATCGGTGAGAGCAAAGATTTTATGTTAGGCACAATGACAGATCTGCATGCGCGGATCGAAAGCTACAAGCCCGAAAAGCTTGAGAGCTCAACAAAGCTCGTTCTCACGGGCCGTCTTTCTGGGGAACAAATGGAGACCATTAAGCAGCACCTGCAGGGGGCTGTTCAAAGCTCAGCAAAAAGCCCGACGACTGCGCAAATTATTTCCTACGAGAGAGACCAAGTGGTTTTCGAAATTAAAGGGATCGATGGCGAAAAGCTCAACCAGGCTTTGGTTCAGTTTCATTGGAAAGGCTTTCTCACTCAGGTGATCAGCAGCGACTCAAGTCAAGTCGTGTTTGATGTTCAGACGAAAAACAGCATACAATAGAAGCATGATAAAAATCATATTCTGTTTTTTACTGATGAGTTTAGCGGTAGGTTTAACAACGGCCGGCTGTTCTGTAATTCATGTTAAAGATCGTTCACAGCCCGAAATTAAGCACAACGCGGATGCGATGTTTAATGCGCGAAATATGGACGGGGAAATGCGCCGACGCATTTTGATTCTGCCGTTTTTAAATATCAGCTCCTACAACCACGAAGAATTGGTGACAGAGGCACGTACGTTTTTTGTTTCCCAAGTCGAAAAAATGGACTTAGCGGTGATGATTGAGCCCAGCGCCGTGGGGATAGAGAACATCGAAAAATATAAAACCGGCGCGTCCTACAACATGACAGAAATCGTAAAAAAAATTAAAAACTCAGGCGTGCACGCCATTGTATTGGGCACAGTGAAAGATTTAAAAACCGGAAAGCGCGGCGACTCGGTAGGAATCTTTCGTCGGGTGAAAGCGGAAATTCGCGCCGTTGCGGAATTGAAAATTATTTCGGTGCGCAGCGGACAAGTGATGGAAACCGACACGCAAGACGCCGACATGAGCGAAGGTAGCACAAAAATTGCGCAACGAGCGTACATGGATCAAGACATGAAAGACGATCCCACGGCCGTGCGTTTTGTGGTGGAAACTGCTTTCGAAAAAACTCTCCCAGCTTTGTTTGCCACCTTGAAACGCTTTTCATGGGAAGGCCGCGTGGCCCTGGTTAAAGGGGAACGGGTTTACCTGAATGCGGGCCGAGTGTCGGGATTGCAAATTGGTGACCTGTTGCGCATCGTTGAAGAGCAAGAAGAGGTTTTTGATCCCGAGACCAGCCGCTCCATCGGCAGCGTGCGCGGTCGCATGAAGGGAACCGTGGAAGTGGTGAGTTACTTTGGCAACGATGGAGCCGTGGCGCAGGTTCACTCAGGCTCAGGCTTTCATGAAAATGATTTAGTAGAATTCTATTAGGTAAGTTAACATTTTTTAGCGTGAGGTTTTTATGTTTTTGAGGCTTTTAGTGTGTTCTCTTTTATCAGTGAGCCCAGCTCTGGCCCAAGCAAAAACTCCGACTCCTGAAAAAGTGGTGCAAGCCATGGGCGCCGAGCTTCGATCGGCAAAAACCATTGGCGAATGGATCGAAAAAAGTTCTCCTAAGAACAAACGTTTTCGCCGAACCCATTTTTCTAAATTTGCAAAAGAAATAATGCCACAAGTGATTGTTTCGGGAACATCGTTGATGGTGTTCGAAAAAAATAAAAGTAAAAAACCCTCTGTTCTGAGAGTCAGCGCCAAAGCCGACCAATTGATTTTCACCTGGAACGGCTACGACATTACAAAGCCTAAACAAATGAATTTAGAAAAATGGTTTGGCAAAAAATTTCCGCGCTTTAGCAGAACGGCGCAACTCGTACCCATGAATCCATTTATCTCCACGGCCCACGCTCAACCAACGACCATAGACCAAATCCCAGCAAGTACGGGCATCGATCCAAATGCCACAAGCTATTGGACGGCGATGATGGCTTCCATGTCTGCCGAGGAATGGGAAAATTCAAACCTTCTCGAAAGGTATGGCGCAGAGGGTGGGTCTGTCTTAATCAACGCTGGTATATTTATGCGCGAGCAGTACAGAATGACGTGTTCCCCCGAAGGAAGAGCGGGTTTTGATTTTCCCTTCGATGGGGACCCAGCACAGCCGTTGAGGATTGCGGCGTCTTATGATTCTAAAGCCGGTTTGGCGCGCGTTTCCATTCATCGAGTTCACTCAGATCCCATCCTGCCGATGAAAATGGGTGAAATTGGTCGACTCGCCTACATGCCGATGGGCATGGACAGTTCCATGCCCGGGGCCAACGCCGGCAAGACTTACCTTTTTAATGGTCACACTCGCGCCAATTCAGAACATGATTCTTTGCGCGAGGGAAATTTGCTGACCAGTCTTTATAGTATTGTGAACACGCCGGAAGCTGGCGGTTTATTACCTCCTTCTGCGGATGCAGCAAACCGCATGTACGACATGACTCAGGGATTGGTGGCGCTGGCTGATTTCGCGCGCGCCTGTTGTGCCAATGCCGACTGCCGCGGGCAAGCTCAACTTCCAACGAGCGGAACGGGTGTTAGCCAGTAAATTGTATCGAAGCGAGACAAAAACGCCTCACCCCGAGACAGGGGTAGGCTTGGGCTCGTACGAGCCAGACTCTTGCGATACGATATTAAGTAAGCCTAGGGGGTGTTATGGCTGGTCTTTCTTCGAAAAAATTGTTTATAGCCTTTATGGCAATGCTGACGTTCTTTTTTATGGCGGTCGTCTTCCAAAATTTCTCTTTCAAAAAGGACGATTACGGCGAGGTTTACGATGCCTTACAAGGAGCTGTAAAGTCGTCGGACGAGGATCACGCTGCAAAACGGAAGGTTGTTGAACCCCAGGTTGAAGCCAAAGGCCGTCACATCAATGCCATTCAGGACAATGCCGGTTATGGCGTGGACGATTCCGAGCCCACCGCCATAGAATTGAACGATAAATCCTTGAAACAATAATAGTTTTAAACTCAGACGTAGAATTCATAAGTGTCTAAGAAAGCGGCGGTTTTGTCGCTTTTACAATTTTTTAGCAAATTTCCTTTGACCTGTAAATTTGTGCTATAACTCTTTTTCATTAAATCGCCCTGCGTTGTGTTGGCGGAAAGAGAGTTATCGTGGAATCTGTTGTGGAACCTGTTGTTGAATCATCGTCTTTTTTGAATCTAGGGATTCAAGCTGCATTTGCAGATCACCTGACGAGTATGGGGTTTAAAGAACCCACAGATATTCAAAAAGCCACCATCCCTGAATTATTAAAAGAGAACCGAGACTTCATCGGCATGGCGTCCACAGGAACTGGAAAAACCGGTGCCTTTGCGATCCCGCTGATCGAAAGACTCGAAGACGGAATTAAAAAACCACAAGCTCTCGTTTTATGCCCCACTCGCGAATTGGCGCAGCAGGTGGCTGGTCAGATCGAAAAAATGGGACAATTTCGTCGCATCAAAGTGGCGTTGATTTACGGTGGCTCAAGCTACCAAACGCAAATTCGCGCTTTAAAAAGCGGCGCACAGATCGTGGTCGCAACTCCCGGTCGTCTGATCGACTTGATGGAGCAAGGCCTAGTTAGCTTAGAACATATTAGAAATTTAGTTCTCGATGAAGCTGATGAAATGTTATCTATGGGATTTCAAGAAGCTCTCAATGTGATCTTAAAAAAGATGCAAGCCCAGCGCGAAGAGAGCGAAAAAAATATTTGGTTGTTCTCGGCAACCATGAGCACTGAAATTCAACGAATCACCGATAAATATTTAAAAAATCCTCTCGTCGTAAAAAAGACAACGGGCAAACAAGTCACCACCGACATCGAACAATCTTTTATTTTGGCAAACGGCAAAGACAAACTCGAAGTTCTTAAACGCATATTAATGAAACATAATGATTTTTACGGACTCATCTTCACTCAAACTCGCGGCGAAGCTGATGACCTCGCTGGCTATTTAAATAAAATGGGCTTTCGGACCGAAGCCATGCACGGCGACAAATCACAAAATGAGCGCGAGCGAATTTTAGAACAGTTCCGCAAGCGTCATGTACAAATCGTAACGGCGACAGATGTTGCCGCTCGCGGGATCGACGTGAAAGATCTCACTCACGTAATCAATTGGTCATTGCCTTGGGACGTAGAAATTTACATTCACCGCATCGGTCGCACAGGACGAAATGGTCAAAAGGGTCTGGCTGTGAGCCTTGTGGCTCCAGCCCAGATGAGCCAGTTGCGACGAATCGAAAAAGTGACGCGTCAGGAAATTTTAAAAATGGTTCCTCCTTCCATCGAGGAGATCCAAACCAGCATGTTAAATAATTTGTTTTCAAATTTCGAAAAAATGCTCACCAACGAACGTTTGGCTGAAAGACTCAAGGCTTATGGCGAAAAGTTGGAATTGCCTGAGTGGGTTCAAGGTTTAGGAAGCGAAACTCTCATCGGGATGTTTGCCAGCATGCACTTTCCAGATTTCTTTCGACATAATGCGATTCAGGAACCGCAAAAAGAATCCTACGCCAATCGCGAAGGTGGCGGCGGACGCGGTGGTTATCGCGGTGGCGGACGACGCGGTGGTGGTGAACGCACGGAAAGACGTTCCGAAGGTGGCGGCGGTGGTTATCGCGGCGGTGGTCGCAGCAGCGAACGACGTTCCGAAGGCAGTAGCGACCGCAGCGCTGAGCGCCCTGAGCGTCGCGCCGAAGGTGGCGGTGGCGAAGAACGCAGTGCCCGTCGCAGCAGCAGTCGCGACGACCGTGGTGGTGACCGCGGCGATGCACGCAGTAGTGAGCGCAGTGACAGTCGCAGTGACGGTGGCAGCGGCGGTGCTCGCAAGCCGCGCTTTCGTCGATAACAAAAACTCATAGGTCATGTATTGCGCAACTAATGAGCGCAATATTCACTTGCATTCACTCGTAATGTTTTATTATTCTCGGACGGTATTAATTAAATGTCTGCCGGTGGATTTAAACGAGGTGCATTATGGTCTTTGAAGCAATTGGTAAGCACGGTAATCACGAACAAGTTGTTTTTTGTCACGACCGAGAAATCGGTTTGAAAGCGATCATCGCGATTCACAACACGGCTCTTGGACCGGCTCTGGGCGGAACACGCATGTGGACCTACAAGACCGAAGAAGAAGCCCTCATTGATGTTTTAAGACTTTCCGAAGGCATGACCTACAAGGCAGCCGCCGCCGGTCTTAATCTGGGTGGGGGTAAAGCTGTCATCATCGGCAATCCTAAAACTGATAAGACCGAGGGATTGTTTAGAGCCTTTGGTCAATTTGTTAACTCCCTCAATGGCCGATACATAACTGCTGAAGATGTGGGCACCACAGTCAAAGACATCGAATATATTTACATGGAAACTCCCTGGGTCACAGGAATTCCCAAAAGCTTGGGTGGGTCTGGAGATCCATCTCCTTACACAGCGCATGGTGTTCTTATGGCCATTAAAGCCAGTTGCAAAGAAAAATTGGGAACCGATGTGTTGCGCGGAGTTCGCGTGGCCGTGCAAGGCCTCGGAAACGTTGGCTCAAACCTTGTGAAGTATCTGAAGGAAGAGGGCGTGGAGCTCACCATCACAGATATCGACGAAATTAAAACCAAAAAATTAGCCGAACAGTACGGCGCAAAATCAACATCCCCCGATGATATCGTAAAAACCGAGTGCGAAGTTTTTGCTCCGTGTGCGATGGGTGCGGTGATCAACGATCAAACGCTGGAGCAATTGCGCTGCAAGATTGTCGCTGGTGGGGCCAACAATCAACTGCTTGAGCAACGCCACGGCACGGCTCTTAAAGAAATGGGTATTTTGTATGCCCCAGACTTTGTGGCCAATGCGGGTGGTTTAATGAACGTGTTTGTTGAACTTGAAGGTTACTCGGTGGATCGTGCTCTAGAAAAAACCACGCGCATCTACGACAGCATGTTGGAAATTTTTGAAATGGCGAAAAAAGAAAACATTCCAACGAACGAGGCGGCAATTAGCCATGCAAAAGCTCGGGTGGAAAGAATCGGTCGGTTAAAAACGAAACACCAAGGGAAATCGTACCGTCCGTTTACAACGTTAAAAGAAGTTTATCAGCGCTAAAAAACATAAGGGAGCGAAGCCATGAGTGAAGACATCGTAGAAAAATTAACGTATTGGGTTCAGAAAGCGTTTTGGCCGGCTGTGGGGCTTGCCGTTTTTGCCGTGGTGGCCAGTGTTGGTCTGAATTACAAAGCCAGTCTCGACCACAAAAAATCAAGCAAAGCTCAGGACGGCCTGTTTGTGATTCGTCAAGAGTTGCAAAAAATTGCAGAGTCCCTAGAGCCAAAAGAAGATCCAAAAAAAGAGAGCAAAACTCCCCCAGTTTTGGATAAGCAAAAGCAGAGTCCTGAAGTGTTAGAGAAAGCCTATGCTCCTGTGATTCAGAAACTACAAAGCTATGTCACTGCAAACCAGGGTTCACAGTCGGCCGTTGAAGCCGCTTTGCTTGTGGCAGAGCTCACTCAAGAATACAATAAGCCCGAGATGGCCATTGAATCACTTGCAACATCCCTTAAAAATATGGAATCCAAATTATTTTTGTTTGGTGTCGCTCAGACGGAACTTGGGAATCTCTATGCAAAAACCGACAAGTGCCTGGACGCCGCCCAAGCTTGGGAAAAAGTGATCGCCGATAAAAACCACGTTTTCATGGCGGCCAACCTGCGTCTCAAGGCTGGAGTTTGTTACGAAAAGCAATCGCAGCTCGATAAAGCAGAAACCCTTTATCAGGACGTTGTGACCAAGGAACCCACGTCGTTCTCTGGGCGCACCGCTAAAAAGTTTCTTCTCCATCTGAAGTATTTAAAATCAAAATCGGCAGCGGCGGGAGCTACAACTCCAGCTAAGAACGGGTAGGATTTTTGCTAAAACTGTTAGCTACTTTATCACTGCTGGTTCTTCTCCCTGCGTGCGCAAACACCTCATCTGCAAAAATTTCTCGATGGAAACCAGTGTCGTTTGAAAGATCATGGTCCCGAGCCACAGTCAAAGATAGCTATTATGGCTATCAGCATCCGGCAATCATTAGCCCTATTCTGTCAAAAAATATGATTTTTTCGGGAAATTCTGTGGACGGCATTGTCGCCTTTGATCAAAAAATGGGACATCAAAAATGGCGAATGAATTTTAAAGACGGAACTGAAGGTCTCGCTGTGGATGGGAAAACCGGGCTTTATTTTGGCACGAACAATGGTCATTTTTATCACGTTGATGCTTCAACAGGCGCGACTGTTTGGAGTTTTTTAATCGGAGCGGAAGCCGTGTCAGCTCCTCTGATCCAAGGGGAATATGTTTACCACATGGCGGGCAATGGCTCGCTTTACTGTCTGGAAAAAGAAACCGGGCGAGTGTTGTGGGTAAAATCTCGAACGCCGAAAGATGCACTCACTGTGCGCGGAACTACATCGCCGATATTTTTTGATGGTAAAATTGGCGTTGGCTACAGCGACGGCTACTTTGTGGCTTACACGGCGGTGGACGGCGGCGTGGCCTGGGAAAAACAACTTGGCGATTCGCGCAAATTCAACGACGTGGATGCCAGACCAACGCTTTCAGAGCGCTGTGTTTTAGTCTCCAATGTCGG
The DNA here is from genome assembly GCA_031426555.1 of Bdellovibrionales bacterium. Taxonomy (GTDB): domain Bacteria; phylum Bdellovibrionota; class Bdellovibrionia; order Bdellovibrionales; family JAGQZY01; genus JANPLN01. The sequence continues at coordinate 12,081 of JANPLN010000054.1, read as the reverse complement.
CGAGGCCCTGTTTTGCCTCGATAAAGCCAATGGCACGGTTCTTTGGCGATTGGATGAGGGTGGATCAGCCCACCCATCGGCGATTGTTGGAGAGTCGGTTTACTACTCCACCGAGAATTCGATTTTGAAGGTTGATTTGAAATCTGGAAAGCTTATCAAGCGGTTTGATCAAGACAAAAAATGGGGCATGGTCAGCGGAGTCAGTGCCTACAAGAGCTGGCTGGTTTTTGCGCTGAGCGAAGGGCCAATTGTGTTGATGGATCGCGAAACGGGAGAATGGGTGGATCAGTTTCACACTGGTCGTGGTGCTAGCATTATGCCGACCCTGGTGTTGAGCTCTGCAGAGGTTTACATCGTATCTAATCAGGCAAATATCTACAAACTCAAAATCGTCAGTAACTCCCGATGAAGTTAACTGGCTTCGTCTTCCTTTTTTTACTGGTGGGCTGCGCTTCGGGTCAGTGCAAAAGAGACGGGACACCCGTTGTGGCAGATGAAGAGGCGAAAACCATCTCAGAGAAAGAGCTCGCCAACGAAATTATCGTTATTGGTAAGTCGGATCAAAGTCTCCAGTGTGGGTACAATATAGGCATGTCCATCACTCAGATGGCCCAGGAGCTGGAAGGCATGCAGATTCTGCGCACCGAGAAGCGCCACGATGGCTTGATGCGCTTGCAGTCCTGTGGCTCGCCCACGGGGATGATGAATGTTTATTTTATTTATCGCAAAGACGTCAAAAAGGCCGTTCGGCTGGGCTATAAAGTATTGGACACCGATAAGTGATTCATGAACAATAAGATTCATGGGACGACTCGAAAATTTACAACCAAGTATTAAGCCCGGTAAGTTCAAAAAAGAAGGTATTCACAACCTCTACATCTTTGATGACCGATCCATTCAGCAATTAAACTTAAAGCCAATTCATCAACAGTTTTTAGAACTGAGTAAAGGGTCTTACTCCATCAAAGAAATTTGCATGTTTATCTATGACCGTTTCAAAGACTTTAGTTTTACGGAGCTCTATTTGCTCGTAGAAAACTGGTCCGCCGCGGGCGTGTTTAAGAACTCCGTCGAAATCCACGACGCCATTCACAATAAAAAAGAAACCGCCAAGGCACCGGTATTTGATAAAATCTTAAGTCAGGAAGAGCTGAACCTGCATTTGCGCAAGGTCAGTTTATTTGCAAATCTTCCCCCGACGCTTGTGCAATCTATCATCTCTGCGTCCTCGCAAAAAGTATACAAGGCTGGAGAAGTCATTATCCAAAAGGACTCCATCGGCGAAGACTCCTATGTGGTTTTGGGCGGTAGCGTTGGTGTGTACACTGATTTCAATAAAGGCGAGCTTATCGCCAATCTTCCTGTTTTTAGTGTTTTTGGCGAGAGCGCAGCGGTGAATCAGAAAAAACGAACAGCCGATGTGGTTGCTATGAGCGAGAGCCATATTCTGGCAGTGAACTTAAAAAAGATTATCGAGCCCGCAGACGGTGCTGATCTGAACAAAAACCTTCGTGTTCGGCTGGTGTTTAGCCAGTTGATGAAATCCCATCCTATTTTTCGCAGTTTTCCTGGTGATGTGCTGCAGATGTTGTTGGGTTCGTGCCGCGTTGAAAAAAAACCAGCGCACAAAACTATTTTGCAGCAGGGAGAAAAGGGTAAAGATTTTTTCTTTATTCTTTCGGGAGCTGTGCAAATTGTGAAAGATCGCTTGCCTGAGGCAAGCCTAGGGGTTGGCAGCTATTTTGGCGAAGTGGGAGTGCTGAACAAGCAGGTGCGTACAGCGTCTGTGGTGACTGAAACGGATTGTACTTTTTTGGTTTTGTCTGAAAGAAACTTTATTAACCTGCTGGCAAGCAATTTTGTTTTGGCGCTTGAAATCGAGCGCAGTATGAATCAGCGAACGGCTGCCAAAGCCGAGCTTTGGCCCGACTTCTTAGAAAATACCGATGGTGGTATGTCGGCCGAGATCACCGGCAGTATAGAAATGTTTAAAGACTACGATTTTTCGGCGAATGAAGCAAAAGATGCATAAAAAGGATGAGATGCATTCAGTGGAAGTGATTGAAAAAAAAATACGTCAGGTGCCTGATTTTCCAAAGCCAGGAATTCAATTTTTAGATATGAGTCCTGTGCTGGCTGAAAAAGGTATTTTCAAAAGTCTGATTCAACATCTATGCGCACCTTACTTGAATCAGAAGGTCGACAAAATTGTGGCCATTGAGGCGCGTGGATTTGTACTCGGCGCCGCCATGGCACAGCACCTGGATTGCGGCTTAGTACTCGTTCGCAAAAAAGGAAAACTACCTGGCCCCACAATCTCTGTGTCTTACGCTCTTGAGTACGGCACCGATCAGTTGGAAGCTCTTCCTCAAAACATCAGTGTTGGAGACAAAGTGATCATTGTGGACGATGTTCTGGCCACGGGTGGGACTGCGGCGGCTACGTTTCAGCTCTGCCAAAAAATGCAGGCAGATGTTTTAAGTTTTAGTTTTTTTATCGAAATCGGATTTTTGCAAGGAAGAGAAAAACTTTCTGTGCCAGTGAACAGTTTATTAATGAAGTAGGTAAATATGAAACAATGTCTTTATTTTTTGGTTGGTTTGTTAATGGTTCAATGTTCTTCGGCGCTTAAAAAAAATGCCAGTAAAGATGCCAGTGACGAACGAAAAATTGGGTTGCGCACGGGTGATGTGATTATTGATGGTGCCAATCTCCAAATTCCGCTGACGATCTCGTGCATCGAGGGATATAAGTCGGTGGTCATTCAGGTGGGAGACGACTTAAAAACTTTGCCCTGTGATCAAAATGGGAAAGTGGCCTACGTGCACTTATTGCCAAAAGAGACGATGAAAGAAAAGCGTGAAAAGAAAAAAGACTATGTTTTTCGCGGACGCATTTATCACGAAGAGGATAAAAAGAAGACACTGGCGCAATCGCTGGTGATCGTGAGTTATCGCGATTTTCAAGCAAAGCTCGAAATCAATCAGAATATGACAACAATGAAAAACATCGATGGCATTTTTTCGGATGTTTATGCCCATGGACAATGCGCCGAGGGAAGCACCATGGAGATCGAAGTGTTTGACGACGGCCGTGGCTTGAGCCTTGAAGAGGAAACTATGCCGTGCTCCGAAACCGGTTTTTCCTTCTCCTCCCGCCGACCTGGCGGTGTTAAAAAAGGAATGCGACTTTTGATACGGCAAATTAAGAATGACAAAGCCTTATCGAGTTACGAAGTGGTGTTGTTTAATTGATCTTTTTTATAATCATTGCATTTTTGCATGCACAACCGCCAGCTGCGGCCGGTTTGCTTTTGCCCGTGCCATCCGTGGTCGGTTGGGATCAGGATCTTGTCCTCTTACCACTTCCCGGCCATCACTTTAATTTAAAGAGCCCAAACAGCTGCGCAAATGGAAAATTAATTTCGATTTCTGAAGCAGCTGTGACGTGTCGGATGTCGTCTTCGGGGTCCCAGGAACTTGAAGTCTTTGTCTGCGACGATAAAAACACATTTTGTAAGCGCGAGATGGTTTTTATCGAGGTGCGGTGGCCGACGACTTTTTCGGGGTTCTTGCAGTTTATAAAATCGTTCTTTTGATGTTTATTTTTTTCGATCTTTATTTTTTTTGATAATCCCGAGCAAATTCCAAGGCGAAGTAACTAAAAATAATATCGGCGCCTGCGCGTTTGATGCTGAGGAGAGCCTCGTCGCGAGCCAGTTTTTCGTCGATCCAAGCCTTTTCTCCCGCAGCTTTAATCATGGCATACTCGCCACTCACATTGTAGGCCGCAATCGGAAGCGTGCTGTGTTGTTTAAATAGATGAATAATGTCGAGGTAGGGGAGAGCCGGCTTCACCATCACAATATCGGCGCCCTCAGCGATGTCGAGTTTGAGTTCGCGCAGGGCTTCGCGGGAGTTTGCCGGATCCATCTGGTAGGTTTTTTTATCACCGGCGCGCGGGGCAGAGTCGAGAGCGGAGCGAAAGGGTCCATAAAAGCTTGAGGCATATTTGGCGGTGTAGGAAAGGATACCAACGTTTTTAAAATTATTTTTGTCGAGGGTCTGCCGAATGTTGCGCACGCGGCCGTCCATCATGTCAGAGGGTGCCACAAAATCAGCACCGGCTTCGGCATGCACCACCGCCATCTCGCTGAGCACGGCCAGGGTTTCGTCATTGAGGACTTCTCCATCTTTGACCAGTCCATCGTGGCCTTCGCTGGAAAAGGGATCCAAAGCGATGTCGGTAAAAACCACCAAATCTGGAAATTCTTTTTTAATGGCGCGGACCGCTCTGGGGACTAAACCCGTTTTGTTAAGGGCTTCGCTGGCGTTACTATCTTTTAATGTGTCGTCGATTTTTGGAAACAGCACAACTCCTGGAATGTCGAGGTCGTGCACGTCTTTGCAAACCTTCAATAATTCATCAATCGAGTAGCGAAACTGTCCCGGAAGAGCCGATACAGGTTGTTTTTGGTTTTTTCCATCCACAATAAAAATCGGGTAGATGAGATCGTGGGGAGTGAGCCCATTTTCTCGCACGAGGTTTCGAAGAGCTTTATTTTGTCGGTTGCGGCGCGGACGAGCTAGCATGTTCTACTTTCTGACGTTTGTACTTTCGAAAATTTTGTCGGCGGATTGTTCCACAAATCCATTGTACAGTTTTCCGTTCACCGGGAAGCGATGGGCGAATTCATAATAACATCCAGGAATTTTAAACTGACCATCGCTGAAGCTCACCGATACGGGGGTGGCAAGCGTTGACGATTGGGCAAGCCCGATTTCCTCAGACCCCTTGATTTCGCCACCGCTAGTGTTGAGGGGGAGCCCCGCCGTTTTAATGGCGGTGTTCACTTCGTTGAGGCTGTTAAAGGTTTTTAGAGAATTAACGAGGACCGTAAAATGGTTGACGCGAAAACCAAAGGCCGCCATCCAAGCTGCGTATTCACTTTCGCTCAGAAGAGTTTCATACTCCTGAAACGACACACTCCACGGGCGCCCGCTGATGCAAAATTCATCAGCCGTGGTTTTTTTAAAATCCATTTGCGAAATCAGTCCGCTGATGATTTTTTGCGCAGTTGCGCTGAGCTGTTCGGTTAACAGCTCGCTGATAAAAATTTTAGGATTTGCTGGGTCGGCGTGCTCAAAGTGCTCGGCGTAGAGTTTTTTGACCTTAAAATGATACTCGCCTTTTTTGCTGTAGCCGTTTTTTAGAAAAAATTGCGAGTAGTGCTTAAGGCCAATGCGCGGATCGTTGTAGGTGCGAAAGGCCACGTGATCGTTGACGACTGCCTCGTTGCGATCGGTAAATACTTTGTGGACATTGAGAACATTCGGATTCAGATCCGTGTAGTCCTTCCACATTTTTTCAAACATCGTCGAGACAGCCATACTAACACCTCAGCAAATTTGTCGGCCAATTTGTTGCCCAATTTTTTCGGCCCGATTAAAAGTTCGAAATCTTTCTACCATTAACCGGCTGTGCGGGTCGATTGTTTGCTGCAAATTTAGAGCGGAAGGCCATGATTTGCTCTTTAGAAATCTCCGTAGGTGTGTTGAACACGAGCCATTCCACGTTTTCAGTGCAGGGTGGCGAGGTTAAAGACCCCTGATACTGGTAGTGCGTCTTTTGTGGGGGGATCAACAAGGCGGCATCAAAGTTCATTCCCGCAGGATTGGGTGCGGCAAACTGAGCCAGAACCTCAGTTAGCAAACCGTTTTCACGGCCCTCAATGGCAAAAACTGAAAGTGCCGCCATGGCTTCGCCGCTGACGGCTTTGTGGATAAACTGAATCTCCATGCTCATGGTATTTTTGCTTAATTGGTGTTCACTTGGCGAGTGAAACTCGATGCGCTCCAGATTAAAAACCTTGCCGTTCAGCAGAAGCTGGTTGGCGCCATTAAACTTGAGTGTTGGCACTGGAGTGCTTAAATCTGCAACGGCATTGGCAGGTGTATAGCTAAAATCCATGCGCGCCGCTTTTTTATTGGGCTTTCTCCAAGCTAAATTGATCGGTGATTGTCTTTTGCCTATGGCACACAGGTTATTTGCTGGATTAAGGCTCGCCCAGTTGTCAGCACCCTTTTCGCCCTCGTAGCCCCATGGAAAACTCGGAGAAGGTTGCGGCTCCTGAGGACTTGCCGATGGTTGCGGGCTCACAGGCTCCTCAACAACTGCCGGCTTGTGGCTACAGTTGGCGAGGGTCAGAGTGAGAAACGAAAGAATAAAAATACGTTGTAAAATCATGGTGGTATCTCCTTTTTTTATTTTCTCTATAAGATTATGTGTTTAGAGAGGGAGGGTCCAGTTCTAAAAACATTCGACCTGGACTTTCATCTAAAAAAACCTTTGAATCTGGAGTTCGGGGTGGAGCGACCACCGACTGTCATAATAAACAAACTTGCGGACTTTTTGTTTGGGAAACTCAGGATTGAACGTACTCGATGCGCCCACACCAAACACCCACTTTTCGGTTTGATAACTGTAAGTGAGGCCTACATGATAATAAGGATGCTGATAATTGAGACCCCATAACCCAGCCTCTAAATTGAGATAACCTTTATTTGCCACTTTGAGTTCATGCAGGGTGGTGAGTGCCAAGGAATATTTGTCATTGTTCGCCGGGTCCATGCGAAATGAAAACGGCCGCTCGTCGTCGCGATAGTAAAAGTAAGAGAGCGATGAACTAAAACGATAGCGTGGGGTCATCAACTTGGAGTAGGTCGCTTTAATTGTCCACGCTTCCATTTTAAATTTTTTAAACCCCACCCGGCGCTCAATCGCGGCTGTGCATTGTTCGACAGGAATGGTGGGGGAGTTGGCCACGCAATAATCATAGAATTCGCTTTTTTCGGGATCGATGGATTTATAATATCCCAGATCAATTCCAAAGCGGCTTTTTTCGGTGAGCTGCCACACAGCGCGACTTTGTAGATTGAACATATTAAAATCAACAAGCACAAAGGGACTCGTAGCCACGGTCCAATGCTCGGAGATTCCATAGGCTGCATACATTGTACCTAGGCCCCATTGATTTTTTTGCAACACATGATTGTTGCTGGTTAAAAGATGTCCCATGGAGCGACTTTGAAATGCTTTTTTGCTGGGTTTTGCAGCGGCTACGGAAGTAAAGCTAACAAGTAAATAGATTTGCACCAGCCACAGCATTTCATGATTGAATCAGAAAGCTCGGGGATCTTCAATGGACGAATTCCCATGGTCATATATTCCCCGAAACGTACGAAATCTCCCAAGCAGAAGGTTGAGGTTTGCTTTCTCTGTGCGTTTAATTGCCGCATGGACCTTGGACTACTTTTTGCTTACTTTGTAACTAGTGTGACTAGTGTAACTAGTCGGAGTGACAATAAAGTTAGCTCATTAAAAAAGTTCAAACCAAAGGAAAACACAAATGCAAAATCAGAATAATCAATCACGAAGTCAAAGCAGCAATAAATCTAAAGGTGCATCTGATAGTTCCAGCGAAAGCGAACAAAAATCAATTGGCGCAGTGATCGGAGACAGCCTTGCAAAAGATACGCAAGAGCGAATCGACGAAGTAATGACGAAAGTAAATAGCTATTTTAAATCTGCAAAAGATTACGTGGCAGAAAATCCAAAAGAAACTGCAGCCATTGCCGCAGCGGTTGCTGTTGCAGGCTGGGCATTGTTTTATACAAAACCTGGTCGTTCACTGTTTGACAAAGGCGCAGGGGTTTTTGTTCCGCAAGTTTCCAAGTGGATTACAGAAAATTTAGGCTCAACAGGCGCATCTGTAACTAAGCATTAATTAATTGATTCGAATGATAGAGGTCGCGCTGAAGAGCGTGGCCTTTTTTAACACAAGATAAAGACCCACCGTAAAACCCGTAAACCCTCAATGTAACATAATAGAACTTATAAGAAACGTGTAAGTGCTCGTATTCTTTTGATAAATCTATATAGAACTGTCTCCCTTTAACTTCTAATTAGAATTGTCTCGTTCCTAAGTCTAGGTAATTCTACTTTGTTGTTAAGGGGGCTTTAATGCTTACAACTAGGTGTTCCATCATGATTCACAGGAAAGTTTAAAATATCAAATCATTCAAAAGTATTTGCGAAGTAAAATTCATCGTTCTCCTGCGAAAATGTCTTTAAGAACTCTCCGTAATGCCGAGAAAATACTTGTAAAGTAAGGTTGCTGGCATAATTAAGGGCTGGATTGCTGTTGCTGTTGCTGTTTGAGGGGGAAAAGTTTATATTCTTCCCCATGACTTCAATGCTTTTGGCGCTGTCACTTCTAGTCTCCCCACTGGTTTTCGCGCAAGACGATCCTTCGGCTTTTGTGATCGTTGCTCTGGGGGATTCGCTGACCGAGGGCTATGGTCTCCCTAAAGAGGACGCCTACCCGGCTCTCCTGCAGCAGCGTTTGCAGCGCTTTTACCCAAGAGTTCGCATTATTAACGCCGGAGTGAGTGGATCCACTTCGGCCAGTGCCGAATCGCGACTCCAGTGGCAATTAAAAAACAAGCCCCATTTGTTATTCCTGGCTCTCGGTGCCAATGATGGACTTCGCGGCTTGAACACCGATGCGATGAAAAAAAATCTCCAAAAGGCCATTGACCTTGCACACGCGAACAAAGTTCATGTGGTTTTAGCGGGCATGCGCATTCCAATGAACTACGGGAACGACTATCGCCAAAAGTACGAAGCTGTTTTTTCTGAGCTTGCAAAAAGCAACAATATTGATTTTGTGCCTTTTTTGCTCGATGGCGTCGCCATGAACAAAAATTTAAATCTTCCCGATGGAATTCATCCGAACAGTTCTGGCTACAAGGTCATTGCCGACAAACTTCTCCCCGTTTTAAAAAAAATAATCGATAAAGTTCAAAAATGAATATTCAATTCGAAGCGGTTACCAAGTATTACAATCAAGGCAACGAACGCATTACGGCGCTCCAGGATGTGAGTTTTCAGGTGAACTCCGGCGAATCTCTCGCGGTGATTGGTCAGTCTGGCAGTGGTAAAACCACGCTTTTATCTTTGCTTGCGGGATTAGAAACCTGTGAATCCGGCACCATTCAATTGGGTGCCACAACTGTCAGCGCTCTCCCCGACAGCCAATTTACAAAATTTCGAGCCCTTCACATGGGAATTGTTTTTCAGCAGTACCATCTGATGCCCCATCTCACGGCTCTCGAAAACGTGCTCCTGCCTCTCGAAATCAATCATGTCTCTCAAGCCCGCGAAAAAGCCAGTGATATACTAGTCCAAGTGGGATTAGAGAAGCGTCTTCGTCATTTGCCTTCGCAGATGAGCGGTGGTGAAAACCAGCGAGTCGCCATTGCGCGGGCCATGGTGCATGGGCCGCAAATCATCCTTGCCGATGAGCCGTCCGGCAGCCTTGATTTAAAAAATGGTGAGATGGTGATGGATTTACTATTTCGGCTCTGTGATCAGGCCCAATCGACCCTGATTCTTGTAACTCATGACAATGGCCTCGCCCGCCGCTGTAAAAAAACACTCCACCTGAAAGGTGGGAAAATCGTTTGAGCTTTTTTCGCTTTGTTTTTTCTGAGCTGTTGCACTCCAAGCGCTTTGTTTTTTTGTTTCTACTCAATTTATCCCTGGGACTGACCAGCTTCGTGGCCCTCGAGTTTTTAAAAACCTCTGTGGATGCCACAGTCAGCGCGCAATCGCGACAGGTTCTCGGAGCCGATCTGGGGGTTTCGTCACGACGTTTGCTCAAAGCCCAGGAATGGGAGACGGTCGAAGCGGTTCTTCCTGCGTCCAAGCAAGCAACAAATATCATCGAAATGTTCTCCATGGTGTCCAAAAACTCTGTTTCTTCGCTTGTGCAAATCAAAGCCATCGACATGTCCTTTCCCTACTATGGACACGTGCTCACGAGCCCCATAAAAAAAACCAATGACCTCGAGGATGGGACATCCCTTTGGGTCTATCCAGAAATCCTCACTCTCTTAAACGCGGCCATCGGCGACACACTTAAGATTGGCGATAAGGAGTTTCGGATCGCTGCGGTCGTCGAGGATGACGCCGCCAGTGGCATCAGCACGGGCATGGCACCACGCATTTACATGAGTCGAGAGGCGTTACAAAAAACCAATCTGTTGCGTGAAGGAACTCTCGCTTCGTATGTACGGCTTTACAAACTGCCCAATGTGGAGGATATGGCCCTCGAAGACCTGCGCGATCAAATCTTTAAAAAGATCCCGTCCTCCGATGTGCAAATCTACACCCATAAAAATGCGAGCGAGCAAACAGCTCGACTCCTAAACTATTTGGCTGATTTTTTGGGTCTTGTCTCTCTGGCGGCATTGTTTATCGCGTGCATCGGCCTAACATTTTTATTGTCTACGTATATTCAAGTAAAATCCAAGAGCATCGCCATCCTTAATGCCGTTGGTTTTTCGCGCCAGCGAGCTCTCTTTTTTTATTTTGTACAATTTATTATTCTGATCGGTTTTGGGTCCATCATCTCAGTGGCTGTGGCGGCTCTTGTTCTGCCAGTGATTATGAAAGCCAGTCAGTCTGTGGCGCCGTTTGCGATTCGACCCACGATGAACTTTCAATCGCTGGGGCTGTCGCTGGCATTGGGACTTTTTGGAGGGCTGTTTTTAATACTGCCGCATCTGATCAGGCTGTACAGAACCAATCCCAACCAACTTCTGCGGGGGGCTCAGTGGCAAAAAATGCAATGGACATGGCTGCAATACATGACTTTTATTCCTTCTTTTTTGCTTTTTTATTTTTTAAGTATTCGGCAAATGCACTCCTTTAAAAATGGCAGTCTATTTTTTGCCAGCTTCGTTGGCGCAGGATTGGTGCTTTACTCTTTGGCCTATGGCCTGCTGCCGATTTTAGGTAAAATCGATTTGATAAAATGGATCCCACTGCGTTGGGCCCTGCGCGATATTACGCGGCTGAGAATGGTCACTGTGACGGGTTTTTTGTCCTTGGCTCTCGGGGTCTTTTTGGTCAACATAATCCCACAAATCAAAGCAAATATTGAAGCCGAGATCCAACGCCCCGCCGGCTCGAAAATTCCAAGCTTGTTTTTATTTGATATTCAAAGCGAACAGGTGGAAGAGTTGCGTGCTCTCTTAAAAAAAGAAGAAATTGCGCTTAACAACATCTCCCCTTTGATTCGCGCCCGCCTTATCGAGGTGAACGGTCTTCCTTTTAGTAAAGGAGAGGGGGCTTCGGCCAAGGGCACCTCGCGCGAAGAAGAGCAGGAGGCCAGTTTTCGCAACCGTGGTTTTAATCTCTCTTATCGCGAGGAGCTGGACAGCTCCGAAACATTGGTGGCGGGCGCCCCTTTGCCAAACACTTTTGACAGCAGCAAAACCGACAGCATTGCCGAAATTTCTTTGGAAATCCGTTTTGCTCAACGTTTGAAGTTAAAAATGGGAGATATATTAACCTTTGATATTCAAGAAACCCCAATACTTGGAAAGATCACCAGCTTTCGCAAAGTCAACTGGACCTCTTTTCAGCCTAACTTTTTTGTACTTTTTCAGCCAGGAAGTCTCGAAGACGCCCCAAAAACATTCTTAGCAACGATTCCAAAACTTCCTTTAGAGCAAAAAATTTCCATGCAAAAAAGTATTGTGCAAAAAATGCCCAACGTCTCTTTGATTGATGTGGATCGTCTGATAAAAAAATTAATGACTCTTGTTGAGCAAATGGGATGGGCGTTGCAGGTGATGTCTGCGTTTTGTATTTTAGTCGGACTGACGGTTCTACTGGCTCTAGCGAATGACCAAATTCGATCGCGCGAATGGGACATTGGCTTGTTAAAGGCCCTGGGCACGCCGCACTCACAGATCACTCTTTGTTTTATTTTACAGTTTACGATCATTTCTGTGACGGCTGCACTCGCTGGGGGGTTATTAAGTCTTTTAGGGTCGTATATATTTTCTTACTTTTTATTCGATGGCTCATGGTCCTTCAACTGGCAGGTTCCTCTTCTGATTCTTGTTTTTGTTGCTCTTTTGAGTCCCCTGCTTATCTTTTTTGGCATTCGCCGTGGGCTCCAATTTAGTGCGCGTGAGCTACTGACCCAGTAAGATATCAACGATCGGA
>JANPLN010000053.1:0-14852 GCA_031426555.1 Bdellovibrionales bacterium | reverse complement strand
AGGAACGATTCTTGGACTATAGGTTGTTGTAAATCACTTAAAGGGGATTATATGAAAAGTTTAAAATTTTGGGTGGGACTTGTTTTATTAGCGATCACTGCTTCTGCATGTAGCAAAAGCAAAGGTGGAGGCGGAGCGGCTCCTCCTCCTGAGAAAACAAAATATCATCTTGTCGGTAACGTTTGTTACAATGAAGACGATGAGCGCGTTGATTACGACTATTGTTTCGATAATGACGATGGTTATAACGGCGGTGAATGCAGAGACTACATCTACTATACGGATTGTCAGGCTCGCACAGGATATCGTGTAGACTGTAGGAACAATGCCTTGGCAGTTGAGTGTCAAGATCCTGAACGCTACTCTTATCCTAACGAGATCACAGATTGCACAAGTCAGTCTTATGATTTTAACAGATATTGCAGTGGTAGTTACTAAATTTAACGGTTAGTAAACAACTAAAAAAAAAGACTCCTTCTGGAGTCTTTTTTTGTTTTGCGACTGATTTTATGAGAAACTAGAAGCTAGGTTGAAGAGCGAAGCCTGTGAAAACAGATTCGTTAATGAGTTCTTCGCTTTCACCTTTGATCACATCGCCAAGTTGCACAGTTGTCATTTTGTCTGCGGGAATAAGCATGCGACAAACAATTTTGCTATAATCAGTAACGATCATTGTTTCTACAGGGGAGCCAATGGCGCGTGACGGCTTTTGTGCGACGAACACGATCGTTCCGCAATCACCAACGTATTTATCAACGATTGGCAAAATAATCACTTGCTCTGCGACCAGTGGGCGTTGTGCGCCTGCGAAGCGGACGGTGAGCTGGATGGTTTCGTTACTTTCGTCCACCGAAACTTTTGCGGCGTTGGCGTTGCTATCAAAGCGCTCGGGGTTTAGGTCGAAAGAAGTCATTAGTGCAATGATTTGGGTTTCCGGCGAGCTCGCAAAGCAGATTTGGCCACAGACTAAAACAAGAACAGTTAAGAACATTTTCATAAATTCTCCCTATCGATGAAACCAGTTTTAGGTGAAAAAATTACATAAGAAAAATTATTAGAATTGCAACGTTCCCATTAGTTTTTATGATAGCAAGAAACCCATTGACTAAGGCCCGGGTCCCCTTAAACTGATTAAGTGCAATAAATTCAATCTCATGGAGGTGATTGAGTGAGAGTTGTCCTTTTAGGTGGCGGTTTAGGCCATATCCATTACATTCGAAACAAAGCGAAGGTTTCCAATTCAGACGTGGAAATCGTTTTGGTAAATCAAAAACCTCAGGTTTTTTACAATCCTGCGTTTGAGGAAGTGTTAACGGGCAGATTGCCTCTTTCAGAGGCAATGATTGATTTACGAAAAATCAGCACACTGGCTGGAGTCACTTTTATTCAATCCACCGTCGAAGAAGTGGATACCGAAAAAAAGCTATTAAAGTTTACCGATCGCGCAAGCCTTCAGTACGACTTTCTTTCCATTGAAGACATTGGTGATCTGCGCCCCCATCATCCAAAAAAATTATTGGAAAATGGGTTTTATGTGCGCGATGGCTTTACTTTTTTTAATAAGCTGAAGGAACTGGAGCAAGGTTTAGCTAAAATGCGCCCAAGCCAATTTCGCGTGGCCGTGGTTGGCGGCGGCGAACGAGCCGTGGCGCTGAGCCGTTATTTGCCAGAGCGTTTAAAAAAGCATTGCTCGGAAGTGCACTGGGAAATTTTCGAAAAGCAAGATTCCATCCTGCCGACCTATCAAAACACCATTCGCAAGACTGTAGAGAAGGAGCTCAAGAACAAAGACGTTCTTTTGCGAACCCAGTTTTTGGTGGAAAGCATTATCGACTCTAAACTGGTGAATACCTACGACCCCAAACACACCTTTGCTGCCGACATTGTCTTTTTAACTACGCCGTTGCAACTGCCGGAGTGGGTGCAAAAGTCGTCGTTACCGGTAACCAGCGATGGGTGTTTAGACTGTTTGCCGCATTATGTACTTAAAAATCATCCCGCCATTTTGGCAAGTGGGGATGTGATCGGTGTAAAACCAAATTCCATGACGGTGGAGGATCACGCCCAGGCCGTTGAGCATGTGGTAAACCACTTAGAGATCAATTCCAAAAAAGAATTTCACAAAATTAAAAAGAAAGATGTTTTGTACTTTGATGGGAAAGCCCTGCAGTCGCAGTGGGGTTTTGTTTCGCAAAGCGAGCGCCTCTATAATGAGCATCAAGGTCAGTTAAAAAAACAATTGGAGCTGTTGCGCGCGGTGAAAGAGCAAAAGCATGCGCAAATTTATCCTGCCATCGAGGAAAACTCGTTTGTGGATAAATTAAAAAAACGACTGCGCTTGGATTTAGAAGAAGCTGAAATGAATTCGCTTTTTTCCGAAACTACGCAAACCTCCTACTCCATCGCCGGTTGGTACGAATGTGAGTACAAGGATGTTTTTAACGATCATTACCTTTCAAGCTTTCATACAACGTTGGATTTGATGGATCGCAGTTACATGCAAGGTGGAAAGCCGCAATATTTGCGTCTGTACGTGAGCGCTCCTAGCACCATTAAGGATGTGGAGATTTTAAGTCAAATCATCGGCGGCGCCTATCGTGGATGTCAGAAAAAATTGCAGATGAAAATTCACTTGTGCAGCCAAGCCATGAACACGGTTCAGTTTTCCTTGGGTGCTCAGGGGCCGCTTGTGCAAAAAGCAGTGCCCGAGCCCATGGCCTACATGGCGCTCACTCGGCCGCTGGGATTGTATGCTTTATTGTCGCAACAAGGAAAATCCATTTGGCAGGGAGAGTGGCTCAGCGAAATCTGGCCAGAGCTGAACGAATCGCAAGCCATCTTCACCGAAAACCTGGAAGAGGTTTCTAAAACGGCGTCCGTGCTGTCGCTCACCGAAATAGGTTTTATCAACGATTTGGTAAAACGTGTGGGCCCCGAGGGCTGGAAGATTTGTGTCAACTTAAGCCAGCTTCCTCGTTGGAATGGCGTGAACGAAATCCTGCGGGAACAACCCATGGATGTTTTGCTCAATCGCAACTGGCAGCGGGGTTTTAGATACTGGTCGGGACGCGGAGATGCGTTTCCTGAGTCACAGTATCTTTTGTGGGAACCGCACTTAGTACGCCCCAGCCATTGTTTACTGATTCCACGAAACGATTTGGACGCCGTGGCCGAGCATTTTGAAAAACAAAACTTGCCGCTGCACTTTGTGGGATATGTGGAACAGACCATTCAAAAAGAACAAACCTCCTACAAACTCACCGATTGGGTTTATAGCAAAGAGCGAAGGACGTTTTTAGATGCTCGATAGCCAAGAGCTGAAAGTCTTTCGCAGTCCATTTTTCTTAGAAGAAGGCCAGATTTTGTTTTTGCGCTTTGGTCCTTTGAATTTGTACATTGGCCATTTTTTTCAAGAGTGGAGAGTGAGCTGGTATTCGACCAACGACTACCTGGACAACTCCTTTCGTTTGGAACTTCCATTTAACGGCAGTGTTCCCGAAATTTTAAATTCACAGGTGCGCTACACCTACTCGCGACCTTGCAATAGCTTTATTAAAGTGACGCCAGTTTTGGGGGACTTGCCGTTTGTGGCCAAACCCACCAGGCCTCTCATGGTTTTGCCAGGCGAAACTGTGAAAATTTTTATGAGCATCCCCTTATTTTTGCGCATCGAAATCGAGCAGCCCTATGCACTGGTGCAGGAAATTCCAGTGATCTTAAGCCCGCGCACCTGGTTTGGCGAGACCACGATTATCGGGACGGTTTGTTATTCCACAAAGATTAAAGCTGTTCTCGATAAAAAAGAATTGGTGCATCGACCTTATCGTGCCACTTCGCAGTTGATAATCGAAAACCGCGGCGAAGACTCCCTTCATGTGGAGCGCTTAAAGGTACCAGCACCGCATCTGTCTTTGTATCAAACAGAAGACGGTTTGTTTGTGACCAACGTGATTCATTACATTCGCGATCCTTCGGGCTCCATCAAAACGGTGGATGTGATTACCAAAGATCAAGACGATCACTTTTTTATTACCGGTCCACGACAGAGTCCTGATCCTTCGATTTTAAACCCCATCGCTTACTTTTTTGGTCACCATGATTGATTCCTCGTTTTTTGCCACACTATTAGAGCACGCCTTTGTAAAGCAAATGTCCCAGGCCATTTTTGTTTTACTAGCGGGATATCTTTTGCATAAGTTAGTCTCCCTTTTAGTAATGCTTTTTTATCGGGATGGTAAGGATCTGCAGCGAATTTTTGTCGTGCAGAAAATGATCAAATATTTCTTTTTTGTGGTGACCGCTTTAATTGCGCTTAAAATTTTTGGCGTGAATTTAAAAGTGATTTTAGGAGCCGCTGGGGTTTTGAGTTTAGCGGTGGGTTTTGCCGCACAAACTTCGGTTTCGAACTTAATCAGTGGGCTGTTTATGATTTTTGAAAAACCCTTTGTGGTTGGCGACATTATCGAAGTGACCGGTGTGAAGGGCGAGGTTTTGTCGGTGGATTTGCTGTCCATGCGAATCAAGACGGTGGATAATTTGCTCATTCGCGTTCCCAACGAAGTGGTGATGAAGGCGCAAGTGACCAATTACAGTCACTTCCCCATTCGCCGGCACGACATGACCTTTTCGCTGGCCTACACGGAGGATTTGGACAAAGTTAAAAAAATCTTGCTCGAGATCGTGGAGAACAATCAGTACTGTTTGGAAGAACCCGAGCCCTTATTTATTGTCGAAAAAATGGGCGAATATTTTATGGATGTAAAGTTTGGCGTGTGGGGCGAGAGCCGATTGATGTTAAATCTTCAATCCACCTTCGGCGAGCAAGTGCGCATCGCCTTCATAAAACACAAGATTGTCCTCCCACAAAGAACCATCCGCATCGATGGCTACCAGGCTGCTAAATCCGAAGACCCACCATCTATTGCGCCGAATCAGTAGGTGCCACGCCGCATCCCGAAAGGGTACGGCGTACCGCTTGCGGTACGCCGTACCCTTTCGGGACGCGCTGCCTTACTAAAAGGTACGGCGTACCTTTTGGGAATGCGGCGTGATACGAACTCAATCCTGACAAAAGGGGAGTGTATCATGGCCAAAAGCAAGTCCGCGGGGTTTCCGCCACAGATTAAATACATCGTTGGGAACGAGGGATGCGAACGCTACAGCTATTACGGCATGCGCTCGATTCTCATCATTTTTATGACTCAGTTTTTATTGATGGACCGGGTTCACGCCACGGAAGTGATGCACTTATTTATGGGCGTTTGTTATTTGCTGCCACTTGCTGGTGCCTATATTGCGGATCGTTTTTGGGGCCGCTACAAAACAATTCTTTATCTATCTCTCTTTTACTGCGCGGGCCACGCCACGCTGGCCATTTTTGAAAAATACCAAATGGGGCTTTATGCAGGGCTTGGGCTCATTGCTTTGGGTGCTGGTGGAATTAAACCGTGCATTTCGGCCTTTGTGGGAGATCAGTTTGCTCCGACGCAAAAAGAGTTGCTGACCAAGGTTTACAGCTTGTTTTATTTTATGATCAATTTCGGTTCTTTCTTTTCGACGATACTT
The DNA here is from genome assembly GCA_031426555.1 of Bdellovibrionales bacterium. Lineage (GTDB taxonomy): Bacteria > Bdellovibrionota > Bdellovibrionia > Bdellovibrionales > JAGQZY01 > JANPLN01. Next base: position 9,287 of record JANPLN010000053.1, on the reverse strand, counting down.
ACTCCACTCACTTTGAAGTGGTATGGCCCAACCGTGGCATTCGGTGTTCCCGGTGTATTAATGTTTATCGCGACGTTTATTTTTTGGCTGGGAACTCGGCATTATGTACAAGTGCCCCCTTCGGGCCCAGATCCAGATAGCTTTTGGTCTATTCTTACAAAAGGAATTTATAACAACTTAAAACTGGGTACAAAATCCAAAGCCGTTCAAAATATAGGTCTGCTCGTTTACGCTCTGATCGTGGTGGCCTGTCTCTACTACTACGGACTGACCGGTGGGTTTGTTGCCGCACTCGTCGTTGGCGTTCTCATTGTGCTTTTAGGGCTTGGTGCATTTTGGAAGTATGCCGAGAAAAACCATTCTGCAAAACGCGTTGGCGAGTTTACGATTGCCTTGAGCATCGCCAAGGTTTTTGCCTCAGTAACAGTTTTTTGGGCGCTTTTCGACCAGCATGCGTCCACATGGGTTTTGCAGGCTGAAAAAATGGTTCGCACAACAAAGATTGATATCTTTGGGTGGACGCTTTTTGAAGGCGAAATTTTATCTTCGCAGTTTTCGGCCTTGAATCCGGTTTTTGTGATGGTGATGATCCCGATCTTTACGTTTGGAATTTATCCCGCTGTGAATAAGTTTTACCCGTTAACGCCCCTTCGTAAAATGGGCTGGGGATTTATGATGGCAGCGTTTGGTTTTGCGACTGTGGGTTTGATTCAGTTTCAGATGGATCAAGGCGTTCCAATGCACATCTACTGGCAAACCATTCCTTACTGTTTAATGACCGCCGCCGAAGTGATGATTTCCATCACTGGGCTTGAATTTGCGTATACCCAAGCGCCAAAAAGTATGAAGTCAGTGATCATGAGTTTTTGGTTGCTCACCGTGTTTTTGGGTAACTTGCTTACAGCGTTGATAGTAAAAGTCGAAATCTTCGAAGAAGGAACGGGCGGCTTTTTTATGTTGTTTGCCGGGTTGATCTTCTTAGCGGGATTATTGTTTGCGGCGCTTGTGAGAAATCATCCTACACGTGATGTAATGCAGGCTTAAGTGATGAAAGTTGTAAGTACTTTATTTGCATGTTTTCTTTTGTCGGCATGTGCGAGTTTGGGACCGCCGTTTAGCAAACCTCAGAAGGCGTCGAAAGAAAAGGCGCTGATTTATGTTTACCGAGTTAAAAAATTTGCGGGCTCTGCCGGGAGCCCTTGCGTGTGCCTCGATAGACAAGTGGTGGGTGAGATTCCGAACGGTGGATATTTTTCGCTGGAGGCTTCTCCGGGACAGCACGAACTGCGGTTGAGAAGTGGATTGGGCGACACATTGGCTAGCTTTCCATTTACGTCGAAGGCGCGGCAGGTTTATTATGTGCGAACGGATTTTAGTTTAAATTCGGGTGCCCAGGAAAATACCGTAACTGCCAGACAAGCAGCCCTCGGCCCCGGGGGTGGTGGAGCCATCGGCGCTGTGGCTGGAGCCATTGCGAGCGATAGTTTTTTTGGCACTAAAGAGGAAGCGGATAGCATTTTATCGCGCCTCGATCTGCGGGCTCAGGAAAAATCGAAAAACCCAGGTTTTTTATTTATCAAGCCGGACATGGCCGAACCCGAAATCGTGCAAACCAAATTGGTGACGATCCCTGCGTACAAAATCAATCCCTGTAAATAGAGCCGGCTAGGATTTCGAATTTATGAATAAAAATTTTCCAAATCTTATTTCGATTCGTCAGCATCAAAAAATCATTTGTCCCGATTGCAATTGCAAAATGACAGCCTATCTTTGTGTGTCCGCCGTGATCGACAAATGCGATCAGTGTGGTGGAATTTGGTTTGATAAAAACGAACTTACGATTTTTAAGAATTCGATTAAAAAGTACGATCTTCGTGAATTGACCTCTGACGAAGGCCTGCAAACTGCGTCCGACCGCTATCAAATTTCAGACTGTCCACGCTGCCAGCAACCGTTAGTGGAGCAAGTGCAGGGTGCCTTTAAAAAGGTGCATCTACAGTGCTGCACAAAATGCCTGGGCCAATGGTTGAAGTCAGCACAGCTTATTCAACTGGTGGATCTTTTAAAACTTCACCAAGAAATTGCGCCCGACATTAGTGGCGTTCAAAAAGAACTGGGAAACATCCAAAGAGAGGTTGAGTTTGATAAGAAAATCAAACACCTTGGGGATGGGCTTGGTGGAAATTTGTATGACCAAGCTTTCACTGCCAAACGCCTTAGAATATCTCTGCTTTCGCATCCGGACACAACTAACGTCACTTGGATACTCCTCGCGCTGAGTGTTGTGGGCTTCTTGATTAATTCTTTCGCGTCCTTAATAAATATCGGCGGTGATCCTTTTGACGCTTTGAAGGGTCGCATATTTTATCAATTAGCGCAGTTTTGCTGGCACTTTTTTTCAAGCTATAACATTTTCCACTTTATTTTGACGTCGGTATTTTTTGTTTTATTTGCTCAAGCCGCCGAAAAAAAACTTGGATCCCATCGCTTCCTAATCATGGTTTGCATCACTCCGTTATTTTTATTGGCACTCAAAGTGCTCAATCTATTGTGGGATATTTCAGGCGACCCCGTGGGGCTAGGAGTTTTTGTCGCAGCTTCCATGGGAGCTTTTTTGAAAAGTCCCACCGACTTCAAAATCGAAGGTGGTTTAAATTCGTACTACTACCAAGCGTCGGCAACATTTTTAACGTTGATATGGTTTTTTATTCAGTTCCTTATGCTCGATCCTATCCACTGGTCGGTCGAATGGACATCCCAGTGTTTCACTATCGCACTATGGTTCATGGCCTCGTTGCTCGTACCCGAAACGTAAACTGGTTAGTAAAGGTACGGACACACTTTTAGAAGGGTCGGGGGAAGAGGTCGATCTTTTCACGAAGGTGCGGAGGGATTTTTTTATCGAGAGTTTCTAAAATCGTACGAGTCGTGTAGCGAGCCGAGAGATGAATCAAGATGATTTTTTCGGCGGGGATTTGTTCAATGCGATGGATCCACTCGTCGAGATGAATGTGGCCCCACAGGCGGGCCGAAGCCACGGGTTTTAAATCGTGGATGAAAGTGGTTTCCATAAATAAAAACTTCACTGGGGTTTTGAAGTTTTCTAAAAATTCAATTTGAGTGTCGCCGGTAAAGGCCATGATGCCTTCATCGTGGAATTCGTCCACGGCTACGCCGCTAGCGCGAAGTTTTTGTAAGTCTGCGGGATGCTTTTTTATAAACTCGGCTTTTAATTTCTTTTTGGTTTTAAAAACCGTGTAACCCTGGGAGGGAACGCGGTGAATGGTGGCAAAGGGCTCCACGCGGAACTCTTTGCCGATGGAAACCGATTCGCCGGGACTCAGAGGGTTGAGTTGATATTTAAACTCGTAGCCTTCGATCTCTTGCCAGATTTTTAAAATCTTATCAAAATTTTCGATGTAATGGGGAAGACAGTAAATCTGCGCCGGTGGTTGATTCCAAAGAGAGCGTTGGGACATCACGTAGGCGATGCCACCAGCGTGATCGGAATGGCCGTGCGTGAGGAAATAGTTTTGTTTAGGTATATTAAAGGGGACACCTTGGCCGATATCAAAAACCAGTCCTGCATTTTCATAAACCAAGGATGTGGTGATGCCCGCTATGGAGTAGCCCACGAAGTGGTGATCTTTGTTGGACCACTTGAGTCCCATTGATGGTAAAAGATTGGTTTTTTCCATCTACGCCCAACTACACTTTTGTGAGCTGTTCGGAAAGAACATCATGGCCCAGCCACAGCACAGGTTTTCGCGGTTTGAAACCCTCGTGTAACATAATCTTTCCAGTGGCTTTAAATATCTCTTCGCTCAATACAAATGTGATCAAATTTTTTGGATCCTTGTGCATGTTGATCAAATGCTCCGACGAGTTCAAAAGCAGCTCCATTTGTCCTTTGGAATTATGCTGCGGCCACTTGTCGTAAGCCATGTGCGATTGAATCAACGGGTTGTTAAAAAACCGATTGGTAAAATCCATGATTTCGTCGATGGTGTGCTCGGGTTTTAAAAGAGCCAGGCAGTCGTCCACCGCTTTCTGGGTGGCGGGATTATTTTTGTTTCTCAGGGCGCCAAGGAACGGGTACAGCGGAACTTCCACTCCCTGAAAAATACTGCTGGAATTGGTTAAAATCTCAGGACAGTTGAAAATAGAAGTTTTTAATCCCTCGGAGAAATATTTTTCGCAGAGTTTTTCAAGTTCGATCTTTGCCCAGCCTTGGATATAGGGAGAATAGGTCTGCCAGTGGATTTCGTCGCCATGGAGAACGTCCGTTCCATGGTAGCCGTAGCAAACATAGGAGGCATTTCCGCCCGAGCTTTCAATTTTTTTCCTAAGATCCGAAGAAAGGTCCACGAGATGTTTAAACGTGTAGGCAGTGACTTCTTTAAAATTGATATCGCAGAGTTTTCCAAGGTCGGAGTTCCAAAAATCTTCGGAGGAAATAAAACGCTCTTCGCGGCCTTTAAAAACTTTATTCATCACCGGCATTAAAATTTTTGCGCGCGGAACACCGCCTGCCATGGTGTGCACAAATAAAACATTGGCACTTGGCGCAATGTGTTTTTCCAGCTCCGTGAGGTACGTCTTAACGTTTTCCACGAAACGATCTTCGCCCCGAGACCGGGATTGTTCGATGCTGGAATCTTTGAGTTTAATTTGCGCCCACTCATCCATTTTATAACCCTTGAGATAATCACAGGGTGATTTTCCGTCGTCATCGGGTTCCATATCGAAACCGGCTTCCAAGGGCACGTTGATAAATGGTTTTGGAATGGCAGCAATCTCTTCGGCATTGAGCGCGCGAAGTTCGGTACCGTCGCGACGGCCTACAGTGGTGCGAACGATGCTCATGCCGATGCGTTCGGCTTCTTCGACAATGCCGTTAGCGTAGCCGCGGGAAAACAATTCACCAAAAAGAACGAGAACATCGTTCTTTTTGTATTGAGAAAGTGCTGGTAGTCGACGCATGGGTGTAAACATATCCCCTCCAAAAAGGAGATAATCTAAGCAATTCAGCTAGGAAAGGCAAGCTTAGCAAAAACGAGTAGACTGTCGAGGTCTTAGTTGACCTCTTATTTTTTATTTTTTTTGGTTGTGGCTTGAGGCGCACCCTCGAGAATTCCACCAGTGACAGCAACGTTACGGCGCTGAGTCCAAATCATCAACCCAACTCCAAACAAAAATAACCAAATGGAAAGAAATTGCCCGCGAGTGAGACCCAACGGAAGTTTGCTGAGATCGGAAAGATGCGCATCGGGCAGACGAAACATTTCATCCACCACACGGAAACAACTGTAGATTAAAAGATACAGCGAGCAAATCAAACCCGGTTTGCGCGGCTTAAGCCAAACGATGGCAAGAATGATCAAGGGAATGAGACCCTCTCCCAACGCGGCGTAGAGCTGGGAGGGATGGCGAGGTTCGAGCACTAAGCCGACGGCGTCGATCACATTTTGCTGGCCATTTTGCACGGCCACAATAAGACGATCGGTGGCATCGTACATCCGTCCCACGGAGCGGTTTTGCACCCACTGCAACCATTCGGATTCATTGATGCCGATCTCTTTCATGGTTGGAGCCAAGCGCGAAAGTTTTTCGGTTTCAAAACCGATCCAACGATAAATATCTTGGGGAAATTTAACAGCCCACGGCAGATCGGGGCTTGCCACGCGACCCATGAGTTCGCCATTGACGAAGTTGGCGATTCTGCCGAAAAAAATTCCCATGGTGGTGCCAAAAATGGTGAGATCTCCCAGATGGAGCGGATCCATTTTGTGTTTTCTGGCAAACAGAATACAGGCCAAAATCACGCCGATAAATCCACCGTGACTGGCCATGCCGCCTTCCCAAACAGCGAGGGCACCCCAAAAAGGAAATTCGGACCTAAAATCGGTGAGCAGATCGGGACTATAAAAAACTACATAGCCTAGACGACCGCCCAACAAAACCCCAACAATCAGGTAGGTGAGGAAGTCGGAGGCCTGATCAATTGTGAGGCTGGTACGCTTTTTCTTAGAAAGCCAGCTCATAAACAAAAAAGCGCAGGCAAAGCCTGTTAAATAGGCGAGAGAATACCAGCGAATTCCAAAATTTCCTGTGATCTTGATAAGGAACGGATCAAGAGTGTGTACCCAGACTTTAGACATAGTCTTATTATGCTTGTGTCCTTGGAATAATTACAAGTTGTGCGACAAAATTCTAGAAATTGTCGCAACGAATCCTACGTTTGAGTTGCTTGGTATAAACCCATAAGATGGTGTAATAACTAGTACTAGCATTCATTGGAATACTACTGAGATAAATACTGACCTGGTCAGTGCTTAAATGTGAGGCAGAAGAATGTCATCATCGCAATCATTGAGTTCAGAAAATTTACAGTACATCGAATCGTTATACACCATGTACAAAAGCGATCCGCAGTCGGTGGAACCGAGATGGCGCGATTTTTTTTCGGGCGTGGATTTCGCAACCACTTCAGGTGGTGGGTTGTCTCTCAAAGAACTCAACGTTTACAACTTGATTCAAGCCTATCGCGATTACGGGCACTTCCAAGCGCAGCTCGATCCGCTCTCCATGCAAACTCCAAGCTTTGGCGATCTATCCCTACAAAATTTTGGACTGGGCGATAAAGATTTAGCGTCTTCGTTTTCGGTGTCGTCGTTGTTGGGTTTAAAAAACGCGACTCTTGCACAAGTGATTCAACATTTGCAAAAAGCCTACTGCGGCACCATCACTGTGCAAGTGTCAGACGCTGTCAAAGGCGTGCGCGAGTGGTTTCACAACGAGATGGAAAAGAATCCGTTTTCGTTGACCGCAGAAAAGAAAAAGCAAATTCTCCAGCAGCTGGTGCGCACCGAAAGTTTAGAAAAATTCATCCACACGCGTTTTGTAGGCGCTAAACGCTTTTCCATCGAAGGTGCGGACTCTTTGATTCCGATGCTGGAGCATTTGACCGTGAAAGCTCGTGAGCTGCAAGCCGAAGAAATCGTCGTGGGTATGGCTCACAGAGGACGCGTGAACGTGCTTGCCAACTACATGGATAAAGCTCTCGAGGTGATTTTCGCTCAGTTTGAGGGAATCACTGCCGATATGCCGGACTACGACGGTGATGTAAAATACCACATGGGATATTCCACCGACAAAAAAACTCCGCACGGAGATTGTCACGTTTCTCTCGCTTTCAATCCAAGCCATCTCGAAGCCGTGAATCCCGTTGTTTGCGGAATGGCGCGGGCGAAGCAACGTTTCCGCAACGACACCATCGATCGCAAGACGGTGATCCCTGTGCAGATCCACGGTGACGCGTCTTTTGCAGGCCAAGGTGTGGTGTCTGAAACCCTACAGCTTGCCAACCTCAAGGGCTATACCGTTGGTGGTTCGATTCACATAATCATCGACAACCAAGTGGGTTTTACCACGGACCCCGAGTGCACGCGCAGTTCGCCGTACTCGTCGGATGTTGCGAAGTCGCAACAAGTGCCAGTGATCCACGTGAACGGCGATGACCCCGAGGCCTGCGTTCGTGCTATGGATATCTCCATTCGCTTCCGCCAGCAGTTTAAGCGCGACGTTTTGATCAACATGATTTGTTATCGCCGCTACGGCCATAACGAGGGCGATGAGCCAAGCTACACACAACCCGCCATGTATCAAACGATCAAGACGCACTCCACTCCGTGCGAGATTTACAGCAAAAAATTGGTGCAGGAAAAAACCATCGATCAGGCGTTTTACGATAGCTTCTACCAGGAAAAAATGGACAACCTGCAAGCGCTGCTCGAGAACGTTCGAAAAAATCCACACAAGTTTTTACCGCAGGCTTTTGGTAAAATGTGGAAAGGCTTTCGCCGGTCTGAAGCCAAGGATTTTACAAAATCCACCGAAACGAAAACCTCAGCTACAAATATTAAAAAAATCACCGAGCAAATGACCACCCTGCCAAAAGACTTCCGTTTGCATCCTAAGCTCACAAAACTTTTAGAAACGCGCAAGCAAATGGGCAGCGGCGAAACTCCCATCGACTGGGGGATGGCGGAGTTGTTGGCCTACGGTTCCACCATCCTCGAGGGGAATTCTGTTCGCCTTTCGGGGCAGGACTGTGTGCGAGGAACCTTTTCCCATCGTCATTCTTGCTACTATGATTTTATGACCGGCGAGGTTTACAATCCGCTGGAACAGCTTCGCGAAGACAAAGAATTCTGTGTTTATAATAGCTCGCTTTCCGAAATGGCCGTGCTTGGCTTTGAGTACGGAAACTCCAGCTCCGATCCCACCTTTTTAACGATCTGGGAAGCGCAGTTTGGTGATTTTGCAAATGGTGCGCAAATAATTATCGATCAATTTTTATCCAGCGCCGAGCAAAAATGGATGCGCATGAGTGGCCTAGTGATGCTTTTGCCCCATGGCTACGAAGGACAAGGTCCAGAGCACTCCAGCGCACGCCTGGAGAGATTTTTACAGCTCTGTGCGCAAAACAACATGCAGGTTTGCAATCTTACAACGCCTGCGCAAATTTTCCATGCGCTCCGTCGACAGATCAAACGCGAATTTCGCCTTCCATTGATTGTAATGTCGCCAAAGTCGTTGCTTCGCCATCCACAAGCTGTTTCCACTGTGGATGACTTAACGAAGGGTACTTTTCAAGAGGTGATTGCCGATACGGTCGTGGAAATGGCAAAAGCCAAAAGATGTATTTTCGTATCGGGTAAGTTGTATTTCGAACTTGCCGACTATCGCGAAAAAAACAAAGTGACAGATACGGCGATTGTGCGCGTAGAGCAGTTGTATCCTTTTCCAGAGACTCAACTGAAAGCTCTTTTGAAAAGCGCCAAAAAAATGGAATCCGTCGTATGGGCCCAAGAAGAGCCCAAGAACATGGGTGCCTGGATGAGCATCGTGCATCCGTTAGAAGATTTATTAGTGGACATGGGCATTGAGTGCGACGTGCAGTATGTCGGACGCGATCATCGTGCGTCGCCCGCCACCGGAACAACCAAGCGGCATGTTCAAGAGCAGCAACAAATTTGGAAAGATTGTTTTAAAAAGTGAGGAAGATATGAGTATAGAGATTAAAGTTCCGGCTGTTGGTGAGTCGGTGACCGAAGCCACAGTGGGCTCTTGGTTAAAAAAATCGGGCGACTTTGTAAAACGCAACGACGTTTTACTCACACTCGAAACCGACAAAGCCAGTGTGGAAGTGGTTGCCGAGAACGAAGGCGTACTAACCATCACAGTCCAGCAAGGCACAACGGTTGCCATTGGCGCCACGGTTG
>JANPLN010000052.1:0-8057 GCA_031426555.1 Bdellovibrionales bacterium | reverse complement strand
GTTTAATAAAATCCTTGATGATAATGCTATTTAATTTGGCTATACCGAATATCCCAAGTGTCCATTTGTTCGTACACCTAATTTCCTCGGTGATCAGTCTAAAGCAACGTAAACGACTGTGGCGCCGTCATCGCCATTAGCTTCCATCGCCGATGTCCATCGAGTCACATAGGAACTGCGCGAAAGATGGCTGCGAATAGATTTTTTAAGGGCCTCCGAACCATGGCCGTGAACAATGCGCAGGCGATCCTGGCGCAGTGATGTGGCACGATCTAAAAACTTTTCCAATTCTTCGATGGCCAACTGAACATTTTTTCCGCGCACATCGAGAGTGTCACCTTTGTCGGCGGTGTCCACAAAAACCTGGGTCTGAAACGTTCGCTTGGTGAGAGGATTTGCGGCCTTCTTAGGCGGTTTGAGGTCTTCCCAGTGCACAGACAGGCGCATGGAGCCCGCAAGAATCTGCACGTCGCCCTGCTTAGAGGGAATACTTTGCACAATGGCGTCCTTTTGCAAAGAGCCCACATAGACCACCGAGCCTGGAGGGAAGGCTTTAATAAAACGATCCAGCGTGAGGTTGTCTTCTTTGTTAATAATGGAGGATTTAATAATTTCTGGAAAATCAGCGAGAATGTTGGAGCGTCGCTCGTGGTCGTTAAACAACTTTTGCACGCTGGATTTTTTCGATTCATCCATCAACAGGTCTTTCACGCGCCTTACTTCTTCTTTGATCTTTTTTTCGCGCTCTTCCTCAAACTCAATGAGTTTCTTTTTGAGGGCGAGTTTTTCTTTTTCGCTTTCGATAATTTTATTTTTTAGTTCTTCGCGCAAAAGCCCAATCTGTTCCTTGGCTTTTTCGATTTCATCCAAGGTGTCGAAGCGCTTTCGCGTTTCCGGGCTTAGATATTGCTGGGCAAAGCTAAACACATCAGGATGGATGCCGATGCGTTTTGCAGTGCTAAACGCCAACGACTGCCCGGGAATGCCGCGGATAAAATGATAGGTCGACGTGCCGGTCTCTCGGTTGTACTCCATGGAGCCGTTGATCACGCCGGAGTCCTCGGTCCACCCGGTTTTTAACGGGCCCAAGTGCGACGTGATAATTCCGTAAATTCCGCTTTGCGCGTAGTGATGAATAAATCCTCGAGCGAGAGCGGAGCCCTCTTCGGGATCCGTCGAGCCGCAAATTTCATCGATGAGCACTAGGGATTGCGCGCCCTCAAGCGCGCAAGCTGAGTTGAGGGTTTTGAGGTGACCCACAAAAGTGCTCAGTTGTGAGTCCACACTCTGGGCATCACCAACGGCCACGATGATGTTTTTAAAAAATGGCAAACAGCTGCTTTCATCGGCACAGACGGGCAACCCACAGCGGGCCATCTGGGCGGCCAAACCAAAACTTTTCATGAGCACGGTTTTTCCACCGGCATTGGGACCAGAAAGAAGCAGGATTCTATCTTTTTGGCTGAGGCGCACCGAATTGGGGATCACTTTTTCGCCGTTAATGACCATCAAGGGATGACGTACAAGATCTATTTGAATTTCTTCATTGCTAAAACGCACGGGTTTCGCAGCTAACGTGGTGGCAAACTGCGCCTGCGCTAAACGCAGGTCGCACTCGAGCATCAATTCTTTTGTTTTTATAATGTCGTCGATCAAAGAAAATAAATACTTCGACATGTCATTGAGAAGTCTTTCTATCTCTTCCTCGATTTCGGCTTCGATGCGTTTGAGGTCGTTGTTTAATGGAACAACTTGCTGTGGCTCCATAAAAACTGTTTGTTTGGTGGTGCTCGTGGCGTGAATAATGCCCGAGATGTCGTGGCGCATTCCGCTTTTAACTGGAATGACCCAGCGACCTTCGCGATTGGTCACGAACTTGTCCTGCAAAATATTGTCGTTGCTGTTCGACTTTACAATAGCATTGAGAGATGACTGGATTTTTTGAATCTGCGATTTTTTTTCGTTGTACAGATTGTAAAGCGTTTCGCTGGCGTCCGCGCGAATTTCCGCCTGCGGAGTGATCAAGTGATCAATGGCCGACAGCGGAGGCTTGAGGTCCATCATTTGTTTATGAACGGAGTCTCCCCACTTGGAAGGAGAATTTTTTAAAATTCGACGAAGGGTATCACCTTCGATTAAAAAAAGTCGAATGTCCTTGAGTTCAAGTGGTTTTAATTGGGATTGCTTTTCCAAACGGTGATACCAGGAGTGACAAAGATCTAAACTTTCCATAAACGGCCGCTCGCCGTGGGCAAGCATGGATTGCGCATTGGCGATAATTCTAAAGTTGTCTACGGCCAATTCTTTAGAAGCCAAGGGTTCGGTTTGTAGTAAAACGTCGCGGGCGGCGGCACTGGTGGCATAGGACGAAAGATGTTTTACAATTTTGTGCCAATCAAGATTTTCGAGCAACACGCCCTCCTAAAACAAAAGCCAATAGCAAAAAGACAAGAATCGTGGGCCAGTATCCCGCGTAGTACGAATACAACGTTGGCTCGGGAGTCGATTTGTAATTCACCGTAAAGCGGCCCACCCATTCTTGATGGCGCGGAGAGAAGTCGGAAATATCCCCGCTTGCAGAGACCGCCGCCGATACTCCGGTGTTGGTGGAGCGAATCAGAGGAATGCGAAATTCGATGGCCCGGGCCAGAGTCATGTAAAGATGTTGAAACGGTTCGAAGGAATATCCAAACCAGGAATCATTGGTCACATTGATGATCACCTGGGCCTTTTTTTCAAAGAGCACTCGGCTGTTGAAGTCGAAAAGGGATTCGTAGCAGATCTGCGCACCGAGGATAGGAAATTGCTCCATGCCGGTATTGAGAACCTCGGGTCCAGTTCCCCAGCTAAAATCGGCCACCATGGGAAACCAGGTTTTGAGTTTGGGGTAAAGCGAAGCGCCCGGAAAGTATTCGCCAAAGGCCAGCAGCATGGTTTTTTTGTAGCTTTGCAGATAGTTTCCGCGCTTATCAAAAAGCACCATCGAGTTGTAAACGGCAGGCCCCTCTTGCTCGTAGGCGCCGGTGAGTAGTGGGCGCTCAAAACTTTGGATGGAGTGAATCAAGCGCTGCTGGTACGAGTCTTTGCGAATGGCTTTGGTGATGTACGACGGGTAGGCGGTCTCGGGCCAAATAATCAACTGAGCGTCGGGCGATTGCTCCACCCCCTGGGCCGTGAGCTCGGAAAACTTGCGCAGGATAAATTCGTGAAAACGCGGTCCCTTGTCCTGCTCCATCTTGATGGCATTGCCAATATTGGCCTGGACGACGATGGCGGTAAGAGTTTTATCACCTTCCTTAAAACGCTGCTTGAGCTGGTAGCCGATAAGTTGGGGAACCGCAAAAAGCAACAGTGCAAAGGAGAGGTAGCGCTTTTTCTTCTGCAGCAAAAATAAAAGGACCAGGAGATTCACCAACAGAGTTAAAAGGTTGAGGCCGTAAAAACCCACCCACTCGGCCATCTGCGCGCCAGGAAGCCCGGCCCACAGCCAAGGATAGCCCAGGTGCCAAAAAAAGATGGTGGGGTAGAAGCTTTCACAAACCGCAAAAGCCAGAGGAATTAGAATCCACGCCACCCGCTTTGAGACGCGGGATTGCAGGTAGCCCCAGAGCAAAGCGGCCAGCGGGTAGTAAAGATGGGCCACCGATGCAAAAAGCAGAAGGATGAGATAACCCACCACAGGAGGAAGACCACCAAACTCAATACAGGTGCGGGCCACCCAGTGAAACCCAATAAGATTTAAAATAAACTGACAAATCCAGCCACTCCAAAAAAGTTTTTTGTAACTGCCGGCATTGCGTGTCCAAAATAACCAAAGCGGAGCCAGACAAAATCCCAAAGCCCAAGGTGGAAACGGAATATAAGTTGTGCCGACTAAGAATCCTGCTAGAATAGGAAGAGTATAGGATTTGAGAAAAAGTTTTACGGACGAAACCATGAAGTCAAATCTAGCTGATCCACGGAGGGGTGCCAATGAAAATCATGCACATGAATCACAACGACAAGTTGTTCCAACAGAATCCTGACGCGCAAAATGCCATGGAAAACTCCATCGACGATCTGGTGCTGGATCATTGCCCCGCGTGCTACCAAACACTGATGCCCAAGGCTCTTGATTGTTCCTCCTGTGGAATTATACTTGAAAACTATCGACGAGCCAGCACCGAACGAAAACTCAAACACACCATTGGTGGTTTGTATCATCTCACCGTCGAAGACTGTGTACAGCTTGACAGAGCATGGACGAAGATTGAGAGCGTTTATTATGATCAAAAATTACATGATCAGTTTTTACATCTGTGTTTGCGACTCAAAAGTCTGCCTTTTGCGGTGAAAAAATATAAAAGTCGCCTCGATCTTAACGCGTACGACGACATCGCTACAATGATGAACAATCGGGCGCTTCTGCTGGCCAGCGAATCGCTGCCAGCCACGAGCCCTATTGAGGGGTGGGTGCCCCCGGTGCTCGCCCTGGCCCTCTTTCGCACAATGATCGTGTTTTTGATTTTAGGATCCTGCGCTGGAAGCGTGTTGATGTTGATTTCGGCGCTCACCACAGAAAAATTATTTTTCTTTGCCCTTGGAGCTTTTTTAACAGCTTCGTGCTTATTGAGCGCGATGAGTTTGCTTCGTCTTCACAGGTCAGTAAATTAGCCGTCTCATTAGGCGTCTCATTAATTGTTATTAATTTGTCTCTCAACGCCCATGGATTTGATCAGCGTCTTGCCAAATTCCACAAAGCGCGTGGTGTTTGGATCCATGTTAGGATCGTTTTGCATGGACTGTGCATCCGACGAAAAACTTCCATCGCGAAAGCCACTGGAATTACTTGCGAGAACGCCAGAGGCGCCAATGCCCTGATCGAGGGATGTTAAAGCTTTGTAGATGTTTAATTTTTTAGAAGTCCCGGTTTTAGTTCGCAACCATGGGTATTCGTCGCCAGTTTTTAAAATGTGCTCTTTCACTGCCAGATAACTAAACTCTGGGTTGTTGGCTTTGATGAGAACGGCGAGGCCCGTTGCAAAGGCTGTGGCTTGTGACGTGCCGGTGAGGGTGCCGAAGCTGTTGCCTGGAAGGGTGGAATAAATTTCTTCGCCGGGTGCAGCCACGTGCACACTGTGCACGCCATAGTTACTGGACGAAAGAACCTGAAGCTGCGGATTGATAGCGGTGACCGAAATGATATTATCGAGATCGTAATTTGCTGGATAGTATTTTTGCTGATCGGAGTTGCTGCGTTCATTTCCGGCGGCGGCAACAAATAAAATTCCCTGGCTGCGGGCTTTTCTCACCGCTTCGTATTCTTTTTGACTATAATCTGTTCCGCCACCCGAGTAGTTGATAATGTTGGCGCGCATCTGTGTGGCATAGTTAAAAGCCTTAATGGTGTTTTCCAAATTGTTTCCTGGAGATTTTGGATCGTAGTACTTAAGAACCATGAGGCTCACTTTGGAAGCGATTCCAGTGATGCCAAATCCATTCCCACCTTCTGCGCCGATGATCCCTGCGATGTGGGTTCCATGGCCATGGTTGTCGTCGATTCGGTTTGAATTGTTCACAAAGTTCCAACCGTGAACGTCGTCCTTGTAACCGTTTTTGTCGTCGTCGATTCCGTTAGTGGCTTTGTCGAGTCCCAGTTTATCCAAACCGCTTTCACCTGGATTCACCCAAAGATTGTTTTTTAAATCGCGATGATTGGCGTCGATGCCTGTGTCAACAACAGCGACAACGATGTTGCGGTTACCCTCGGTGATGCCACGGGCCTTAAGAGCGTCGGAAACTTGCAGTCCCCAGTTCTTTGAAATGTCAGGATCATTCAGCAACATGGTTTTTTCGCCGGAATTACTTTTTGCAAGAAACGGAAGTTTTAGATCGAGGGCCGCCGGGCGATGACCTTGCATAGGAGCTCGCAGCTGTGCGCTGTTATGATCTTTGTGAGCGTTGTTATAGTAGCTGTAGCCAATGCATCCTGCGCCACTGACCATCATTGTGCAGACTAAGAGATTTGTAAGCTTCATGCGTTCCCCCGTTTCCTACTAAGTAGAGCAAAGCGGGTGCCCAAAGAAAATTTGCGTAAGCTGTTGAGTTTGTTGGAGTCTCGACTTGATTCACCCCTCGGAAGTGGCCAGATTTTAGAGGGGTGTTGAGTGTTTAGACATTGTGAAAAGTGTCGCAAAAAGCGTCTCACAATGAGACGGCTTGATGCAGAGATATTTATTTATTTTCGAGTTTACGCAAGCGGAACTCGGGATCCAGCGCTAAGGAGCGAAACACCTCGCCCAAAGGTTGACGGTTTTGGAGTTTTAAATACGCTTTGTTCAAGCGACATCCCTCAGCCTCATCCGCTTTGCGATTTAAAAAATAGTCTGAGTAGTTAGCAATAAAACAGGCTTTATATTCGGCGCGTTTTGAGAGCAGCAAACTGTAATCCACAGCGCTAGTAGCCGTCACTGCGGGTCCAAACGTAGTATCGAAACTCACTTTGCTATCGATCGGGAGTTGCGCGCCCGTTGGAGCGCCAAGAGCGTTCATCGCGGGCTCTTGGTTTTGAAAGTAGCCCAGGCCATTAAAGTTTGAAAGTGCAAAACCAAAAGGATTGATGGTTTTGTGACATTCAAAACAAGTTGTGGTCGAGGTGTTGTGCTCGAACTGCTTGCGCACGGTCATTGTTTCGATGGCTGCTGCGGTGAGAGGTATCTCGGGTATGGTATCGGCTGGTGCATCAGGCAAAGTGATACACGCCACATCTCGAATAATACGAATGGCGCGATGGACCGGATTTTGAACTCCGTTGCCCTCCACAAGCAAGCCCGCGCGGGTCAGAATTCCCGCGTGCGACGAAGGGAGTCGAACAGCGTTCGTCGCTGTCACAGTTGCCGGCGCGGGTGTTGCAACGTTGTAAATCTTCATCAGATCGGCGTTTCGCGCAAACGAAATGTTGCTGGTGAGAATATCCTCGACAACGCCATCGCTGCGCCAGGTGTAGGAAACGAGCTCTTGAATCTCCTGAATCATTTGTGCTCGCAAAGCAGCGTCGTATCTTACAGTTCGCAAATTGAGCGCCGGCAGCTGCATGGCAGTTTCGGTGTTTGAGAGCACAGGGAGACGATTTAGGCTGAGCCAACCGGCGGTGAATTCATCGATAAAGCTTTTTGCTTTTGGATCTTTTAAAACGTGATCGAGAGCGTCTAAAAAATCAGCCTCTTGATAAAGATCCTTGGTCTTGGCTTTGGCAAAAAGGGCATCATCCGGCATTGAATTCCAAAACTGATAGCTCAAGCGAGACGCTATAGAATAGGAAGAAAGACGGAGGATATTTGTGTTGTCGGTCAGTTGTGTTTCATTGTTTTCGAAAAGATAAAGAAAGTGCGTCGAGAGCATCAAGCGAAAAACAATTGTGCTCACGGCATCTGTTTGTTTTGCAAACAGGGTGAATTCCTCGGCCAGTACACTGGTTTCGTTATCGCCAAGGTTTTCACGCAGGGGTCGTCGCAGTAAGCGCAGTCCTAGGTTACGGACAAACTGGGTTTGGCAGACGGTGCTGAGAGCCGAAATGTTGACGGTTGTGCAAAAACCTTTATCGGCATTAATTACATTTGTTACAAAATTCGAATAGTAAGTAGTAATAACTAATTCTTTGGCGGTGGCATCTGCAATATTAAAAAATATTTTGAGGTGGGCGTCGTTAAGGTTATTTTCTTTACGCGGAAATTTTTCTTCAACAAAAACTTCAGGAAACACAATTCCAGTCATGGCCTTGTTGTAAATGGCCAACGCCGCCGTGTTGCCTACGACCCCGTTTAGAAAACTAGAAAGGGTGTTGCGGTATTGCAAGGGGCTTAAAAGTTTCGGAGCCGTGGCCACTAGTTTTTTCTCGATGGGAGCTTTTTCATTACATGTGTACGGGCCTAAACCACTGGCCATCGAAAGCACCCAGTTGCGAAGAACGTTGTATTCGTTAACCGAAATACTACCAAGCAGGGGCATATTTTGGATCACAGGGTCGTGGTTCGAAGCCCAAGTGCTCTTCAATCTAAAAATCAACTTAGACTCTTCGG
>JANPLN010000051.1:0-13189 GCA_031426555.1 Bdellovibrionales bacterium | reverse complement strand
CGCACTATAATATTCAATGTAAGCAAATCCATTAAACAAACTTAAAGGGGGTCAAGACTCCCCCACTTGACCCCGCTAGTTGATTCGAGTGATGGAGCCCTCTGCCACAACGTTGTCGGAAGGCCAGCCGTGATCGATGATATCTAAAACTCCACCGCCCTTGATTCCGCGATGGGGTTGCACCATCCCTTCGGAGCCCTCAGTCTTCCTGATATAGTGTTCGTCGGAGGGAACAAAGGGACAAATCTCGTTATTGATCTCGCTGCCGGCATCCCAAGCACGAACTGTGAAAAACAACTTATCACCAGTATTTTTTGGCAGATCGTGACTGTTAACTCCTGCAAAAGCGTCATTCGACGCCGTCATCATTCCCGCCAAGGAAAACGCGAGACCTTGCGAGTCTCCAACGCTAAACTGCTCCACAGCTGGCTCCACCTGGTCTCTTCGCAGCCGCTTGAGGCGGTGGGTTGAAACGATGCCAGGGTGCTGACCCTGGAGTGCCAAGGCCAATCCTGTATCCCCGTCTTCGGCAATTTCCCATAATACCTGAGAGGCTGGTTGACCAGCTTTGAAAAGAGCGAAACTTTTTTGATGAATAATGAGTGCCGGCCGAGAAATATTTTGCCCACCAAAACCATCACGTCGACTCGTATTTTTAATGGATATCTCAAAAGTCTCAGCCAAAGCCAGAGCCGAAGTCACTGTAAATAACAGAATTATCAATAGCTTAGTTTTCATAAAAATCATCCTCCAGTAGTGAGTGTAAAAAGTCTCAATAAAATTACAATTTTTTTTCATAAAAAAAGCTAAGAGGTGAGTGTCAGCTTGGCCCAATCTATTTATAAGCCGCTTCGCCAACAAGGGATTCGATGGCTTTTATAATCAAATCAGGACGCTCCCATGGAACAAAGTGTCCAAGCTTTGCGGTTTTTTCGAAATACACAATTTGCTCTTTTTTTAGATGCTCCACGATGTAATCCGCATTTTCTTTTGGCACAAGTGTGTCATCCACTCCTTGAATAATCGCAACCTTAGCTTCGATTTTGGGCCATCGATGGGTCTGCGTTTCGAGCTCGCTTTTGAGCGGTAATATTTCTTCATTGCAAACCCTCAAGTCCGTGGGGATTAAGTACCTGAAGGGCCACCAGGATGCCGGGTACTGAAACCATTTCACTTTCTCGAGCGCGGGTGACACCGAACTTGCCACAAAAACAAGTCCACCCACTAACTGAGGTTCTAGCATCGCCACTCCGGCTATGACAGGACCGCCATAGGAGTGCCCCACGAGAATCGGTTTTTTCGACCTCTGATTAAGTTTTAATATTTCGATCACCGCCTGGGCCTGTTTTTCGAGGGACGTTTCGGTGACGCCACGGTTTGAATTCCCGTAACCGAAACGATCGATGGCAATGATGAAAAAGCGTTTTTGCAAATCTTCATCGAGGAGGAAACGCGACCATCCCTTCCATGAACCTGGAGAGCCATGGACAAAGATCAAAAGTTGCTTTGCTGGATCGCCCGACCAGGCATAGTGGACTTTTTTATTTTCCACCTCAACAAATCCGAAGTTATCGGGGTACTTGTGTTGGAATGCTTTAATATCGGGCTGGACTGAAGCTAAAGGATTTGCGCAGGCAGAAAAAAGCCACCCTACAATGGAAAGAACAAAAAAATTTAGATTAAACTTACTTTGCAAGTTTTTAATCAATGGAACTGATGCATTTAAACGTATCGGTTTTAATGGACCCTGCAAAGCCACCCATGGTGTATTTTTCGAGAACCGGTTCGTCGTCGAAAAGGCCATGCAGCTTGTACTGTTTTCCCAATATGCCCGCGGCAGACTGGCCTTGCACGACGGTCACGGTAACCATGTCCTCACCATTACTGTTTTGGGTTGTTTTGGCGGTGATTCCAGGGCGTGGGGATATCCAGTCAGAGTCTTGCGCCAATTTTAAATTCCAATTTTCGCCGACAACACCAGAATAGTCGTCGTCTCCAGAAGAAATCTCGAGTTCGTACCCCGTGACAGTTCCATTATCTGGATTAACGGTTTTTCCGCAGAGGTAATAGCTGCTGCCGAAGGCCGAGGTGGAAAGTGTGGCTACGAAGAGGTGAACCAGTATCGATATTTTAGTCATGCAAACTCCCTTGATTTACCCACTACTACCAAAAGCCGATAAAACACACACGACAGTTGTTTGTTTATGTAAAGTGCACCTTTTACTCGTTAACTCCCTCTGAAAAGAATTCAGAAGCCTAATTGTTAAGCATAATGTCCTATGGCAATCCCCACCTCGCCTTTTTCGCCAAATCATGTACAATCTCACCTATGGAAGAGATTTTAGTTATCTGCACGTGTCTTGCCTTGAACGCAGTGTTTGCAGCCTATGAGATGGCTTTTGTTTCGGTGCCAAAACCAGAACTCCGCAGCGTTGCGCGCAAAGGCAACCTCTCCGCGAAAAAACTATTAAAACTCCGCGAGAATCCAGAGAGATCGCTGTCGGTGATTCAAGTGGGGATTACTCTTGTGGGGGCCATTGCTGCGGCGGTCGGCGGCGCTGGAGCATCGGATCGTTTAGAACCTTTTTTAATTAACCACTACGGATTTGATCCCCTGCACGCTGAGATTTTGGCTATGGTCGCTGTGGTTTTACCAATCACTTATTTGAACGTGGTGATTGGTGAACTGGTTCCCAAAACCTTAGCGCTGCGGAACCCGCTGAAGATTGTACTCTCTGGCGCAAAAGTGCTATTTGTGGCCGACAAAATATTATCGCCGGTGGTCACAGCTCTTGAAACCTCGACCAAAATTTTATTGAAAATATTTTTTCGAAAACGATCAGTTCAAGAGCAGTCCACTTTGATTTCCATCGAAATCGATGCTTTGTCTCCCACCCATCAAACCTTGATGCTGAACATGGCGCAGATCGAAAATAAAAAAATCACCGATGCCCTGGTGTCATGGACAGAAACTAATTTTGTAAAAAAACAGGACACCATCGCCATTGTTTTTCAAGCAGTGCTCCAATCCGGTCACACTCGACTCCCCGTCCTCGAAGCCAACAAAGTGATCGGCATTTTGCACACCAAGGAATTCATCGCTTACCGCGAGTCTGGAGAGACCAACTGGCCAGCGATCATTCGACCCACCATGCATGTGTTTGGCACCGATTCGGTTTTGCGAACCATGCGGATGATGCAGGATAAAAAAAGCCATATGGCCATTGTGGTGAACGACGTTTTTCAAATTTTAGGTGTTGTGACCTTGGAAGATTTGATCGAAGAGGTCATTGGCGACATTTACGATGAAGATGATGACGGGAAAATTCGCAAAATTTACGCGGCCAAAGCCAAAGGCCGCTTTATTTAAAGCAAAGGCCGCTTCAATAAATAAGTGCGGCCTCCATACAAATAGTCTTAAAGACGTTTTTTATCCACCACAAGTCGGTAAATAACCAGAATCAACACAGCCCCGAAAACCGAAGCTAAAAATCCTGCGAATTCCACATCGTTGTACCAGCCAAGATTTTTGCCGATAAAGTTTGCAACGAAAGCACCTGCCACACCTAAAAGGATGGTAATGATCCAACCGCCGGGATCACGGCCAGGCATAATCAACTTAGCAACAAGTCCTACGAGCAAACCAATAAACAGCGTCCATAACATTTGTATTCTCCTTGAGAGTCATTATAGGGGATCATAACAAATCCCCTGTCCCTCAGGAATTGCATATCCGGTGCCAGCAAAAAACACACAGATAACACATCTGTTTGCTTGCAACCAACTGGACGTCCATATATTCCGCGTTTTAAAAACAAAATTTAACCATAGGCTTTGGCAAATTGAAAGCCTCGCAGCTTTCCGTCCTGCGATGAAAACTGGATCTGTATAGGATTGCAGCACACTTCGCAGTCTTCGATGTAGATCTGTTCGCCCTCCGTCGATAAATCTAAAAGCATTGAGATTTTTTCGAGACAGTACGGACACTTAAAAAACTTTTCGATTTCTTCCATGGCAGACTATTTTTTAATCTCTTTACTTAAAAATATTTTTGCCAAACGGTTCGCGGGAAAACGTTTTTCGATCCATTCGCGAAAGCCATCAATAAACAAAAAGGCCGCAGGAATTACTACAAGGGTCAGAAGCGTGGAAGTCACCGTTCCACCGATCAGACCCACGCCCATACTTGTGCGTTGACTGGAGGCTTCGTTAAGACCGATGGCCAAGGGTAGAGTGCCCGCAATCAGCGCCACCGACGTCATCAAAATGGGGCGGAGACGAGTTTTTCCGGCGGCAATAATCGCAGTGATTCGATCCTCGCCATTCTCCATGGCGTGATTAGCAAAATCCACAAGGAGAATGGAGTTTTTGGCAGCCACCCCTATCAGCATAAAAATTCCCAAAAAAGCAAAAAGGTTTAATGACTCTCCCGCCACCAATAAGCCGACAAATGCACCACCGAGGGCCAATGGCAACGCCAGCATAATGGTGAGGGGTGTGATAAAAGATTCGTAGAGACTGGCTAAAACCATATAGATAAAAATAATGGCAAACATCAGCGCTACGCCGAGCGAGGAGCCCATTTCTTGAAAGCTTTCGGAGTCACCGACATACAAGTAGCTCATACCCGTGGGAAGTTTTAAATCTCCACCGGTTAAACGCGAGGATGTTTTTGCCATGACGGCATTTAAATCTCCACCAGCGCGAATGTCGGCGCCTATTAAAATTTTTCGCGAACGATCCTGGCGATCAATGTTTGCGGGGCCAACCACATCACTCAGCGTGGTGACGTTGCGGAGTTTTACCAGTCGTTGATTAATATTTGGAACATATGTGTCTAAATAGGATTCGCGCAGGTTCCTTTGATCTTCCTGCAAGCGGACACGAATATCATACTCTTCGCCCAGTTCGCGAAATTTTGCGGCCTTGACGCCCTCAACTTGGGCGCGCAGCTCGGCGCCAATCGAGCGTGAGTTGATTCCTAAACTTTCCGAAGCCTCCATACGCGGACGAAATTGAAGTTCGGGCTTTCCTAAGCGACTTGAGCTGTCCACCTCTTTAAGATCTGGCTCTTTTTTTAATTCATCCACTAACTTTTTAGCCATTTCCTCGAGGGCTTTTTGATCATTCCCCAGCAACGCCAACGAAAACGGCCGCGTCGCAGCACCTCCCGTTGGATCGTAATCTTTCACCTGAATTTTTACATCCTGATATCCCTTAAGTTGCTCGCGCACACGATCTTTCATGTCAGATGTATTTACTGTGCGATTTTTAAAATTGATCATGCGTATGTAACAACTGGCCAATTGCGGCTCGTCGTTACTCCCGCCCACCGTCAGACTGGTCAGCTCGATTTCTTTGTTCTGGCGAATCACGCCATCAATTTCCTGAGCCACCCTCGACATCTCTTCGAGATTCGTTCCCGGAGGAAGCTCCAGATCCACAACAAACTCTCCGTTATCTTGTGGAGGAATAAACGTGCCCGGAATAAACGCCACCGTTGACATACAAAGCACAAACACAACAAACGATAGGATCAGCACCGTGATCGGTCGCTTCACAACTTTATTTAAAAGCTTTTCGTACCAGTGCTCCAAAGAGCTCTGCATTTTTTCAAAACGACTGAGAACGGGCTGAGTCAATCGATCCCAAAAACCACCGGTGTGTTTTGCAGAATGGGGAGGGCCCGCAAAGTACGACGAAAGCATTGGCGCGACCGTGAGGGCATCAAACAGTGAAATCACCATGGCAAAACAAACCGTTAAACCAAACTGCCTCAGAAACTGACCAACAATACCCGCGGTGAATGCCACGGGAGCAAACACGGCAATCACCACGAGAGTGGTGGCAATCACCGCCAGTTGCACCTCTTTTGTGCCCTGAACGGAAGCGGTGAACGGATCTTCGCCCATCTCGAGTCGACGGAAAATATTTTCTCGCACAACGATGGCGTCATCCACTAGCAGCCCCACAGCCAAAACGAGGGCGGTTAAAGTGACGATATTGATAGAAAAACCATTGAGCGCCATAAGTATGAAAGCGCCAATGATGGAGTTTGGCAATGCCAATGCGGTAATGACCGTAGAGCGGGCGCTGCCTAAGAAGAAGTACACTACAAGAACTGTAAGTAAAATTCCCAGGAAAATGGTTTCTTTTACGTCGACAATATTCGCATCGACCTCTCGACTTCCATCTTGAATGTATTTTAGTTTTACCTCCACACCTGTGTTTTTTAAACTTTCCTCAATTTTAGGGAGTTTATTTTTAACTCCGCGAACCACAGCAATTGTATTCGTTCGCGATTGTTTGTAAATATCCACAAACAAAGATTTTTTTCCGTTAACAAACGCCCGGCGTTTTTCGTCCTGGAGGGAGTCTTTCACCGCGCCAACATCCTGAACCCGCACAGATGAGTCGTTAAAGAACAACGATATAATTGTGTTTGAAATATCTTTCAGGTTAACGAATTCGCCCACGCTTTTAAAAACCGTTTCTTTGGTGGATTCGTTCACTTTTCCAGCGGGAATATTTTCGCCGGTCATTCCCAAAAGCATGGCCACTTGTCCTGCGGAGACTTGTCGGTCTTTTAATTTTTCGCGGTCGAGATGAACATGAATTTCGCGCTTGCGACCGCCGGTGATCGACACCAAGCCCACATCTTTCACTTGTTGTAGCTGGGCCTTAATTTTTTTATCCACTAAATCGTAAAGTTTTCCGTCGTCGAGATCGGCTTCTACCGCGATTCTCAGCACCGGCGTATCAGACGGATCAATTCTACGGATGACTGGTTCTTCGGTTTCCTGGGGAATCTTGGTTTTAACCAGTGCGACCTTATCGCGCACTTGTTGTTCGGCAAACTTGATATCGGTCTCCAAAGTAAACTCAGCAATCACTTGGCTAAAGCCCTCTTGACTCGTCGAGGTCAATCGCTTGAGTCCAGAAATTGTCGACACTTCATCTTCCACAGGTTTGGTGATCAGCGTTTCAATTTCCGAAGGACCCGCTCCTGGGTAGACCGTTGTAACAGTGATGATTGGAAAATTCACATCGGGGAACAGATCCACTGGCATTTTGTAGATGGCAGCGGTGCCCACAACCAACATCATAAAAATGATACAGGAAATAAAAATGGGTCGTTTGATCGACAGCTCTGCTAAACTCACTGAATTCTCCCAGTATAAAGTTGACCCTGTAAACGAAGACTTGTGCATTCAAACAGCGACTGCGCTCGCGCTCGCTCGGAGCGCAGATACTCCTGCTCGAAATTTAAAACATTAAAAAGGGAGGATCTCCCCAATCGGATCAGCCGCTTCTCCTCCTGCAGTTTTGCAAGTTGCGCTTTAACAATTTGCCCAAGAAGATCTAAACGATTCAAAGATTCCTGATGGTTGGCAACAAGATCCGCCCACTGAAGATCTTGATCTTTTTTCTTAAACTCCAAATCGGCGTCGGCGGCTGCCTGCCGCAGACGAGCACCTTCGCGGGCATCGGCGCTTGCCGCCAGATGCAGCGGCACCGTAAATTGCACGCCATACGCATAGCTGTTCCTGTTGGACGTGTTGGCATTGGAAATGGCATCCGACATGCGAAGATCATTCCGCCCGTTCATCGCATAGGATCCCACAAGGGACAACGCAGGCTTGTTACGCTCCTCCGCCATTACGGCCACAGCTTTGGTCAGCTTTGATTGCTCTTGGGCGATTGTCACATCCAGGCGCTCTCCAGGTCTTTGTTGAGGGAGCACGGTGCGATCAAAACTTTCTAAATCAATTGTTTTCAGCGTCGGAACGCTATCCCCCGAATCTGCAAATCGCCATCGATTGAAATTCCTTTGCGCGCTTCGCTCTTCGTCCAATGCAAGTTTGAGATCGAGTTCATTTGCCACGTAGGCGGCTTTGGTTTGCAGCACATCGGATTTATCTCGCAGATCCATGCGCGCCTTTTTTTGGATAAAATCAAAAAGATCTTTCGATCGTGCGAAAGCCTCTTTTTGCACGCGCAGCACTGATTGAGCTGTTGCCAATCTCCAGTAGGCGAGTTCGGCATTGATGAGAACTTCAGTTTGTTCAAGATTTGCGGCCTCAAACTCCGCGCGGTTTTGCGCCACGGTCATGTCTCTTTGCGCTCTTGACGAACGGGCAAAAAGGTTTTGCCAAAGAGGAATTTCCACATCCATGCTGGGGATCGCATTCCAATTTTCAAACGGTAGCGGCGTGGCGCCGAAACCAGCATTGAAAAATTTGGTTTTAAAAACATTGTAATTGAGCTTCATTTGCATCCCAAAAGCGAACTCTTGCGAAAGCCCCAGATTGTAGGAATTGGTGCGAATTTCATCGTAAAAAAATCCTGGCTGATTGGGAAATCCTGCGTTTGAATCCACGGCCGCTTTGCCATTGAGAACTGTCTTGAAGTACAAATCACCTTCACGCATGGAGTCGGCAAAACCAGCTTTTTTTAAAGTGGCGGCCTTGAAGGATGGATTTTTTTCTTTAACCACTGCCAGATAATCTTGCAGAGAAACTTTTTCCTCGGACAATACAAACAGTCCACCACTAAAAACAAATAGGAGCTTTAGGAGCATGAGAATTCCTCATCGTAGTATTCGGTTTACTTAACATTCACAATATAGGATTACAGCTGTTGACAGGCAAGCTCCAAAAACGGTGGATGCTGGCAAATTAAAACCGCATTTTTTTGAGGACTTCGATAAACACTTTGCCACGCATCAGCTGGCGAAATTCTTTTTTGTAGATAAGATAAACCTTGTCCACAAATTTCGGCGCATCCTTGACCACGTGACACTGTTCACCGCGCGCAGAAAGCAGAACTCGCCGCGGAAGAAGGCCTCGCCCCGCGCCGCTAATCACCATTTTTGCAATGACGTCCAGACTCGCCGATTCAACCAAACGATAGTTTTTAACTTTCTCTTTTTTAATTTTTCCGAGAATGAATTGGGTTTGCATCAAGCTGGGCTCAACAAAAAGGACGTCAGGATTTCGACAAGATTTACTTTCCCACATTGTCACTTCATCGTCACAGAGGAGAGTCATAATGAGGTCGGGATTTTTTGCGGGATTCACCGCTATTCCCACGTCCAACTGACCCGCGTTAACAAGATCGGTCATCTGTCGAGACAATCCATGCACCAGTTGAAAATGTAAAAGCGGATACTGTTCTAGCATCTTTGTTAAAAATTCGGGCAGCATATATTGAGCCACCGCCGCATGACAGCCAAGACGAATCAATCCTTGCGGAGAGTTTTTGTTTAAAAGCACCGCTTCGCGGACTGTTTTCCACTGTTCCAAGAGATTTTGCGCCGAGTGCAATAAAATCTCTCCGGCGGAGGTCAGTTGCACGCCGCGTTTCGAGCGTAAAAATAGAGGAACTTGCACGTCCGCCTCGATCTTTTTGATGGCGTGGGAAAGAGCTGGTTGCGTGATACCCAACCGTTCGGCGGCTCGGGTGACATGGCCCACTCTTGCAACTTCGATAAAGTATTTTAAATCGTCTGCGCTAATCATTCATTTTTTCTATCATAGGGCTTTGTATAATTCATTATATTTATGCACAATGCCCGTCTAACTTGGTTTCACCGCATGGGGCGGTTTAACAAGGGAGAATCAATGAAAGCTATTTTATTAAGTTTAATTTTAAGCACGCAAGTCCAAGCCCAGTTCGACGAAATTCCTCCATTCCTCGTATTTAAGGAAGTTATTATCGCCGATGAAACCTACACAGTGGACATCCAGCTCAATCCTCAGACAGTGCTCTGTCTAGTAGGCGACTACGGGGCCAACTCATTTAAAATTGCCGTTCCACAAATTGCGGATTTCACTTACCTCGATCACACCTCACCCGGTGCGCCAGGGCCATGCATCAATGCCGGTTTTTGCAAAAGCAAAGATCAGCCGGACTGGGGTGCCACAAGCGATGACCGCTTTGCAATTTTTCACGACCTCACAAAACCCATGGAAGTGGCTCAGATTCGAGTGGTTCGCAAAGAGATCTTGCGTCGAGAAGGAACGGTTTGCATCCGGAACTACGTTGAACATCTCTCGTCCACCATCCGAGGCACCGTGTTCCAACACGTGGCTTCCATGCCCCTCTCCGAAGCAAAACCAGAAGACTGTAACTAACACCCCACCAACAAAAAAAGGGAAGCCATCGCTTCCCTTTTTTGACGCAGATCTGAACCAAAAGGTACGCCGTACCGCAAGCGGTACGGCGTACCTTTTTGCTATTCGCGGATGAGGAGGGAGGGGTCGCCTTGGAGTTGATACCACTCGAAATTGTCGACGATATCGTCTTGGCTGTCCCAGTTGGCAGCGAGATACATTTGTCCGGCAAAGATAGCCTCTCCCAAATGCTTAAAGTTTTTAGCGGCGTGTTCGAACGCGATTCCGCGCGCCATGATAGCTGGCGGATGCCATGAAATATTCACGGTTCCGCCGTAATAGGCGGCCGCACCAAAGGCGTCTTTGTTTGTCACGTCCGAGAACGCGGATCCCAAATAACCAGGCAAGAGGCGGCCGTTCGCACAGGCCACATCGATGATGATGGGCTTAATTTGTGTGGCGTTTTTCATTTCGGCCACGTTCTCTATATAATACTCTTGGCGCAGGCTCGGCCACGAATATCCGGAACCGTGACCCATATAAAACAACCAAGCCGCTCCCGTGCTTAAACTTTTATTAAGTTCGATGGGACTGGATTTTTGATCACCTTGGTAAAAGTGCGTGCTGGTATATCCAAAGGTCGTAAGAAGTTTATCTTCGATCGACTTTACATACTCATCATCTGAGGGACCATAACCTTCATCGGAAGCAATCCCAATCACATGCGAAAATCCTTTTGAATTTTTGGTTCCGGTTTTTTCGAATTCGATTGATTTTGCCAGCTGCTGCGCAGTTTCGTCGGCCGTTGTGGCCACGATTCTTCCGTAAAAAAGATCGGGAACATAATCCCCGCTGCCATCCAAAGTGAAGTATTTGATATCCGTTGTTGCCGGCCCCGCCGACGTCGGCACTTGATACATCGGCAACACGGTTTCGTCTCCCACCATCAACACAAAATCAATTCCGTTTTTTGTGTAATTTTCGAAAATCAATTTTGCGATTCCATCGAGCGTGATTTGCGGAGTTTCTAATTTTTCAACGATGACGTTGTAGCCTTGCGAGGTCTTCCACTGAGCAAATTCAACCACGCCACTGGCCATTCTCGCTGGAACCACAATGAGATAATCTTTGTATTGCTCGCTGTTCACAGAAAACGCCACGGCATTGTGCTCAATTTCGACATCTTCGATAACTTGTACAGCATTTCTACTGGCATCGTACTTTGCCAGCGGAATATCGATGCGCGAAACCGGCTGACCGCGCCACCATCCTAAGGATTCCACGCTGTACTTTTGTTTATTTTGATAAGCTCTTGCATTGTAGGCAAAGGATCGCTTTTTATCATTCGCACAACGACATGGCTGCTCTTGCGCAGGCATTGGCTTGAGTTTTTCTATCAAAAAAGATCTTTTGTAGTTCACCGACACTTGAATGTCGTTCCGTGCTCCGTAAACGAGCAAGCTCTTTACCGGGAGTTCCGGCTCGCCCACTTTGCGCGAAAGTTCGTAGCCTCTTACCTCGATTTTCGAAAAGCCTCTAACAGCTTCACCAGAACGTTGAACGTTGATCGCATCTTGCGAGATTCCAAAATTTAGTTTTGCGGCGTTGGCTTCTAACGAAAACAACATTCCCAATAAGATCCATCTACCCATCTATACCCCCCGGTTGATTTGGCAGCGGTAGGATCACTGGATTTCAGGGGTGAATCAAGAAACTTTTACAAAAGCGAGGGGGGATTGCTTAACTATAGAGCAGAATTGCAATTATGAGCAAGTGCGTTAAGTGATGAACCATCTGATCAAACCCAAGTATCCACCAAAAAATAGAGTCATTGATATCGGTGTAGCGCCCCAAGTAGAGAGGACCTGAGCGCAAACGATCGGTGACGAAATGGATCGCGAAATCTAACAATCCCAACCACCACATGCTCGGCCTAACAAAGAGGCAAACTATGAGGGTCATGCCGCCGTGCACGGCGCAATGGAGACTGAGTGGCGCCACAAAATCCCATCCCGGACGAATTTTCTTGAGCATGTAGTTGTATTGAAAAATGTAATCGGCAAAAAAATGTTTCAATTGATAGACAAACAATAAAATAAAAAGCGTTTTGACTTCTTCGCTCATGGACGGGTCTCGGCGTGTGTTGGTTCGGCAAGATCGTACTCTTTTTTCTTTAATGGCAAAATATGCTTCTCGTAATAGTTGAGGGCTTCATGATGATCACTTGCGAAATCGTCGCGGGTGAAGTTTCTCTGCTTTTCTAAGCGTTCCAATTTAGCGAGATGTTCGGATTCCTGAGCTTCCATGGTTTTAAACACACGGCGAAAGGCTTCGCGCCGACGAACAGCGTCTAGCTCCCGCGCCCGTCGCAACTCTTTTTGCTTGTCTTCGTCGCGCCGACGTAATTTTTGTTGCTGTTCTTGTTTTTGCTGCCATTCCATAAACGCTCGCTCGCGCTCCTGATAGCTTTGCACGCTGGACGCAAAAGAAAATCCTAAGAGTTGACAGATCAATAGATGAATAAACATAACAAATTACCATCGGCAGTTTCTAAGGAGAGTATAAGAAAAAATCATCAATCCGCCTAAAGTCTTTTGTTAGAGCTCGACAAAAAGCGAGATCAAGCTTATAAATTCGAGTATGGAATGGATCAATCATCTTTTGCCTTGGGGCCTCGACGTTTTCGGTTTTTTTATTAAAGCAGCCATTATCATATTGGGACTGCTTCTACTTCTTTCGACCGCCATCAAAGGGAAAGTAGAAGATAAAATCTCCGTGAAGGATTTAAACAAACGTTTTAAAAAATACAAAAACGCCCTCCTCGAGGAGTTTCTCGACAAAAAAGCCTTTAAAAAAGAACTTAAGACTCAGACCAAAGGCGAGAACACTGACGGCAAAAAACAAATCTCGCGACCGCGAAGTTTTTATATCCACTTCAACGGCGATATTCGCGCCTCCGCGGTTGAGCAATTGCGTGAGGTGGTCACCGCCATTCTCACAGTTGCCACCAGCAAAGACGAAGTCATCGTTGATCTCGAGAGCCCCGGCGGCATGGTGCATGGGTATGGACTCGC
>JANPLN010000050.1:0-4230 GCA_031426555.1 Bdellovibrionales bacterium | reverse complement strand
CTGCTCCCAGAATGGCCGAGAATTCAAAGTTGGATTTGTCTTCGTAACCTGTGGCCTCGAGCTCTTCATGCGTAGAAAACCCAGTGGCCGCACCCATATAAAAATTCATCTGATTTTCCATAAACACCATACGGCGTACTTTCATGAGAGCACCAAACTTGGAATCGTCGCGTTTTGTATCGATGCCCAAGGCTCCAGAGATCGCAAAGCGCTGGTTAGGGTAGTAGTGAGCAGTGATCATTGGGATATCCACGGCGCCCATTTGCTGAGAGAAGCCAAGACCTAATCGGTTAGTAAGTTCCACGGCATTAGCCTCAGCACCAGTGCTTAAAATTGCAGCTACAAATAAATAAACGACGTATCTCACGGAACCCCCGAAACAAAAGTTTGTAAGTTCGAGATTTAATCTGTTTTTGAGAAGAGATTCAATGAAAAATCTTGATTTAGAAGGTTAAACTCGCTAAGTCATTAGCACATTAAGGGCGTGTAGCTCAGTTGGGAGAGCATCAGCATGGCATGTTGAGGGTCGCAGGTTCAACTCCTGTCACGTCCACCAATAGTCAACATGGTCGAACACTGACCAGCAAATTTTTAAAGATAACGTTTCGAAAAAAGAAGGCAGGGCAACCTGCTTTTTTTTTGTCCTTTTCTGATTCCTCGAATGCAACGAAGTTCCTTCCGGTAAATAGGGTCAATTTTTTTGTTTATAAATAATTCAAAAGCACTAGCGACCTATAAATCACCTCTAAAATTCTCGCGAAATATTCTATGGACAGTCTTGAATTAGCAACCGAAAGGATTTTCATGAAATATATTCTTACAGTTTTTGCCTTAATTCTGTTTTCTTTAAGCGCGTGGACCGTTAGTCTCGATTTTCCGCAGTTTAGCGCAGTCACTATTGGAGATGTGGAAATGGTCAAAAGTGACGAAACTACGGAAATCAGCATCAAGTTTTCCGGAGAGGCACTTGAGCCCCTATACAAACTTCTACCTGAAGTTGGAGAATTTGAAGCAGCTTCGAACATTATTCGTGGATTTGATATCTTTAGCAGCGATAAAAATTCTCCTAGCCAAAAACTCAATTTGCAGTGTGAAAAAAGCGGTGGCACTGTAGATTGCCGTATTACAATCACCAAAGGAGTTATAGCTGGCTGAAAAATCTGCCATCCCCGACATAAGGTGACACTGATTCGCTGAAAGATGCCCCGCTCGTTTGCGCGCCCCCAAGGATGGGACAACAAGTCGGAAAGCCAGAAGAGCCGATCTTTTCAAACAGATTCCGCGGCCCACATTTTGAAGAAAAAACCTTAGAAATGTAAAATTTGTATGATGCGCTGTAATTTTACTTGATTTGCTTGCTTGTTATCGGCTTTAACCATGGCGTGCATGGGTACTTTTTAATCGGGTAAGATGGATCATTTTTTGGTATTTATTTAAAGAAACGAGGACCGCATGGAATCTAAAAAAATATTGGGATTGTTTAGTGCGCTTATTTGTTTATTCAGTTTTTCGCCGCAAGCCGAGGCAAAGAGCGTTGGCCTCATAAAATTGATGTCGTTTGAGGTATCTCAAGTCACGCGAGCGTGTTGGTTCGAGCTGGCCGCAAAAGTCGAGCCCCACACTGTGGTAATGACGGATGCGGTTCAACTTGAGAGGGTAGGGCAAAAAGGAAAAGACCTCAGCCAAACTGCGGAAGTACTTTACGATGTCGTCTCTGGGGATGGACTTGTGGTCGGGCGTGCGAAAATCGCGGTCTTAGAATATTTTATTAACAATGCTCCCTCTGATGATGGCATTACGAACGTTTATATCGACAGCTGTAAAGTGACTGCAGATTTAAAATGAAGTTCTGCCGATGAAGCAGAGGCCATTTAGTTTTTTACTCTTTAAATCCCGCGGCCTAATTTCGATATTCGCGCGGGTATTACGTTATTATTTAGGTATCCAGTAACTGATTTCGATTTAAATTTCTTAGGGGACTTCGAAAGTCAACTCTTCGGGCTCGCCAATCGTGCGCACTCTCCGTGTCTTGATGATGATTGTGTTTTTTTCTGAAACTCGAATTCTTGCATTGTAGTACTCGCTAGAAAAATTGATTGGAAGATTCCGCTTTGACCATGTCCCATTTCGAAAGCAGCGAATGTGATCGTGCCCATTAGGATCCGAGGACTCACCACTTAAATAAACGCACGAAACGTCTAAATTCGGCTCTTGGCGATCAAAAGAAGTAATTTTTAAAAACTCAGTCATATCATTGGTAGAATTTACGCTCGTTAATTCGTTCGTAACAAAGCGAATTCCCTCTCGGCGCGTTGAATCGATCACCATTCGATGCGATCTTAGTTTTGCATGCTGACCGACAGTCAAAAAATCAATCAAACCATCGTTATTGTAATCTAAAAAGGCTGAGTCCATCATAAAGCCTCCGTCGCGCTGATGACTCTTAAAACCGTCGATAACATCAAAGTTCCAGATTGACGTTCCTCTGGCGCCATTGCTCCAGAGTAGTCCGGACGTCGAAGACAAATCTTTAGCAATGATATCGTTACCGTCTCTACTCATTTCTAATTTTAAAATAGCCGAGCGCGACAACTCAGCTTGGGTGTAATCGGCCATGAAGCAAAGTGCGCCATCTTTGTAACCGTTGGTTACCATTCTTCTAGGGTAACGACCGCATTTAATAGATCTCACAACGCCTCTATACGTGCCAAAATTTGAAACCTCGAGAGTGCGTACAACAAAACCTTGGCTGGTACGAAATACTGCATATTGTGGAGCATCAGAACGCCAATTCGGGGTTATCCAAAAATTGGAAATCAGGATCACCGGAGTTTTTGAATTGATCATGGTGATCTCACAACCCGAAACTGCTCGTCGATAAACGTCTCCAGACGTTGTCGTGCGTAATTTTTGTGGTCCATCCCATTCAAAAAGAACTTTTTGATCTGCGCCACTCGTGATAGTTACAAATTTAGCTAAACTGCAACGAACACGATCATTAATGCCATCGCCATTGAAGTCAAATTTGTTATTAAAGTTGAAATCCAGATTGTTCCCACGAGCATTGGAGACCCGAGAAATATTTGAAAAATTATAAGAGAACGCCTTAGGAGCGGATAGTAGTATATACACTGCGACCGCTAGTAATTTCTTATTTGTAAACTTCATCTCATTCTCCTTAAATTTATAAGTGCATTTTTAAGTCGGATCAAAAACATCGTATTTGTTAACGTTCTAGTTTTGAGACACCCTTGCACATATTTTTCTCAAAAGTAATCAGGACTTGATAATACGAGCTTCGTTTATTCGCTCGATATAGTTTAGGAATGCAAGCGAAAGGCCATTCGAAATAGAATAGTGTTTACGCATATCGCGCTATCATACGTGTCAGTATGAGGCGCTAAACTCTAGACGAAATAAGCAATTAAGAACCTCTTTTTTGTTCTTAAACCCTTTTCGTTATTGCGATTTATGCTGTTGTGTCGATTTTTTGGTTGAAATTGAGAGTTCGCTAGCTGTTATTTAACTGCTTAAGACTTAGCCTACATTTCGTAGGTCGAATGGCTCCTTATTCACTTCTCAAAATTAGACGTCGTCATGACAACCTGAATACATGTGATCAAACAATCACGTTCACCAAATTGTCGAAGCTCTGTTCGCTCTCACTGATTTAGACAGTCGTTCCTTAATTCATCTCGTATTGAAGCAACCATCAGTAGCTAATAAGTTTTTAGATTTTTAAAAGGTGCTATTTTTGTATGAATGGAAGGTATGTGGGGGGACCGTTATGATTTTAAAGAGTGTCTCAATTTTAAGCGTAATACTTTTTTTAGCTTCTTGTAGTGGCGGGAGTTATGAATCAGCCACGGGGGCTTCTCAAAGTGAGTCTCAAGATAATTGTCCAGGACCAGATTGTGTGCCCGATGCGCCACCACCTACACCCATACCTTCAAATGCAATTTTCGTTTCTGGCGCTGCAGAATTAACCGTGGCTTTGCAAAATGCGACGGGGGGTGAAACACTTGTTTTAGCCAATGGCAACTACGGCAGTCTGAAGCTTGAAAAGAACTACACCAGCTATGTGACGATCAAATCTGCAAATCCACTCGGCGCATTTTTCAATGGTATTGAACTGCATAACGTCACCTATGTCATTTTCGAAGGCGTAAAGACAAGTGGCTTGTACATGGACGGTTACTCTACTAATAGCTACTGGAAATTCAAAGACGG
>JANPLN010000049.1:0-65560 GCA_031426555.1 Bdellovibrionales bacterium | reverse complement strand
AGTTCCAAAGGAATTAGATTGTTGTGTGAGTATGAGAATGTTACTTCCATCCCAAGGGAGAATATTATGAAAAAACAAATTGTTACATTACTAGCTGCTTTAGTTTGTTTCGGACCTTCATTTGCTGAATCCAATTCGTACTTTTTAATGAAAGAGTTGGCTCAACAAAGCAATGGTCCGTTTGAAGAGTACGAAACGTTTTCTGGATTTACCGTTGAGAAAATAGATGCCTTCGCGTGGCCGAAAGCGATGATCGAGCAGGTCGATAAGATCAACCAACAGCGCATTGATGAGTGGGCAGACTACGTCATGAACTCTGGTGAGTTTGATCACGTGGATTTTAAAGAAGATCTTATTACGGATCCATCGAATGAATGGGGCAGTCCAACACCTTTGCGTTTAAATGATAGCTTTGCAATTTATAAAAATGGCAAACTCATTGGTTATGTCGCCGACTTTTCAGATATGGTTGATTCCGCCATCATTCAAGATGGCTCTGGTTGGGTATTTTTCGTCGATGTCGATGGTAACTTGATCGACGTTAAAGATTGGCAATCGTAAATAAAAAACAAATTGAGCTTTCGTTCGAGCTCAACTTGCGCGCGGGAGAAGATCGCATAGGCACTCCCGCCAATATTCAGGCGCGTCTGAAGAGTAATCAATTCCAATTTCAAATTCTTTGTTACTCACGTATTTCGTGCGCGTTACTTGCCCGGTGATATCTAAGTCCATAATTGGAATATAAAGTGAGATTTCTGTGCCATTGAGTTTGTCTAAATTCATCGTGGATTTGTGTTCTGACTGACAAAAGTCATCGCGCTTGATGATCAGTTTAAAACCCGAGGACGAAGCTTCGACAATATGTCCAAAATCACAAATGGGCGTGAGGTTGGCGATGGAGATCATTCCATGAATTTCGAGTGGCTGAATGTTGTGGCGAGATGAAACACGATTGTTGGTCATACAAACTCTCCTTAGGTCTTGATTACCTATCGGATGAGTTGGACCAAAGTTAAGTATTAAATTTAAAAAAAGCTAACGTATGCCCCAAAATGAGACGCACTTCTCCGTACCCCTGGAGGACCGTCTGGGTCTTAGTTTCGCGGGCGCGAAAGCGCCAGATATCATTCTGTAGTGGTAAAAAGTCAAAAATTTCGACAAAACTCAAAACATTCATCGCGGGAACAGCTTTAAAAACGGCCTCTTTGCAAGACCATAACAGCTGCCAGCGGGGGGCGGTGGACATTTCGCTGGACGATGAAATCCTTGCGGTGAGGGAGGTTTTTAAGCGCACCACGTCCTCAATATCCACACCGATAGTGGAGGTCTTCGGACACCACCCAAAACAACTGTACGCTTTGGTGTGCGAAAGGCTCATAGACAGTTCAGGGTGTTGAGGAACTTTGAGCAGATCCAAAAGCTCAGGCGTTGTGGAGTGCTGGAACTGCTTGAGACTCTCAACAAGTTGACGACGCAAATTCAAGCGCTGGGCTTGCAGATCAGATTCTGTATTCTGTAATAAAAAAAGGGTCACATCCGAAAAAAATTTCGAATCCATGGGATGAATTTGTACAGGAGAGATCATTTTTTAAACGTTGCCGCTTTTTAAAGTACTAACGATGGTTTTGGAGATGGTTTTTAGGCTATCCATCACACCAACGCCCTTGTCGGCTTCGGCTTCAAAGTCGGGAGCATTGTAGCGGTTTAAAGCCGTACGCAACTCAGCGATGGAGGCTGAGTTTGGTAAATCGCGTTTATTATACTGCATAACAAACGGAATTTTTTTAATGTCGTACCCTGCAAGCTCAAGATTTTTCTCGAGGTTTTTTAACGAAATAATATTTTCGTCCATGCGATCGATCTGTGAATCAGCAACAAAAATAATTCCGTCGAGATTTTTTAAAATCAAACGTCGGCTGGCATCGTAGATCACTTGGCCAGGAACAGTAAACAAATGGAAGCGAACTTTTAGGCCGCGAATAGTCCCCACATCGAGGGGGAGGAAATCAAAAAAACGTGTACGCTCCGGGCTGCCCATATCAAAGTCAATCATATCAGAACGCTCTTGGCCACTTTGTGTGGCCTGAAACACCCAACGAATGTTGGTTGTCTTTCCACCCAGTGCAGGACCGTAATAAACAATCTTGCAGTGCAGTTCTTTGGTTTCCTGATTGATCAACGCCATTACAATATCACCCTGTTTTCAAGTGCTCGGCTCAGCGTTCGGTGATCCACGTAGTCCAAATGACTGCCAATCGGTACACCTTGTG
Organism: Bdellovibrionales bacterium; assembly: GCA_031426555.1. Taxonomy (GTDB): domain Bacteria; phylum Bdellovibrionota; class Bdellovibrionia; order Bdellovibrionales; family JAGQZY01; genus JANPLN01. The sequence continues at coordinate 63,290 of JANPLN010000049.1, read as the reverse complement.
CTAAGCGCGAAACTTTTACTCCGGTTTTGGTGCTCAAAATCTTAGCGAGATACAACATCGTCGTGTCGCCCTCAAGATCAGAGTCCAAAGCCAAAATAACTTCCACCTTTGATTGTGACTGTTGATTTAGCAGTTGGTCAATCCTTTCAACGAGCTCCTTGATTTTTAAATCATCCGGGGAAAGCCCCTCTAGCGGCGAAATCGCCCCATGAAGAACATGAAACCGTCCGTCAAAAGCCCCCGAAGCTTCGATCTGCGAGATGTTTTCGGGTTCTTCCACCACGCAAATCATTTGGTCATTGCGTTTGCTATTTGAGCAGTAGTGGCAAAGGCCAGAAGGGGTGTCGGTGTAGCTAAAACATTGCTTGCAGAAGCGGATGGAGTCTTCCACAGACGCCAAGGCCGCGCGCAGGTTTTTAGAAAACTGCTGCTTTTTTAAAATAAAATTAGTCAGACGTTGCGCAGTTTTCGGCCCAATGCCTGGAAGTTGGCTGAGTTCGTGAACCAGCTTTTCGAGCGAAGCAATATGCAGCATTTATGTGAGACCAGGAATATTAAAACCTGAGGAAAGCTTTTGCACTTCCTCATCGTGTTCTTTTTTAGCTGTGGTTAGGGCATCGTTAGCCGCAGTTTGAATCATCTCTTGCAACATTTCGGCGTCGGCGTCTTTAAAAATCGCAGGGCTGATGATAACGGATTTGATTTTATCATTACAAACTACAACCTTTACGGCGTCACCACCACTGGAGGCGACATATTCTTTTGCAGCAAGGTCATCTTGCAGCTTCTTCATTTTTGTTTGCATTTGGTTGGCCTGTTTTATGATGGCTTGCATGCCATGGGCGCCGGGTCTTTGACCTTTCATGATGGTTTCTCCTCTTTGATTGATACGATTTCTGTTTTAAATAAACTATTGGCTTTTTTCATCAGTGGATGATCTTCGATCAGTTGACGCTCTTTTTGTGTTTTCTCTTGGTCAGCCTTAGCGCCCTTTTCTTTGGGTGTGAGGGCCGGCGCCGCGCTTTGCGCTTTAGTTGTTACAATTTCTACCGCTAATTTTTGCTTCCACAGGCTTTCAATAAAAGTTTGCAGTCGCTGCATGTTTTCGGGAGCTTTGATCTTATCCATCAAAAAAGCCATTTTTTCGGGAAGACCTAATTTTAGAACCGACGGAGTTTGCTCCACAATGTAAGTATGCTCGAGAAGGGCCGCCAGCAGACCATTGGAGGCGCGCACGCCCTCGACAAAGCGCTGCCAGGGATCTTTGGGAAGTTGGGGCGCCAGTTCCTCGGGCGCAGCTACAGTCGCCGCTGTTGGCGCAGCCATCGGCAGGTGCGACGGCGAAGGCATTGACGACGGCACTGACGTTGTCGCTTTGGGTGCTCTCTGCGGAGTTGGATTTGCCAATTTGTCGATCGGCGATTGGTTCATCAGCGACGACAAAAATACCACGCGCGGTGCAGAGCTGAGTTTGAGCAACAACATTTCGAGTGCCAGGCGCGGCTCCGTGGCGCGCACCAAAAGTTGGCTGCCCTTCAGAGTGATATCAAATAACAAATGAAAATCTTCTTCGCTGATGGTCGCCGAAATTTTTTCTAGCCACAGGATTTCGGAATCTGGCAAATCCACCGGCACGTTCATTTTGTGGGCTTGAATTTTAATCATCAAACCGTTTCGCCATTGTTCCAAAAGCTCTTCGATAAACAGGGCTGGATCGCAGCCCGAAATACTAAAGCGTGCGATGGCTGTTTGTAACTGCGGCAGATTTTTTTCGACAATGGCCTGAACAACTTCGTTCACCAGTTCACGCTGAACCAGTCCTAAACTGGCAGTGACATTTTCGGTGGTCACTTTTCCATCGGCGTAGGTAACAATTTGCTCCAGCAAACTTTGGCTGTCGCGCATGGAGCCCTTGGCTTGGCGGGAGATCAGCCAAAGAGCGCTTTCTTCGTACTCAATGTTTTCGTCTTTGCAAATTTTAGCCAAATGCTCGCTGATTTCTTTTTGCGAAATCATGCGGAAATCAAAACGCTGACAGCGCGACAAAATTGTATTGGGAATCTTTTGCACTTCGGTGGTCGCCAAAATAAAAACCACATGGGGAGGCGGCTCTTCGAGAGTTTTTAACAAGGCATTAAAGGCACTGGCCGACAGCATGTGAACTTCATCGATAATATAGATTTTGTATTTGCCAGAGGTGGGCGCAAACGCCACCGATTCGCGAAGCTCGCGTATGGAATCCACGCCGTTGTTGGACGCTCCATCGATTTCGATAACATCCATGTGGCGCCCTTGGGCAATATCTGTACAGTCGGCGCAGGTTTGGCAAGGTACAAAGTTTTGGGCGTTTGCACAGCGCAGGGCTTTTGCAAAGATTCGGGCCGACGAGGTTTTACCTGTTCCGCGCGGGCCGGTGAACAGCAGGGCGTGGGGAATTCTTCCCGACTTTAAAGCATTCGAAAGTGTTTGCGCGATATGCGACTGTCCGACAAGATTCTGAAAAGCCTGCGGCCGCCATTTTCGTGCGATGACTTCGTAGTTTTTCAAAACGACCCCAACTGTATTTTTTTATAACAGCAACGAAAAGTGCCGAGCACCCCGTAACACATATCCTCTTGTTACCGTTGCTCCCTTTCGGACCTGGCGGGTTTCACAAGGCTCTATTGTACGGGACTCAGCGATCCCAATGTATGCAGCCTTTGCAGGGCGCGCAAGGGGCTATTTTGATGCGTCGCCGGACTGTTTTTGATGTGGTTGTGATCTTGGGGATCAAGAGCTGCAAATGGGTCAAAGAGAACTGGTTTTGGTACCAATTTTTGTTAAATTTTCAGTGCCTTCTGCGCTGGTCCCCCCTAAAGCGCAGAAGGCTGCTGGCACAACCTTTGCTCTTAGGAGATCGGTACGTTAGTTGAAGTTGTACGTTTGTTGTTAACTCTGAAGCCTGGCACTGGCTGGTCGTTTAAATGATTCTCCCCCCCAAAATTTAAATGTCTTTACCCCAGTGCTAGCGCTCTCAGAGCCTTTTTTTTCTCAAACCCCTTAAAAACTCATATCTCTTCGTTGCCTGGCGTCGTCGCCTTGTGCGCTGTACTTGAAAGTACAGCTCCGCGGCTCCTCCTTGGCGCCTCGATCTATGAGCTTTTAAGGGGTTTGAGATTTCCAGCCGGTTGTTTGCCTGACGCTTTGCGATTGTTGTCGGGGCAATGCAGTGACTCTGGGTTTTTGTGGCCTTAATGTGTCGGGTATCCGTTTTTAATATCACATAAAGGGGCGTTTATGAATCCTTGGCATGATGTGGATCTTGGGGATTATCCTCCGGGAATAGTTAATTGCATTGTTGAGATCCCTAAGGGATCAAAGGTTAAATACGAGCTGCATAAGCAAAGTGGATTGATCAAGGTGGATCGTATTCTTTTTAGCAGTGTTCAGTATCCGGCGAATTATGGCTTTATTCCCAAAACCTACTGCGGAGATCGAGATCCGCTCGACGTGCTGGTGCTTGGTCAGGAGCCTGTCGTCCCATTATGTGTAATGCGGGCAAAGATTATTGGTGTGATGCGAATGCATGATCAGGGCGACGAGGACGATAAGTTGATAGCGGTACATGCCGACGATCCCGAGTACGAACATTACAATTCTATTTCTGAACTTCCTCCGCATCGACTGATTGAGCTGCGTCGATTTTTTGAGGATTATAAAATCCTTGAAAACAAAAAAGTTGTTATCGAAAAATTTTTAGGCCCTTCGGAGGCTCTGCAGATTTTGACTGAGGCCATCCGGTTCTATGAAGAAAAAAAATCAGAACTCAAGTCATGAGATTCATAACGTGCTTGCTGGCTGCTGTCTTTATCTTGCCAAAGATGTGTTTTTCGATGCGGGCGAGTCGTGCGTCTGTTTCGAGCTGTTTTTCGTAAACGAGTGTGTATCCATCCAGAGCGAAGCGGTTGCGCGCGTTTTGTTCTTCAACAATCGCTAAGGTTTTGGTGTTGAGTGTGTAGAGAGCTTCAAATTTAGCGTCCATATGAGCGATCAAAGTATTAAATCTTCCATCAAACTTCTGGTCAATGGAGGTGAATCTCTGATCAATTTGTTCAAATCGAGCATCGATCTTGGCAAACTCAGCTTTTGTCTCAAGGCGATGAGTAGTGACTTCGCCTTTGACTTCGGCCATTCGGAGATCAAGTAATTTAAGGGTAACGGGGACTTTGTCGTCGCGCATAGAGTTCCTTTTTAATAAAACTCTTTAAGGAATGCACGATCTATGCGAATGCAAAAATTGAATTTATAGCGAGGCGCGCGTTAAGTTCCGTCATCTGGTCGGATAGGTTCATTCTAGAGTTGGAAAAACGACGGAGCTTCTTCTTCTTCGTTGGTGAGAGGGAAGAGCTGGATGTTTACTTGGTAAACTTTTGTTCCTTGTTTTTTTTCTCGCGCCATCATGAGTTTGGTTTGCAGCTCTTTGCGGATTGTCCGCAATTCTTTGCGAACCCACTGGTACTCTTCGTCGGTCATGGCCATTGTGAAACCGCTGATTTCGCGAACGGAGGGGTCGTCCTTATAAAGGGACTCGAGACCCAGGTAGATAAGTTCTGATTGCAGTTTGCGAATCAGGGCCGGTGGAATTTTGTCGGCGTTGGAAATCATTTTGTTTTTCTTACGTGCGTATCCACCAACAATTTCAATGTCGCCCGAGCTCAAAAGTTTTTCGAGGGCTTGGGCAATTTGCTTTTCTGAAACCTGCGGGCGAAGAGCGCGTTTTAAATCGGCCGGCGTAAAGGTGGCGTTTTCTTGATCGATCATGGCGTACAGCACCCACGACAACCAGCCTGGAACTTTATCCCAGGTCTCTTGATCAAACTGTCCATCTTTTAACGCATTTTGTGCGCGGATTTCTGAAAGTTGTTTTAAAAATTGATTGCGCTGGAGAGGTTCTTTTTCTTGGCCGTAAAAAACCAAGGTATCAAATTCCAGCTGCTCTTGTTTGTCGAGTTTGAGAGCGCGGCCAAACTTTTTGCACATGTCTGCGGAAAGATTACGGTCTCCTGCAATAATCATTTTTAAGTAATGCGGAGATTTGATATCGGCGGCAGCTGAAAAATCAGAGTAAGAATAAGGACGAAGTTGTCCTTCGGTTTGCTTTTTTCGGTATTCAAAAAAATCTTTTAAATAGTCCCGAAAATCAACATAGGTGGAAAGTACTGGTTTCACCTGGATCTCCCCCAATGGGAAATGATTTCAGTATCGACCGCAAAAGGCAATGGTTATGCTTCGGGTTATGACGTGTCGCAGGCGAAAACAGCTCCCCAAAAGTGTCTGACGCCTTTTGAAACGTTCTAGGCGAGTTTTGTTATGTTCTGCGCCAAAAAATTAAATGGTGATGTCTGTTTTGCGGGCTCAAAATATTTGAATTCGATGTTTTGAGCTAACAGAGCTTCCTTGATGGCAAGCACATGCTTTTCGCAATTGAAGGCGGTCTTCCACGAACGCACTTGTTCTGCGCGGTGGAGATCACTGTTGGCTATTTTTTTAAGATTGCTTCGTTGAACTTGCGCAAACAAACGCGGGCCACTGGCCACTTCCCAAAGATCGATCAAATCTTTGAGTTCGTTTTTTTGATTCCACAGCAAATGCGTTTGGTGCTCGGACTTGCCGGTGTGAACGGGGTGGGCGGCAATGGCCAACCCACCCTGTGATTTGATATTCAGAATAATATCCCTGAGGGGTGTATCAGGGTTGATATACTCGTGAATATCTAAAGCCAAAATGTGAGCGGAGTTGTGGTGCGAAAAAGAATTCTTGGTGATCTCCACTCCGGGGATGACAACCATCTTGTATTGCTTCCACGCGCGCTCTGCTTCGGCGCGAATAGTTTGCATGTACAGCGGAAAGGTTCTTTTGGTTAAACTTTTATCGAGCAGACGTGCAGCTTTACCAAGGAACGTTTTTTCTTCGCAAAGGTGATCGGTGATGGCAATGGCGCCGATGCCATTTTGGCCCATGAGATCCACAAGCTGGGGGATGGTGAGGTCACCATCACTGAAAGTAGAATGAAGATGAAAATCACCGAGAAACATGGATATAGGATAGCAAGGCTTGAGCAATAGCCAAAGCCAGGCTCTGGTTAGAGAATGGTTTGTAGATGGTTAAGGTAAGGGTCTGGGTGTGTGCAGAGAATGGGTTATTGTTTTATAGAGGGTTTTACGGGAGTCCTCGGGATTCTTTCCGAGAATGTCTAGGATATTAAGTCCGTGTATATCGACACACGGTCTGGAAATTTGAGTAGTTTTAGTTCAGCAGGGCGATAAAATCTCTCAAACATTTTCTATGCACAGTCATCGTCGTAACAATAGCATCCTCTAATTTTCATAATTTAAAGCGTCTGAAGGAACGATGATCGAGCATTGTAAATAACTGATCGAACCCTTCTTTAGATTTTCTTTGCATACAGTACCAGAGCTTATCGCGCCACGAAACAAACTCTTATCTTGTGATTCATTTGAACCAACAAAAGGAAACTCTTTAGGCATTGTGACATCTCTTGTAAAAGTGACTGTTCTATTAGAAGTACATCCAATTAATAAAACAGGCAGAAGAAGTATAAATATTTGATACATAATAAGCTCCCAGACGACGGAAGCATAATCAAAAGACAGAATTGAATCAAGTTATACAGGGTACTTTTTGTGCAATCCAGGCAGAAAGAAATCCAAGGTTTGCAATGCGCTAATTTGCATTAAAAGCCCTGAGAACCTGACTAGGCTCAATACTCAATAACCCCCACCTGAGCAGACCTCGTCGCTCTATTAAAGATGTGCCATTCTTTAATAAATCTACAAAAATTGAAGGAGAGAAGATCAATGGTTTTTCACTGTCGCTGCGACAGTATGAGTGCGTCAATCTGGTGGATCATATTTAGAATGGGGTGGTTGATTTATTTGACCTTCGAGCCTGTTGCGGCGGCGCCGTCGGGGGAGAGGACAAACAGTTGCTCGCCTTCGCTCGCGCACAGGACCATTCCTTCAGACGTTCCGAACTTCATCTTGCGAGGCTTAAGGTTTGCCACAACAAGCACCTGTTTGCCGATGAGTTGCTCGGGCTTGTACGACTTTTTGATTCCAGCAAAAATTGTTTTTTCTTCGCTGCCGATGGAAACCCTTAATTGCAACATTTTGTCGGAGTCTTTGACGTCTTCGGCATGCAGAACTTTGGCCACGCGCAAATCAATTTTATTAAAGTCATCGATTTCGATGAAGGTGCCCGAAGCGTTCCCCGCGATGCCAGAGGCCGGGGTCGTCGTTGCGGGCGATGTAGAAGGCGCCGTCGACGGCATCGACGCTTTTGAGTTATCAACCATGGTTTGCACCTTTTCTGCTTCGACTCTCTGGATGAGATGAGAGAAAGCATTGAGTTTTTTATTTTGAATCAACTGAGTTTGCAAATCCGCCGAAGGCAGCCACTGAAATGGCGCTTCATCGAACAGCTCGGCCACTTTTTGCGTGATCGCCGGAATGACAGGAGTGAGATAAATACTTAGAATCCGAAATGCATTGAGCGTGACTCCAAGGCATTCGAGCGCCTCGGGGCTTTGCGGATTTTCTTTGAGTAATTTCCAAGGTGAGATCTTGTCGAAATATTGATTGATGGAATCAATGCCCTCACGAATTAAATTAATGGCCTTAGAAAATTCCTTACTTTCATAAAGTTCGCGAAGTTGCACTTGCATATCAATCACGCGTTGCACTTCGGGAAGACCCTTCGACAAATTCAGCGCCGGCAGCTGGCCGGCAAAATTTTTAATCAACATCTGTGCGGAGCGCGAGCCCAGATTGACGTACTTGCCGACCAAATCGGAGTTCACGCGTAAGACAAAGTCTTCAAGATTGAGATCGAGATCATCCATACTGTCTGTCAGTTTAGAGGCGTAGTAGTAGCGCAGATAATTTGGATCTAGCTGTTTAAAATAGGTGTCGGCATTGATAAAAGTCCCTTTGGACTTGCTCATTTTTTCGCCGTTCACCGTGAGAAAGCCGTGGGCGTGCACACGCGTGGGTGTGCGGTAGCCGGCTGTCTTTAGCATGGCTGGCCAAAATAGGGCGTGAAAGTAAATAATATCTTTGCCGATAAAGTGATGGAGCTCGGTGGATTCGCTCTTCCAAAAAGAATTAAATTTTTCGGCACCCAAAAAATCCTTCGAAGTGGCCATGTAACCAATTGGAGCATCCACCCACACATAAAAGTATTTATCGTCGTAGCCAGGAATCTTAAAGCCAAAATAGGGTTCATCGCGCGAAATATCCCAATCGCGCAAATCGTCCTGCAGCCATTCGTTTAATTTTTTTGAAACCTCAATGCTGGTCCGTTGAGGAACCCACTCGCGCAAAAAATCGCGGAAATGATTGAGCTGAAAAAAGATGTGATCGCTCTCTTTGAGAGTGGGCGTTGTGCCACACAACGAACAGACCGATTGTTTCAATTCCGACGGAGCGTAGGTAGAGCCACACACATCGCAGGAGTCGCCGTACTGATTGGGCGATGCACACTTCGGGCAGGTGCCTTTCACCAAGCGATCGGGCAAAAACATTTTATCGTTGGGACAATAGGTCTGCTTTATTTGCTTAACAGCGGTGTGTTTTTGCTCGCGCATAGCAATGTAAAACTCTTCGCTCAGCTTTCGATTGGTGTCTGTATTGGTCGATGAGTAGTGATCAAAACTGATTTGAAAATCTTTAAAGGTTTGAGTGTGCAGCTTAAAAACCTCGGCCACTAAGTCTTCCGGCTTTCTTCCTTCGTTTTTCGCCCGCACAAAAATTGGCGTTCCGTGGGTGTCGTCGGCGCAGAAAAAATAACACTCATTGCCAAGCATCCGCTGAAAGCGAACCCAAATGTCAGCCTGGATGTATTCCACCAAGTGACCCATGTGAATGGGGCCGTTGGCGTAAGGGAGGGCGGTGGTCACTAAGATGTGTCGTTTTTGCGCTGCAGCCATAATTTTCACAACATACAGGCATTAGCTAGCGAAGACAATCATTTCGGAGTAAGTTGAATTTCTTTAAGGAGGATTTATGAAAACTTTGTGGACGTTTTTTGCAGTGCTATTTGTATCTGGATTTCTATCAAGCCCGTCCTTTTCCTTTGCCGTGGCCGGCGAAAAGGGAGCCGTAAAGACTTTTGGTAAATTGGAACCGCAAAATGCCACGGCGACAACGCTCACCGAAGTCACTGACAACTTTGAAAAATTCAAAGGGAAAAATGTTTTGTTGAGTGGAACGGTAAAAAAAGTTTGCGAGATGTCGGGCTGTTGGTTTGAGCTCGCAGAGGGGCAACAAGTGGTGCGTATCACCATGAAAGATTATGGATTTACAGTTCCTAAAGATATAATTAACAAAAAAGTCCAGGTCATTGGCGTGATGGAAAACAAAGAACTGCCGGTGAAAGTGGTAAAACATTACATGAAAGACGAAGGTCGCCCACAAGCGGAGATCGACAAGGTGACCGAGCCACAAAAAACGTTCCAGTTTGTGGCAAATGGTGTCGCGTTGATGTGATGACGGCGAACCAGCGGGCAGAATTCGTTTTTAAAACTCTCAACACACTTTACCCCGACCCAGGGATCCCACTCGATCATACGGATGAGTTTACTCTCTTGATCGCGGTGCTTTTGTCGGCTCAGTGCACAGACGAGCGCGTGAATAAAGTGACGCCGGCGTTGTTTGCTAAAGCCTCCACCCCGCAGCAGATGGTGAAATTGAGCGTGGACGAAATCAAAGCCTTCATTCGTCCCTGCGGATTGTCTCCGCAAAAATCAAAAGCCATCCACAGGCTTTCACAAATTTTGATCGAAAAATACAACGGCAAGGTGCCAAAAACTTTTGCAGAGCTTGAAGAGCTTCCGGGAGTAGGTCACAAAACCGCTTCAGTGGTAATGGCCCAAGCATTTGGGGTGCCGGCCTTCCCTGTGGACACCCATATTCACCGCCTGGCCCAGCGCTGGGGGTTTAGTAAAAGTCAAAATGTAGTGGCTACCGAGCGGGCTCTTAAAAAGGCCTTTGCCAAAGAGCACTGGAATAAACTGCATCTGCAGATCATCTATTACGGGAGAGAGCATTGCAAAGCCCGCGACTGTTACGGGCTCGAATGCCTGATTTGCAAAACGCTCAATCCCGATCGAAAAAGAAAGATTGCGACTAAGAAGTAAGCGCCGTTGTTGTTTTTACAATGAGTGTTTCGCTCGAATGAGAATCTGTTAGGATGCCCTCACTCAATACCTATGAAATACAGCTGTCTTTTGGTCATCTTATTTTTTTGCAGTCACAGCTTTGCTCATGGGATGCGCGAAAAAGCCTGTTATTCGCTTTTTAATAAAATTTCTCTCTACAGCGTAGATGGTCCCAAAACTCTCCTCGCTAGTTTGGGTCTCGAAGAGGGAGTCGATTTTGCGGGCGCCAAGAACAAATCAATCATCGTTGTAGAACGCGAAACCTCGGACATTTCCATTTTGCTGGATCGATTTCAAGAGCGATGGCCGGGCATTGAGTTGTTTTACTCAACAGAAAAAATCCATGGTGAAGGAATTCGGGCGTTGATGCGCATGGGGAAGCATGTGGCTTACGTGCATATTCCGTTAGCATTCCTCACCGATTATTGGCGCTTAGAAGAGCATATCGTTCTGCTTAATAAGAATTTAAAAAAAATCGAAGTGCTTTTACGAGAACCCGTGGACTTTATCGTTACGAAAATGACGTCCCAAGGTTTTGAACTCGAAATCGAAGGGTTTCGAAACCGTCCTGCAGACACACATCTTGCATGGATGTGGCGACGGCAACAGCGCCATCAATTTAATTTTACTTTCACAAATCATCTTTTTGATCGCATTTTATCGCAGAATGCGTTGGGAAAATCCGTGGGCCGAAGAATTTTTCTCGCTGACTTTCTTTTGCTGTCGGAAGATAAAGATTTTGCGGCGTTTTTGGCCCATGAAATCGTCCATTCGACAAATGATATGCGCCTTGAAAAATATGGCGACGCCACAGGAAAAATTGAGTTTTACGCCGGGAAATCCAACGAACTTGGTCTGTTTGGAGGTTCTGAAATGCCGAATGGCTACAAGCGCGCTTTCTCGACGGACGAAGTGGAGGCGTGGCTGGTGACGGAGAAATTTAATCCTGAGGTTTCGGACCCCTCAGGAGTTACATACAAAGATTTTCTGCAGAATCAGATCGAATGGCTTACTGAATTAAGACGGATTTTACCTGGCCAGCTTTTCGAAAATGAAACCTCTTGGATGGGCTGGGTTGGACGTACAGGCCGGAAAACCGTTTCTGCGGCGGTCCCTTGGGTGGAAGGTGAAGAGAGCCCTTTTTATCAATTTGTTATCTTTCGGGGAGCACCAAAAGAAGTGATCATTAAAATCCCTCGAGCGAAAAATAAAGTTGCAGAGTTGGGAGCACTTGATTTTTTACTGGAGACGATCGATAAACGTCTTCACCAGCTGAACAATCGCGCCCGGCTCGACGGTTCTAACTAATCGATTCGAATGAACCGACTTAAACCAATACTACCAAAATTTCCACCACGGCTCTTTTTTAGGAAGAATGGTTCCCGCTAATCTGGAGGGACTTTCGGCTTCGGTCATGCTGTTGAGAAGTCGGTAGGAAATAAGATAATCCGAAAACTCGACATCGGCGTCGCGAATGTGCTCGATCAAAGTCTTGTAACTGGGAATGTCCTTCAGCTTTTGCAGCTCTGACAACATGTTGTTTAAAATATAAACATAGCTGTTTTGTGTTCGGAGTAAGTCTTTGTCTTTACCCTTATTTTTAAGAACAGAGAGTGCGTCGTCCACAATGCTGCTTAAAGCAGAGGCAAACTTTTTGTCGGAGCCCGAGGATGTGCGAAGTTGTTCGAAGATGGAACTAATTCCTACACTTTGGTCTGGCTGAGCCAGCACGATTTCGAGAGACTTTTTGATCAAAAGCTCAGGAGATTCATCGCTATCTCTATTTTCTAAACCTTTGATGTTTTTATAGATGATCTGCTGAAGCACTTCGATATCCATCGTTTTGAGTCGTTCCGAGTGATATTCGATTTCGGCACGGGCACTCATTACAAACACAATGCATAAAAGGGCGGACAGTCGTTTCATGGTTATCTCCTTATAGGATGTGTCTATTGTAACCTTATAATGTCCAACGTCAATTCATCGGGTGACAGGGCTAGGGTTGTCTTTTATAGTTTTAGGACTTAGCTTATGTAGCCAACAATGGAGGACCCAGTGAAATTGACGAAAGCGCTATTTTTCGTGAGCATGATTTTTTTTGTAGCTTCTTGCTCCAAACTGATCGAAAAGACGATCGAAAATAACCCAGAAATTATTTATAATGCGATCAAAAAAGATCCAGTTAAATTTATGGATACTTTGCGCGAAGCCGCTCAAGAAGCCCAAAAAGGTGACTACGAGCGCGCCCAGAAAAAAGAAGAAGAAGATCGCAAAAAAGAATTCGACAATCCAAAAGCCTTTGCCATGGAAGCCGATCGCCCATTCAAGGGACCTGCTGATGCTAAGGTAACAGTGGTTGAGTACTCTGATTTTCAATGCCCGTACTGCAAGCGCGGTGCAGAGACCATGGACGAAGTTGTAAAAGCCTATGGTGATAAAGTTCGAATCGTGTTTAAACATCTTCCTTTGGAATCAAAACATCCAAACGCTCGCCGTGGTTCCGAGTACTTCGAAGCCATAGCTATGCAAGATGCGGGAAAAGCTTTCGAGTTTAAAAAGAAAGTTTTCGAAGATCAAAACGGAACGTATGGTTCTGATAAAGATGCCGATAAGTTTTATCAAAAAGCGGCCAAAGATGCTGGCGCCGACATGGGTCGCTTAGCGGCAGACCTTAAAGGCAAAGCCGACTTCATTAAAAAGCGCATCGATGGCGATATGGAAGAAGCTAACAAAAACGGAATCGAAGGAACACCTGGTTTCCTCATCAACGGTGTCACATTAAAAGGTGCATACCCATTCCCAGAGTTCAAAAAAATCATCGACGAATGGATGAAGCGCAAAGGATAGGTACCAAGTACCTTTACCGGCGGCATTGCATTATTAGGCGCTCTTATGAGCGCATTTTTTATTGGCCCATAGCCCTTGCTTCGACTAGAAATTTCAAAAGGTTGGATTGTTTACAGGGTCGGTTTAGAATCTCGCTGCACTAGGTTATAACTCCAATTGTAACGAAATTTTTGGAGGACTATGAAAAATTTAATCTTATTAACCTTGATCACTTTTTTAACTACTGCTGCTTTTGCTGAGGGTTCACTTAGCGCAACTGTTGACGGGCACAAAACACGTTCGAAGGAACGTGCGGTGATTCAGTTAGTTCGTGAAGCTATCGCACAGAAGTACAAAAATGGACCCGACATCGCCAATGATGTTTCACGCCTGACCTACGAGATCACTCCAGTTGATAATTACAGCATCGTTCGGAATTTTGTTGTGGGAGAAAATTATTTTTGTGAGATTCCGGATTCGTGGGTCACAAAAAATTCTATCTGCTCAATTTCAAGCCCTGGCTACACCCTTAGCACAACAGGTTGGGATATCGTGGTAATGAGCGATGAGCAAAAGTGCATGGATGCTAGTGTTCTCGCGCGTTCATCCAAATTGCAGTGTTTCCAAAAGTAAATTAAGTTAAAGCCTCACAGGCAACGACACGGCTTGAAGAACAATTTCTGTGGGGCTGAGGCGGCAAGGGAAAGCGGAAACTCGCAATCCCCTTTTTACAGCTTCGCGCAAAATTCGGCCATACTCAGGGTCAATATGTTCCGCGGGTGCAAACTCTGTGCAGTCTTCGCGTTGAATTACGTAGACCATTTCGCAGGTAAAACCCTGCTCCATCAAATCCATCATCTCTTGCAAATGCTTTTGTCCGCGCTCAGTGACGGCATCGGGAAACATGGCGACGGTTTTATTGTCGACATTTTCGGCCAAGGACACATTCTTGATTTCAAAAAAATGCAATGGAGCTTCGAGCTTCGTAAGCTTTCCATTTTTTACATTTTTTTGTTCCGCGCTTTTCCAAAGGGCACCATCCAAGCGTGTCTGCGTATTGATTTTTACTTCTGCTTGGAAGCCATCGAAGTCTTTCCAGTGGGGAACAGTACGGCTGGCAAACAGTTCGCGCACCAGAACTGGGGGGTTGCTCGTATTGACGCCCACCCAGGATTTTGGGGTGCGAATCATCTCGAGCGTGTAGCGCAATTTACGTTCGGGGTTGGTGGCTGGAGACATGAGGCACGCGCTGTTGGGATCACTGCAGCCTTTCATGCTACCGGTGTTGGGCGTATGGGCGACGACGGTCTGGTCGCCCAAGAGGATGTCGGCAAAAAATCTTTTATAGCGCTTAAGAAAAATACCTTCGATGAGCGGAATTTTAAATTTCATGGCTGTTCCTCAACGTGTTGAGTAACGTGTTTCACGTTAATGAGGATCAACGGGGTTACCAAGTATTTTTTGATCCAGCTCAATTTTTGGTCCCTGATAAACAAATTTGAGGATCACTGGAAAACTGCGGTATCTGTTAAAGACCTCTGAGTAAAACCCCTGTTTATTTGCGTCGTATCGATCTAGAAATTCAAACATCAATTTGTCGCCGTCAAACCAGTATTCGGTTTCAAAGTACGAATCAGTTGTTAAGTGAGCGCCGATGATCTTTCCTCCAGCAGGAAGTTTTCCACCAAGGCTGTAGGCGCAAAGAATCTGTACTGTGCCTAAAAAGTCTTCTCCTATCTGACACTGGTCACTGATCATAATAGGTATTTCTATTTCGAGTTCGACGAATTCGGCAGACTCAATTTTAGCCGTCTGTGAATAGACATTTTTGGCAAAAACAAGAACGAACGCGAGAGTAAATATTTGGAAAAGCTTCATAGCTGGCACCCCTTCTTTTTGAAAGGTATAAAACAGGCAATGTGTTTGTACATGAGATTTATTGGTGTTTGATTTCTCTGAAGTCTTTACAGGTCTCAATGAACGCTATAAATAAGCATTAGCATTTTTTCTGTCGAGCTAATCGGAGAATTGCGCAGAGCAACATTTGCGTCTAGGTTGCCTTATTTTAGAGCCAGCTTTACAACCTCTACACGGAGTAAAAACCATGGCAGATGTTGTGCGAGTTCCCAAGCCAGAATGGCTCAAAGTCAAAGCCCCTTCGGGCGAGGCTTACAATACGATCAAAAGCATGCTTGGAAATCTAAAATTAGCCACTGTTTGCCAAGAGGCCCGTTGTCCCAATATCGGCGAATGCTGGGCTGGCGGCACAGCGACCTTTATGTTGATGGGCGAAGTCTGCACCCGGGGCTGTCGTTTTTGCGCGGTGAAAACCGGAAATCCCAAAGGAAAAATCGACGAGCAAGAGCCCGAAAAAGTAGGTTGGGCCATTGCCCAAATGGGTTTAAAGTACGTGGTGATCACGAGTGTGAATCGCGACGACATGCCCGATCAAGGCGCCGATCATTTTGCGCGCACGATTGAGGTGATGAAGGCCAACGATCCAAAATTGATTGTCGAAGTGTTAACTCCTGATTTTTTGGGTAAGGAAGAATTGATCGAACGCGTGGTTCGCTCGCAGCCCGAAGTTTTTGCTCACAATGTGGAAACTGTGCAGAGGCTCACACCCAAAGTGCGGGATCCGCGCGCCACTTATCAACAATCGCTTTTAACTTTAGCTACAGCTAAAAAGCTCAATCCCAAAATGTACACTAAAACTTCGGTGATGTTGGGTCTTGGCGAAACCGACGAAGAAATTATGCAAACCATGCGCGATCTGCGCGCAGTCGGTTGCGACATCGTAACCTTTGGACAATATCTTCAGCCCACGCGGCGCCACCTGAAGGTGATCGATTTTGTAACCCCAGAAAAGTTTAAATTTTGGGAACAAGAAGCGTTAAAATTAGGATTTATTTACTGCGCGAGTGGCGCCCTTGTGCGAAGCTCTTACAAAGCAGGAGAATTTTTTATCAAAGGCGTTATTGAAAAACAACGCCAGCAAGAGAGTCTGTCAAAAACGACAGCTCAGGCCTAGGAGGCATTCATGGCAACAAAAGATATCCAATTACCAGAAATCGGCGAAGGCGTAACCGAGGGTGAACTTGTTCGTTGGCTTGTAAAAGTGGGCGACGCCATCAAGGTTGACCAATCTCTTGTGGAATTGATGACCGATAAAGCCACGGTGGAAGTTCCATCACCTGCGGCCGGCGTTGTTAAAGAATTAAAATTTAAAGAAGGCGACGTCCTCAAAGTTGGCGCCGCGTTTGTCATCATCGACGACAGCGGAGCCGGTGCTGCCAAAGCAGCTCCCGCACCAACAGCACCGGCAGCGCCGGCAGAGGCGAAGGCACCCACGGCACCTGCAGCAAAAGCGCCGCAAGCTCCTGCACCATCAATGTCGGCGTCTTCGGGCGGCGGCATGGCAACAGTTCAGCCTCCACCAATGGACATTCATGTTCTAGCAACTCCTTCGACGCGCCGTTTAGCTCGCGAAAGCAATGTAGACATCAACCAAGTTCCCGGTTCAGGTCTTGCGGGCAGAGTGACTCGCGATGACGTTTTAAAATCCCAAGGCGCGACAGGCGCAGGAATGCCAACATACTCTCCGCCGCGCGACATGCCGGCCTTCGTCAGTCAGCAGGGCAAAGAGGAGCGTGAGCCACTCCGCGGTGTTCGTAAAAAAATCGCTGAGAATATGCAAATGGCAAAACACATCATTCCACACTTCACGTTGATGGACGAAGCCAATGTGACTTCGCTAGTAACCATGCGCGAAGAATTAAAAGCTGCGGCCGAGCAACGCGGTATCAAAGTGACGTATCTGCCTTTTGTTATGAAAGCGTTGATGGCCACAATTCGCGAATTCCCAAAATTCAATTCATCCATTGATGATGCCGCTCAAGAGATCGTCAGCAAAAAATACTTCAACATCGGTTTCGCCGCAGACACACCAAATGGCCTGATGGTTCCGGTGATCAAAGATGCTGATCGCAAAACCATTTTCCAAATAAGTGCCGAAATCGTGGATCTAGGAAAACGTGCGCGCGATGGAAAATTAAAGCTCGAAGAGATGAAGGGCGCCACGTTCACCATCACCAACATCGGCAGCATCGGTGGAACTTACGCCACACCAATCATCAATCATCCAGAAGTTGCAATATTTGGAATGTATAAAATCCAAGATCGTCCGTTTGTGGTCGATGGTCAGCTTGAGGTTGCCAAGTTTATGAATTTTACAGTGACTTGTGATCATCGTTTGATCGACGGCGCTGAGGCAGCACGCTTCTTAGCCGCTTTTATTAAACGAATAGAAAATCCCGGTCTACTAATGATGGACATGATTTAAGTTAACGTTTCTTAGTTTCGTCCTTTTCTTGGGACCTTCCTGTTTTAGACGCGCCCATCCTGGGCTCAACTCGCAAATGGAAACATCCTGTTTGCGAGAGGTCTAAAAAAGGAAGGTCCCAAGAAAAGGACGAAACTAAGAAAGTGAATCTTTGTAGTAACAAGTCCCAAATTCTTTTGGGTAGGGAGAGTTTTATGTCGCAATTTGATGTATGTGTAATTGGTTCGGGACCTGGTGGTTATGTGGCAGCGATTCGTTCTGCGCAGCTTGGTTTGAAGACTGTCATTATTGAGCGGGAGAAGCTCGGTGGTGTTTGTTTGAACGTTGGGTGCATTCCTTCGAAGGCTATGATTTCCGCGGCGCACTTTCTTCATCGCATGCAGCATGATGCTCCAACTATGGGTTTTGAAATTAAAGGTGATGTGAAGTTGGATGCGAAGAAGCTTCAGTCGTGGAAGCAATCTGTTTGCGATAAGATGTCGGGTGGAGTGCAGCAGTTACTTAAGGGCAACAGTGTACAGATCGTTTCTGGCGATGCGACGTTTTTGGATGCAAAGACCATTCAAATCAAAACGGGCGACAAGACTGAGAAAATAACTGCGAAAAATTATATTATTGCAACGGGCTCTCGCCCCATTGAGATTCCGGGTTTTGCGTTTGACGAAAAAGATATCATGTCGTCGACGGGTGCCCTGGCTATGGAATCGCTTCCTAAATCATTGGCTGTGATTGGCGGTGGGTATATTGGACTCGAAATTGGAGGCTACCTCAATCAACTGGGTGTTGAGGTGCATGTGTTCGAAGCCAACGACGGGCTTCTCAAGGGCGTTGCCGATCCTGAAGTTGTTCAGGTTGTGGCGCGTAAGCTTAAAAAAGATGGTGTGAATGTTTATCTTAAAAGCATGGCTCAAGGCTTTACGAAAAAAGGAAAGCAGTTTGATCTTAAAGTTAAGAATGATGGAAAAGAGCAATCCTTCACGGTGGATAAAATTCTTGTGACCGTGGGACGTAAACCGAATTCTGATCAAATGAATCTCAAAGGCATTGGTTTGCAGATCGACGAAAAAGGTTTCATTAAGGTGAACGCTCAACGTAAAACTAATCTTGCAAATATTTTTGCCATTGGCGACATTTGCGGTCAACCAATGTTGGCGCACAAGGCGAGTCACGAAGGCGTGATGGTGGCCGAGATTATCTCGGGTGTGAACCGCGCCTACGATGCAAAAACAGTTCCGGCGGTGATCTTTACCAATCCTGAGATCGCCTCTGCGGGTTGGACAGAAGAAGAATGCAAAGCCAATGGATACACTCAACTGAAGATTGGCAAATTTCCGTTTGGCGCCAACGGGCGTGCGGTATCTCTGATGGAAACTGACGGCTTTGTAAAAATGATTGCCGATGCGAAAACCGATATTGTGCTCGGTGTTCATATCGTTGGTCCCGAAGCGAGCAATTTGATCAGCGAGGCTGTGCTGGCCATCGAGATGGGTGCGCGTCTTCAGGATATTGCGCTGTCGATTCATCCGCATCCTACACTCGGTGAGACCATGATGGAGGCCGCGGAGGCCACTCTTGGCCACGCCATTCACATTATTCAAAAGCCGCTCACGTCGGCCTCTAAAGCCACGGAAATGGTGAAGCATTAGTGTGTGTTAGATGCGTGTGACCCAATGAGTGGGAAGCAGCTTGAATTCGTCGACTGGGGCCTTGTGGAGTATCGCGAGGCCTTTCGTCGGCAAGAAGAACTTGTTCAGTTAATTATCGAAAAAAAAACACCCGAAAAAATCATCTTCTGTACGCACCCGCCCATAGTTACTCTGGGCCGCGGGACAAAATCTGGCGACGTCTTTGCCTGGACAGGTGACACCCTAGAGGTTAATCGCGGAGGGCGCGCCACCTATCATGGCCCCAGCCAAATCATTGCGTATCCGTTGATTTCCTTAGGCGGGAGCGATGATTCTTATGCGAATAAAAAAATTCCTCCGCGCGATCTTCACCAGTACATGCGGGCGCTAGAACAGTCAGTGCAATTGCTGTTAAAAGATTTAGGGATTACCTCCGATGGTCGCTCGATTCAAACCCAGGTGGGTGAAGAGATCCCCGACGAAGCCACAGGGGTGTGGGTGGGATCGCAGAAAATCGCTGCCATCGGCATTGCAGTTAAAAAATGGATCACCTCCCACGGAATTGCGCTGAATGTGTTCGAAGACGCACAAGCCTTTCAGGGTTTTTATCCCTGTGGGTTTCAAACTTCGCAAGTGGTCAGCTTGCAAAAATTGACGGGGAAACATTTAAAACGCGAAGAAATCCAACAAAAATGGCAAGAGCACTTGCTGGAAGTGCTCGTCAGCCAATAACGAAAAGGCGACAATCAAGAGGCAATCATCAAAGTGTTAGCGAGCCTATAAAAAACCCAGCAGCACCGTTAGAGGTAAAGTGCCCATCGATCGCGATGGACTTGTCTAAAAAACTATTCGTTGTGATGCCGACAACGGTGCCACTTTCATCGACGATGGGCCCACCACTTTGACCGGGTAAGACCTTTGCATCATAAAATAATACCGCAGGATGACTTTCGAGCGCTTGATCCCTCAGGTGTCGAGGTTGCGTGGCAAGAACAATTTCAATTGAGTGACGAACAGTTGCTTCATCATACTGTGCGAGAGTTTTTTGGATATTTTCATCGCTGTAGCCCATCAACTTAAGAGTCTGCTCGTTATCGAGTTCTAGAATTTGCGAAAGTTCTAAGGGAAATGGATTCAACTGGAATGGTACTGCATAGGAGATCAAACTTTGCATGGTCTTAACGGCTTCTTTTTTTCCAGACGAAATACGAAATTTGCCATCGTGATACTGGTACCCACCTGAGTATAAACACTGAGCTGCGAGATCTTCTTTTTTTGTAAGCGAGGTCAACGGAAGGCCCGTGCCGAGTTTTACAGAACCGATGTCGATGGCCACATAGTCGTCGGGCGCGTTTTCAAAATAACCATAGGGTTGGTGCTGCTTGTGACCTTCGGTTTGATAAACAGTCGAAAGGGGGTTTCCCCAAAACGCATAATGAGAGGGATTGTTT
Source organism: Bdellovibrionales bacterium (assembly GCA_031426555.1). Lineage (GTDB taxonomy): Bacteria > Bdellovibrionota > Bdellovibrionia > Bdellovibrionales > JAGQZY01 > JANPLN01. Next base: position 42,830 of record JANPLN010000049.1, on the reverse strand, counting down.
TTTGTATCAAAAACAATTTTATCGTTTTGGTCTAACAAAATAAAATCGGGTTGCAAAACGGTTAGGATGGATTGCATCTCTTCGTAGGGAAATAGAGAAAGACGGCCTTGCAGAAAAATCAAACCCGCGGCATGGGTTGGAAACACCACGTGCCAGGCTGACATCAGTAAGCCAGTTTTTTTGGACAAAAAGGCGCTGCCATAGGGTCCGTACTCAATTTTGCAGGTGTCGCCAGTACAGGTTTTTAAAAGATCGCAATTCATTTGATCGCTGATGGATAAACCACCAGATAAGCAACTTTTTTGATGCAGAGATCGTGCAGTCTCTTCGGAAAGAGTGGCCGCGTAAAAGTTTCGCGGAACCAGCTTAAAGGTATTTTGTGCCACGGACTCGTGGATGTTTGACGACAAATCATTGCAGGCAGCACTGGCCAGTGCTGCCATTAAGAACGATAGAACGAAAGTCATAAATCCCCTTATGAAAAACCCTATTGCTAACCCCACGAAGACCATCGAAGGATATGGGCTAAAACTCAATATCTGCCGGTGGTTAGCTAATTTTTGTAAAAATTCGCCTACAAGGAGTTCACTACCATGTCAGTTTTTTCCATGGACCTAGGCAAAAAGGTACGCCGTTCCGCTTGCGGTACGCCGTACCTTTTGGTTGAGATCCGCGTTATAAAAATAAAAAGGGAAGCTGATGGCTTCCCTTTTTTTATGCTTAGAATTTAACGCAAGTCTCAACAAAAGGGTACGGCGTACCTTTTTAAAAGGGTACGGCGTACCTTTTTATTTTTTCTTGATGCTGAAGGCGACTTTTTTGATACCGGCGAGTTTGATGGCGTCGATCACTTCTGTGAGTTTTTCTAGCGTCACAGCTTTGTCGGCGTTCAAAATCGCGCCAGAATCTACGGCTACTTTTGCAACAGAACTCGCTTGGTCTTTAAGTTCTTCCAGCGTTGCGGGCTTTCCGTTGACGTAGAGCTCGCCAGTGGCTGCAATGATAACATCGAGATTTTTTTCGGTCTCTTTGGCTTCACCAGACGACGCTTGCGGCAAGCTCACATCAATGGCTGGTTTTAGCACGAGAGGAGCTGTCACCATAAAGATGATCAGCACCACAAGAATAATATCCACAAACGGAACAATGTTAATTTCCGCAATGGCCTCGTCTGAGTTTCCCCCGAGTGATGCTCCCATATATTAACCCTTCTTGCTTTTAGCGTAAGAAAGACAAAGCTCTTTCGCTACTTCGATTGTTCCAACAGTGTCGCGCACCATCTTTTGATAATAGTTGTAAGCAACAACCGCTGGGATCGCCACAAAAAGACCGATCGCTGTAGCAACGAGTGCGTGGGCAATACCCATCATGACGACTTCGTTTCCGGCTGCAGAGTTCTGTGCCAAATCATTGAATGCTTTCATGATCCCCATCACGGTTCCAAGAAGACCGATGAACGGAGCGTTTGAACCCACCGTTGCCAAAAAGTTCAAAAACTTTTCAAGGCGCGGTTTTTCGATAATCGTGTAAGAGGTGAAAATTTCTTCGAGACCTTTTTCGCCATTTGTTTTGGCGTGGCGTAGTCCATAACTCAGAGCTCTTTGCGGAAGAGATCCGTCGTTCTGAGCCAATGACTCAAGTTTGGATAGATCCTCAGAGCGAATCAGTTCGTTGGCTTGGGCACGAAACACTTTATTTTGTTTCGACACTTTGCTCAGAACAAAGAATCTCTCTAAAATCATGGCGATGCTTAAAACACTCGCAATGACCAGAATCCATAAAATTATATCTGCGAAACTTTGGGCTAATGTAAACAATCCTTGAATATTCACGACGCACTACTCCTTTCGTGAGTTGTGTAATGATATAAAACAGGGGAGGGATAAATCAAATTAAAACAATATGATGCATATGTGCTTTGCGCAAAAAAAAGTGGGATTGATTTCGATCTTGGTTCTAATGCTCTCTGGGTGTTCCCCATGGGGCTCGCGCTCGCAGGGCAAACCGCCGATTTTTATTATTGCCGTTGAGTCTCTCAGTTTTGAAAACACGTCGTGTTTCGACGAGACAGGGGAGCCCGACGGTTTTCAGGAGCTCTGCGATTCGGCACTGCGCTTTACGCACTTTTACACCCCATCGACCATGAGCCAAGCCAGTTTGGCCAGTCTGCTGACCGGTTTAGATGCGGCAGAGCACAAAGTTTTTCACAATGGAAACGACGGAATTGCCCCACCCGTAGTGACGCTGGCGGAGAAGGCTCTGCTGGCCGGGTACCGCACGGCATTTTTTAGTGGCGGCCCCCCATTCTTAGCCAAATCGGGTTTTCAACAAGGGTACGAGATTTTTGATGACGATTTCGATCAGAGTTCCGACACCTACACGCCAGCCAGCCAGTTGTTAACACGCACATTAAAATGGATCGAGCAGGGGCCCCAGCCCACCTTAACCACGGTCTTTCTAGCCGATATGCAGTTTCCGTTTGTACAAACCTTCACCGACGAAAAAAAAGAACGCGAAAAAAGTGTCACCGCCCAAAGACAAGAGATTGCAGAATCACTGGGTGAGTTTTTTCGCCAACTAAAAAAACAGCGACTATGGGATAGATCGTTTGTGATCTTAGTGGGCCTCAATGGCGAGGCTCCCATGAACCGCAGGTCGTTTTTATGGCGCGAAAACGTGTTTCGCGAAAATGTTCACGTGCCGCTGTTTATTAAAACGCCGCAGATGAAAGAAGCCAAGTCGGTGGATTTTTTGCTATCCATGAAAAATATTGGACAGCTTCTGCGCGACAGTTTGGAGCAGTCCACCTCCATGGTGGATTTTGTCATGCAAAAAATGGATGAGTGGAAAGAGTCGCCGCCGACGTTTCTTGAAATACGCTCAGATTGGGCGCGCTGGTGGATGGCAAAGTCGCCGCTTGTAAGTTTGCGTACGGCCGACTATTTGGTGGTGCCGCAAAAGCGCTGGCAGATTTATCACACGCTGGTGGATAAGAACGAAGGCACAGTGCTTTTTGAATCTCAGCTCGATCACGAAAAAATTCGGTGGCTAAAAAATAAATTGGATCAAAGCTACGATTTGCAATCCTATCCTTCCGAAGCCTATGACTTTATGAAAGATTTCCGCAACGCCAAGATGTCGGGAAGTGTGCATTGGGCCTACGACGTGGCTAAAATTAACAAAAGCCACTACGCCGATGAAATGGCTGCCAACGAAGCGCTGCGCACCGAAGATTGGGAGCGCCTCAAAGAAAGCACTTATCCTCTGCATCGGTACTTGGCCGCGAGACATTTGGAAAGCGCCACCGCTGTCACTTTGACAGGAGCTTGCGAGCGGTTTTTTGTGGAGAAACCCAGAGAGAGTTTATTTCGTCGCTGTCGCGACACACTTTTTCTCGCATTGTTAGATTGGGAGCGCCACCGCAGCGAGGCCAGCTCTTCGCAGTGGGAAAAGAATTTTATTCGTCAGTACCGTTCCTATATGAAGGCCAAACAGATGGTGTACGCAAATATTTACCTTGAGTTGAATTGGGATGTGGATTCGTTGTCGTATCTTCGACCATCGCTGGCGGAGCTTTACTTGCACCTTCCCGAAAAAACAGCATTGCGCAAAAAAGTAGAATCCTATCAAATCCCACTGTCTGTGGGCTTCGCGCCTGGAATGCTATAGTTCAAGGAGACCGAGCCAGAAGGGTTGTTCTTCATTGTCGGTGGCGAGGCTGAGGGTGATGTTGTCGAGATTCATTTCGTCGGGTTTGATGAGCAGAGTGCTGAATGGCACGTAACTGCGCGCCACCATCAGCAGACGGTCGCCTTCCCGGCGCATCAAATTTCCATGTTCGAGGCTCGATTGCTGAGATAAACCGTAAAGTTGTTTTGGTAAAGGCGGTAACGTTTCGGTGGTGCTGTGATCGAAACTCAAATCTACAGGGTGATGCAGGGGGAGAATCTGCGTTGCGCGCAATACGGCTAAAAACGGCGCGCCCACTTTAAACCAAGATATTTTTTTTTCATCCTTGAGAATACATAAAATTTCGAGCCCAGAGGTTAACGCTTCGGAGTTAAATTCCTCTCGAAGATCTTCGTGCAACGATAAAAGCACAAGTCGTAAGCGGTTTTCTTTTTCGCTCAAAGTATCTGACGGCATAGAAAAAACAGTATGATCGGGGTCCACGCTAAAGTCTTGTAGTTCGCTGGTCACGCGTTCAATAAAAATCTTCGCGATGCGCCGCTGGCCCCATGGTGTCGCTAAAATAAATAATTTTTTGTCGTCTGAAATATAGACTTCGGGTCGTGGACGAAAAAGTTTGCCACCGTAGGAGCGCTCGTTAAATTCCATTTTACGGTCCGTACTGCTGAAGTTTGCGCTTCGCTTTAAGATAATATTCGCCTGTTGGGATGTCCTTGGCCACGATCTCTTGCCATTTGGCTTTGCAAATTTCGAAATTACCAAAGCGCTCTTCGATCACACTCTCTTCATACAGAGGGCGCATCTTCACTTCCAGCGAACGGCGGGTTTGTTCGATAAAGTTAGCGATGGAATAATCATAGGGATCCACACGCTTGGCCTGTTCGGCGGCCACGACCGCATCGCGCAGGTTGCCACTGTTAAGTAGCGTGTTGGCTTTACCCATCAAGGATCTTTTTTGTGTTTCGATGTGATTTTCGATGGAAGCCACTTGTCTCTGCGATGCTGGCTTTAACTTGTCGGGATCGGGCAGATTGGCGTTGATGTGGGCTGAAAATGCTGTGATAGCTTCATGGTAGTCTTTGTTTTGCAAAAGATTTTTAGCCCGATAAAACAGATCGCGGCCTTTTTGCGCATTGTCGTTAAATTCTTTGAGTTTTCGTTCGGCTTCGAGGGCTTGATTCAAGCGCAGTTCAATCTCGGCGACAATGGAGAGAGCATCCGAGTTTTCGGGATCCAGTTGCAGGGCGCCGGTGAGACACCCTTTCACTGCGGAGACGTCGACCGAATCGCGATAGCGATCGCGGCAGTCGGCAACGATGTTTTGCACTTTAATGCGGGTTTCTTCCTGCTCACGTCGTTGCTGAGCAATAAATTCTTTTTGGCGAAGAGTTTCTTGGGCTTCCACAAGTTTTGTTTCTAGCTCGCGAGAGTCCTTGTAGAAGGGCAAAGTTTTATGCACGTATGCGAGTTGCGTGAGCGCATTCTGAATGCGACCTTCTTGGTAATAGTTTTGAGCCGAGTTGTAGCTATCGGCCACAAACTTTTTTTCCTCTGGAGATAAGGATTCAAACGTTTTTACACCTGCTGCGGCCAGATCTCGTTGGGGGGCGGGGCTGTTTTGCTGGTAAAGCGCATAGCCAATAATGATTAAAGCAACTGCTCCAAGCAGAGCGGTTCGAAGATGATTCTTTTTCGCAACCGGAGGGGTTACTTTTTGTACAGACCCCGTAACCTGCGCCAGGTCTTTGGTTTCGAGTCGCAGTGACGGCTTGTGAGAATCAGCAGCCAAATCCCACTCCTGCGAACTTAAGATCAACGGACCGCTATAGGCTTGAAGAGGAAGATCTTTGAGTTTTTCCGAAAACGAAAGATCGCGCATTTCAAAAATCATCGTGAGTTGATTGACGGTGATAATATCGCCGCTTTTTATTTCGCGCGGCTCATGGTGCGGGAGCTCCTGACCATTTAGCAAGGTGCCATTGGCACTTTGTAGATCTCTAATGTAAAACTGCTCGCCGACTTTTTCTAAGCTGAAATGCTGACGACTGGCTTTTTTATCGTCCAACTGAATCTGTGCGATATTGTCGCGACCAGCCACCCACTTGTTACCCTTAAGTCGTAGGGATTCGGAATGGCTCTCGTGCATAAATTTAATATACGGTTCGTGGGCCAAATGCACTTCGCCCGTCGGCTCTTCGTTACCATGAAACGACAATTCTGCATCGTAGGCAGGAACCTCGGACTGACCGTTTTGCAGAGGCTCGCGAATTTTCTCATCCACTTCACCGTTGGCGGGAGCGCTGGGGTCCAGCCCCACCGGAGGTTTGGCCTCGTCTGTTTTAAGCGAAGGTTCTTCGTTGAGCATTTGTAATTCAAATTCATAGGGAGTGACGTAGAAATGCGCAATTCCATCAACAAACGATAATGTGTTATGGGTTTTACCCTCGTAGGAAACAGGTAGGTGGGTTGAAAGAGATTTTACAACCCAAGCGCTATCGGTAAACTCAATGGAAACGTGCTGGCGAGAGATCCCCGGATCAGATGAGAGAATTACGTCGGCGTTTTCACGACGACCTATAATATAGGTTTTGCCAGGCTCCAATTCGAGCTCAGCAAAATTCACTTGATGTCGTCTCACCTTAAGTCGGGCCACTATACACCCTCCTGTATTGACAGACGGCATTCTTTGATTTGTTCTTTAGCCAATTGATACTTTTTATTTGTCGGCTGATTGAGAATCTGTAGAACATGAGCAAATTCAGCGATACACATTTTATACATCGACTTGTCTTTGTATTTTAAACCAAGGTCCATATGGTAATCGACTTCGTTGAGTCGCTTTTTTTCGGCTAATTTATAGTATCGTCGAGCCATCACATGACTTCGGTCGGTGGCGAGCGCTGTTTGAAATGCCTCGATGGCGCGATTGTAGCGAGCATTCTGAAAGTCTCGCAAGCCGCGAATATAATGTTTTTGCGCTGAACGTTTGTTGTAAAGCTCGAGCTCCGTCAGCTGGCTTGTATTTTTTGAGATTTCCTCTTGGCGCTTTTGCACGGCCGCGATGCTTTCGTTGATTGTTTCCGAAGTTGCTATTTTTGGTGGAGGTTTCGGCGCGTCTTCTGGCATCAGAAAAAGTCCAAGACCCACAACCAAACCAATCCCAACGATGATCGACAACCGCTTCGATTGCGGATCCATGGACGGGGGTTGATTTTGCGGCATTGCAGGCTCTGGAATATAAGATGTAGAAGAGAGAGAAGCAGGCCTGTGCGCAGGCGCACTCAGCGACGGAACTGTGGTGAGGCCGTCCGACTGAATCTCGATGGAGATATGAGTGTCGCCGCAGGTAAGAATATCCCCATTTTGCAGGAGGTGCTCTCCCTCGATGGGGCGCTGATTGACGAGGGTCGTTTGTTTACCGCTCAGATCTTCAACCGTGAGGCCTTCCATTTTATAGTCCAGACGACACTGTTGACGACTCACTCGCGCGTCCATCAAGGCGACTTGGCAGGACAGAGCATCTCGACCGATAACGGCGCCCGGGGGAAGGATGCGATACACATCTCCCTTATTGGGGCCCGCCAGGAGACGCAGGGTCACCTGGAATGCCGAAAATGGTGAGGAACTCAGAGCCTGCGAACTCATCAGCTCGATTCCTCCTCAACAATTTGCATCACTGTAAATAAAATGTAGTTGGGTTTATTATTGTTAATAATAGCCTTGGCAGCGATCTCGTATTTTTCGGAACCCTGCGAGGGAAGTTCGTTCGTGTGGGCACTGTTCGGATTTTGCACGCAAGTAGCCACTAAATCCTTCAGCGACTCGTAAAGTGATTTATCTGTGAGCTCGGTGATGGACATTTGTAAAACCCGGCCTCCATCAAAAAGTGGGTGGCCTTCGAGGGCGGGATTTAAAGCAATGAACTGTTGTGTTTGCGGATCGAGAGCGAACGCGGGCACTGGGAACATCTTCACAACTTCGTAGGCTTCTACGGACTTGTCAGACTGAGCCGCCATTTTGTCGGTACCGGAAAAATCTGCATTGATTCGTGAGAGAGCACTGTTAATGTTGGCAATTAATTTTTGGAAAATCGGCAGTTGGAAATTGATTTGAATATTGCTACTGCCCTCGCTCAACGAACGATCGATTTCACGATTCAAATTTTTAAGCGGATAAATGATGAGCCGATACTGAATCACAAAAATAACCGCGCCGATCACACAGGCAATCAAAAAGATTTGAATAAATAAACTAAGGGTTCTGCCAAAATCCACGGCCAGGGGGTCAACGTTATAGATAACGATGGCGTAAGCTTTCACGGTGGAATCGCCAATCTCTGCATTGAAAAACTTCATGGGCACACTGGCTGCCACCTGGGAATCGTTGATCAAATCCACTTGTTCGCTGTGACTGTTGCGCAAACTAATCACGAACGGGTCCTTGAGGAATTGACCCATCTGATTGGCGGGGGCAAGGATCGCGCCGCTTTGTCCAGAGATGATCATCACCTTGTCGACGCCAGACTCGCGAGCTACAAAATCGGTTGTTAACGAAAGCTCGGAGTCATCGGCCAGAGCCTTGCGATTCATTTGCGCCAGGTTGCGGGCCATTGTGAGAGCGCGGCGTTTACTTTCTGTGAGAACGGTTTCGCGGGTCAGTTTGGCTAGCGGAAAGATGGCGAGGAATGTGGTGAGAAAAATAAAGGCGATGGTGAAGCCAGCGAGAATATGTTTGAAGTCGAATTTTTCGGCGGCTTTGTAGATCGGCGGCATGGCCACTTCGTCCACATACTGCTCGGTGCGTTCGCGAAGGATCTCTAAAAGTTTAGGTTGTTCAAACACCGGGGCCATGGAGGGCTGTTGTGCTGAAGCCGAATCATGCATCATCAGCGAATGGGGATCGTGTTGCAATTGGAGGGCGTTGCTTCCATGGGCCGGGAAGTTTGCTGGTGTGTTCGCTGGTGAGTTGGCAAGACCCCGCGAGGGCATGGCTTTGTTTAACTTTTGATCTGCAAACACCACGTTGTCGGGAAGTTGAAAGATGGTAAAAATAGTTTGGTGGATTAAAACTTTATCACCAGTTTTTAATCCGTGATTCTGCACTTGGATACCATTGACGAAGGTTCCATTGCTCGATTTTAAATCAGAGATAATGACTTTATCGTTCGTCACAAAGATCTGCGCATGGTTTTTAGAAACACCATTGTCGGCCAGGCGAATGTTCGCTTTGACAGAGCGACCGAGAATATTATTTCCCTTTATGAGAGGAAATATCTTTCCAGACTGTGCTCCATTGAGGATTTTAATGGCCCACATGTAGTGTGTCTCCTATTTTTAACGACTTAAGTTCTGCAAACCCAGCAGGCAATTCCACAACATCGGTTGCAGACCACACGGGCTTTCCAAGACGCCATGGCTTTATGCGATGATCAATTTTACGAATTCCACCCTGGCGATCCACGTAAACCACATCGATGGGGATGGACATAAAAAACGTATGAATCCAATTGCAGCCGGGGATGAATAACCCCTCCTGATTCAATTGTTTCGTGCCAATCAAGCCCACCACACGGGTTGCAAAACTGTTAGCCACGCGGACTTGAGAACAGATGATTTGTTGATTGGCTCTAAGTACTAACGTCATCCCTTGCCTCCGTACAAGAATTGCAGCGCTACGGGAGCAAACACCACGATGAAGACGGCGGGCAGAATAAACATGATCAACGGAATCAGCATGGCTTGCGAGGCGCGGGCGCCGGCTTTTTCGGCGCGGACGAAGCGCTCCAAACGCATTTGCGCCGAATGCTCTTTTAAAACTTCACCCACACTGGCGCCCGTGGCGTCGGCATCGGTGAGAACGTTCACAAAACTTGTGGCTTCGGACACATCGAGGCGATAGGCCATGTCTTTGAGAGCTTTTTCGCGCGTGCTGCCGAGTCGAATATCGCGCAAAACTTTTTCTAGCTCTTGAGCGAGAACGCTTTCGGGTGCCTTGGTGGTGATTTTTTGAATGGCGCCAAAAAAATCGGCCCCAGCTTGCGTTGATAATGCGAGAAGCTCAATAAAAAATGGAAGATCGATCACCACGGACTTCATGCGCTTGTTTTTTTCGGCCCGGGCGTGGAAATCGGGAAGCATGTAGCCGATGGGAGAGAGCATAATTAACACGGCTGTTGGATAGCCCAACTGCAGTGCAAAATTTAATAGCACAATGAGAATTGGAAAAAGTACGCCCCAAAAAAGTTTCAGGCCGATAAACTCATCCACCGAAATCTCTTCTTCCATTCCTGCCGTGACAATTTTGTAATCGATGTCTTTGCGCATTTTTTCGCTCTTAAAACGAAGCGCGTACTTGATTGTAAATTGGTGTACGAGGGGACGAGAAAGGTTGATCAACGGCGACTTTGATTTTTTAGGTTCGTCGCCGGTGGCCCACGAAAGTGATTTGCTTTCTTGGCTGGCAGCAAACAAAGAATACACAACCCAAAACGTGGCAGTGCCCGCTAAAAATAATCCTAAATAGAGCAACAAATCCATAGCCATAAATTTCTTTTGTGATTAAGCTACGTACATGCTGAGGTTTGTGCTTGCCTCAAAATCACCGCGTCGCCAGTTTTTTCTCCAAAAACGCGGGTACGTTTTTCACACCCTTCCAGTTGAAATATCGGAATTTCTTGATGAAAACCTGAGGGTTGAATTGGCTGTTGAGGATTTGGCAAAACGCAAAGCCCAGGCCTTGGTCGAGAGCCCAGAAGGCCTTAAAATGCATCCCAGCGTTGTTCTGTCGGCCGACACCATTGTTGTCTATAAAGATGAGATTTTAGGCAAGCCCAAGGACCAGCAAGACGCCTTCGAAACCCTGCAAAAACTTTCGGGTAACACTCACCGGGTGATCACCGGCTATTGTCTATGGAATACCCAGACCAGCGAAATTGTTTTGGGTCATGGCACTTCGCAAGTGGAGTTTCGCCATCTTAACAAAGAAGAAATATGGGATTACGTAAAAAGCGGTGACCCCATGGATAAAGCGGGTTCTTATGGAATTCAGAGTTTAGCTCGGCAGTTGATTCGCAATCAGCATCGCGAGTTGGATAAAGCAGAGGGGGTGGAGCTGGGATCCACCTTTCGATATCAAGGTGAAGATTTTGTAAAAAACTTCACCGGCACGCTCGAAAATATTGCGGGTTTGCCCATCGATGAGATCGAAGAAAAGATTAAGTTGAGCGGCTGGCAATTGCCAAAGAAAGGGTGACACATGGTTCACATTCGAGGACGAAAAGTAGGAATCATTGGCGCTGGGAACATGGGACAAGCCATCATCAAGGGTTTGGTGGAATCGCAAAAAATCGACGTCGCAAATTTATTTGTCACCAACCGCTCCACTGGAAAAATTGAAAAAATTAAAAAGCTCTACAACGTGGATTCGTTTGGGACCAACGAGGAGCTTGTCGATCATTGCGATGTGGTCATTGTTGCGGTAAAGCCACAAGACATGCAAGAGGCCCTGGATCAGTGTCGAAATTCTTTTGGCAATCATCATGTAGTGATTAGTTTAGCGGCGGGAATGGATTTTATTGCCTTGCGAAAAATCGTTCCAGTTGGGCACCTCACTCGCGTGATGATGAACACTCCGGTCTTGATTCGCCAGGGAGTGATTGGCTATTGCTCGGAAAACGGTTTGTTTGAAACTTTGATCGAAGATTTATTTTCGCCACTCGGAAGTGTGTTTAAATTGGAAGGCGGCGATCCCTTCGAAGCCTTTACAGTGGCCAGTTCCAGCGGCACAGGATTTATTTTCGAATTGATGAACTACTGGCAGGATTGGATTGAAGAGCATGGACTCGAGCCCGAAGTTGCCCGCAGTATTATCGTGCAAACATTTTTAGGAACTGCAGCGCTTGCACAAATTTCCACCGAAAACTTAGAAGAGCTGCAAAACAAAGTCACCTCTCGCAAAGGCATGACTGCTGCGGGGCTGGAGTCCATGCGCTCGCTAGAAATCGAGGGTCTGTTGCGCATGAGTTTTGGCAAAGCTGCTCAACGCTACCGCGAGCTCGGCAACGGCCGCTAGATGAAGGTCCTGAATTCATCCTGGTAGCAGATTTTTACTCACGAAAGTCGTGGGATCGTTGGTATTGTAACCTATGAGGCAGCCTTTGGGCTGGCTCGGGTTTCGCGCATAAATCAAAACACGGAGGTTTTGAATGAGAATTGCCCCGATTGATATTACACATAAAACATTTTCTAAAAAAATGCTGGGTATTGATCCGCAGGAAGTTTACGATTTCTTGCGCGATGTGGCCGACCAAATGGAAGAGTTGGTGCGTGAACGCCAGCGCCTGAAAGACGAACTTGCAAAAAAAGACAGCGCACTTGTGGAATACATCGAACGCGATCAAGCGTTGCGAGCTACGATTCAAGCCGCTTCGAAAATGTCTGATCAATTCCGTACGGACGCCGAAAAAGAATCGCAACTGATTATCAGCGATGCTCGCCAGCGGGCCGAGATGCTGATGAAAGATGCTCGGGACTCATTGAAAAAAATGTACTACGACATCGCCGACCTGAAAAAAGCCCGCCTGCAATACGAAACCACGTTGCGTTCATTGATGCAGGCCCATATCACCATGCTCGATCAAGGCAAGAAAATCTTCCCAGAGCCCGCTCTGGGAGACAAATTGGACTTCGTCGACACGGAAACTCAGACCGAAGCGCCGGACACCATGCGCCCCACAATGATAGGCCAAGCCTAGAGCAAAATTGACGCACATCTCAACCAAAAGGTACGGCGTACCTTAAACGGAACGGCGTACCTTTTGGTGAATGACGCGATTCTCAACTAAACGGTACGGCGTACCTTTTGGGGGTTGGATCGGCTATGTATAGCGGATCATGTCTGATAGCCAAAAATCCCATGCAAAGTTGATTGTATTTTTGATCGTATTTCTTGATCTTGTGGGTTTTGGAATCTTTATTACGCTGAGTCCTTTTTTAGCGCGGCATTTTCGGGCCTCGGAGTTTGAAATTGGGCTGTTGATGGCCTCATATTCGTTGATGCAGTTTATTTTTTCGCCGTTTTGGGGAAAACTCAGTGATCGTTGGGGGCGCAGACCCGTTCTTTTAATCAGCCTTGTAGGTGGAAGTTTGTCGTATCTCGGAACCGCCTTTGCGCCCACGCTCATAAGCATGTTTATTTATCGTTCACTGGCCGGTGCGTTTGCCGCGAATATTTCCACGGCCCATGCAGCCATGGCCGATCTCACCGACAAAAAAAATCGCACCAGCGCCATGGGCATGATCGGCGCAGCTTTTGGCTTGGGCTTTATCATTGGCCCTTCGCTGGGCAGTCTGTTTGGCTACCTGGGACAAAAGATCAGCAACGATGCTCCCTTTGGAATTTTTTTTCCAGCGCTGATGGCGTTTGCGATAACAGCCCTCAATTTTGTGTGGGCTTATTTTTATTTACCGGAAACTAAAAAGTTCGAAGACGATCTCACGCAGGAAATTTCAACTCCCAAAAAAACCTCATTCTTTCTCGCATATCTCATCGCCGTTTATTTTTTAGCCAACTTCGCCATGCCGCTGATGGAGGTGATGCTATTTCCGTTTGTGGCCGACCGTTTTGGTTGGGATTTTGTAAAATCGGGAATGGGTTTTGCTGTGGTCGGGCTGGTCATGGTGTTTACGCAAGGGTTTTTGGTTCGCCGCTTGATGCCCAAGTGGGGAGAGCGTCGGCTGGTCGTGATCGGAATGATTTTGATGGGAATGGCTTTTTACATGATTTCCATTTCCCACACGGTTACATTTTTAGCAGTGGCCATGGTTTTTGTGGCCATTGGGAACGGCTTTTCACGGCCGGCATTGCTTGGAATTGTGAGCGTGGCCGCAAAAGACAACGAGCAGGGAAAAATCATGGGAGCTTCGCAAAGTGCTGCAAGCCTGGGGAGAATTCTCGGCCCGATCTTAGGTGGCTGGCTTTACACCCAGTACGGAATGGAAAGTCCATTTTTAGCTGCGAGCTTCGTGACAGTTTTGGGATTTGTCGCGATTCTTTTTAAATACTCGCAACTTCCTGATCAAAGGTCCCAGACCCCAAAGGCCGAACAGGGCTCAACAAGGAGCGCATAATGAGTGAAATGTTATCCGATCGTTACAATCCAACAGAGGTCGAAGCAAAAACCTACACCTGGTGGAAACAAAAGGGGTATTTCAAAGCGGACGACAAATCGACGAAAGTTCCATTTAGCATCATCCTACCTCCGCCGAATGTGACAGGCTTCTTACACATGGGACACGCGTTGGATCACACCATTCAAGATGTGATGATTCGTTGGAAACGTATGAGCGGCTTTAACACCCTGTGGTTGCCCGGTACAGATCACGCGGGAATTGCCACACAGGCGGTTGTGGAAAAACTTTTACACAAAGAAACAAAAAAAACGCGTCATGATTTTGGCCGCGAAGAATTCGTGAAAAAAATCTGGGACTGGAAAAATCAATACGGCGAACGTATTTACAATCAAATGGAACGCCTTGGAAACTCCGTAGACTGGGACCGCAAGGTCTTCACACTTGATGATGGTGTTTCGAAAGCGGTTCGCAAAGTATTTGTGAAGCTGTATAAAAAAGGTTGGATTTACAAGGGCGAAAAAATTGTCAACTGGTCCCCACCATTGCAATCTGCGATTTCGGATTTAGAGGTTGTGCACAAAGAAATCAAAGGAAGCTTATATCATCTGGCTTACCCGATGGAGGGAAGCACAGAAAAAATCGTCATCGCCACAACGCGACCTGAAACCATGCTTGGTGATTCTGCCATTTGTGTGCACCCCGAAGATGAGCGATATAAAAAATTAATTGGCAAAAAAGTTTTACTTCCTCTCACTGGTAGAAAAATTCCCATCATCGCCGATAGCTACGTGGATAAAGACTTCGGCAGTGGCGCGCTTAAAGTTACCCCCTCCCACGATTTCAACGATTACGAACTCGGTAAAAAACATAAACTTGATTTTATAAACATTCTCAATAAAAACGGCACGCTTAACGAAAACGGCGGAAATTATAAAGGTCTCTCCACTGTCGAAGCACGTAAAAAAATTGTCGCTGATCTGGAAGAGCAAGGAATACTAGTCAAAGTCGAACCGCACACACACTCGGTGGGTTTTTGCGATCGCACGGGCGCCATTGCCGAACCCTTTGTGTCGGAGCAGTGGTTTGTACGCACTCAAAGCATGGCCACACCCGCACGCCACATGGTGGAGAACGGCAGCATTACTTTTGAACCCGAGATGTGGTCAAAAACTTACCTTCACTGGATGAGCATCATTCAAGACTGGTGTATTTCGCGTCAGCTTTGGTGGGGCCATCGTATTCCCGCATGGTATTGCGAAGCATGCGCCCACGTGACGGTGAGTGAGCACGATCCCAATCAGTGTGAACAATGCCAAAGCACAAAGCTTCGTCAGGATGAAGACGTATTGGACACGTGGTTTAGCTCGGGGTTGTGGCCATTTAGCACAATGGGCTGGCCCGAAAATACCGAAGCTTTAAAAACGTTTTACCCAACAAGCGTTCTTGTGACCGGCCACGACATTATCTTTTTCTGGGTCGCTCGCATGATCATGATGGGTCTCGAGCTGACGGGTGATATTCCCTTTCGCAAAGTTTATATTCACGGTTTGGTTCGCGACTCCGACGGCAAAAAAATGTCAAAGTCCCTCGGCAACTCATTAGACCCGGTGGAGATGATTGATCAGTACGGAGCCGATGCCCTGCGCTTTACCTTGATGTCGCAAATTGCATCGGGAAAAGATTTAAAATTTTCTGTGGATCGCCTGGAGGGCTATCGCAACTTTATGAACAAGTTGTGGAACGCAGCTCGATTTATTTTGCAAAACACCGATGGCGTGACCGAAAAAGACATGGCACAAATCAAATCATCCAAAGATTTATCCACAGCCGACCGCTGGATTGTGTATCGCTCGGGCGAAGTAATGAAAGAGGTGGAAACCTTCCTTGGCGAAGATCGTTTTTCCGATGTGGCAAGCAGCCTGTACTCGTTTGTGTGGCATGAATTCTGCGACTGGTATTTAGAATTTTCAAAGCCAGTGCTCTACAAGGGCGAAGGCCAAACCAAACTGGCGACGCAAGTGGTATTGTTACAAACTCTCAATCGCATCACACGCTTGCTGCATCCATTTACGCCGTTTATTACCGAGGAAATTTATCAAAAGCTGCCGTTTAAAAACAAAGCCTGCATCATCGACGAGTATCCAACTCAACAGGGCGATAAGGCGTGGTTGGCTTTTGGCTCTGCAGAATCAAGCTACGAGATGAAAGTGGTTATGGAAGTTATCTTGGCCGTGCGAAACATCCGCGGCGAAAATTTGATAAAGCCAAGTCAAAAGATGAAGGTGTGGACCGTGCCGCAAGACGAAGCCACACAAAAAATTCTCTTGCGCAACGAAGCCGAAATCATGCGCTTGGCAGGGCTCGACGAATTAAAAGTGGAGCCGCGCAGTTCGCTTTCGAAGTGTGCTGTGGCTCCCGTGCGCTTTGCCGACACTCGGATCGATGTGGTGGTGCCTCTTGAGGGACTCGTGGATATCGACGAAGAAATCAAGCGCGTGCAAAAAATGATCGAGAAGACCAATAAAGATATCGCTGTGCTTTCAGGCAAACTATCCAATGCCAACTTTGTGAAAAATGCGCCGGAAGATATCGTGCAAAAAGACACAACCTTGCTCGCAGAGCTGCGCTCGAAGATTGCGGGCTACGAAGAGGGTCTTACAAGGTTGCGCAGTTAGTTCGGCGAAGTGAGGCTGTCGTATTCAGCCGACAGGTAGTTTCGGGCAAGGCGGCAGCTTACCAAGCCTCGCGTTTTTCGAGGGTTTTATCTTTTCCATGTTGTAACGGAATGCAATTGCAGGTTTCGCAGCCTTCAGAATTCACTTCGCACACCAAACGTGCACCCATAAAAAGACAGCCAGTTGGTTTGTAGTCGTAACATTTGCCGTTTTGTTTGTAGGTGGAACACCCAATGGCAGGTAACAAAACAACTAACAACCGCAATTTATGGAGATGGTATCGAATCATGCTAAAAACCCTCTTCTTTAATATAGGGTATCAATTTTCGAATTGCTGGAACGAACCACTCTACTCGTTGGTTTAGTTATTTTGCTCAACTGTGTTTTTCTGGTGTGTTTTTCTGGATCTGCCAAGAAAGGTTACAGACCTTTACTACCGTAGCGGTAATAGACTCGCGTCAACCCGGTGCTTGCATGGCAACGGGTTATTGCTGTTTTCTCATATGAGATGATGACCCTAAAATAATGGCACTTGTTTCATAGAACGGGTAGATTCTGCTGGTTGGGATTATTTCATAGGCTGATCAGGTCTATAGAGCGTTTGTCAGCACTTGGTGAGCCTCAAACCTTTGGTTTTGTTCACTTAGCAGGATACTTTTTACTTTAATGGCAAGTGAAAGTTAAAACCGGAGAGGGGCGTTTAAATTACATTTTACGTTTCTTTGTAAAAGATTTAGACACTTTGAATTCGTCATCAACAATTTACGCCGATTTATCGGGCATTGTATTTGCTATCATCATACAATATGAATTGGCGAAACTTACTACCATCACTACAAGTTCTAGCATTAAATTGCTGTATAATGAATTACAGCTTAGCGAGTAGTGGCCTTTTCGACAGTTCTAAGATTAACGACCATCAAGTTCAAAAGAACTTAGCTGCCACAGCCGCGATCGTTGACAAGAGCTTTGTTAATCAAAGCATTTCTGATTGGTGGAATGGTGTTTTCAGTATCCACACTCAATCAATCGGATTTAAAGATTTTTGCGCCGGTGAAGATTTTTATTTATCAAAAGGAATTAGCGGTGGCACCTGTGCAGGAGTTTTGGTTGGCGAGGACTTAATTTTAACAGCAGCGCACTGTATTAGCAGAGATTCTTGTAAAGAAAAGAAAATTATCTTTGGTATTGATCCCCAGAACCTATCCACCCATCATGAAAAGTCTCAGTTGTTTTCATGTATACATATAGAATATAGAAAACATGAAAAAAACATGGATATAGCTTTAGTTCGCTTAGATAGGAAAGCAGAAGGAATTGGTCCTGTGAATTTAAACTTGAACCAAAAAATTGGTGTTGAAGATTTTTTGTACACCATTGGCACTCCATTTGGTTTACCAAGGATGTACTCGAATGGGCACTTAACAGAGTCAAAATCGTCTTATTCACCTTTTGACGACAATACCAATATACCTGCGTACCCAGGTAATTCAGGAGGTCCTGTGTTCAACGCATCAACTGGCTTACTGGAAGGTATAATGGTCGGAGGAGGAACACCACTCATATATCGACCTGAATTTAAATCTGAAAGTGTGCCTTGTCTAAAATGGGAAATGTATAACGGAAATCCAGATTTTTGGAGCGGGAGCGTCACTACTCAGACTCGTCAAACTGGCGAGGCCGTATACAAATCGACAATGGTCCCTGTATCAAGGTTCGACGATCAGTTGTTGAGATTTTTAAATTAAGGTCTTTATCGTAGATACATTTTCTTGACTAATACAGATGAAAGAATCTTATCAATCTTTTAAAGGACAATCTTTGAGAATGAGAATTCTGCCTTGCCTAAACCCTGGTCAGTTGTCCGTTGAGTGTTCTTGAATGCATTGGTAACATGACCTAGCAGGTTTCGGAAATAACTCCGAATACTCCATCAAAAACTCTCTATTAAGGAATAACCCAATATCTAAATAATAATTTACTGGTACCAAAAACGGGATAAAGGTCATCTTTACTACCGTAGCGGTAGTAAAGATGCGTTAGAAATATTACTTAACAGAGTTCCAGGCTTTTTTGAGGGCTTCGGCCAAAATTTCTTCAGCTTCCCAAGCATTTACCATCAAAATCTGAACAGTTTCATAGTCATTGCTTGAAAGAGGTGTTTTAGTTGCATCGTACCTTCCGCAGTTTTTATCCAGGAGCTTGTAGGAGTAGCCACTTTTTTGGTAGGAAGAAACTTCAGCATAGGAAGCCTCGGAGAAAAAAACTTGGAAAGTGTCGTCTTCGTACTTTGGTGATTTACATTTTGCACTCACTTCCAAAACCACCGACTTGAGTTCGACTTCAACAACTTGAGTATTCTCAGCAACCACTTTGGCGTTGGCTGTAGTCATTAAACAGATTGCAGAGAGAGTTAAAAATAATTGATTCATTGTGTTCTCCTTTTTTATCGCCAAAAGCTTTTCGCCTTTGGATTAGTTATTGATTGAAATTTCGGTGGAGCAATTGAAGCCCCACATACCGGACGCATAGTCACCGCCGGAGACGGTCCACTGGAGGCCTGCAATTGGCAACAGCTCGCCATTTTTTTGTGGGAGCAGCAAGCTGGAATCGGCGCCAGCATCGGCATCGCCAACACTCATTCCGAGTTCCAATCGACCATCCTTAGTTACGCTCACATTGAGGTCACCCAAAGATTTATTGATCGGTAGCTGCGAAGTCTCCGTCGCGATGTCGATCACATAAGAAACGTCACCGTATTCATCTTCGGAAACAGTCCAACCATTGGACTTTGCCTCGTCGTTGTCCACTTCGGAATACTCACCTGAAACCGTGCATTGGGCCTTTAGGTTGAGAGTCGCTGCAGAAGCTGCCGCGAAGGGGAGCGCGCTTAAAATCAAAGTGAACAAAACATTTTTCATCATCATGTCCTTTAGTTTCTACAAGCTTCGAGCATTTTGCTGACCATGGCGCTGGAGCCACGGAGTGAGAAAGGGATAATGACTGGCGCACCTGGCACCGTGAACTCCACTTTTGCTGAGCTGTGAGCTTTTAAGTGCGAAATCAACGAAGCTGTATCGGAATAACGGGCGATCAGCGCTTTTTCGTTGGCCACAGGGCTTTGCAACAACGGAAGTAGGATGGATTTGCTGCTATCGGTTTTTAGCTGCCCCTTCACAACCAGATCGGCAATGCGCGAGTGAGTAGTAACGATGAAGGGCGAAGAGTAACCGTTTGCAACGTCACCAAGCTTTACCACCATCAGTTCTGAAATAACGCCCGACACAGAATCTAAAACCTGCGTTGAGGCCACGCACACGTTTCCGCCCCCGAGTGTTGTGGAAGTTCCCTTAAACACGGACCAGTCTTTGGAAGTCGCAATCAGTTCAGTCGCCAAAGTGCTATCGATAGAGATAGTACCTTCGGGCAGAATTGTGGGAGCGACAATCGCAGCTGTGGTTAAAAATTCTTTAAGGACGCCGTCGTGGCCTTTCTCTTGAGCCAAAACAGTAGCTTTTGACGTTTCAAGCTGCTGCTGAGTTGTGGCCAAATTTGCGCTGACGGAAGTCAAAGCCGCTTGAGTTTGGTTCACAGTGGCTTCTTGTTGTCCTTTTTGCTGAGTCAGCGACTGAATCTTGCTCTCGGATTCGGCGATGTAGAAGGGCAAGTTTGCGAGAACATCAAGTTCGGCGTTGATATTGCTGTTCTTTGATACCAAAGACGATTTCTGCGACTTCAGACTGTCCACTTCGTTTTTAATTTGGTTTTGCTGATTGAACGCCGATTGCAATTCATTTTGTTTACCATTGAGCTGGATTCTGATCGTGCTCAACTTATTTTGCTCTTGGCTAACATCTGACTCTGCATTGATGAGTTGAAGCTTTTTAGAGTTCAAACGAGCTTCAGCAAAGTCAATATCGCTTTTTAAGTTTTGCTTTTGGTTTTTCTTTTGCTGAATTTCAGCCTGGATTTGCGCCTGGATAACCGGATCGGGTTCTGCAGCTTTCTGAGCTTCGAGGTTGTTAATCTGATTATTCAATCTTTGGATTTGATCCTGCGCACGTTCGATGTCCCGTCGGAGTTGACGAATTTCGTCTTCGAGATTGCGAACAGTATTCTCGGCAAAGTTCACAACCTGTTGTTGGGTGTTATATTTATTGATTAGCGAGTTCTCTTCATTTTGCAGCTGGGAAACTGTAAAGTTAATATTCTGGAGTTGGTTAGAAGCGTTTGAGATCTGCCCCTCAAGATTATTTATCTTGTTGAGGTTCTGTTGCTTTTGCGACTTCAAATTGGCTTCGAGTTGTACCTTATTGAGCTCTTTGTCTTTAAGAGAAGTCAGTGTGCTTTGCTCGTTTTTGAGTTTTTTAGTCGTACTCGCAAGACTGGCTGTTTGTGTTTTCAGTTGAGCTTCTGTTTCTTTTTTCGCTTTTTTAAGACCCTCAACCTGGCGGGCAAGCTTGTCTTCGTTTTTAAAAAACTCAACCAGACCATCGGTGTACGTTTTGTTTTGCAACAAGTACTCTTGCTCGGTCACCGACCAGGCTGCGAAAGTTGTGAGTGAAATGATTGATAAAACTGTGAATTTAAAAACGTGTTTCATAATTCCCCTTGTTAGTGGCCATGGGCGTGGTCCTTGGCTGATGTGTTGGGTTAATCACGCCATGCTAAAAACGTCAACAGCAATGAGTCCTCCTGACAGAACACAAAAGATCAGAGCCTCCCAGAAGGCCCAGCGGGTGTATGGAGTTTTCTTCAATAGAACCGAGGCGGCCAGGGCCGAACAAAAGGTAAGGATGAAACCCGTGTGATGTAAAATTTTATCAAAATCAAAAGCCCAGATGATAAGAAGTGCAAGGGCCGTTTGTAAAAGCAAAGACGCATGGGGCGTGTGCCCTTCGCGAACAGCAAGGTACCGGGGAAGTGCACGATCGGCCGCCATCCTCGCATACACGCGGGGACCCGCAATAAAAAGCGCCGACGTTGTGGTAATCAAGCCAAAGGCGATCAGCAAAGAGAGCCATGGGGTTATGGAAGAACTAAAAATTTGCTCTAAAAACCGCGCCACCACTTCGGGTTGTCCTTGCAAGAGGTCTGGTCGGCCTGAAAACAACATTACGCTATTCAGTCCTAGATAAAGAAAGACCACGCCCACGGTCCCCCAAAACGAGGCACGATGAATCTGTTTATTTTCGTTGAGAACTTCGCCGGCCACATAGTACACAGCATTCCAGCCCGAAAACGCATAGGCGCACCAAAAGAACGATGAGGCCATGAGTTTGGGAGAGAACTCAAAACTTTCTACCGAGATGGGATTCCAGGACGCGGAGTAGGCGCAGATTAAGACAATCAAAAATAGCCCGATCAATTTTCCAAAAACTAAAAAATTATGCGTTTTTAAAAAAAAGTTTTCATAAAAATATTGCAGACCTGCAACACACAAAACCAAAACACTAGCGAGCACAAAGGGCGAGAGCGAATAACTGGAAAATTTTTGCAGATACAGCGCAAAGCCTAAGGCCGAAGCGGCGATGGGGGCCGAGAAGCCCGCCACCAGCGAAACAAAACCAGCAAAGCGTCCAATGGCGGTGTGATAACCCTCTTTGAGAAAATGGTACTCGCCCCCAGAGCCAGGATAGAGATCGTGGAGTTTTTGATAGCAGCGCACACCGAGGAGCGCGTAGGCCGCACCCAAACACCACACAAAGAAGACAACCGTGGGATTTTTAAGCGTGGCGAGCAAAAAACCCGTGGTTGTAAAAATCCCGGTGCCGATGCAATTGGCGATGACTAAGAGAGCTGCGGTGGAAAAAGCAAAACGTTTTTGTGTTTTCAAGGATTGAACCTTTTCGTCGGTGTGTCTATCGTCGTCGTTTTAAGTTTTTACGATGTCAGTTACGATACCAGTGTAGATATAAGCCACGCCCAGAGAAAGGGGCTTCACTGTCATCGACGAGTAACGGCCTGTGGCCATGGCTCGTTTTACAAATTCGTCGCCGCACGGAAATTGTTTGGCTGAATCGTTCAGGTATTTGTAAGCTTTTGTATTTCCAGAGATCAGGCCTCCCAGGCGCGGCAAGATCCAGTCGGAGTAAACGTTGTAAGCCTGCTTGATCACCGGCCACTGGATTTGGCCAAACTCCATAATCATCACGCGTCCACCGGGGCGAACCACGCGAGCCAGCTCATCGAGTGCGCGCTGCAAATTATCCACGTTGCGAATGCCAAAAGAAATACAGCTGATATCAAAGGATTTATCGGTGTAGGGCAGTTGCGTGACGTCGGCGGTTTCGAACGTCACATCTAAATTTTTTGCCTTTGCTTTTTGCGGGGCCAACGCCAAAATTTCGGCACAAAAATCGGTGCCAATCACGTTACCAGTACCGCCCACTTGCTCTTTAAACAGAATGGCCAAGTCGCCCGTGCCAGTTGCACAATCCAAAATGCGATCGCCCGGTTTTGCGCCGCTCAGTTTAACAAGTTTTTTTTTCCAAAGAAGATGAATTCCCAAAGACAAAACCGAATTGGCTTTGTCGTAGCTGGGAGCGATTTCCGAAAACATTTGGCGAATGGTTGGCGCGTGGGGTTCTTTATACATGGGTGATCAATGTCTTTCCGGCAGCTTCCACAAACGGCTTTATTTGTATCATAAGATTTTTAAACGCCGCGAAGTTTAAGGCTTGAAATCCATCGGACAGAGCGCGGCTTGGATCGGGATGAACCTCGATCATGATTCCATTGGCGCCAGCAGCGATGGCCGCGCACGCCATGGGGGCGATAAGTTCAGGAGCGCCAGTTCCATGGGAAGGATCCACAATGACAGGATAGGATTCGTGGGCTTTTAAATAAGCCACCGAAGCCAGATCCAAAGTGTTGCGCATTTTGGTTTCGAAAGTTCGAATGCCGCGTTCGCACAGCATGACAGATTGGTTGCCGCCCTGAACGATGTATTGAGCCGCTTTGGTCCACTCGTCTAATAAGGCCGAGAAACCGCGCTTTAAAAGAACCGGTTTATTTTGTTTTCCTAAATCTTTTAAAAGTTCGTAGTTGTACATGTTGCGCGAGCCCACCTGAAAGGCATCCAAAAAATCGATCATGGCAGGGAGTTGGCGGGGATCGGTGATTTCGGACATCAAAGGCATACGAAGTTCGTTTTTAATTTCGCGAACCCAGCTTAAGGCGTCGAGACCCACGCCCTGAAAGCTTTCGGGATTGGTGCGCATTTTAAAAATGCCACCGCGTAGGATGCAGGCACCATATTCTTTAACAAACTGCGCGGTTTCTTTAAATTGCGCTGGGGATTCAATGGAACAGGGACCAGCTATCACGTAAAAACCATCTGGTTTTAAGGAGATTGAACCCATTGAAATGGACGCAGGAGCTGCTGTGGTAGTCGCCGTTTTATTCATCACCGCGAAAGATAACAGAGTGTGAAAGCGTTTACAAAACAGGCGATGCGCCTTTATGCACCGCATTTAAGCCCAAGTTCACATCTTGGCTTTCCTCGCTCAAAAGCCAGTGGTAAACCGGTGGAATGGGCTTTTCATTCAATTCCTGGCTAGAACAGGGCTCAATCATCGGCAAAGTAGGCAAGTGGGTCGAAGTCCACTGGGGCAAGCCCACGTCCGCAAAGCGTGAAGCCCTGACCACCGGCCCAGCCTTTTTTCATACGACATTCTTTCGCGACGGTTCGGAACCCTGGTTGCAGTACCCCAACTCGGAAAGGTTTGTGTGGAAAGACTGGAAAACCCTGGTGGTGGACGAACTGAAGCGCCAAGTGATCGACAAAACGGCGGAGACCGCCACTGCCGAGACCTACTGGGAAGAGCCTTCCGAGGCCGCTTTTAAAAAAGTTTTTCAAGACATCAAAAAAGAAATCAAAAGTAAAAAAATTCAAAAAGCAGTACCTATCGTTACAGCGCAGGCGGCAAAAACCATCCCTCCGGCCATCGCTATTTTACGGGCCTTGAAAATGTCGCCAGTGAACACCTATGTTTACGGCCACTGGCATAAAGAACACGGGTTTTTTGGTTTTAGTCCCGAAGTTTTATTTTTGCGCGAAAACAAAAATGTGATCAAAACCATGGCCCTGGCTGGGACCCGGAAAAAAGAACACTACCAGCAGGATCCCGAAGACTTTTTACGCGACCCCAAAGAGTTGAAAGAGCATCAGTACGTTGTCGACGACATCGTCAACAGATTGAAAGACTTTGGCAAAACCAAAGTTGGAAAAACCGCATTTTTAGAGCTCAATTTTCTCACACATCTTTACACGCCCTTGCAAGTCACAAGCGCCACCGATCTTTCTTTTGAACAAATGATCGCAGCGCTACATCCCACCCCGGCGTTGGGAATTGTTCCACGGGAGCAGATGGAGCTTCTTAAAAAATGGCGTCACCAGAGTGATATTTTGGGAGCGCCGTTTGGCATTCGCTGGAGTGCCACCGAGTATTTATGCCTTGTGGCTATTCGCAAAATTCAGTGGGATGCCCGTCATTACTTTATTGGTAATGGCTGTGGGATTGTTGAAGAAAGCCAGTTTGCCGAAGAGTGGCAAGAGCTGCGCGCAAAAAGAGATTCGGTGCGAAAGACGTTTCAATTATGAAAAACTCCGCAAACAACGCGAGCGTCGTGCAACAAACCCTGCAATGGTTGTGGAGTGTTGGTGTGCGCGAAATTTGTTTGTGCCCGGGCGGAAGAAATTCGCCCTTTGTCGTCGCTCTAGAAAATGATTCTCCCTTTGCTATTCATTCTGGTTTTGACGAGCGAGCTACGGGTTTTTACGCCCTTGGCCGTTCGCAAAACACACAGGCTCCGGTGGCCGTCATCGTTACATCGGGCACAGCGGTCGCCGAACTTTTGCCGGCAGTGATGGAGGCGCACTACACGAGCACGCCACTCATTGTGATTTCGGCGGATCGTCCTCGCCGCATGCGCGGGACCGGGGCGCCGCAAACCGTGGAGCAAGTGGGAATTTTTACCACCTATGTGGAAAACTGTGTGGACATGGAGGGTGAATTTGTTGAGCCCGCGTGGCAGATGCGGAGTTCGTTGCAGTTGAACATTTGTTTTGATGAACCTCTTGTTTCCGACGAGACCGCGCTCTTAAAATTCAGCGCAGACAACAGCGCAAAAATATCTTTTAAAAAACCTTCGCCGTCTTCGAACGCCGCAGAAGCGGCCTGGGAAAGTTTCTGTAAAAAATGTCCGCGTGCAGTCGTTTTCGTAAGTACACTGACCGCCAAAGAAATTCCAGCGGTTCGCCAGTGGCTAAAGCGCTGGCCGGGATGGATCTACGCCGAGGGAACCAGTGGACTTCGTGAACTCCAACACCCCGGAATGATTTTGTCGGGCGACAAACGTTTGCAACAAATGCTTTCCTCAGGAGCCGTAGACAGTGTGATACGCCTTGGTGGCGTGCCGACGGCGCGCGCCTGGCGTAACTTGGAAAAATCAGACTTGCCGGTGTTTTCCCTTTCGCGACGCCCTTTTTCGGGTTTGGCGCGAGGAGAGTTTTTTTGCGTGAATCTCGAGGAGACTTTGCCGAAGCTCGCAACTCCTTTTTTTGATGAAAAGTTTTTCGTGTCGGCTCAAGAAAAAGATAATTTCTATTTGCAAAAGCGGCAGGCGCTATTGGCGCGCTATCCGCAAAGTGAACCCGCTTTGGTGCATGCCTTGTCGAAGCAAATCACAGCCGATGCCAACTGCGGAACGGTGTATGTGGGCAACAGCCTTCCGATTCGCGAGTGGGACGGGTTTGCAGTGCGCGATAAAGAAATTTTTGTTCAAGCCAATCGGGGAGCCAATGGCATCGATGGTCAGCTCTCCACCGCGTTGGGATTTTTGCAGCCGAAAAAAAATCTTTGGGTGCTTTTGGGAGATCTCACCACTCTCTACGACGCCAATGCCCTGTGGTTTTGGCAAAAACAACCCCATCCCTTAAAACTTGTTGTGCTCAATAACAGCGGTGGTAAAATTTTCGAACGTCTGTTTAATAAAAAAATATTTTATAACGAACATAAAATCCATTTTTCCGATTGGGCAAGAATGTGGAGCCTACCAAGCGGTGATTGCATTGAGCTTCAGCCTTCCGACGAACAGACGCAAAATTTTTGGCTCGACGATGATCGCTTGTGGGAGATGAAATAATGAAATCAATTCTTGTGCACGGTTTTTTAGGACTTCCTTCCGACTGGCAAGCCTTCACCGCCGACGAAAAAGTCGATTTGTGGACTGATGTTTCTCCGCAAAAATACACCACCCTCACCCAAGCGGGGGAGCAATTGGCAAAAACGATTTCTAGAGAGCAGCTGACCATCGTGGGATACTCTCTTGGGGGGCGTATTGCCCTTCATTGGCCGCAAGAGCAATGGTCGCGAATCAAACAACTGATATTGGTATCGGTGCACGGTGGTTTGGATTCCAGCGCCGAAAAAAAATTACGTCTCAAAGCAGATCATAAATGGTCCGAGCAGTTTTTAAAAGACGACTGGGCGCCCTTGATGCGGGAGTGGAATGCGCAAACGGTGTTTCAGTCCGACAGCGTGCGCCCCCTGCGTTTCGAAAAAACCTTCAATCGCGAAATTTTGGCTGCGGCTATGACCAACTGGTCTCTTGGGTTGCAAGACGAGCAAATGGAGCTTCTAAAAAAAGCACCGTTCCCGGTGACCTACGTTTACGGCGAGAAGGACAGTAAATTTGCAAATTATGCCAAATCATTACGAAATCGCGGGTTGCCCTGGAAATTTATGCCTCTGGATGGAGGTCACAGCCTGCATCTCTCTCACTCTGCTGAGATCACGGCGATGATGCAAGGCGCATCACTGTCCAATCCGCTCGCACAGAGCTAAAACCACGTTCAGCACTCACACTCCTGGGAGGAACCGATGGCTGAAAAAACACCCGTTGCCGAGACGTGGATTTCGATCAAAAAATACCAAGATATTTTATTCGAACGCACGGAAGATGGAATTGCAAAAATCAGCATCAACCGACCCGAGGTTCACAACGCGTTTCGTCCCAGCACCGTTGTTGAATTGAAAGAGGCCTTCGATCTCGCTCGCGACGATGAAAAAATCGGTGTTGTGATTTTGACGGGCGTGGGTGGAAAAGCCTTCTGCTCGGGTGGCGATCAAAAAGTTCGCGGCGACGGTGGCTATGTGGGTGGCGACGGAGTTCCGCGCCTCAATGTTCTCGATTTACAAAAACAGATTCGCAGTTTGCCAAAACCGGTTGTGGCCATGGTTGCTGGCTGGGCCATTGGCGGCGGCCATGTGTTGCATGTCGTTTGCGATCTTTCCATTGCTGCCGACAACGCGCGTTTTGGACAAACCGGGCCGCGGGTCGGTTCCTTCGACGGTGGTTTAGGAAGCAGTTATCTCTCGCGCATTGTGGGTCAAAAAAAGGCCCGCGAGATTTGGTTTCTGTGTCGCCAGTACGACGCCGAACAGGCTCTTGAGATGGGCTTGGTTAACAAAGTTGTGCCGCTGGCTGAACTGGAAACCGAAACCATGCAGTGGTGTCGTGAAATGATGGAACTTTCGCCCATGGCATTGCGCTTTTTAAAAGCGTCGCTCAACGCTGACTGCGACGGGCAAATTGGACTTTTGGATTTGGCTGGAAACGCCACGCTGCTTTATTATCTCTCTGAAGAGGGCAAAGAAGGAAAACAAGCGTTTATCGAAAAGCGCAAGCCCGACTTTAGCAAATTCCCTCGTTATCCATAGGATTCTCGATGATCAAATCATGGCTGCTGGCGTTTCGTTTAAAAACTTTAACAGCGGCTTTGGTGCCGGTGCTGGTGGCTGTGGCGCTGGCTCGGTATTTAAATAATGAGATTACCTATTCACTCGTCGCGTGCTTGTTAATCTCTGCGATGAGCATTCAAATTGCGACCAATCTTTTTAATGATGCTATTGATTTTCATAAAGGCGCCGACAAAATTCGCGTGGGCCCGGTGCGCGTGACTCAATCGGGACTGATCGGTGAGCGCACCGTGTACGCCGTGGCCATTGGATTTTGTGTTTTGGCTTTGGCTTGTGGAATTCCCTTGGTGCTCAAAGGCGGCTGGCCGCTTCTGGCCATCGGAATTAGTTCGTTGCTTTTAGCTTATGGCTATACCGGAGGACCTTTCCCTTTAGCTTATCTGGGATTGGGTGATTTGTTCGTGATTTTGTATTTTGGTGTCATCGCGGTGGCCACAAGTTTTTTTATTCTTACGGGAAGTTGGAATGGCGCTAGCCTTTGGCTGGGCCTACAAGTGGGTCTGTTATCGAGCGTGCTGATTGCGCTGAATAATTTGCGCGACCGACCCGAGGATGCGAAGGTCGGCAAACGAACTCTCGCAGTGTTGTTTGGCGATGGTTTTGTGCAGGCAGAAATCTGTTTATTTTTACTCAGCTCCTACGTTTTTGTTGTTGTGTGGTCGGTAATGTACGGTGATTTTTTATTTTTACTCTATTTGGCAACTCTTCCACTGGCGGTGAAGCTGATAAAAAGCGTGTTGCGCTTTCAAGACCGCGCGGAGCTGGTCGGGGCTCTCGGCAAAGCGGCT
This sequence comes from Bdellovibrionales bacterium, assembly GCA_031426555.1. Taxonomy (GTDB): domain Bacteria; phylum Bdellovibrionota; class Bdellovibrionia; order Bdellovibrionales; family JAGQZY01; genus JANPLN01. The sequence goes on along the minus strand of JANPLN010000049.1, from coordinate 13,782 downwards.
GGATTGCACGTGCTCTTTGGAATCAGTTTTGTGTTTGCGAGTTTTTTATGAGGCTGTGGATCGCGCCCTATGGGGTCGACAAAAAGCTTGATGGTTTTTTAATTAAACTTCAAAGCCAGGATTTTGCTGCGGGCTATGCGGACTGTCGCCCCTGGCCGGTGTTTAACGACGCCAGTGTGGAACAACATATTCAACGGCTACAAAATCGAAAGCTCAACCCGCTCCTAAAGCGCAGCGTTTTTTTTGCTCACCTCGACGGGGTGGCGCGCGAAGAAAAGCGCAGTCTCTGGCCCAAGCACGTGCGGTTGCGAAGTCATTTTACTTTGCTTGATGTGACACACCTTTCCTCGGACGACGTATTACAAAAGATTCGCGAACAAGGCTTTCGCACATTAAAACTCAAAGTGGGACGAGATTTTGCTAAAGAAATTCCTCTCTGTTTGCATTTGGCCGAAAAAAATTGGTTTCGCTTGCGTTTGGATTTTAATGGCGTCGACGCCGAACCGTTTTTAAAAGAAATGAGCAGTTTGTTTTTATCGCAAATCGATTTGATCGAAGATCCTGGCATGTTTAACGAAACTCAGTGGGCGACGCTTGAGAGCAAGTACGGAATTAAAATAGCGCTGGATCAGGCTATGGGTGCCGATACAAACTCTGCGCGAAAGGCGAAAGGTCACTTTGCCAAAATTATTAAACCCGCGCGCGAGAACCAATTTGCCCGGTCCCAGGATGTGATCACCAACTCCCTTGATCACCCCGTGGGGCAGGCGTTTGCTGCGCTGCAAGCGCAGTTCAGTGTGCAACGTTTAGGTCGACAAACACGAGATTACGGCCTGCAGTCCGCCCATCTGTTTGAAGCAAATTCGTATTTTTCGCAAATGTCTACGAACACAGCCTATTTTCATGCCATTCCGGGAACAGGAATTGGTTTTGATGATTTACTAGAGAGAGAACCGTGGACAGCGATTTAATTTTACTTAATCCACGACTGCCACAAGCGGAGCGAGTGCACATTGAAAGGCTCGTGCGCGCCTGTCATCTTGACTGGCACCGTGGAGACCATGTTTGGGTGATGAGCTCGGGCACCGAGTCGCAAAGAGGCGGGCGCTACAAGATGGTGGCCCTCTCCAAAAAAGCTTTGGAAGCCGCTGCCAGTGGAGTGAATCAGTTTTTTGCTATCACGGGCAAAGATGTCATTTTTAATACGCTTCCCAACTTTCACGTGGCGGGCTTGTTGCAATCCACGCGCGCCAGGGTGAGCGGTGCTCAACTTGTGCAAGCCCCCGAACTCACGTGGGACGTAAATGAGTTTTGTGAAAGTTTGAAATCCACTAGAAGCACTGTGACCTCCCTGGTTCCCACACAAATTTACGATTTAGTCCAAGCGCAAAAAAAAGCGCCGCCAACTCTTCGCTGCGTTTTTGCAGGCGGTGGCGCGCTCACGGACTTTCTTTTTCAGCAGGCGCAAGCGCTCGGGTGGCCGCTGATTCGCACCTATGGAATGACGGAGACTTCGGCCATGATCGCCTACAAAGAGGCCTCTTCCGCGGTTTGGCGTCGACTTCCGCACTTGGAAAAGTGGGAGAGTGGCAATGATCAGAAAATTAAATTTTATGGCGCAAGCTTACTAACCGGCTATTTGCTCATCCGCCGATTGACCGACCCAATGCCCGACTCAATACACGCCGGGGAACTTTGTCAGTGGGTGGATCCTAAACAGCAAGGGTGGTTTGAAAGCGATGATCGCGGAAAAATTGAAAACGACGAACTCTTTCTTTTAGGTCGCGACTCAGAGCTTGTGAAAGTGAAGGGCGAATCGGTTTCCCTGCTAGAGCTGAATGAGCTCTGGCAACGTTTTTGTCAGGAAAAGCAACTGTCTGCGAACAGTGTGATTGTCTCTTTGCCCAACGAGCGCGATGGCAGCGAACTCGTGTTAGCGACCGAAGACTGTGTGCTAATTGAGCAGATTGATGAATTTCAAAAAAAACTTCTTCCGTTTCAGAAAATACAGCGAGTTTTCGCAAAGACCTTGATTCCTCGAACAGAGTTAGGAAAAATAAAAACCGCAGATTTGATTCACAGTTTGGGCGCGCGTCCCCGTTAAGAGATGCCACACCCAAGGTACCTTGAGGTTTTATGAAATTAGTGATTCGCTTTAATGGGTTGGTATTGCAAACAGTGAAACTGGAGTCCGGCGACTACGAAATAGGTCGCGATCCGGAAAATCAAATCCAAGTGAACCATCCCTCCTTGCACCGCAAGCATGGAAAAATCTCCTCGATACAAAATAAATGGGTGTATCAAGACTACACCACACAAAAAATTCAGACCATCGACGACGAGGGTTCCATCGCGCTGTCTTCGCAAATTGATTTGGCCACAGAGACTTACTCCATGTCCGAAAAAACCGGAGATGTGGATGTGCGCGGCCTGCGCCAACAGCGATCGCACAAAATCATGTTGGGCTTCGTGGTTGTCGCCGCCGTTTTTGTGATCTCGATTTTTGCGTACATGTTTTTAAAAAACCAATCCAAACATGCGGATCCAAACCGGCTGCTCGCCGATGTTCGGTCGAAAGTGGTGGAGTTTGAAAAGATAAAAGATTTAGCAGCCGTCGAGGATTATAAAGAGTACGGCGGTTTTAGCGACACTGATTTTCGTGAAAATATGGGCTACTGCACCGGATTTTTTGTGGCGCCCAATGTGGTTTTAACCGCCAGTCATTGTTTGTGGGGCAGCGATTTTTTAGATTTGCAAACAGCCTTCGAAATTCGCACCGCCGACGGCAAAAAATTTCAACCCCAGCAGATTTTGGGTTTTGATCCAGTGAGGGATTTTCTGTTTTTAAAGATCGAGGGCGCCGAGTCTTACGGATATTTGGAGTTTGCCGACGATTTTAAAATTGGCCAAACAGTCTATACGTTGGGCAATGCCCACGGCCAGGGAATCGCCATTCGCGAAGGCATCATGGCCAACGAAACCCAAGACCTCAACGATCCAACCATCAAATACATCCGCTACTCGGCGGGAGCAAGCCCCGGTAATAGCGGTGGTCCACTGCTGGATTCCCAAGGTCGTATTGTCGCGCTGGTGTTTGCAGCGACAGGTGCCGAAAATTACAATTTGGGCACTTCCTGCCACGACTTAAAAGTAGGTTTTAAAAAATTCGTCGAAAACACGGAGCCTAAGGAAATAAAAATAAAAGTAAAAAAATTATTCAATTTCAATTTGAATTCGTTTTTACAAAAACAGATTTTACCGTTTTTGGCGGAGTACAGCGAATATCCCGAAGTGAACGAGCTGATTGATCAAATTGAGCTCAAATTTGAGTCTCCCATCCCTTTTGAGTTGATCGGCGAAAAGATTCTCACCGAGGTTCAACAAAAGTCGTCATTGGCACTCAAGAGTGTGGAAGAGGCGTTGTTAGCTAAGAAGCAGGTCGTCCTCGATTGGCGCTCTTTTTTGAGTGAAAAAACGCCGGCAATTTTTCCTTCGCAGTTCGATAGCAGTCAGAATAGTTTTTATAAGCACGACGGCCGACTGTACATGAAAGTGGCGGGCTTTTTAGATAGTCCAAACCGCAAAGACTTTCGCGCCTATGTTGAGCAGTTTGAAAAAGAAAAGAAATTTGATTTCCAGGCCTATGGGATGAACATTGAATTTGTGCCTCTCTCAGAGCCCACGTCCAAAGATATTCAATACGTTTTAAAAAACACGGCGAAGAACAAACTGTCGGTGGATGATCTTGCCCACGGGAGTTTATACAACCAACTTTTGTTGAATACGAAAGTGACTGATCCCGATATCACGGGCAAATTTTTAAAAAACTTTTTTGGTGAGGAAGGTGCTTTGTCGGGCACCTATTCAGCCTTCATTCGGCCTCAATCCTATAAAACCTTTACGCTGAAGAATTTCGACAAGCCCATGGAAAAAAGCGAGGTCGAAGACGGCCTTGGACGACGATGGCACCGCTGGAATTTTAAGATCTTCGATCAGATTCATTTTTACATTTATTGCTTACCTGTGCCTGAAGGCTCGCACTGCGCCGCTCGTATTTTCCCAGTGGAAAATAAAGATCGCAGGCAGTTTGTGGAGGCCAATTTTCGCGAACATATTTTGGGCCACTTTTTAGAGAACCCTTATTTTTGGGAACCGCAAGAGCTCGTTACCTTTTTGCAGCAGCCAGAAAATCAAAAGTTAACGAGCCTCAGAGGAATCGAACTCACTAAAACCAACACAAAGTATTCGCTGAAACTGAAAGCCTTTGATCTTGAGTTGCTTTTGCCAAACACGATGAAGTCACTACGATTGCTTACGGGTCTTTATCAAGGTAAGGATCTGAAAGCCGACTGGGTGGGCTTCGGTGCGGAATGGATCAACGGGACTTCGCAAATGTGCGGGGTGTTGCTAGAGCCTGCGAATTCGCAATCCCTTTTTATACTCAATTTTTTGCGCGATACGCTGAAACGACAAAAACTCAAAGAAGAAGCTAAAAAAGACGAAATCCCCCAGTATTGGACTAAAAATATAACAACCTCTAAGGGAGATACGGTTCAGCTGGTTGGGTACTGCGCACCCCTCAAAGAGAACCCCATCGAAATCAGCACCTACTTTGTGGATCTCAAACGTGCAAAACCCTTTACAGGGACTTACAAAGCTTTAAAATAGGGACCATGAAAAAAGCATTATTCTTAATTTTGTTAGGTGTTCTCTTAAATCGCTGCGAATCTGCCGGAAGCGGAGACCCTGTGGCGATTCCAGACGTGATCATCGATTGTCAAAACGCGAAGTGTACAGCCGTCGCGACAGGAAGCTACGAGGTGACAATGAACATCACCAGCTCAGGTTGTGCCGATGATCAGATTCCCCTGGCTCCGGTCGTGGCGGGTACGGCCAACATCACTTGCACCTTTGGTTTTGGCTGCTCAGGCACCGTGACCACATGGAGAGATAATAACTCAAGCCCTGCCAGTCAAATCCCGTCGAGCACCTACAATATTTGCGGCACCATTGATCTCGATCGGTCACTCACTAAAAACCCGGGCGATGCCTACGCCGATGAATCACGACTTGTCTCCGCCTCCTCTATCACGCTTTCCGACTGGGATGCACAAAACGAACGGACCACTCGGCGTGCTTCGTTCCCTTAAAAATACAATCATGGCCATAGTTTTAGTGAGCGAATACCTCGTCTTTGGGGGCCTTCGGTATTATTTTTATCGCGATCGTCTGGCATGGCGAAAAATAGCCATTCAAAAAGTTTCCGCCAAATGCAAAAGCCTGTTGAAGGGGTTTGGCTTTCAGGTTGAATATCGTTTGTCGCGGCCCGATCTGTTTGCCGGCGGTAAAACGTATTTTATGGTTTGTAACCACATGTCGTACATGGATATTCTTTTTTTAAGCGCCGGAGAGCCAGCGGTTTTCGTAACCTCGGTAGAAATGAAACAGACTCCGTTCTTAGGCGAGTGCTCGTCGTTTGGTGGAAGCTACTTTGTTGAACGGCGCGACCGCAGCCGCATTCCAAAAGAGATTAAAGAGTTAGCGCAACTGTTGCAAGACGGCTTCAACGTGTTTGTATTTCCCGAGGCCACCAGTCACGATGGCCTTTCGCTGTTGCCTTTCAAAAAAGCCATGTTCACGGCAGCCATTTCCGCTGGCGCCGAGGTGTTGCCGGTTTGTCTCCGTTACGAGGAACTCAATGGCGAACCCTTTAGCCGAAAGAATCATCGTATTTTGTGTTGGTTTGGAAAAACGCCCTTTGTATCGCATTTTTTTAAAATGGCGTCTCTCAAATCCGCCAAGGTGACTGTTGAATATTTAGAGCCCATTCCTGCCCAGCAATTTCCCGACCGCGGGCAATTGAGCGACCGGGCTTATCAGCAAATTAGCCATTGTTACTTTTCAAACCGTCCCAAGGAATTTTTAACCAGCATCCAGGAGAAACCATGAAAAATTATATGGGTTATCTTTTGCTTCTATCGGTTGCAAGCTGCATGACTTTGCCCGAGCCACCACAAGGGCAAAAACAAGATCCGCGATTGTCGCAAAGCCATTTAGAGATGAGCTTGGAAGATCTGGGTCAAGTGGGTCAATATTTGAACAAAGCTTTCGACAAAACGGAAAACAACTGCTCTGTCCCGCAAAATAAGATGGCGGGGGCTTTACAAACTTATCGCTCCCTTGTGGACGAAAAGTATTCTGAAGTTCAAGAAGATTATCTCAAGCGTTCGCTCAAGGAGAAAGTCGCTTTTTGGAAATCCGATTGCGCGGCCACTTGCAGTTGCGACATTTACGTTGGATTTTCTGAGTACCTGCAGTCGTTTAATTTCTTTCTTTCAGCCACGGAGCTCAAAGCTGTAGGGAAATTATTACCGTTGCAGGAGAGCGAAAAAGCACAAACGCTCGCTTGCATGCGGCAAGCACCATGGGTTTGTGAAAGTCGTGTTTTAAAAGAAGTTTTGAAGCGATCGAATTAAGAGGTGCAAGACCACACCTCTGATTAACAAAAAATTAAAAACCAAAGCCAACGAGGACTTTTCCGTAAAGACCAGAAATATCAAGGTCGGAAAATCCTGGATTTTCAACTTCACCAAAAAACTTACCAACCTCGGCGCCGATTTGAATAAGTCCTAAGCTCACGCCGCCTTCAAGACCTATCGAATAATTGAGGGAAGGATCGTAGTCATCATCAGTCACTCCACCAGTTGTCGTTTGAAAGTCATTGCTCAGACCAACAGTTCCGATGACGCCCAAATAGGTCACGAAATCGATAAAGCGATAATTGATGAGGGCAGAAATACGCTCGAGTTCCGCTTCTGTTCCGGAGCCAATATCAAATTTCATTTTTTCGTAACGAAGTCCAAAGCCCATATCTGTAATGAAGGGTGGTTCAATAATAACATCGAGATTGTAACCCTTCATATCGTCCACCGAGAGTCCATTGTAGGTGTCTTCATCCATTGTGGTAGTTCCATAACCAGCGCGGATTTCAAACAGAGCCTGACTCGATAAAGGAACAAGCATTAGTAGACAAATAAATATTTTTTTCATAGGTCCTCCTGTGAGCGCAAAGTTAATGGCTCAGATCAATTTAGAGATATTGTCTTCAATTTCCTGCGGGCTGACAAGCTCCATGCAGTTAAAGTGTTTGCAAGAGCTCCCCAGACAGCGAAAACGCCCGGGACAGGGCACTCCGGGCGTCCATGTATTGGTGTTTGGGCCGCGAGGACCCCAACGCTCGGCTTTTTGCACATTAACTGGGCTATAAATGCCGCGAGTGGGTACGCCCAAAGCCGCAGCTAAATGCAAAACACCCGTGCTCGGCGCAAAGACGGCCTTGGCATTTTGCAGAACGCCCAAAAGTTGTTGCGGATTCAAACGCTCGTTGAACCACAAAATATTTTCGCGCTTCGGTAAAGTTTCTTCGAGTGGTTCCAAGATCGAACGATCCGTAGCGGTTCCGGTAATGATCACCGGGATTTTTTGCGACATTGCTAAAATGAGATTTCGATAGTGGGAAATGGGCCAATTGAGAGCGGAGCCTGCCATGCCGGGATGAATGACAATGTAGCTTTGCGGAAGAGGCGACTTGAAAGCGGGTCCGACCATTTTTAAATAGGTAGTCTCTGCTGCAAACCGTGGCGTTAAAGTTTTTTGCACCAGCAGATGATTGTAATCGAGTTCGTGATGCTCGCAGAGACTGCGTTTTTGTCGAAGTCCGTAGTTAAGAAACAAAAACGAATGCCAGGAACTCAAAACACCGACACGTTCAGGAACGCCAGACAGCCAAAGGGCCAACGTCACCCACCAGGGTGACTGAAACGAGACGCTGATCTGCGGGGCAAATTCGCGAACTTTCTTGATAAACAAAAAAAACTGCGACCAGGAGAACTCTTTTTTCCAGCCAATATATCGTCGGGGTGGAATTGCATTTTCTGCCACAAACTCGAGGCCTTTAGAAATAAACCAGAGTTTCTCGGATTCTCTAAACAGCGGGTTTTGATCCGATGGCAGAGTGAGGACGAGATCGCCGATTCGGTCCATGCGTACAAAGAGGATGCGTTTTGGGGGAGCTATCATGAGTTCTAATCATTATGCAAAAACGCCTACAAAGACAAGAACTGCTTAATGCTCTTTAATGTTTCGCCTAATGTTTCACGTCTTTTTTAGTCAGCAGGTCTTGGATTTCCTCATCGCGCTCGTCTTCGTCACCATCTTCGGTTTCGACAGTGTCGAGAGTTGAAAACGTGCGGATCAAAGCGTGCTTCGCTTCGGTCAAAGCGGTGAACACATTTTCGTTTGTGCCCTCGACCTCCACATCACCGGCCTCGTGGGACGCCTGCATGCGTACAAGGAACAGGTGCTCGGGCGTGTAGGTCATTTTAATGCCCACTTCACAGTCACCAACGAAGGGCTGAATGTCATTCAACTGTTGGTATATAAACGCCTTTAATTCAGCCTCATTTACGTTGAGCTTATTCAAATTCATCGCAAACATAAGCCCTCCTTTTGTAGAACCCAAATCCCTTGTAAAGGGCCTCTGGAGAGGGTCTCAAAATGACAACCCACATTAATATCTTATCATAAAAGTGGATCTTTTTTCCATTCCGTCAAGGTCGAGTCCAAGGCTGCATTTTACGCAGGATTTATGGCTCATTTTGAGTCATACGTCCTGTTTGTTGACCCCTTTGGCTTTGTCACCTAAAACTGTACTGTTTATGCAAGCCCAAGAAAAGACCCAAGATTCACTTCGTCTCGAAACAACGTGGAAACGCGCGCTTGCCGATGAGCTTGACCAAGACTATATGCGTGAGTTGCGCGGGTTTTTAAAAAAAGAAATCGAGCTAAAAAAAATCATTTATCCAAAGCCCCAAGAATACTTTGCCGCCTTTGAACAAACGCCTCTTGATCGTGTTCGCGTGGTCATCTTAGGGCAGGATCCTTACCATGGACCCGGTCAGGCCCACGGCCTGTGCTTTTCGGTACGTAAGGGTGTTGTGCCTCCACCCTCGCTTAAAAATATTTTTAAAGAAATTCAAAATGATTTGGCCTTACCCATTCCTCAGCACGGGTGTTTAACCAAGTGGGCCGAGCAAGGTGTGTTGTTACTCAATAGCGTGCTCACCGTCGAAGACGGACTGGCGGCTTCCCATCGCAATAAAGGCTGGGAGCGGCTCACCGACCGAGTGATTCGCGAGCTCAATGGTCAGCCAAGACCCCTTGTGTTTTTGCTTTGGGGGAGCTACGCGCAAAGCAAGGCGCAGTTTGTGGATCGCAAAAAACATTTAGTATTAGAGTCTGTTCATCCTTCGCCGTTATCTGCGCATCGTGGATTTTTAGGGTGTAAGCATTTTTCAAAAACCAATCAGTTTTTACAAAAAAACGGCTTTGTTCCCATTGACTGGAGTTTGGATTCATTATGACCACTGCCGTCCCATTTTCCAGCCAACTTAAACTCAGTGAACAATTTCCCTTCGAAATTTTCGACGTTGAAAAAGATTTAATCATTATCGACGCCACAGTCGATCAGCACTTTCCTGACATTGGAAAAAAGTTTCGTTACGTCTATCGCGTGCAGGCCGGAGAATCGCTAAAGAATTTGTCCACCTTCGCTGCCCATGTTGAAAATGTTTTGGAACTTTGGACGGAGCCCTTAAGTCGACAGAGTCGTATTATCTCCTGCGGAGGTGGTTCCGTTGGAGACTTTAGTGGTTTCTTAGCGTCGATTTTAAAACGCGGCTTGCGACTCACTCAGTGTCCAACCACGTGGCTTTCAGCCATAGATTCGGCCCATGGCGGGAAAACCGCACTGAATGTTCGGGCTGTTAAAAATCAAGTGGGTACCTTTTATCCAGCCGAAAATGTGGTGCTGGTGAAAGATCTTTTGTTTACTCAAAACGATGAACGCGCTCGCGAAGGTTTGGGTGAAATGCTCAAGATGGCGCTCATTTGTCAGCCCCCCTTTTTACAAGATTTGAAATTGGAAAAAGGGCTTTCCTTGATGATTTGGCAAAACTTGCAAAAAGCGATTCAGGCAAAAAATCAAATTGTTGAGCAGGATCCGTTTGAAACTCAGGGCCTGCGAAAAATTTTAAATTTTGGTCACACCTTGGGCCATGTGTTCGAGTCGCACTTTCAGGTTTCCCATGGCGAAAGTGTTCTTCAGGGGCTTTACTTTGCTGTGGATTGGAGTGCAAAGATTGGTTTGTTGCCCGAATCTCGGCGAGAAATGATTTTTAAAAAATTCACTGAGCTCGGTTTGCGAAGTTGGTTGGATAAATCCGACTTCAAACCGATGCCTGGACATGAGGTTCTTCGCTTGGCAATGCAGGATAAAAAAATGAATGCTCAGGCAAAAATTGATTTTATCTTTTTAAGTGACCTGGGCGAAGCCAAGGTGATTCCGGTGTCTCTGCGTGATCTTGTTTTTGAGGCGCAACGACAGGGTTGGGCCGAGGATGTTTAGTTTTTCGGGAGAGCTGCCATCTTCGAAATCTTTGGTGAACCGCGCGCTGACCATAAAGTCTTACAATCCAGAGGTAAAAGTCGCTTTTTCCACAGATTCTATGGATGTTCAGGTTTTGCAAAAAGCTCTTTCGGATTTTGAGCGCGGTCAAACAGAGTTCGATTGCGTCGATGCGGGAACCAGTTTTCGGTTTTTGGTGTTGCGACTCTCGCGGCAACCAGGTCGCTGGATCGTTAAAGGCTCTCGACGGCTTTTGTCGCGCCCCCACGAAGCCTTGGTGCAAACATTGAACGCCTTTGGCGTGGACGTGGAAGCGAGCGCCGCGCAGTGGGTGATTTACTCGAAGGGGTGGCAACCTCGTCCGTCCGTTTCCGTTTCTGCCGAACAGTCCAGCCAGTTTGCGTCCAGCGTTTTACTGAATTCGTGGACGCTGCCTTTTGACTTAGAGCTGCAACTCTCTGAGAAACAAGTGTCCATGGGTTACTTGCAAATGACGTTGGAGTTGATGAAGCAGTTTGGATTTCAATACACGCAAACAGAAAAAGGGTATCGTATTCCCGCCAAGCAAACTCCAAAGGCCACAAATTATGCCAGCGAGCAGGATGTGAGTTCGTGTTTCGCATTGGTTGCTTGTGCTCTACAGGCGGGAGAGGTGTGTTTGCAAAACTTTCCGTTTAGCTCTCTGCAACCCGATATCGTTTTTTTAGAAATTCTTAAAAAAATGGGTGCCGGTGTTGAGCGAGAGCAGGAGCAACTCTGGGCGAGAGCGACTCCCAGACTCGGTCCCGTGAACTTATCTCTGTTGAATACGCCCGATCTCTTTCCCGTGCTCGCAGTGTTATGTGCCAGGGCTGAGGGGGAATCTCAACTTTCCGATCTCCTTCATTTGTCAGTGAAAGAATCCGATCGGTTGCAAAATACCATTCACCTTTTGGAGCGCCTGGGACGAAAAACCACTTTAACGGGGACAACGCTTTTGATTGAGGGGACAAGTGCTCCGTTCGAAGGTCACGGACTTTTTGATCCCGATCAAGACCACCGCATGGCCATGGCAGCGCAGGTGGCAAATCTTTACGGCGCGAAGTTTGAAATTTTAAATCCAGAAGTGGTGGAAAAGAGCTATCCACAATTTTGGCAACATCTCGCGGGAACAGTATCATGCTGACGATCGTGGTGGGCCATCGGGGTGTGGGGAAATCTTCTTTTTTAAAAAGAGTGCAAGGTTATTTGCCCGAATCCAAATGTTACTGCCTGGATTCCGAAATTGAAAAGTCCCATGGTTCCATTGCACAAATTTTCGCTCAGCAGGGCGAAAGCGCCTTTCGTGAGCTGGAAGGCAAAGTTTTTTCGCAGCTCGCGCAGGGTTCGGTAAACAATCAAGGACACGTCTATATTGCTGTGGGTGGCGGATTTAAAGGCGAAATTCCCTCTGGGGCCAAGGTTCTTTGGTTGCAGCGCGATTGGGATGTTTCGAAAAATATTTTCTTCGACCGACCTAATTTAAACCCAGATCCAAAAGACTTGCGCATTCCGACCGAGATTTTCCGCTTGCGCAGCGAGCGTTGGGAACAGCAGGGCTACGATGTATTAACCCTCCCGGAAGGGGTGTATGAGTCGCATCCTGGAGAGGCCGAGTACTTTCGTGGAACTCAGGCCAAAGGAGCAATTACACTTTTGCCTCAGCATTTTCAGGGCCAGCGTTTACAGTCTATAAAAAATTTGCAACCGCAGTTTGTGGAACTCCGAGATGACTTACTATCGGCAGAGCAAATTGAAAAAGCCCTGACTTTTTTTTCGAGCGAGCAGTTGCTGCTCAGCTTTCGCAATCAGGAGAACGAAAAAGAAACTTCCAGATTTGTAAATCGTGTGGCCATGGTTGATTGGCCCGTGGAGCGGGGAGTGCCTGCTTTTAAAATCGCGGTGGAGCAAAAGATTTCGTCGTTGCATAGCGAAGAAGAAAATTTTTTCGAAGCCTTGGAGTTTGTGGAAGGTTTTGCTGAAGGCAAAATCAAATGGTCCCCATTTGTGAAAAACTTTTTGCAACTTCGCTTGGGCCACGAGTGGCAAAAGCGCGATCCTCTTCGTCGCCTGTTTTTTCCGCGCTCCGAGAACGGACGCTGGTACTGGTACAGACATTTGCAAAAACAGCAACCGCTGAATTTTTTTCGGATTGATTTTGGTTCGTCCCTGGATCAACCAACTTTGCTGCAGTGGTTGCAACCCTCTTCCTCGCAGTTTGCGGCGGTTTTTGGTCAGACGGTGCTTCAGAGTTGGTCTCCGAGTTATCACGCGGAGTTTTTCGCAAAAAGAAAAACCTCTCTTTACAGCATCGAAGTGGAAGAGAGCGATCTTATTGACGGAGGCTTTGAATTTTTGTGCGAACTCGGACTGAGTGCGGCAGCCGTGACAAGTCCCCTTAAGGCTTGGGCGGCTCGGATGATAGGCGGACTGATTGAAAGTCAGACGAACTCTGAAAGACCATTGAACACGCTCAGCAAAAATCCACTGACGTCGAAGTGGGAAGGCACAAGCACTGATGAAGTCGGTTTTCAGCATCTCATCGAAAAAAATTCCTTGGATCTGCAATCAAAAAATGTAGCTATTTGGGGCGGTGGGGGAGTGCTTCCTGCCTTAAACTTACCGAAAGCCGTTGCCTACTCTGCGCGAACGGGATTCCCTCGCGAAGGCGAGCCTTTGCTCAAGCACATTGACGCTTTGGTTTGGGCCGCGGGAATGCAAATTACAGACACCCTTCCGCAAGTCTGGAAGCCACAGGTTGTGGTCGATCTCAACTACCGGGCGGACTCGCCCGCACGGTCCTATGCCTTCGCAGTGGGTGCAAAGTATATTTCTGGCGAAGACATGTTTTTTAAGCAAGCCGATGAACAGCAAAAAATCTGGAGCAGGTATGAGTAATACTTTTGGTCGACTCTTTCGTTTTACAACATTTGGCGAAAGCCATGGCACGGCCATGGGTGTGGTGGTGGACGGATGCCCAGCAGGAGTTGAGTTGTCGCTGGAAGATATTCAAAAGGAGTTGGATCGCCGCCGCCCAGGGCAAACAGATGCTGCGACCAATGAAGTGCTAGTGTCTGCTCGCAACGAAGACGACACGGTGGAAATTCTCTCTGGGGTTTTTGATCAAAAAACCTTGGGAACGCCCATCGCCTGCGTGGTGAAAAATAAAAATCAGCGCTCGCAGGATTACGAAGAGATTAAAAAATCACCGCGAACCGGCCACGCCGATGATGTGTGGCAAAAAAAGTTCGGCCACGCCGATTTGCGTGGCGGTGGCAGGTCCTCGGGGCGCGAAACCC
>JANPLN010000048.1:0-23778 GCA_031426555.1 Bdellovibrionales bacterium | reverse complement strand
ACAAGCGTTAGTGTGATGGCCATCTCGCGCGATCGCCAGGCGCCGATGTACTCCCATTTAACCACCCGGAACGCGGGCCAGTTGTTTACCCATAACTATTCGGCCGGGGATCCTTCACTTTTTGGCGCTAAAGCTGTGGTGGTTTTTTTGCCAGACTGGAAAACCCCCCAGGTGTACTTTTTTGCAACTGGCGAGAACTTTAAAAGCTGGAACATGCATCACGCCCAAGCAGCGACTGCGGTCCTTGGCGACAACATCCTGTTTTATATAAATCTTCGCCACATGCAGGGTTACGAGCTCACTGCGAAACAATTTGACGGGCAGTGGCGCATCACAAGTCTTGATATCCAGTCCGCAATCACAAATCTGCAAAAAGAGAACGAAAAGCATCGACCTAGTCCCGAAGCGGAAGAGCAAATGCTCAAAACATTGCTCGATAGCATCGATCCTGAGCTTGTCAGTTTTTCTGTGCCAGAGCTTTAAAGCCTGAATTTTTTTGATATTTGTTAGATTAGCGGGGCTTCAAGCAAAAGCGTTGCTTTGTCTTCGATCCGCCGCTACCATCCAGTTTAATCATAAAACTATAATGTGGTAAGTTCATGAAAACGATTTTAATTACAGGAGCGACGGGTTTTGTTGGAAGCTCTCTGTCTATGGAGTTTCTCCGTAAAAAGAATCGAGTCATCGCCCTTTCTCGAAACGACCCTGGCGGCGCGCGAACGCGGCAAGCCGTAAGAGCTGCAGCCAATGGTTTCGAAGTATCCCCAACGGCGATCAACTTGGATTTACTCAGTGTGATTGAGGTCGATTACTGCAACTTGCAGGCTTTGCTTAAAAACGAAAATTTTAAAGGTGTTGATGAAGTCTGGCATTGCGCCGCCGAGATGACTTACAATCCTAAAAAATTAGAAAAAGCGATGAATCAAAATTTAACAAATACATTTCAGCTCTATAAATTAATTGCCGAGACCACAAAATGCCGCCGCTTTTATCACGTATCTACGGCCTATACGACCGGGGTGCAAAAACTCAGCGCCAGCGAGGATCTTCACTTGGATCCGGTGCTGATCAATCCCTATCAAGTCAGCAAATGGAGTGCGGAGATGACTCTTTCTCGCGCCGCTGAGGTTTATGGACTCCCGGTGAGTATTTTCAGACCCAGTGTGGTCGTTGGCCACGAACACACCGGCTGGCACGGCAGCTCACAATTTGGTTTTTACTCTTTTCTCAATGGGCTCTGCTTTGCAAAATATCTGTGGACGGAGAATATCCAAATCGGCTTAAATCCCGCCGCAGAGGCTAATCTTATCCCGGTGGATTACCTTTGCCAGCAAGCTCTTCAGTTGTCCGAGCGACCTAATGGGCCCACTGCCGAGCCCACATCAGTGGAGATTTTTCACTGCGTCGCCAAGAAATCTTTAAAAATTGAGCAATTCGCCCAATTGATCAACGAAGAGCTTGGCCTAAAAATCCAGCTGTCTCCGCCAACAAATAGGATAAGCCAGATCATCCAAAGAAAAATAGAAAAAAACAGCACTTTTGCGAACTTGAAAATTGATTTTAGCACCACCAAGATCCGCGCCGCCATTGGCGAGGATTACACGGAATTTCATATGAATTCGGTGATCATTCGTCATCTAATTCAAAAATATCTGCAGTCTTATAAAAAATCGCGAAGGCATTTAGTGCAATTAGACGCGCTCAAAGCCCAATTCACCCGCATGGTCCATGTTAGAGAAAAAATGTGGAATCTACTCACTTCGTAATTCAGGTTTTTCGTTCCCGAGCTTTAAAATCGTTTAAAGTTCGAGATCAATGGCTTTGCACCCGATCGTCGCGCCAGAGGTGTGGTCGTTGTAGCCAATGTAATTCAACGATCCAGCTGAGAGGATAAAGTTACCAATGTTCTGCCGTTTTATAACATTCGAAATCCCAAGATTAATAACTGTTTTATCCGCTGTGAGCGACAGATAATAAAACTTACCCGTTGGTTTATCGTAAAGCAAAGGAATCACTTTCCCAAGGTGGTCATTGCCCTCTATATCGGGAACATACTCCCCTTGGCCAGCGTTGAGATCGATGGAAAATAATATTTCAGCTTGATCACTCCCTTTCACAACGCAATCATGCGTTTTGGAAAATGAAAGACTGCAAAACAAACTGACTACAAGAACCACTGCTAATTTGGACATCGAGGCCTCCGGGCTAGAGCTCTCTGTAAATCATATTTAGCAGGCCCGCGGAAGGCCAAACTTGGTTTGTGAAAAAAAGACCTAGAAGCACCAAGAATACGGATAGGTCGATAGCGCCGCAAAAGCGGATAGCACGTTATCCTAAGCGAAGGATCTTGGTGGTTAGTGCTGCTGGCTTTCTTTTTTGCCTATAATCCCCATGGTCTTTAGCAGAGATTTCGATTCGTGTTCGCCTTCCAACGACGACATATCAATCACGAAACGGTAATCCACCTCGCCTTTATCAAGTTGATCGAAAGCATCATTGATTTCTTGAATGTTAATCAGTTTTGTATCGGGTGCGATATCATGTTTGGCACAGAACTCTAAAACTTCTTGGGTTTCGGCGATGCTACCAATGATTGATGTGGCCAGCACACGACGACTCATCAGCATTTTACTAAGGTCTACGGGTTTGGATGTGGGCGCAATACAGCCAACGATTGTCAACACGCCATCGTTTTTAAGAAGGTCACAGTAAGGATTCACGTCGTGCGATTGGGGAATCGTACTTAAAATAAAATCGAGGCTGCTTTCCGCGTTCTTCATGGCGTTTTTATCTGTGGACAATGAAACGTGATTCGCTCCAAATCCCAGTGCATCTTGGGATTTATTTTTATGCCCGGTAATCGCGGTCACTTCAGCGCCCATGGCATTCGCTAGTTTGATGGCCATGTGTCCAAGCCCACCAATACCTACTATGCCAACTTTTGTTCCGCGACCTACCTTCCAGCGCTTTAAGGCAGAGTATGTGGTGACACCCGCACATAAAATCGGGCCTGCAGACTCGGGCGCTAATTTTTTTGGAATCGTCAGAACGAAATTTTGATGCACAACTATTTTATTTGAGTAACCGCCGTAAGTGTTTTCATGATCTGTCGGTTTTCGCATATTCCCGTTGTAAGTTGCCAGCGCACCTTTTTCACACAGATTCTCTTCGCCATTTCTGCAGGATTGACATTTTCCGCAAGAATCAATCATGCACCCAACGCCGACTAAATCGCCGACTTTAAATTTTTTAACTCCACGTCCAACTTTTTCAACCACACCAACAATTTCGTGACCAGGCATGCAGGGATACTGGGTATTATGCCATTCGTTGCGCGCTTGATGAACGTCCGAGTGGCACACTCCACAATATTGAATATCAATTTGTACGTCTTGCGCCGTTAAGTTTTTACGTAAGAATTCAAAACTCTTTAGCAAACTAGTTTTAGATTTTGCCGCGTAGCCGATGACCTGTACCATAATACTCCCTTGATGTGCTTAAATTCCACGTGCACGACGTCGATGAGCTAACTTTAGAATGTATCAGCAGTATCCGTGCCAATTTTTATAGATCTATTGCAATTCGTCTTAAAAAGCCCCTCAAACAAATTGCCGAAGCTCTTGATATCGAACTCGCAATTCTTTTTGCAGGTGATGATGTGCACGTCTTCGATATGGTTCGATTTCGCCGCGCTTATAAAAAAGCTGATGAACTAAAGCTGGTTTATCTATCGTTCGTGGTTTTTGTGTGGACTGTTGGAGCAACCAGCCCCCGTAGAGCTTGAGCCGCAATAAACACACTTTTGCCCGGTGCTACCATGTTGATGTTTTTTGTGAGGACTATTGGAGCAACCTGCGCCGTAAGAAGTAGAATTACAGAAGACACAATGTTTTTCGTCGACGTTCGCATGCTCATGATGTTTATGTGGGCTCTTTGAGCATCCCGCCCCGTAAGACGTAGATGCGCAGTATTTACACTTGGTTGCCATAATTGACTCCGTTTCTCGATGAGAGAACCATTTTCATCAAATTCTGTCTGCTTTTGAAGCGAATATCAATGAGAGTCTGTAGTGAGGTCTTGTGCAATCCGAATGTCCAGTCGTATCAACAGGTCCAACTACCGGACATAGTTGAATAGCCGATACATTTATCCAAGTTCTATTTGGCCTATGAAAACCAATCACAATATATGATCGAGTCCAGGTGTATGTAAATCTTTGAAAATAATAGTTTTTAGTGGGGACCAAACTAAACTAAGTTATAAAAATTTCCGATTAGAAAGATGAACAATCAAGGGGTACCCATGTCATCTTTCGATCAAGAAAAAGTCAAAGCCGCTGCAGAAAAACTTAAGTTACTTCTTCCAAAAGTGCGAACGGAAGAGAAGAAATTACGCGACCAACGACTTTTCAGTAAATTTCAGCCAATTTTTTCTGTTAATCATATCGCTTCATTAAGTGCGGAGGAGTTTAGTCGCTTCACTTCGTTTAAAGAAAATGAACACTGGACTGGCATCCATCGGCAGAATGGAATGATCTTAAAAGACATTAACCTTCTACGAAAAGTTTTAACGACCCTGTTAGATGAATCACGTCCGATAGCAGAACGAATAGATGAGTTTCGCCCGCGTACAAAGGGTAAGACGATCAAGGGCTTTGGAAGTGCTGTCTACACCGCAATTCTCTTTACAATGTACCCAGAAAAATACCCAGTCCGCAATAGAAAGACGGTCACATGTTTGAAAGATTTTGGATTGTTCGAAAGAGCTAGCGTTATGAGCTACGGTGAAAATTATCAACACGTGTACGACGTATCGCATGCCTTGTGTGAGGCAGTTGGTTGCACAATCTCTGAGTTAGATGGTTTGTACCATTTCTATCTTGAGGATCAAGACGCAGACAATGAGTTGCCGAGAGTCTTTAAGTTGTCACCGGGGGCGGTAGGCAGCGAGTGGGAGACGATGCGAACAGCCTCGGTTGCCGCTATTGGCTGGAATGTCTCAGGCTCGATTCAAGACGCTGATATTAAACAAGCAGCTCTCAAGGCGATCAATGCTGGGGAGAGCGGAGATACTTCTTATCTCGAAGGACAGTTCGGCATGATTCGCGATGAGTTGGAAAATGGCGATATGGTTCTTTACTATGCGAAGGGTAAAATCATTGGGCTTGCCACGGTGACTGGAGATTACCAGTTTAATCCATCAACAAAGCACGGGCATCAACGGCCGGTTAAATTTCTAGAGCCATTTGTTGCTGTTAGTATAACTGACGACGAGGAAATGCGCGATTTTTTCTTCGATAACGTCACGATGAAAGAATTGGAAGACGAAGACTTCAAAGAGAAAGTATTTGGCCGAATAGCCAAACACAACAAAAACTTTTCGAATATTGAGAGCAACTTACCGTCAGCCAATCCAATTAAAAAAGAAGAACAAATCGCATCATTCAATGGCTTTACAAAAGAAGCCTTTGAGCTGCTAATGACCTATCGCAAATCGCCAACCCGTGAAACGTACCAGAAGTCTAAATTAAAGTATGAATCTCTTCTGCGCGATCCTGCTCGGGCGTTATTTCAAAATCTCGCGCCTGGCGTAAGCGCCGTACTTGGCGACAGCATTGAGACTCGTTCAGGAATATTAAGCGTTATTCAAAAAAATGATTATGGGAAGGGTGGGATACATGATCATTATTGGGGTGCCTTCTTTCCATCAGAATCCAAACGCATTGAAGCTGCACAATTATATGTAATTTTTTATTCAGATAAAATGAAGTTCGGATTTGGGTTCGGACACAAATCTGAGGAATACAAACAAAGATTAATAAATCATCTTGAGAACGGGCAGTGGTTGGACGAAGACTACTTTCAAAGATTAAAAGACGCCGGAATTAGCCTTAGAATATGGAACTGGAAAGAGAAAATGGATTCCTTTCCGAACAATATGGATGTAAAGACAATTAAAGCGGCATGCCACACGCCATTCATGGCCCCAAATTTTGATTTCTCATTAAGTCCAGATGAGGTTGAAAGTATGGGTGAAAAGCTAACGGAAAAAATCAGCGAGACTTTCCAATTACTATTGCCGCTGTATATTTTAGCCACCAATGACAATCCAGAAATTTTACTCGAAAAAGTACAAGGTGTTCCTGGCGATGAGGTCGTTGACTTGGATATTCCACCAGTCAGTTATACATGGACTGACTTTTGCGCAGATCAAAATTGGCACAGCACGAATCCAGTAGCTGCTCAATTACACCAAATGCTAGGTACGCCGGAGCAGCTAAAAGCAGATCCCAAACAGATCATTTTCTTCGGCCCCCCGGGTACAGGTAAAAGCCGAGCCGCCCATAACCTTGCCCGCGCTTTGACTAAGTCAATAAAGCACGTCCGCAAAGTACAATTCCACCAAAGTTATGGATATGAGCAATTCATCGAGGGCATCCGGCCGCATGTTGTTGCTGGGCAAATGACCTATTTAATAAAAAAGGGAACTTTTGTCGAATTTTGCGACCAAGCCCGTAAGGCACCGGGTGAACAGTTTGTGATGATCATTGATGAGATCAACCGTGGCAATGTAAGCAAGATCTTTGGGGAACTCATGTATCTTCTAGAGTATCGTAACGAGGGGTTACCGCTTCTGTACTCACAGGAGCCGTTTTCAATTCCGTCCAACGTCACATTGATTGCTACGATGAACAGTGCAGATCGCTCCTTAGCCCTCGTGGATTATGCGCTCCGCAGACGATTTCAATTCGTAGAGTTTGGATATCAAGCAGAAGTTTTAAGCAGTCACTACCGATCGGTTAACGCCACAGAGCTTAAAGCCTGTTTAAACTTTATAGATCTTATAAATGCGAAAATCGGAGACCCTCGACTGCAGATTGGCCACTCCTATTTCCTTTTTAAGGACTCACGCACCCTTAGCAAAAAAACCCTGAGTGAGGTCTGGACCTCGCAGATTTACCCGCTATTGCAGGAGTACTTTTTGTCATCGGCAAGTAGATTAGAAGAATTCTCTTTCACAGAGTTATGGAAAGAGGCTAATGAAGCCATAGTTTCCGCGGGAGAGGCAGCCTAGTGAAACAAGAAATTCACCTTCGTGAATACGGACGATCACTGGCCATCGAGCTGACTTCCGAGCAGTACGATGCTCTTGCGCATTATCGTGAGCTGATCACCATCAAGGGCGGGCAGAAGTTTAGAACCTACTATCTTGAGGCGGGCTCATGGATAGGACATATTTTACTACCTCAATTAAAAATTGTGATTGAGCCCAAAATTGGTGCAGTTGATGTATTAAATATGATTATTGGTGGTGATGGCGAGGCGAATCCAAAGGACTTAGATGCCATCGTTAAGTCCGATAGCACATTTTGGGATGTCATTGCTGAAGGTTTGATCTGCGAAGTATTCAAACTTATTCAAAGCGGATTGCGCCATAAATTTATAGCAGAAGTCGATTCACTCACTTCACCTAGAGGAAAAATAGAGTTCTATGCTGACTTTATCGCTAATACCCCGGTCCGAAAAGGTATCGTCTGCGAGTACGACGAATTTTCACCGGCAACTCCAGAAAACATAGCTATAAAATGGGGCCTCGAAGTTCTTGAGCAGTTAGTGTCGAGCGAAAAGAGTGGGCGACTACGTCAAGTGATCTCGCATTTAAATTCAATACCGTATGCTGCAACTCTACCGCACTTTACAATGCCGAGTTCGAATGACCCTTATTTCCGTTCATTGTGGCTAGTCCGGCTTATAGATAGAGCAACTGCTCTCAAACTAAATCGATACGGTTTCCGTTCCGCAGGTTTCGGTGTTGATATGAACAAGGTTTTTGAAGGGTATGTACGCAATCAATTGCGAATCGCCGCGCGCCGATTTTCTTTAAGAGTGACAGATAAGGCACGTGCTAAACAAGATTTATGCGCTGAGGTCAGGCTAGAGCCGGATATTTTAATTACGCAATCGGGAATTCCAATCATTGTTGCCGATTGTAAGTATAAAGTTGATTGGGCCAATATTAACTCGGATATATATCAAATGTTGGCCTATCTAGAAGGCTATCAGCCAGTGAATACGGCAGTGATTTTTTGCCCCTCTAGTGGCGGTTTTGAAGAACGAACAATCGATCTACCTCGCGACAGAAAGTTAGTGATCATGAGTTTGCCTGTTAGTGGACTTTTTGATTCATTAATGTGGGATCAGATTATTTTAAGACTCGAAAAAAAATTCAATGGTGCAGTCACGAAGGTCGCTGGGTAGACGGCGCAAATCTTATCTGTGGATCAAAGATTGTAGTCTAAAGTACTTCAGGGCCGTCGAATCTTTCAATTCATTTATAGGCGCTGACTTGTTTCCCATAACTGCTTAGATTGCTCCTTAAACTCCTCATAGTATTTAGTCGTTCCGGCCATTACTTTCTTAGGATAAGCTAGGGAGCGGCTCGCATACTAGCGTTGGTTTTACCCGTTGTGTCGGCAATTATGGTCAGTAGGGTTGGTTGTTTTACGGCAAAAAATTTTAAGCATACTTTTCGAAATAAACATAAGTCGTCACCAACCGGCAGGTTCGGCGAGCTGTGCACAATACACGGCTGCCATAAAAGATACTGTAAGCAGCAAGACTATGGTCCAGTACAAAAAATTGTATTGTCTTGTTTTTAGTTGTCCCAGATAATTTTTAGCATTCTAAGGTGGTGTTGATTGGGAATAAACGAGCGCTGGCTCTCTGTCGAAGAGATTTCCGTACATTTAGGGGTCTCTAAGGAAACAATTTACAGATGGCTCGAACGAAAGAGCATCCCCGCCCACAGAATGGGAAAACTTTGGAAATTCAGGCCGGCAGAAGTTGATAATTGGGTAATTAGTGGCGGGGCAGGTGACGCAAATATCAATCAGAGGAAGCAAAAAGATGTCTAATCCTTTCTACGATGCACCAATATTAAATTCGCCCTACAAATATCCCTCTCGCCACTGGGAGCTGGACGAACACGGGCAGCCAACACAAAAGATAATCGAGAGTCGGCGTGTTGCGAAATTCATATCACCAATTCCAAAGCCGCGAAATCGAAACAGATCTGAACAGTTGCAAATGGGCCTCGATGCGCAGGGCAATGCTACACAGGGGCAGATGTATGATCCAACTCCGGTTATAAATCGTTTGCGGACGCTGGTCGACAGTTGGCGAGCACTGCCGAACACCAATAATTGGGGTGTGACTCCAGAAACAGCTCGTCTGCTTCAGCACTGGCGGCATCATAATTTTAACGGAGTCCGTCCGTTCTTCTGTCAGATTGAGGCCGTTGAAACTGCTATTTGGTTGACGGAGGTTGCGCCAAACATCGGTAAATCAGGTACCGAGTTTCTTGAATATCTAGCGAATGCAAACAACGATGCAAATCCAGAATTAATGCGATTAGCCCTTAAGCTTGCGACGGGTACGGGAAAAACTGCAGTAATGGCGATGTTGATTGCGTGGCAGACCATCAATGCGGTTCGACACCCAAAGAGCAATAAATTCTCTAAAGGATTTTTGATTGTCTCGCCGGGCATCACGATCAAAGATCGTTTGAGAGTGCTGCAACCTAATGATCCGGATAGTTACTTTAGATCACGAGAGTTAGTTCCGACTGAATTTCTACCGGAGATTGCTCGCGCTAAAATTGTTATCACCAATTATCACACTTTCAAATTGCGCGAGAGAGTTGAAATATCTAAAGGCGGGCGCTCCCTTTTACAGGGCCGAGGAGAAGCGCTCAATACCCTCGAGACAGAGGGGCAAATGCTTCAAAGAGCAATGCCAGAATTAATGGGAATAAAAGGCATTTTCATAATCAATGACGAAGCTCATCACTGTTATCGGGAAAAACCTGTGTCAGACGATGATACCGAAGGCCTCAAAGGCGAGGAGAGAGACGAAGTTGAAGAGAATAATGAAGCCGCCCGCCTTTGGATCTCTGGACTGGAAATAGTTAAAAGAAATCTCGGTGCAAATCGAATTGTGGATCTTTCTGCGACACCTTTCTTTTTGAGAGGCTCTGGTTATGCTGAAGGCACACTTTTCCCCTGGACGATGAGTGATTTTTCGCTCATGGATGCTATCGAGTGCGGAATCGTAAAGCTGCCAAGGGTTCCCGTTGTGGATAATATTCCTGGTAGCGATATGCCGATGTACAGGAATCTTTGGGAGCACATAGGTAAAGATATGCCAAAAAAAGGCAGAAAGGCCAACGAAGAATTGGACCCAAAAAAACTACCAATACCCCTTCAAACTGCACTTGAGTCACTCTATGGGCATTATGCAAAGATTTTTAAGCAATGGGAAGAAGCCCAAATAAATGTACCACCATGTTTTATTGTAGTTTGTAACAACACAACTACCTCGAAACTTGTATATGACTATATTTCTGGCTTTCAAAGAAAAAACAAAGACGGCAGTACCGATTTTGTACCTGGTGCGCTGGAGCTTTTTCGAAATTTTGATGAGTTTGGTACACCTTACACCAAGCCAAGATCGTTTCTTATAGATAGTAAGCAACTTGAATCAGGTGAGGCCTTGCAGGCAAATTTTAGAGAAATCGCGTCTGACGAAATCGATCGATTTCGGCGCGAAATAATCGAGAGAACAGGAGACGCAAGAAAAGCAGAAGATATTAGTGACCAAGATCTGCTTAGAGAAGTAATGAATACTGTCGGGAAAAAAGATCGCCTAGGCGAATCGATCCGCTGTGTCGTGTCTGTTTCGATGCTTACAGAAGGTTGGGACACGAATACTGTTACTCACGTTCTTGGCGTGAGAGCGTTCGGGACTCAACTACTTTGTGAACAAGTAATTGGACGAGCACTTCGAAGGCAATCCTATGATGTAAATGCCGATGGAAAATTCGAAGTCGAATATGCAGACGTCTTGGGTATTCCTTTTGACTTCACAGCCACACCAGTCATCCCAACACCACAGCGACCACGCGAAACAATTCACGTCAAAGCAGTTCGCCCAGAGCGAGATCTACTCGAAATTCGATTTCCCCGTATAGCTGGTTACAGAGTGGAGTTGCCAGAAGAGGGAATCGGAGCAAATTTTCATGAGGATTCAGTGCTTACGATAACACCTGATTTAATAGGCCCTGCGACAACCAAAAACGAAGGCATTGTTGGTGAAGGTGTAGACCTCACACTCTTGCACACAAAAGACTATCGAAACTCAACAATACTATTTCATCTAACCAAATATCTTTTATTCACTCACTTTAGAGATGATAACCAAGAACCGAAACTTCACCTTTTCGGCCAATTAAAAGCTGTTTGCAAAAAATGGATGGAAGGCTATTTGCATTGCAGTGGTGGAACGTACCCAGCACAACTGCTCTATCTCCAGATTTTAGATATGGCTGCTGGCCGAATTGCTGCAGCGATATTTCAAAAGCATTCCCAAGGCACAGCAATTTTTGCAACACTTGATTCATTCAATCCTTTTGGAACAACTCACGAAGTAAATTTTCACACGACAAAAACGACACGTTACTTGCCCGACGCACGCAAGTGTCCGATTAATTGGATTATTTGGGATAGCACCTGGGAGGCAGAGTTCTGTCGAATCGTAGAATCGCATCCAAAAGTCATGAGATATGTTAAAAATCATAGTTTAGGATTTGAAGTGCCCTATCGATTCAAGGCAGAGCAACGAAAGTATCGCCCGGACTTCATTGTGCTGGTTGATGACGGGCATGGACCAGAAAATCCTTTGCATCTTGTAGTAGAAATCAAAGGATATCGCGGCGAAGATGCCGTTGAGAAGAAGTCGACGATGGACACCTATTGGGTGCCTGGTGTGAATCGTCTTGGCTCTTTTGGTCGTTGGGCTTTTGCTGAATTTACGAATGTATATGAAATGGAAGCAAACTTCGCTAAGAGACTTGAAGAAGAGTTTGCGAAAGTAATCGCTAGTAAATTGAGTAAGGACGTTTAATATGGCAAAAAAAATAAAAGCTTCAAAAGCCAAAACCAATAAAGCCTCGAATACCTCAAGCAGAGTCCACGTCGAAACGATTACGCATGATGAGGCAAGAAGAAAAAATATTCCAACGGCTGAGTTTCAGTCAATCATGCAAAAAACTGATCAGACTCCAATTCAAGTTGCCTATGCAAAAAGAAATAAAGATCTTGATCCTCAACTCGTTTGGCGTGGAAAAGATTCGCAGGACTGGTCTGATCTAGTAGTGGCTGCCCCTCCACTATTCATCCAAGAGAAAGTTCATCCAAAATTTTTAATCGACGACCTTATTAAGAAATCGGAAAAGCCTCAACCTGCGGATGAACAGATCAATCTTTTTTCAGATTTTAATGGTTTGCCAACAGAAGGAGCAAAAACAGAATTTTATCAGCATGATTCTCACTGGTCTAATCGGATGATTCTTGGGGACTCCCTCCAGGTTATGGCAAGTCTGGCTGAGAGAGAGGGGCTGAGAGGAAAGGTTCAATGTATTTATTTTGACCCGCCCTATGGGATTAAATTCAACAGTAATTTTCAATGGTCAACCACTAGCCGTGATGTAAAAGATGGCAAAACTGACCACATCACCCGCGAACCTGAGCAGGTTAAGGCCTTTCGCGATACTTGGCGCGATGGTATTCACAGCTATTTAACATATTTGCGAGACAGACTTACAGTTGCTCGGGATCTTCTAGCGGACAGTGGTTCTGTGTTTATTCAAATCGGTGATGAAAATGTTCACAGAGTACGAGCCTTAATGGACGAAGTGTTTGGGGATGAGAATTTCTGTTGTCAGTTTACAATCCAAAAAACTGGTGGGCTGTCGCAGTCTTTAGTGCCATCCACATCTGATTATCTTCTTTGGTATAGTCGCAAAAAAGATAGCGTTAAGTTTCGCCCACTTTTTCTACCGAAAACCCGCGAGACAGTTGCAGGTTATAATTCGGTAGAAATGCCAAGCGGTGAAAGATTCTCTGTCAAAGCCGCTCAGAGTGCTGGCTTGAATATTTCGAATGGCAGGATATTTCAACCAACCTCCGTGGAGTCCGCAAACCCAAGATTTGAGTTTAAATTTGAAGGGAAAGCCTATAATCATCGATGGAAAACCCATTTGAATGGATTAGGAAGATTGGCTAAAGCAGCACGTTTTCATAAAACTGAAAACTCTTTGCGGTATGTGCGATTTATTGATGACTTCCCAGTTGTTCCAATAACTTCGGTTTGGGATGACACAGGATCGGGAAGTTTTTTAGAAGAGCAAATTTATGTTGTTCAGACTGTAACAAAAATTATTCAGCGTTGCGTGCTTATGACAACCGATCCGGGAGATCTAGTTTTAGACCCAACATGTGGATCGGGCACTACTGCAACTGTTGCGGAGCAGTGGGGGCGCAGATGGGTTACGATTGATACTTCGCGAGTAGCTCTAGCTCTAGCTAGATCGCGGATTATGGGTGCCCGCTACCCGTTCTATATACTGCGAGATTCCCGGGAAGGGCAGCTTAAGGAGGCTGAAATTGGAAGAATTGCGCCGTCTAGCTCGATTACCGCTGGCAGCATTAGACAAGGATTCGTATATGAGCGGGTGCCTCATATTACTCTAAAGTCGATTGCTAATAATTTTGAGATTGACGCAATTTGTGAGAAATGGGAAAGCAAGTTGAATGCAATTGTAGCTCAATTGAACTCGGAGATGAAGAAAAAGTGGAATGTTTGGGATATTCCTAGGAACGCTGAAAGTGCTTGGTCCGAGGCGTCCCAAAAACTACTCTCTGATTTTTGGCGTTTTTGGCAACAGCGAAAGATGGAGATTGATTCCTCTATCGCTGCCAAGGGCGAATCTGAGTGCCTGTACGATAAACCATTTGTAGATAAAAACAAAGTACGCGTAGCCGGACCGTTTACAGTTGAGAGTGTTTCACCACATAAAGTTCTGGCCGTTGATTTCGACGATAGTCTCATTCGCGATAATGAAAATTTGCCACAAGAAATGTCTGGGGCACAGGATTTTACTACAGTAATTATTGAAAATCTGAAAAATGCGGGTGTCCAACAAGCTCATAAAGAAGACAAGATACCTTTCACGTCAATTAAACCTTGGCCTGGGCAGATGATCTCCGCTGAGGGCACCTATATCGAAAAAAAATCAGGAAAAGAAAAAAGAGCTGCTATTTTTATCGGTCCAGAGTTTGGAACTGTTTCAAAGCCTGATCTCGTAGCGGCCGCCAAAGAGGCCGGAGACTCTGATTTTGAAGTCTTGGTCGCCTGTGCATTCAATTATGATGCTATGGCTTCAGACTTTCAAACATTGGGTCGAATACCAATTTTGAAGGCTCGAATGAATGCTGACCTTCATATGGCTGACGAATTGAAGAATACAGGTAAAGGTAATCTATTTGTTATATTTGGTGAGCCTGATATTGAGATTAGAAAAGTAAAGGGATCTCAAATTCAAGTTAAGATAAATGGTGTAGATGTTTTTCATCCAAATACAGGCGAGGTTAGAAGTGATGGGGCGGACGGGATCGCTTGTTGGTTCATTGATACCGATTACAATGAAGAAAGTTTTTTCGTGCGGCATGCTTACTTTCTTGGAGCTAATGACCCTTATAAGGCGCTTAAAACTTCATTGAAGGCAGAGATTGACCAAGAAGCGTGGGACTCATTGAACAGCGATACTTCGCGACCTTTTGATAAACCTGAGTCTGGTCGCATAGCAGTTAAAGTTATAAATCACCTTGGTGACGAGGTTATGAAAGTCTTTAAGGTGGATTAAATGGAATTTAGAATTTCTGATACGTTTACTTCAAGCCTTACTCGTCTTACCAACGAAGAGCAGAAACAGGTAAAAACAACTGTTTTTGATCTTCAGCTAGATCCGGCAAGTCCTAGTATGCAATTTCATCGCATCGAAAAATCAAGGGACGCAAATTTTTGGTCCGTACGCGCTGGCAGAGATATTAGAATCATTGTACACAAAACTAATTCTAGTTTTTTAGTCTGTTACGTAGGCCATCACGACAGAGCGTATGACTGGGCCGAAAGGAGAAAGATCGAGGCGCACCCCCAAACTGGAGCTGCCCAAATCGTTGAGGTACGTGAGCTCGTAAAAGAGATAATTGTGCCGAAAATTATTGAGCAACAAAAGGTGGTAGTTGCACCTAAGCCTCTCTTCGAAAGCATAAACGATGCTGAGCTATTGAGCTATGGCGTGCCCCCCGAATGGATTGCTGATGTTAAATTGGTAACTGAAGACTCACTATTTGATATCGCTAAGCATCTTCCGCAGGAAGCGTCTGAGGCACTACTTGAGTTGGCAACTGGTGGCACTCCGTCTAGCCCGAAGATCGTAGAAAAATCTGCTCCATTTGACCACCCTGATGCAAAACGAAGGTTCTCGCTGATTAGCACACATGAAGAGCTTCTAAAAGCTTTGGATGCTCCTTGGGATAAATGGACAATCTTTCTCCATCCAGATCAGCGTAATTTGGTCGAGCAGAATTGTTCTGGTCCATTTCGCGTGTCGGGTTCGGCCGGAACTGGGAAAACAATTGTTGCACTTCACAGAGCAGTACATTTGCTGAAATCCCATCCTGAGTCCCGCGTTTTGCTGACAACATTTTCAGAAACATTGGCAAATGCGCTTAGAGTAAGGATTAAAAAGCTCTTGGTCGGCAGCCCATTATTGGGTGATCGAATAGATATTTTCGCATTCAATGAAGTCGCGCAGAGTCTTTATTCTCGTCTTAAGAACAAGAAGGAAATTATTTCTTCGGAGACCCTTTTGGCCCATCTTGAGGGTGAGCGTAAGAAGTTCCCGGAGCTACAAATAGCCACATCATATTTAGCGAGCGAGTGGAGAGATGTCATCGATGCTTGGCAAATTAAATCCTGGGACGAATATAAGGATGCGAGACGTCTCGGTCGACGTAAGAGGTTGTCTGAGGCTCAAAAGCAGAAAGTTTGGGACTTATTTTCTGTTGTTAAAAAGATCTTAGAAAAAGAAGGTTCAGTAACACTTGATGAAGCCTTCAATGACCTCGCGCAACAGGCTGGCAAGTACAGAAATCCACCTTATACCAATATCGTGGTAGATGAGGCGCAAGACATCGGCGTCTGTCAACTAAGACTTCTTGAGGCTCTTGGCGGTAATAGAGAAAACGGTTTGTTTTTCGCTGGCGATTTGGGGCAAAGAATTTTTCAACAGCCATTTAGCTGGAAGGCGTTGGGCGTTGAAATTAGAGGGCGCTCAAAGACGCTGAAAGTAAACTATAGAACTTCACACCAAATTCGCTTGAGTGCTGATTGCCTGTTACCTGAAGAGCTATCTGACGTTGACCAGAACAAGGAAGCGAGACTTTCTACTATTTCTGTCTTTGACGGCATTAAACCGATAATCAAAACAGCCTCGACAATTAATGAAGAACAAAATGCAGTCGCCAAGGAAATATTACGTCAAATAGGGCTAGGCGTCCGACCAGAAGAAATTGGTATTTTTGTCAGAACTGAAAACGAAATCCCAAGAGCAACTTCCGCATTGAAGGTCGCAAATCTTGTAGCTAATATGCTGACCGATCACATGAATACGCAATACAATAATGTATCTGTGGGAACAATGCATTTGGCCAAGGGCTTGGAGTTCAAATCTGTTTTTATAATGGCTTGTGACGATATAGTAATCCCCAACCAAGCACGGCTTGGAGCAGCCCTTGACGAGTCCGACCTAGAGGAAATTTACCAAACAGAAAGGCATCTTCTTTATGTAGCTTGCACACGAGCGAGGGATTTTTTGATGGTGAGTGGAGTTGAGCCATCATCAGAATTTCTACAAGACATAGGAATGAAATAATTAAATTGTCGGCCCATCATCTGGTTTATTGATTATCAATTTCGAATAGGGAGCTTTTTCTAAATTACCCAGCACCAAATTGACATAGTTAACATGAAAACTAACTATCTGTTTGCCGCCGACCACTAGTCTAAGCCATTTTTTATCTGCAGATAAAGTTAGTTCACAACTTTCGGTTGCCTGAATAATACTCTCGGTCTGGGAAAATTCCGTTTTCGATGAATTCATATGTAATTTTACTCCTTTAAGGATCTTAATCCAAAGGTATTTTGAGTCTAGATAAATGTGATCATATCAAGATTTTTTAATGTGCAAATAATGCCGCAAGCATACATATTAAAATTGAGTATGTAGTTCATTTTTGTCCTGATTTCGAACCTAGTGTCGACCTGACTTATTTTTGAGCATAATTTATCCGATCCCAAAGTTTTCGCATATCTCTTAACTGCTAGTGCTTTGTACAAAGTATTGTTTAGAACTTCAGATGTTTTATACCGCGTAGGTGGATCCGATCTTATTTGTTCAAAACAAATTACTAAGCCGCCGTCTTATTTATTTTCTTCATAATCTTCATAGCCTCATTCTGCACCTGAGCATGCAAAGCCTTCGGACTCACAACTTCAGCACACGACCCCAACCCCAACACCCAGCGCACGAGCTCGTCGTTGATGCGGAGGTGCAGTTTCAGGCGGATGCCGTTATCTACGCGGATGATCTTTTGCGACTGATGCCATCTTCGTTCGCTCACATAACTTGCCATGGGTTCTTGGATAAACAATTCCACATCGCTGATTTCGCCTTGGCGGAGGACGCCCATGGAGTCTTTGATATATTCGGCCAGGCTAAAGTTTTTTGATTCGTAGGGGTCGGTGGTCATTCGGGCTTGCAGGATGCGGGCGATGGCGTAGGTTTTGTGGGTTTGCGTGTTTAAATCCAGCGCGATCAGGTACACGCCGCTATCGGCAAAGTAAATGCCCTCGGGGCCAAGTCTTCGTTTTGCGACTTTGTCTTTTTGCTCGCCGGATTTTGCGGTGTAATCGATTTCTAGCACATGGCCTTCGGCGCAGGCGTCGTAGATGGTGTCGAGGATTTCTTGCGACACGCCCGATTGCCAGGTGGCTTGGGGTTTGATGGCCATGTACTCTCTTAAGCGTTCGATCTCTTGCGAGGCGCCGGGGCCCAGGGCTTTTTCGAGGCGGGTGAAGAAGCTTCGGATGTGGGGGTACAGGCCGCTGCCTTGCAGGTTTTCGAGCGTGTTTTTGGCAAGGAACAGCGCCATGAGTTCGTGGTAGGAGAACTGCACTTTTTCGTTAAGGGTGGCGATGCTTTCGAGCTTCCATTTGCTTTCGTCGCCACTGCCTTCGCGGGTGACGGGGAAGTAGGCGGCCTGAATAGCTTCGAGGTCGCGGTACACCGTGCGAACGGAGCAGGGGAAGCCATCGTCTTGCAGTTTTTGATACAGGTCGCGAATGCTCAAGCCCTGGGGATGGATCTCCAGGATGTGAATCACTTTTAAAACGCGGGCGGTGGTTTCGTTTCGTGCCATTGTTTTACTCCATCGGATTTATCGAATGAAAAACATCTAGACCAAAACCCAGATTGATATACCCGCTGCTACGCTCGACGCCGTAAATGTTTTTGTCGTAGCCGGCAAAGCCCAAGGTGAGGGACCACGATTTTGTGCTTCCTCTTGAGACAATGCGCAGGGACACACCTTGTGCGGTTTGTTGGGCGAAGAGGGGGTCGCTTGTGATTGCGCTTGTTGCACCGTCGACGGTGTATGAGTACTCGGCCTCCATTTGGAAGCGGTCGTAGCATAAAAAATACGCCACCGAGCTATCGGTGTAGAGGGTGATGTAGGCGGAGAACATGGTGACCTTGGCGGCTTCGAAGTCGAGGACGAGGGGAGAGTAGTCCGGATCGTAGTAGGTGGTGGTGTCGTCGGAGAGTGAGCTTTTGGTCAGCGACCCGGTGTAGAGGCTGATGCCGCCGTACTCCCACAGACCGAGATCGCCGCCGAACAGCGCACCGCTGAGGGCGCGGTAGGACTCTTCGTTCATGGGACTGTCGATGTGGTAGAGCACTCTTGGGATCAGGAAAAATCCGTCGAGGGAAATTTTTGGAAGCGTGGAGAGTTTGAAGTCGTCGGGTTCGAGGTTGTCGGTTGTGGTGCCAGTGGCTTGCGAGCGGATGGAGGCTTGCGGGGGGTTGATGGGTGTGAGGGTGTAATCGATGGTTTGGTCCTCGTCTTTGTGGAGGACGAAGTTTTGTATTTTTGCGGTGTAGTACTGCGGGTGGGAGATTTCGATGGTGAGCGGCGTGCCGGCTAAGATGTTTGCCGAAAACGGCGTGGTGCCGATGAATTTATTATTGATTTTAATTTGTGCTCCACTGGGTGGGTTTAAAAAGCGCAGTCTGCCGTAAGTGTATTCGAGATTTTTTTGCAAAAGGCCGTTTTGTCCGGGGCTGATGTAGATGTTGGCTTGGTAGGTTTTGCGCTGCGGGTGATCCAAAGTGATGGTGTGTTCGCCGGGCTCAAGCTGCCCGCGGATTTTGAGAGGCGTTTTTCCGTAAACTTCTCCGTCCACGATCACCTTGGCGCCTGGGGGATTGGTTTCTACGTCGAGACCACCGAGGTAGAGGGAGTCCTCGCCTGTGGTGGACACCATGTCTTGCGGGAGTGTGGTTGTGACGTCGCTTGGGGTTTCGTTCAATCTGAGTTGTTCTTTTTGAATGGCTTGTTTTTTATAGCGATAAAGCACAAAGGCGGAAGTAGCTCGCGATTGCTGCTCGATGTGTTGATCCTGAAACTCAAAGCCCTGCAGGTTCACTCGTTGAACATACTCGCGGTCGTAGGTGGACACATCGCTTGTGCGAGAGTCTTCGATGGAGCGGGAGGAGAACTCGTAGGAAAAGCCAAAGTTATTGCGCACGGCTTGGCGAGCGGCATCTTTGTTGGCAAGAGCTAAGGCTTCGCTGGCGGTGGGAATATTTTCGGCGCGGCCCACGTAGTATTTGTACGTGCTGTCTTCTTTAGGTGGCGCGGAGATCCACTCCGGTTCGGCGTGCGCGCTGAGTATCCATAAAAGTGTCCACATCCTACAGCTCCTTTTATTTGAGCGTGCGCTTGTGGCCTGTCATGGGAGGTCATGGGATGGCAGAGTGTTTTAGATTGAGATTTTTTAGCGGACTGGTGGGGGAGGTTCCATAGATTGATCTTGATGAAGTGTACCAGATCTGAGACATATGTTTTCTGAAGATCCAAGGAGATGCTCGATGAAAAAAACTAAATCCATTATCACGAAAAACGAAACAGAATTGGCAGAGCTTCTGGGTCTTTCTGCAAGCAATGGCTTAGAAATCAAAATCCGCAGTGATCTTAATGACAAAATTGTTGCGGTTGTTCTAAAAAAAGGTCTCACTCATGCACAAGTCGCAAAGCTAGCGAAAACTTCAAGAACCCGGATAACTGCTTTACTCAACAGGAACACCAAAGATATCTCAACCGATCTCATGCTGCGAGTGATAGCTGCTCTCGGGTTGCATGCGAAGATTGTTTTTGAGAAATCAAAACCGCTCGCTTAGGCCGTTTTTTTAGGAAGAATTTTAAAATCGAAACCCATTGTAACCAAAATGCTGAGAAGAATATCGAAAGTCACTTTCGATGTTCCAACACCAGATTCAATTTGAGCGATTCGTCCTTGAGTAATACCTATTTTTTTTGCAAGCGCTGCCTGGGATAATTTGAGCTCTTTTCTAGTTTTTGTAATCAACTGAATAATTTTTTGCTTTTCACGAACCTCGGAGGCATTAACACCAAGCGACTTTGCCAGTTCGTTGATATTCATTTCTTTCCAAGCCATTTCAAACCTCCTTTATTCTTTTCAAAACTATTTCAATTTCGTTCTTTGGCAATTCTTGGGTCTTTTTCCTGAAGGCGTGGAGCATATAAATCGCATCACCCTTTTTGATAAAGTAGAAGACCCTAATCTGCCCGCTGCGATCTTTCAGCCGTAGCTCATGCAGTCCGGCGTGGATGCTTGAAAGATTTCGATTCAGGGGCAAGGTTAAATTTTGGCCATTGACCAGCAAGTTCACTGCATCGAAGAAATCTGCTCGAATACCTTCGGAGCAGTCAGTTAAGAACTCTTCGACGGGGCTGCGGCCTGATGATTTAAGGTAAAACTTAACCTTCACAGATCACAATATAAGCTACAGCTAATAATTAGTCAAGGCTAATTATGGGGCTACCGGCTTTAATTGGAGCCCGGTCCGGAATTCAAATGCCTGGGGACTGCGCGAGCAGTGGAGGGATGTGGCACGTCGCGATTGTTTGCAGATCGGGCTCGGTGGTTGTTGCTTTCTCGTCGGAACCATCAATATTGGTTGATTTTAACCAATATAAGGAGTATCGTGCTTTGAAGGCTTCGCTTATTTTCCCCATGTCCATATTAACCAGCACGAAGGTCCTTATGTGTATATTAACTATGAGCTGCTTATCGAGGATTTTAAGAAACTGGTTTGGGAAGAGTTAGGAGTTAACTTATGAAAAAACTAATTGTATCAATCAGAACTACTTCCGAAGCGTTATCGGACTTTAAAAAAGTATTAGATAAGGCGCAAAAAGGAGCTCACAAGCAGAATCAAATGGAAATTTCTTTTGGCAAAAAAAAAGACTTCGATAGATTTGCTAAAAACATCGGCGTGCTTGCCGCTATTGTGAGGCACGAACCGAAGTCCGTTTATGAGCTAGCGCAGTTACTTAAGATGGATGTATCTAACCTCAATAAATTGATCCAATTTTTTAATACAGTGGGCGCTTTAAAGTTGGTATCCACAATCAGCCAAGGGCGAGTGATCCATACCCCCGTGGTGGAGTATCAACAGATCGAGTTTAATCTCAAGGCGGGATAGTCATTGATCCCCGTGAAGACAAATAATGGTTACCTTACCTCACCCGCGGCCAATTAGATTTTGCTTTTTTAATTACTCATACATTTGATAAAGATCTGCGAAGCAGCGACAGCATCGCAGTGCGCGCGGTGATGCGTCTCTAGTGAGATGTCGAGCTGATGACAGAGATTCTTCAGTGAGTAAGACTCTAGGCCTTTAAATTTTCGGCGGGCCAGCACTACCGTACAAGCCGTGGGAGCGAAGAACTCCTCACCCAGCAGCGCAAATTCTTTTTGGATAAAACCGTAATCAAATCTCACGTGGTGAGCGACAAAGATACTGCCTTTTAAAAACTCTCGTAATTGGAATGCAATTTCTGTAAACGTTGGGGCGCTAGCGACCATCTCATTGGCGATACCGGTGAGTCGCGTGATAGCACGGGGAATCGGAATGCAAGGATTGATCAGCGTTTGATAATTATCAATCACGTGTCCATTTTGTATTTTGACGGCGCCGATCTCAGTCACGCGATTTCGACCTTGGAGCCCGCCCGTGGTTTCTACATCCAACACCACGTAAGTTTGCCCGTCATCTTGATCCCAGCGCACATCCACCACTTCGCAATCGTAACCTAAGGATTGGAGTTCGAAGAGCCTCAGGTTTTGCTTGGGGCTTATTTTGTCGCCTTCGGCTTTGATCTCGGTAAAGGAGATTTTATTTTTAGCAGCGGTGATGGAGATGAGATCAGGGAACCCGGAACAGTAAAATTTAAAATCTTTTGCCATGCGCCGAAGAACTGTGGGCACAGCGCCTGGTGGAGAAAACTCAATCAGCTTGATCATGGGCTCCATGTATTTTTGCGTCCAGCGAAAAAATTTTTGTGGCTTTTTGTAGTTGGCAGCAAAGTTTTTGAGCACGTGTCGTTGATGGGTTTGCGGCGTGGTCAGTTTTGCCAAGATTTGCTCAAACTGGGCTTCGTTCGATTGGAAAAATTCGCGCGTGGGAGCAATAAATGACAATCGACCCTGCGCATCTTTTGAAAAATAAATATCCCAAAATGTGAGAGCGAAGAGCATTTTCCATAACCGGTTTTCCGTATAATAAGTCTCAATGCCACTTGTGCTCAACAACTGCGCCAAGCTAGCTTCTAAATCGGCTAAAGCACCGTGGGGCAAATGAATTGTTCGGCGCGAAATAGTGGACGTGGGATCTTCGCCCTGCAGAAATTGTGTTATTTCGGGTGGCAAATCGATATTTGGAAGTTTTTTTAAAAACTCATTCAGGCGCTCGTCTTTCGTGCGCTTAAGATGACGTATCGCAGGCGCGTAGAAATCGCTCAACCCCGTGCTAAAAACGAGGTGAATTAGGCTTGATCGATTGTGATTGGTATTTTCGCTTGCGGCTTTACCAGGTTTTAAAAACCAAAGAGTTTTTATTAAAAAGGCACAAGTGAATGACGAAAGCTTCTGCGCCAGAGAATCGGAATGGAGGTGGCAAAGTTGAAATAAAGTTTGTTGGAGTTGAGGAAATTCCGCCATCACGCCGACACTTTTAAAAAACAACCAATCTAGCCGCGACAAACCCATCACCTGGCCCCGGCTGACGTCGGAGGCGAGGTTGAGTTGTGCTAAAGCAAATTGTGTAGAGTTGGACGTGGTATCCCCAAAATGCAAAAACTCCAGATAGCTGCTAAAAATTTTAAATGTGGCAACAAAATAAGACGAGCTTGAGAGATCAAATTCGAACTGCTGGGTCTGAGGTTGCCCATGCACCAGAGCTTCGCCGAGTTGCTGCGTGAGTTCTTTAAAAAGTGAATGGGAGCTATCAGATATTTCACCCATCGACTGGATCAGCGGTGGTGCGAGTTCGTTACTTGTGGACACCCATTTTAAAAAATTAAGGTTCATTAAATGATCAATGGCTTTTGCTACATCGCAGTCCTTGGCATATTTGCGTATTTCTCTTTCCGAAAAATAAAAACGTTTAGAATTTGCAATTCTCACCAGAAGAATTTTTGCGTTAAGGTCCAAATTAAAGTACTGGCGTACAAAC
>JANPLN010000047.1:0-47253 GCA_031426555.1 Bdellovibrionales bacterium | reverse complement strand
ACATTTTGTTCTCCTAGAAATAAAGCCAAAGACCGAAGTAAGGTGTTAACTCTTTAATCTCAGTGTCTGCCAAAGCATTTTTGCCATCTTTAAGATCAATTCGTTTTAAACTTAATTGCGGACCCACCTGAACATTCTCAGTAACTTTCACTGGGTAGCCGATATCGATCTGATAGCCAGTGGCTTTTTCGTATTTTCCTACACCTGTTGTATCGTAGGAGCCCGTCGCTATGTAGGTCGCTGATAAAAACAGTCCCGTGTACTCCCAGCTGTAGCCGATGGACGGTCCTGCGTAATACGTCGTGAGGTCGTTGTCTGGTGCAGTACCAGTGCTCCCGCTACCAAAACCATAATTCAATTGAACACCTGTAAACAAACCAAAATCAAAAACGTAGCCCAATTTTGAATCCAGCTGAAACGTTCGCACTTTACCTTGTGGTTGCCCTTGGCCGTCTTCGAGTTTTCGGCTGGCCACAGTAAAATTTGGGTTTACAACAAAACCTTTTTTGATGGGCTCGCGCCTGGCAACGGGTTCTTCATCCGCCGTTGGCAATTCAGTAACTGGGTCC
The DNA here is from genome assembly GCA_031426555.1 of Bdellovibrionales bacterium. Lineage (GTDB taxonomy): Bacteria > Bdellovibrionota > Bdellovibrionia > Bdellovibrionales > JAGQZY01 > JANPLN01. The sequence continues at coordinate 46,684 of JANPLN010000047.1, read as the reverse complement.
GCCACTGGCGCCACTGTTGGAGCCGCGGCTGGCTGTGGAGTGGAAGGAGTTTCTGCTGCTTTGACGGCCGCCGGCTGGGCGGGAGTCTGAGCAAAAGTCTTAGAGATTAAAGTCAGCGACATAAGCGTTAGAACAAGTATAGCCCTCATAGAGCGACCTCCGTGTGGCCTAAATGTGTCTCGCACTTCGCTGAGAGCTGTCAACGATTACGGGGGTGCCTTATGATGAAGCGCGCAAAAAATTCACATCATCTATATTAACTTGATAAAGTAATGGGAAGCCATTACGAATTTAGATGGGGATAACTAGGGGGAAAGAATGCAAGTCATGTTTACACTATTATACTGTTTAGTTTCTGTTTTTGCCGTTGCGAAAAACGACTCATCCGAAACGACTCTTCCCATCGAAGAAGTTATTCAGGAAACCAAAACTCTTAAAAAAATAGAAGTCACAGGTTCTTACATTAAACGGGTGGATGAAGAAGCACCCAATCCAGTGCAGACTATCACTAGCGAAACCCTAAAGACATCAGGCTACAACTCGGTGGCCGATGTGTTGCGAGACAACGCTCTCACCACGGGCGGCCAGCGCGAAAACGCCATCAACGGAAATCCAGGTGCTGCCACAACTGGGATTGGACCTTTCGGTTCAGACTCTATTCTCGTGTTGCTGGATGGAAATCGCCTCCCTAAAATGGGTGGCGAGAACTCCGTGGATCTTAACTTAATTCCCACGGCGGCCATAGAGCGCGTCGAAATTTTAAAAGATGGTGCATCTGCAACGTACGGTTCTGATGCCATCGGTGGTGTTATCAACTTTATCACTAAAAAAGACTACAACGGGGGATCGGTCTCCCTTGGGCAATCCATGGCCCAAGCTGGAGGCGCGCAACGAACAGATTTTTTTGGAACCTTCGGGAAAACGTTCAAGCGCGGGTCTGTTACGGGGATTATTCAGTATCGTAACAATGCAGAACTGGCGAGTGCGGATCGCGAATTTACAAAGGTAACAAACCTCGCTAACCAAGGCAGCGGAACAAGCCAAGTTGGTCAGTGGACAGATGCTAGCGGGAATAACCAATTTTTAAGCTGCCCCGCAGATCAGCAAGTGACAGATTCTTCGGGCTCTTACTGTTTATTTGATTACTCTAAATACTCATGGGAAATGCCGAAAATCGCCCAGTACTCGACGCTGTTAAATGCTCAATATAAATTATCGGAAAATGTAAAACTTAAATCGCAAGCGAATTTTACTTACAGAGATGTACAAACACGTTTAGCTCCTGCGCCAGGAACTTTGCAAATCACTCCAGCGCAGGCAGCGGCCATTGGTATCACAAATCCATCGATCAACCCTTTAAACGGACTTGTGGATGTTCGTTACCGTCTTTTAAGTGCCGGTACGCGTGACAACCAAGATCAAACGACGGCTTATAATGTGAGTCAGTCAGTTGAAACTAAACTTGGAGGCTCTTGGACATTGGATTTAACAGGATCCTATGCAGACTCAAGAGCACGCGGCGATGGTCAAGGCTATGCAGACACTCGTAAGCTGAGCGCTCTTGTGGGGAACGGATACAACCCGCTTCTGCCACTAGATCAACAAGGAAGCATCGCTTCGACGATTATCCGTCCTTACGATGTAACACAGTCTCGTCAGGCAGAGGCTCGCGCCATTGCCACGGGTCAAATCACTGACGCCTCTTCGCTGGCTGTAGGAGCGTCTACAGCATGGCAAATGTATCGCAGTGAAGTGGACGGCGTTACCGCCGCCAATAGCAGCTACGGTGGGAACGGTGGGAACGGATTTGGAACTCGTAGCTATGAAGCTGTTTTCACAGAAGCATCTATTTTTCCTATCGAAGATCTAGAGATTGGTTTAGCCGCTCGTTATGACAACTACAGTGATTTTGGTAATACAATAAATCCCAAACTATCTCTTAGTTGGCAGGCCAATGATAAGTTGATGTTTAGATCATCGATTGGTTCTGGCTTTAGAGCGCCAAATCTTGCAGATTTGTACAATGGTGGAAGTCTTGGATATCCGCGAATGCGCGACGCTGTGGGATGCGCCGCTGCAGGTAACGTTGGTCCGACATGCTCCAATAGACAGTACGAAGTTTTAACAAGTGCAAATCCGAATCTGACTCAGGAAAGATCCTTATATTACAACGCAGGATTTATTTTACAGCCCAAGAAAAACTGGAGCATCGAATCCAATGTATTTATCGCCACAATTGATGACGCTGTTGGCGCTTTAGATATGAACCAAGTGATGAGAGCAGCCTCTGTGTTTGGCGAACAGTTTTTGCGTGATAGATACAACATTGATATTGTTCGCAATGGGACAGGCCAGATTGATCGTATCAATATGTTATCTGCCTATAACATAGCAACTCGGATCAGACAGGGTCTTGATTTTAGTGTCACAACACAATCTAAGGCTAACATAGGAGTTCCTTTAAACGTGGTGTTTAACATGACTCATATTCAGTTTTTGAAAACATCTGGAGAATCTTTTCCGGGTCTAGGTATCCAAAATGATCAAGACAATTATTTTAAGAATAATATAAACGTAACGACAATTCGCAACGAACACTCCCTTCGCGGTACGCTTAGAACTATCTCTGGCGGTGATAAAGCTGCGAACTATGGTGCTGTGGGAGCCGTGGGTGCTGGATCTTTAAGAACCCACACTGAGTTTGATTTAAACTACGGCAAACAAAACTTGTTTAAAAAAGTAGGTTTGAACGTTGGAGTAAAAAACGTATTTGATACTGCACGTCCATTGGATGAAACAGGACAGGTTGCCTTAAACACCGAAATCTACGATCCAATCGGTCGCTATTACTACACAACTCTGAACTACACGTTCTAAAAGGTACCAAGTACCTTTACCGGCGGCAGTGCATTAGGTAAAAAAAAAGCCCTCGAATGAGGGCTTTTTTTATTTGGCCTGCGAATAATCTTTCGTCTTATAAAAGAACAGTGGGGCCGGTGATCGAAAGCACAAGCGCTTCGCCAGTTCCGCAATCTTGTTTCATTCGTACTTCTAGGCTGATCTCAGTTCCGCCCGCGTTTGACCCCTCAAGGTAAACGACGACTCCGGTTGCTGATCGCTCGAGTTTTAAGGACTCAACGTTAAAAAGGTCTTTTTGCTCAGAGGCTGCAGTGAGCGCTACATTGGCAAAAGTGACGTCGCTTGTGTAAACGGTGATGCAAATTTGTGGCTCGAGGGTTTCTGCGCTTGAAAAAGAGGCAAACAGGCCGAAAACAAGAAGAAGTAGACTCATGGCATATCCTTTGGTTGGGTAAGCCGGGGGGCTCACAGTGTTCTTACGCGATAGCACGCAGCATTGGGGGCGGCAAATGAAGATATCTCATGGGTAAAAAAGAAAAGGCTCCTTGAGGAGCCTTTTTAAAACAAATCAACCATTTGGGACGGACGATTATTTAACTTCTTTGTGAAGCGTGTGCTTCTTAAGATTTGGATTGTACTTTTTCTTTTCCAAACGCTCAGGGTGAGTTTGTGAATTTTTTTGAGTCACGTAACGCGATGGCGGAACGCCTTCTTTACGAGCCTCGGTGCACTCCAACGTAATTACTCGAATCTTGCCCTTTTTAGCCATGGAAACCTCACTTCAACGAAAAACTATTTAATCCAGCGTCGTTTTATAACGCCTCGGTTTTTGTTTTTCAAGGAATCCTTTTGAAATTCTTGGTTTTTAAAACTTTTAAAGCTATGTTGGCCCCAGTTATGCGCGAAAAAATTGAAAAAATCACCATTCAGGCCGGCGAAATTCTGCTGAAGTACTTTAAAAAGCCCGATCTTAGAATCATCGACAAAACCGATGGCAGCCCAGTGACCGAGGCCGACCACGCCTCAAACGAATTCCTCATCGAGAAGCTAGAGGCTCTGGGAGCCCCCGTAGTGAGCGAAGAGCGGCAGTTACCCCTTCCAAATCAGGATTACTTCATCGTCGACCCCTTGGACGGGACGCAATATTTTATCGATCAGGCCCCGCATTTTGCGGTGCTTGTCGCGCTGGTTTCAGCGGGTCGCCCCATCCTTGGAGTGACGTATTTTCCGGCAACGGGTCTGATGTTTAGCGCCGAACTTGGCAAAGGCAGTTTTTTTAACGGCAGTAAAATCACTAACGCGCAAACTCGAAACGCGCTGGTGGCCTATTCCTCGGGTTTCCATTTAAAGCCCCAGGCCCAGCCGCTGATGTCGGCGCTCAATATTCAAGAAGTTCGTCATCAAGAGTCGATTTTAAAAATGTGCAACATGGCTCGTGGCGATGTGGATTTTTATCCACGTTTTGGAAACACCTACGAATGGGATACGGCCTCGGGGCAAATCCTGCTCGAAGAGGCAGGTTGTCGGGTTGTGGATTTGAAAACGTTGGAATCGCTGCGCTACGGAAAGCCCCAATATCTCAACAACGGATTTATTTGTTACCGACAAGATCTGGATTCAAAAATTAAAGAGCTGTTTCGTGATTTTTCGTGGAAAAGAGACCCCAATGGACCAAGACACCAAGATTGAAGATTTAAAAAAAGCCACTGGCCAGTTTTGCGAAGAGCGGGAGTGGGATCAGTTTCATAACATCAAAGATCTCGCCATCGGCGCGGTTACCGAGAGTGCTGAGCTTTTGGAAGTGTTCCGCTTTCAGTCTGAAACACAAATCGGGGAGCTTTTAAAACAACCCGCCCAGCGCGAGGCGATTTCGGATGAGCTTGCCGACGTTTTGTTTTTCCTTTTGCGAATTTCGCAAAAATACGATTTTGATTTGTCGGACGCCTTCGTCAAAAAACTGCAAAAAAACAAAGCCAAATACCCCGTCGAAAAAGCAAAGGGCCAAAACACCAAATACACCAACCTTTAGGCATCCACCGTCATCTCGAAGGCTTCAGCCGGAAAGATCCTTCGCTAGGCTCAAGATGACGGGTTGCGGAGGTTGCGGACGCGGGCGAAGGTTTCTACGTCTGATGATGTCTTTAATTGCGCGCGGATGAGTGGATCGTCCCAACGGAAAAAGGGGCTGTGGGCTTTTTGCTCTTCGAGGCGAAACGGCACAGTGGGTGGAGCTTGTTGAAAATTTTTTAAATACTCATTTTGCGGCTCGAGTTTTTGGCAAAATTTTAAATTGGCCAGTGTGTACTCGTGAGCGCAGTAAATCATGGTGTCGTCGGGGAGGTCGCGCAATTTCGTCAGGGTATTCAGCATCATTGGTCGTGTGCCTTCGAACAGTCGTCCGCAGCCAAAACGAAAGATCACATCGCCACAGAACAACCGACCAATGACGGCATCATAGTAAGAAATATGTCCCAGAGTGTGCCCGGGTGTTGAAAAAACCTTGAGAGCATGGGGTCCATAAAAAACAGTATCATTGTTGTTCACAAGTTGAGTCGCTCCAGGAATTCGGTGGGCGTCGTTTTGGGCCGCATAAACCTCGCATTGGTAAAGATCGACGAGGCGGCCGATGGCATTGATGTGGTCTTCGTGGTGGTGAGTGACAAAGATTGAAGACAAGCGTTTTTTCCGCACTTTGCAAAACTGCTGAATCAGTTCAAAGTCCGTGGCGTCAATCACAGCACAATGGTCGAGCCTTTGGTCCTCGAGCACATAAATGTAATTGTCTTTGCGGGCCGGGATTTGGTGGACGTCCATGGGCTCCATTGCTACCATAGTTTTATGGATAAACCATCTCTGCTTGCTTCCACAGTCAAAACAGCGCGCTTCGTATTTTTTGGAATTTTGATTCAATCCACACTTTTTTCGTTTTGGGGCCTCGAATTTTTTATCACGCAGCCAGGTCCACAAACGGCGCCTTTGGCAGTTTACGTTGTGTTTGTCTTGATGGCCGTTATTAGTTTTGTTTACGGGATTCGCTTTTTTCAAAACTACATGAAGGTTCGCGGGGCAAAACTCAAAGCCTACGAAGGCCGAAAGCTGAAAGAAACGCTTCTACTTGTCTATGCCATCCATATACTCCTGTTAGAATTTGTAGCTATCATCGGAATCATGATTGCCATTTTTACGCAAACAGGTTGGATAATTTATCCCTTCTACTTTTTATTTTTGATTGGCATGTGGTTTTCCTATCCACAAAAAGCATTGTTTGAAAACTACTTTGGAGATCCAACTCCATGATAAAAACCTTTGTGGCAGCCATAAAGGGTGGTGACTCCGTCGAAGCGATCGTGACTTTCGAAAAAGACACGGTTCGCAAAATTCAGTGGAACGTCGTGGGGCGTTTGGCTCTCTCTGCAGCCATCAATCAGTTGCAGGCAATGATGTTGGTTCACAAAAGTAAGCTTCCCGTCCCGCAGGGGAAAGAGCCCGAACAGCTGCTCTTGCGTGAATTAGTGTTAAAAATTCGAGAAGAGTGGGGCGATGAACCCTCGGACCCGGAGTTGTGTCATTGCCGAAAAATTCCACAAATCAATGTGGAAAGAGCCATCATTTTAGGCGCCCACACCATCGAAAAGGTGCGAGCCCGGAGTTCAGCCAACACGAGCTGCGGAACCTGTTTGCCCGAAGTCGACGCCCTTTTTAAGAAGTACGGTATAAGCGGTACCCCGTCATCCTGAGCGCAGCAAAGGATCTTAACTGTTAAATTTGGCGAAGTGCTCGACAATTTTTTTCTTCAGAACATCGCCTGGCATTTTTATAGAGGCGCCTGCGGAGAATACATGGCCGCCGCCGCCGAGAGACTCTGCGAGCGCGTTGACGTCGAAGTGACCTTTGCTTCGTAAGCTCACTTTAAAGTGGCCAATCTCATCCTCGCGAATAACCACGGCAATTTGTACGGACTCAATATTCATCATCATGTCCACCAAATCGCGGCTGTCGTCGGCACTGAGACCATATTGAGAAAGTTCTTGGCTGCTAATTTGCAAAAATACCAAGCGATCTTTGTAAAAGAATTCCATTTCGGAGAGCACCTTGGAAAGGTATTTGTATTTTAAAGCCGTAAAATTTCCAAAGATATGTTTGTGAATGATGCTGGGTTCGGTCTCGTAACGCAAAAGTACCGCTGCAATTTCGTGGGAACGGTAAGAGTTTCGCACGTAGCGGAAAATTTGCGTATCAAAAGCGATACTGGTGTAAAGCGCGCGAGCGATGTCGCGATTCATGGGAGCACCCAGAGCCGTGATGATATCGTAGACCATTTCCCCTGTGCTCGCGGCATTGGTGTTGATCACGGAGCCCGCTGTGGGTTCGGGACCGGTCTTTAACACCGGATGGTGATCAACGAATAAAATCTTTTGGCAATTTTTTTCGATTTCCGCATAAAGCGGTTCGAGCAAACGGTAGTCGTTGGTGTCGAAAACAATGGCTAACGAAACCCCTTGAATCAAATCGTGGTGGCTATCAAAATACTGAATGTAGGAGTCAGGAGTTAAAAAGCGATATTTATTGGGCGTGGCATCCACATTCAAAACGCGCACCTCTTTTCCGAGGGCGCGCAGGGCGTGGTACATTCCGAGTTGAGCTCCCAGTCCATCTCCGTCACACTGTCGGTGCGTGGTTAGCAGAATGGTTTTAGCGGCCTGTATATCTTTAACAATTTGCTCGTACATAGATGTTGTTTCCCTGTTAATTAATGCGACCCAAAAAATTTCATTGCAAACGTTGCCAAACCTAAAAACGAAAAGAATCCAAAAATATCGGTGATCACTGTAACTAAAACGCCGCTTCCCACTGCGGGGTCGCGCCCCATTTTTTTGAGTAAAAAGGGAACGCCAGCTCCAGCTCCTGCTCCAACCACCGATGTGACGAGCATGGAAATAAACATCACGGAGCCAACGATGACACTGCGATCATCATTCCACATAAAGAAGTAGAGGAAAAGTCCTGAAAAAAGCCCCATGATGGCGCCGATGATGCTTCCCACAATGAACTCTCGCCAAAATGCTTTGGCGTAAGTGATAAACTGAAAATCGTTGGTGGCAATTCCGCGCGTTACCACCGTTAGGCATTGAATCGCCGTGTTACCACTCGTACTGGCGACAATGTTTTTAGTCACAGCCAAAATAACCAGTTCTTGGAGAATGTCTTCAAATTGCGAAACAACAATACTGGCCACTGCTGATAGACCCAAATTTAACATCATCCATGGAACCCGATTGCGAACCTTTTCTGAAATATTCGAATACACACGGTCGTCTTGTTGAAGACCCGCGCGCGCGTAGATCTTGGCAATGGCTTGCTCTTGAATAAGATCCACCACGTCGTCAATGGTTACGATGCCCACCATCTCCTCTTTGTGGTTCACAACTGGGATCGCAATAAAGTCGTAGTGACTCACAACTTGGGCCACCTGCTCGGAGGGCGTATCTGTCTTTACTGTGACCACATCTTTTTTGGCGAGCTTTTCGATGGGGGTCGCCGGGGGTGCTGTCACGAGATTGCGTAAAGACACCACGCCGACAAGCTTCTGTTCTTCGTTGGTGCAATAAATGTAATAAAGGGATTCTTCCTGCGCCCGCTGGCGAAGGAGATCCAATCCTTCTTGCGCCGACGTGTGACTGGGTACCGAAAAGAAGTGCGAGGTCATCATTCGCCCCGCGGAGTCCTCGGGGAAATTTAAATACTGCAGCACTCGCTCCTTCAGCGCGTAGGGGAGTTCGCCAAGCAGCGCAGTTCGCTTGTCGTCCTCGATGTTGTTCAGCAGAAAAGCACTGTCATGGATGGCCGAGGCATGGAGCACTTGTAAAAAGGTAGGGTGGTCAATGCCGCTCAGTACGTCGCGCAATTGGCTTTCGGGAATTTGCGCAAGCACAGTGCCGATTTTTTTAATGCTGATTAAATTTTCAACAAGAACCTTTCGTTCTGTAGTGTGCAGCTGGGTGAGAAGCGATGCGAGATCCACAGTTTCGATGCGTTTTAACAACGAGCGTAGCGGACGATTTGGCCGCCCGGTGAGCAATCTACGCAAGATGTTGGTCGAGGATGAGTTCAGCTTCATGAATTCCTTAATTGGCGCTCTACGTCTTATGTCAATTCGGCAGATTTTCAAGCAACTTAAAGCATTTTTTCGCACCGAATTGACTTTATCAAAGGTTCCTAGGTATAAACGCGTTTTTGTTTGATTTTGATGTACCAGACGCCGACGCCATTATAGACATCGGTCGGGCTGGCTGAATGGAGACCGAATGACTGACGTAATACTACCCCTCACAGTTCGTGGGAAGAAACTTCTCGAAGACGAGCTCCGACGCTTGATTCACGAAGAGCGTCCATCGGTGATCAAATCCATCGAGGAAGCGCGCTCACATGGCGATATCAGCGAAAACGCCGAATATGATGCCGCAAAAGAGCGTCAGGCCATGGTTGAAGGCCGTATTATTGAAGTGCAGACAAAATTAGCGGGCGCCGAGATCGTGGATCCTGCAAAAATTGTGAGCGACAAAATCGTTTTTGGTGCCACTGTCACAATTAAAGACCAAGAATCCGACGAGCAAGTCACATACCAAATTGTTGGCCTTGATGAAGCCGATGTTAAAAACGGCCTAATTTCTGTGCTGTCGCCTTTGGCAAGAGCGTTGATCGGCAAGAAAAAAGGCGACGAGGTCCATGTGAAAAGTCCCAAGGGTGATAAAGAATACGAAGTCGTCAAATTTACTTTTAAGTAAGCAAATTAAAACATGAATAACACCATAGAGCCCGCGAGATCTTTTAAGAAGTTTTTCATGTTCGTTGTTTTCTGTATTATTTCAGGAAGCTTTTTAAGCCATCGCGCGCAAAAAATACTAGATGATAAATGGGCTCTTTTTTCCCGCTCTTTAGCCGCTAAGAAAATTGAAGTGAGTCGACCCACCGTGGTTTTTGCGCGTTCGGGCTTGCCGATGCTCGGTGCCTCCATCGAAAAACTTTCGCACTCAGGCGTTTCGCGATGTTTTGAATATCAGATCAAAGCCGAACAGCTATTTTTGCCTCTGAACCTTACGCAAATACTTTTGGGCCGTTTAAAGTTGGGAACTCTTGAAGTCGAAAAAACTCATCTGCAAATCCAAGAGTCCCTAGTGTGTAGCGACACACCACAGGCGAAACATATCAATGCTCTAAAAACCGACTTTGAAGACGTCATTTCCGCTCCCACACAACAGAAGAACCCTGAGTTTTTCGCGCATTTTACCAGATGGTTTTCGGAACATCAGCCGCGCTTGTCAACGATGCCCCTTCGCCATTTTTATTTAAAAAAAATAGAAATCCAGGGTGAAACTCTCAAAGAAAAACATGTTCAAGGACTCGGAAGTTTGACAATCGACTTGGACGATGATGTCGACAGCGATGAAATGGTGGCGCAGCTCAATTTTGAAAAACTGGTTTTGGGCAAGACCACACGTTCGGTTGCAACACAGTTTCACGCTCGAATACAGGCCAACGCCGAGACCATTCTCCTTTCAGGAGACTGGGCTTATTACGAAGGACATCTTCGGCTTGCCGTTGACTTCAACAAAAGCGAAAAAATTTCAGTATCGTTAAAAAGCCAAAACCTACCGCTCAGTGTGGTGAATCGCTGGTTTGATACTCCATGGACTTTTCAGTTTGTTTGGTTTAACTGTGGACTCAGTTTGCAAAACCAAAGTTCTCAGTGGCAAGAGACACCGTGGGTGCTTGAACCGTGTCAGATCACAGGGCCCCATGGCGGAATGGAAGTCACTTCGAAAAATGTGAAATCGCTCGCCAACGTCAATGATTTGCAGGTGATTCTAACGAACATTCAGTTAGACCGAATTTTGAAAGGCAAAGAGCATTTACCGTTATCTGGTGTGATTAAAGATTATGGGACACTCAGTGGTCACGTCGGCGTCATCGGCTCTAAGGTGGATGGGCAATTACAGTTCAAAGATGCATCGCTTTTGTTTTCCCGCAAAAACAAGCGGCTGTTGCAAGTTCTCGACGAGGTTCAATTGGGACTGAGTTATGAAAACAGCCATTACACGTTTTCGGTGGCGGATATGAAAATTCGCGATGGGAAATTTAGCGGCTCGGCGGAGGCTGCTTATTATAAAAAGCAGCAGAAAATGATTGCCCAGATTCGCGTACCGCAAATTTCGTTCTCACCAGAAATTCAAAAATTAATGCTTTCGGGAGAGCTTTCGCCTCTGGCGATCGAGGGCGAAGCCGAGTGGCTGGTGGATTCTGGCGATGGTGTGAACGGTAAATTTCAAATTGCTTGGGAGAGCTACAAGCATACCAATTTAAGTGTTAACAAAGGCAAGGCCCTTTTGGGATGGGTCGCTTCAGTGCCTCAGTTGGCACTGACGGCGGACCAAGTGACTGTCGAGCGAAATGATTCAACACTTTGGATGTTCGCATCGGTTCTTGAAGAAGAAACTCGCCAGCAAATCCGCTTTCAACAAGTTTATCTCAGTGGCGAAGTGCTCACTAAAAATAAATTCGACATCAAAAAATCCACCGCCTTTGCACCCGCACTGGGGCGATTGAGTCTTGTGGGGCAGCTGGATTTCATCGAGGGGCAGGGGCAGGCGCGCTGGCAATTGGTCAGCGGGCAAGCGCGTGAGTGGGAATGGTCGTTCCGTGCGCAAGATCTAAGCTGGATACCACAAACCAAGCCCATGCGAGACTGGCTGCAGCAACACGAGGAGTACCTCTCGGCCTATCCATTTGTGCGCTAGATAGGCTCAAGCCTGGTGGGTTAGCCCATAAGTGAATTTTATGGCTTTTTAAGGCACTGTAATTTTTTTAAGCGATCGTGACAATTCATGTCTTTTTTCGAGTTTTTGAGGGTTTTTCTTGCTATGAAATGAGTCTTATTGGAGCCTGTGGGAACGTTTCTTGCGTAGTACTGTGTGGAGGCTATTGATTGCTATTTAACATAAGGAACTCTTTGGTATTAATGGGGTTGATATTCTTCGCGAGATCGTCGTTTGCGGTGTCGTTTGAGCCCTATTTTGATCTCTCCCTGATGGGTGATTTTTATGCCACCGAGAGCGCCAGTGATCTCAATAACGTTCAACTCCACGGTCGGTTTAAGCTTCTCAGCCAAAAAGAATTCTCCAAAGTTTATCTCGATTTAGGTGCCGGCGGGTTGGCGGGCAAACGATTGGAAAACTACATCATCATTCCTCAGGCCTACATCACATTTCAAAAAAGTGATCGCTTCGAATGGACCGTCGGGCGAATGGTTAAAAACTTTTCGCAGCTTGATACTTACTGGATGATGGGCGACGTATTGCCACTCTTTCGTTGGGACGCCGCTCGACCGGAAGCGCAGGGCTTGGCCGGTGCATTCGCCACTTATAAAATCACTCCGCATTTTCATTTTGATCTCTATGGCAGCTTTTTATTTTTACCAACACAAGGGCCTTCCTTTAGCATCATCGATGGAAAACTCACGTCGGGGAATCCATGGTTTTCGCGCCCCGTTGATATTTTAGCTCTCTCGGGAACATCTTTTGATTTGAATTACATGGTCAACACTCCCGACATCTCAGAAATTATTTTTCGCCCGTCGGTGGGCACGTCGGTCTTCTTGGAATCTGAGGATGAAAGTCTGTGGATGCGAGTAGGATATTTTTTAAAACAACGCAACGAACTGGTAACTCCGTTTAATGGAACAGTAAATCTGCCGCCAACCAATTCGGGCGACATCAAAGTTCAGCCCCAGGTGGCAGAGCATAAAATCGCCACCATGGATTTGGGGTACAAAGGAAATCGCTGGGGTGTTACACTTTCTGGCCTGTACGAAAACGACGTGAAGTTTGACATCGAAACGCAAATTTATCCTCACTACTCCGACCAGTACAAGGTGGGACTGAATATGTTTTATCAGTTGAGCCCGTTTCAATCTGTAGAGGCTGGGGCTTTAAAAACCTACAATAACGACGTATCTATTCAGGGACTCACGGGCGCTGGGCAACTCGATATTTTTTCTTTTCGCAACCAATACGACAACGCTGTTGATTTTCGCCTGACCTCGGTTTTCTTTCCAAGAGAGCAAGGATTTTTATTTAAATCAAAAGCCCGGGTTGCTTACGACTATACTGCCGAGACCACATTGATCTCTTGGGAATTGATCTATGCTCCAATTGAGGCATTGAATGTTTTCGCCCGCATGGATCTGTTTGGCGGAGACCGTCCTAACGACGAGCCCTACAACAACCTGTTAGTGAATTACTTGGATAAGGATCGATTTCAAGCGGGGGTAAAATATGTTTTCTAGACAATGGACTGTTCTAGGACTGGTGCTGCTAGTGACGACGTCGTGTTCTTATTTTTTTAAAGACGAACCTAAAAAATCCAACGTGTACGAGTTGAGTTTCAGTGAAAAGTCAGGGGTTTCCTGTGTTAAGGACAACGGGAAACTTCTTCGCGAGTACTTTAATATTCAGCGCGACGATAGCGAAATAGCGACCGAGCTTGTGAAGATGAAAAAATGCTTGAAGGATGCGGTGAAGCTTTTTGTTGAACACACTCAGGGTGCAAAAAAAGGATCTTATACGCCTCAAGAGATTCACGATTTCTTAGTCCTAGCTTTTGATTCTTATGAATATTCTATCCAATTTATGGAAGAAGCTTTTTTGTTAAAGCAATCTTTGCTTGGTGGCGATGTTGAAACAGTCTCTAAGGATGACGTAAGAAAACTCCTTCTTTATATCGATTATGTCTACGACAGTCTTGCAACTTTGGCTCCTGATCGCAGAATGCTTTTTGCCAAAGATCAGAGCACGGATCTTGAAGGTTTCGAAGCCTCTGGAATACGTTTGCAAAAAGTCATTTCTGTTTTTCGCAATCTGCCACGTAAATCCACCGGTACATTTGAATACAACGGTCTCATTCGCCTGATAAAATATTTCCTGAGCCAGGATGCCGACACAAATCATTGGAACAGAACCTTCGAAATCGTAAATTCCCTTCAGGCCATGCTCTCAGTGGGCCAAGAAGGCACAGTGGAAATTCAAAAGCTGCCTGATGTGTTAAGCAATTTGTCGTTTTTGTATCTAGGATACATGCAATTTCATAAGTTTATTTCCGACGAGCATGTTTTTAAGAAAGATATATCAACCATCTTTACTTTCCCCGGACTTGTTGCTCGAATGACAAAACATCCTAATGTTTTTACTAATGAGAAGATCAGCGCCTTAATTGCAACCCAAGATAAAATCTTAAAAGGAGTGCGAAGCGCTCTTGTACAAGCACCATCGCAAAAAATCCCGCTTCGTTATATACAGGATTTTATCGTTACTTTGGAGCGAACTGACTGTTTTGTCGATAGTGGTTTAAAGGCGGATACTCTTCGTCAAATGGTACCTCAGTTATTTGGCCGCTGGCTAACAGAACAGGAGTGTCGTGGCGACTGCGATCTGCAATTTTTAAATGTAGAAAATGTCGATGTGCTGAAACGAGTGATTGCACAGTGGCAGGAACGGCAGCAGTGGATCAACACAAACGCACAAGCATTCAGTGGTTCTAAGGCAGCATTTGTGAATTCTCATTACAGGCAACGAACCAGTCGGAGCAGCCCGGTTGTGGGTAACCTGATTCGTGTTTTATCAAGAGTAGATCATGTCCATTGGAATGATTATGTGGTCATTGGCGAAGACAATGTGAACTACAAAGATCTTGTTCTTTTTAATAGCATTTACACTTTGGCCGAATTGTTTGTACGACCTTTCAATGGGAATGGTCAAAAGAGTAACTTAGTGGACTATTATTTAAGTTCTCAACAGTCTCAGGAGTTTTATCAGTGGTTGCGACCATTGGCTCTGGATCTGAAACTTGGTGATCCGCGAAGTCGCACTTCGGGAAAACAGGCGCTTCAGGAAATTAATCTTTTTGGATCCCAATCCAATGAACCGGAAAAGATGAATTTTTCGGAAGCCGTCGAGTATTTTGAAATTGCCATATCCACGGGACTCAAGTCAGACAACATTATGCAAAATCATTTTGCTGGGTGCCGTGATGCAAATGCACCATTTGATGTCTTTGGCTATCATCGTTTTGATGCCGAATGCGCGCGAAGTGCGTTTGCAGAGCAGCACGAAGAAGTCATGTTACTTTCTCTTCCACGACTTATTAAATATCTTAAAACCCATCCAAGAGCGGATCGGGAGTTGTACTTAAATTATCTTGAAAAGGCGGGACGGCAGGGGCTGATCGTTAATGAGCCCTTCGATACAGATGCCTTCCGCATGATGGGATCGATCAGCCAGTATGCAGAGAGTTTATTTTTGCGTTTCGATAAAGATGAAAATGATTTATTAACCATCGAAGAGTTCAACGTCGGTTTGAAACACATTGTGCCTAACATTCGCGAGACTATTAAAGGCGGACTCTCTGCCGAAGAAGCAAAAAGCCTTTATTCGTATTTTCCAAATTTTGAAGAAAACTTGATTCAATATATTTTCTTAAAAAAATCCATTCCGGCTCTTTTGACGGCTCAAACTGAGGCCGGTAAAGGGATAGGTCTCGCACAAATTGGCGCCTTTAAAAAACAAACGGAATGGTTTCCAAGCCAGCTGCAGCGCCTCGAAGCCACTCGCGAAGATGTGCTTTTGGTGATCAGTGCCCTGTCATCGTTCGCGCGCTCCAACCGTTTGAAGTCTTTCAATTTGTTGTTTTACGAAAAAGAACATGTTTTTGAGAAAGGTTTGAAAAACCTTTCCTCTTCTGATGCCGACAGACAATTGATTTTAAACGAGTTAAGCCGCCTTGCCCAGTGCAGTGAAAAAGTGGAAGCCAAACTTCAGGATTGGATTGTTGTGAACCAGGAGAAGTATTGGAATGAGGTTTTAGAATATAGGGTGAATTCATCTGAATGGAACTTCTTTGGTTGGAAACCATTTAAGCAAGATATGAAACTTACGGATATGACGGATCGACCGCAGTCTGCCACGTCGGCGGGATGGCAGTCAGAGGTGACGGGAAAATTTATTGAGTTGCTTTTTAAAGATCCTGACTTGGGCCCACTGTGCTCGATGCCGTACATCGAAAATGTGCATCGTATGAGTGCTGATCAGGGGCCCCCCAGCGGCACCGAGGACGAGCGCCGTACCAGCGCTCAATAATTAGTGTTTGAGACTTTTAAAGCGTCCTGCTAAAGTTCTGCAGTATGTGGCAGTTTGATCAAAAAACCTGGGAAAATGAAATCGTATCGTCGTTAAAAAAAACGGAGCTGCCGCGTTTTGATAAAAAAATCTTTGGCAATGAAAGTGTAAGTCCATTTTCTTTGGGCTCGTCCCCGGAGCCTTTTCAGGTTCGCGGTGAGACAAAATTTTTAGCTGTTCAGAATTATGAAGACTTAGTTTCTCGTGGCATGAGTGAGTGGATTCACCATGCGGACGTTGGCTTTCGCTTTCGTGAACTTATGGATATTCAACTTGAGCAAAGTTTACGGCACAAGACCTTGTTTTTATCGCAACCCTTTCCTTTTTTACCCAGTGCTGAGCAAAGTGCAAAAATCCAACAGCTTGTACAGAATGGCCATCAGCTGCATCTGGGATGGAGCCCCCTTTCCTTTGGACTCACCCGCGGTGAAATTTTAAAAAAGCCATTTGCAAACTGGGACACGATTTTTAAATCATCGGCGTTGATGCCCGACGAAGTGATTTGGTTTTATTTAAGCTCTGCCCCCTATCAGTGGGCCGGCGCCGAGCCCCATGTGGAACTGGGAGTGATGTTGTCGTTGGCCTATGCCACTTTGCGGGAGCTGGATGCCGTAGGCGTGCCACCTGCGCAGACGCTGAAGAGATTTTCTTTCGGGCTGGCGCTGGGTACCGATATTTTGATCGAAACTTCTAAAATTGCAGCCCTTCGTATTCTATGGCAGAGGCTGAGTGAAGTCCTTGGCCAAGATATGGATTTGAATAATGAGATTTACACACTTCCGTCGCTGCGGTTTTTTTCGGGTCGCGATACCCAGAATAATTTATTGCGGATTACGCTCATGGCGCTTTCTGCGGCGCTGGGTGGCGCGCAAGGATTTAAATGTATCCCTTACGATGCCCTCAATCGAAAAAAGTCTCCCGATGCCATGCGCTTGTCGACAAACATTCCACTGCTTTTAAAACAAGAAGGTTTTGTGGCTGGTGTGCATAACATGTTGGATGGCGCGTCGTTGTTCGAAAAAACGACTGATAGCATTTGTGAAAAAGCATGGATGTTCTTTCAGGAAGTGGAAAAAAAGGGCGGTCTTTTTGAAGCGGTCCGATCGGGATGGTTACAAACCGAACTAAAGCGACAGGAAGAGTTTTCCAAAAACCAGCTCTGTTATTTTCAGAAAGAAATTATTGGCGTTAATAAGTATGTGGTTCCACAAACCATCGACGAAACCGTCGACAAAAATTCGCTCATGCGCTTGAGCGATATCATCGATCCGTTATTTTTGACCAAATCTCCCGACGATTATCTCACTGTGGAACCTCTGGTTGTGAATTCGGTTTGTTACGATTGGGATGTGGTACAAATTCGCAGCGATCAGTATCGACACAAAACGAGAAATCGCCCTTGCATCAAGGTGATCAAAGGTGGCGGACCGGTTGTGGAAAAGAAAATCAATTGGCTTTCGCAAATTTTCTCTGTGGCCGGCTTTACCATGGACGTGCATACGCCCGAACCCACATCATGGCCCACCATGGCTCAAGAGGGTTTGATCATCCTCGTTCCCAGCAATGATGAAATGGAAGAGACCATGGCACTACAACTTCGTCAGCAATCGCGGGCCCGTTTATGGTCTTTTAATACGCTCAAAGACACTTCGAAGGTGGATAAATTTTTACAAACAGATGTTAATATTCTTGAGATTATTAAAGAGATGCAAAGTCTTGTGTTGGAGGGTGTGTGAACAGCACCGACATCACGCAAATTCCCTGGGCAAAACCACAAAAGAGAAAGTCGCCGGCACCCGTCGAGAACAGGGTCACCCCAGAAGGGTTTCCAATCTTTGATCATTATGCTTTCGAAGATATAAAGGGTTTAGATTTTGTAAATTCCTACCCAGGTTTAGCACCCTTTGCCAAAGGGCCCTATCCGACCATGTATTTGTCCACGCCGTGGACGATTCGTCAGTACGCTGGGTTTTCCACAGCCGAAGAGAGCAATGCTTTTTACCGGCGAAATTTAGCGGCGGGACAAAAGGGACTTTCCATTGCGTTTGATCTGGCCACCCATCGCGGCTACGATTCGGATCATCCGCGGGTTTTAGGTGATGTTGGCATGGCGGGCGTTGCTGTGGATTCCATTCTGGATATGCAGGTTCTCTTTCGCGATATTCCGTTGGATCAGATGAGTGTTTCCATGACCATGAATGGCGCTGTGTTGCCGATTCTTGCTCTCTACATCGTGGCCGCAGAAGAGCAAGGGGTGCCTCCAGAAAAACTCACAGGCACCATTCAAAATGATATTTTGAAAGAGTTCATGGTGCGAAATACCTATATTTACCCACCGCGCTCCTCCATGCGAATCATTGCCGACATTTTTAAATACACGTCGCAAAAAATGCCAAAGTTTAACAGCATTAGCATTTCGGGCTATCACATGCAGGAAGCGGGAGCTTCGGCAGACTTAGAGTTGGCTTATACGTTGGCCGATGGCCTGGAGTATGTAAAGACAGGAATGGCAGCTGGTTTAAAAATTGATGACTTTGCACCGCGTGTTTCGTTTTTCTGGGCCATAGGAATGAACTTCTTTATGGAGATTGCCAAACTGCGGGCGGGTCGAATTCTTTGGGCCGAAATGATTCAGAAGTTTTCACCTAAAAATCCTCGGTCTTTGTCGTTGCGAGCGCACTGTCAAACCTCTGGCTGGAGTTTGACCGCACAGGATGTGTACAACAATTTGGCGCGCACGTGTTTGGAAGCCACAGCTTCGGTGATCGGGCAGACACAATCTCTGCACACGAATTCGTTTGATGAAGCATTAGCGCTACCCACTGATTTTAGTGCGCGGTTAGCGCGTAATACTCAATTGTTGTTGCAAAAAGAATCTGGATTAACAGAGGTCGTGGATCTTTTTGGGGGAAGTTATTTTGTTGAAAAATTAACTGCTGATTTAATGACTCGAACTCGCGAGCACCTACGTGAAATCGATGAATGCGGGGGCATGGCGCGCGCCATCGAGCAGGGCTTACCAAAAATGCGCATCGAAGAATCGGCGGCAAGAATCCAGGCTCGCATCGATTCGGGAGATCAAGCACTGATCGGTGTGAATCGTTTTAAAAATCCCGACAAAGAACAAATCGATGTTCTTAAAGTGGATAATAGTAAAGTGCGCGAACAACAAATTCTACGGCTGAAGGAGCTCAAAGCCCATCGCGATGAAGATCGCTTGCAAAAATGCTTGATTGCCTTAACCGAGAGCTGCCAAAACGAAAGTGGAAATTTATTAGAGTTGGCCGTCGAAGCTGTGCGCGCGCGGGCCACAGTTGGCGAAATCAGTGATGCCTTAGAAAAGGTTTTTGGACGGCACAGAGCAGTGATTCGCCAGATGAGCGGAGTGTATGGAGCAGAAATGGCTAAAAATAAACAGGATGTGGACGCTTTAAGAAACAAAGTCGATCTGTTGAGAAAAAAAATGGGACGGGCGCCGCGCTTATTAATTGCTAAAATGGGACAAGACGGCCACGACCGTGGACAAAAAGTGATTGCCACTGCTTTTTCAGATTTTGGTTTCGATGTGGATATCGGCCCGCTGTTTCAAACTCCACGTGAGGTGGCCAAACAAGCTGTAGAGAACGATGTTCATATCGTTGGAGTGAGCAGTTTAGCCGCCGGGCATTTGAGCCTTGTTCCCGAATTACAAAAAGAATTAAAAATTCTCGGTCGTACGGATCTTTTGATTGTGGTGGGTGGAGTAATTCCGCCGTCGGACTACGAGGCTCTTTACGCCATGGGCGTCCATGAAATTTTTGGCCCGGGAACGGTGTTGACCACAGCTGCCCTGAAATTATTGGAAAGACTCGATCAATGAGTGGAGCTCTGGAACTGATTGAGCAAATAAAAACTGGCAGTCGTTTGGCTTTAGCAAAAGCCATCACACTTTTAGAAAGCGACCGCCGCGACGACCAAGCCGTGGTTGATGAATTGGTACGCCATCTGATTAAAGAGACAAAAAACATATCAACCATTCGCGTTGGCATTACGGGCCCGCCGGGCGCTGGAAAAAGCTCACTAATTGAAAAAATAGGTCTCGCGTTTATTAAAAAAAATCACAAGGTAGCGGTTCTCGCCATTGATCCCTCCAGCGAAATAACTAAGGGAAGTGTTTTGGGTGATAAAACACGAATGGAAGAACTATCGGCCAGCGACAGTGCGTTTATCCGACCGTCACCAAGCCGCGGCCACCTGGGCGGAGTAAGTGTAGCCACTCACGACGCGATCAAAGCTTGCGAACTTGCAGGTTACGATGTGATTTTGGTTGAAACGGTGGGTGTCGGGCAGTCGGAGTCGCAAGTTGCCGACCTGGTGGATGTTTACACGCTGGTCGCATTGTCTGGAACGGGTGACGATTTACAAGGTATTAAACGTGGAATTTTAGAAAAAGTTGATTTTGTGCTCGTTAATAAATACGACGGTGAAAATAAAATTCCTGCGCAGCTTGCCGAAAAGCAGTTGAAGTCGTCGTTGCATATCCTTCGACAATCCGAAATTCCTGTACTGTTAACCAGTGCGGTGTACGATCTCGGTATCGAAGATTTTTGCAGTTGGATCGAAAATTTTAGTAAAAAGTCCTCATTACAGATCAACGACAAACGTCAAAAGCAGGAGTCTCTGTGGACCTATCATTACATCGTTCAGTTCCTTCGTCGAGAGATGGAGTTTCGGCTCGAGACCAACAAAGGTCTTGCTCAAGACATCCAAAAGATCGCAAGTGGCAGCAAAAACCCTCGCGATGTGGCTCGAGCCTTTGTGGTAGACCTACTTAAGTAGGTGTTAGCTCCTTCGGGAACTCGCTTTCATTGCGTCTGTTTTTTGTACCACTTAAACTATAAGGATGAAGTTTCTTCGCTTTCTGTCTCTACTTTTTATTGTATTTTCCATCGCAGTCTCCTGCACCACCAACGAATCTGAGAATGATGGTTTCGAAGACGAATTAGATTCTGAGCTTGAAGAGGCAGAAGATGCCGAGAGCCCCACTGATGTGGCGGAGGACGCTTCGAGCGACAGTGACGCCGCCGAGGAAGACGGCGACAAAACTGCCGATGAAGATTCGCAAGATGCAGACGGGGTGGATGCTGAAGATGATGATTTTTTAGCGGAAGATTCGGATTCTCCAGCCACAGATACCGACAAACTTGAAGAAAAAGATTTAAAAAACGAACTCGAAAAAGAAAATATAGCCACGGCAACACCACCTCCCGAGGGAGCACCTGCGGGAAACCCGCCCCCCGTGCCGGTGGATCCGCTGGCCCAACCAGATACCATGGCAACTGCCGGAGGCAACTCAGCGGATGTGCCGAGCGCTGCCGCCGTTCAAGAGCCGCCATCCCAATTCTCGTCGGATGGTTTCGAAGTTATCAATCCCCCAGTGCCCCAAGAAGATCTTGGAGTATCGGATCCGCTCGTTGCCGAGGTGGATCCGCCACTTCCTTCAGTGAAAGCAGCACAAGAGATTGTACCGCTTGCCAAAATTAACAAGGATCCGTTTTTTCGCAACGAGCGTTTAATGAACTCGGTATACGTGGTTCGTCCCAATGAAGACTTGGCGATTATAAGTCAGAAAATTTACAACGAAGACAAAACAAGTCAGCTTTTTGCCGACAATCCGCATCTTTCAAAGGGCATCGAAACGGGGGACAAGGTTTATTACCTGTCGCCGAATCGTCCCGAAGATAAGAGAACCATTTTAACTTACTTCGAAGATAATAAAATGGCTCCTCAGTACTACCTTACCCGGAAGGGAGACGACATCAAAAAGATCGGTCGTGATGTTTTAGGACACGAAGACGGTTGGAAAGAAATATGGGCCACAAATGATACCTTGCAAACGCAAGCACAGTTGCCCTCGGGCTTAAAAATTCGTTACTGGAGTGGCACGGAACCTAAAGCCTTTGATCCCGCATCCACGACGCTCGCGTCCTCTGGAACAGAAACCACAGGTGCAGGTGTGGTGAATGATAAAGAGTCGGCCCCTCCGCAGCCAGAGACTTTGCCAGAGATTCCGCCTTCGCCCGAGCCCATGGCAATGACGAGCGAAGACCCCAGCATGTCCAACTCCAGCGCGCCCATCTCGTCCGATCAAATGCCGTCAATGCCAGCGTCTGGCAATGTTCCCACTGTTCAAACGGCCGATGATTCGGTTTTAACTGTGGCGGCGATTGCATTGATTGCTATGGCAGCATTGGGAATCGTTGCGATTCAAATTAAAAATCGTCGCTCGCAAAGCTCTTCAATGCCACCGAGCCTGGAATTTACCAAAGTTTAGTTTTCTAAAGCTTAGCTTTCTTTTACATCACGAGTGAATCTCAGTTCGTTGCCTTTTTTTACAAACGAGCGAGAGGGAAGCAACTCGCCTCGTTGCCAGTCGGGTGATGAGCCCTGTTTGTTGAGCCACGATAAAAATTCTCGTTCGGGACCTTGGCAGTATAGCCAACGGACCTTTCCTTTTTCGATAAGAGGATCTCCCACAATGCGCCCCTGATCGCGTGATGGCTGAGGCGTTGTGCTGGCGAGAAGATAAGAAAAAGTGAGAGTGTTATTTTTGATCGGCAAATATTTTTCGATTTTCTGAAACCATTCCGGCTGCTCCCAGTGCGTTCGATCATGGCACCAATCTTTTTTTGACTGCGTGAGAAGAGGACAGGCTTCCTGGTGCGTGCAGGGTGCCCAGATCGTGTAGCCTCGATCGATGAGTTGCGAGCGGAGTTGCATCAGTTTTCGACCTTTGTCGCCAGTGGAGGGCTCGATAATCATGATTTCAGCCAAATTCCAAAACCATGGCGGCGGCTCGAGGAGTTCATTCAGAGAATAAGAAAATGCGGCGCAGGTTTTGGCCGCCATAGAAGGAGACCATTTTTGCAGCGGCGACGGCTGAAAAAGCTGCGTAAACAAATCCAGTACTTTTTGCGACTGATCGAGGGCGGCATAGGATTTTTTATGGCTCCACCAAGGGGACTCCAGAAGGGCTTGGTGCGTGGGGCCAAGGCCAACGCCGTAATCCAAAAAAATTTCCGCGGAGCTTGGAAACTGAAGAACGTTGGCTTCGTTGAAAACCCTTTGGTTACGGATGACGTTTAGAGGCAAAAAATAGGCAAGTTGTGCGGCTACGCAGTCGGGATCACTCCAAGGTGTGGTTTGCCGTGTTTGCTGATAGTGGTCGGAAAGCTTGAGAACGCACTTTGCGATTTTTTGCGGCTCTGCGAGGGAATACCCCAAACTTTCGAGAGCCTTTTGAATTTTCTCTTGAAATTCCTGAGTTAAGCTATATTTCTTGATCACAGCATTTTTTATCGTGGAGAGAAACATTATGCCAGTAAAAAAAATAGCTAAAAAAACAGCCCTAAAAAAATCAGCTCCGGAGAGCTCTCTCGTAGGAAAAAAGATTCCAGCGTTCAACCTGGCGATGACAGGGAATCAAACTATCACTGCCTCCGACCTCAAAGATAAAGTCGTCGTGATTTTCTTTTATCCTAAAGACAACACGAGCGGTTGCACGGCAGAGGGCGAAAACTTTCGCGATGAGTATTTAAAGTTTAAAAAGAAGGGTGTTGCGGTTTACGGCGTGTCGCGCGATTCGGTCAAATCCCATGAGGGTTTTAAAGCGAAGTTTCAGTTTCAGTTTGATCTTATTAGCGATCCCGAAGAAGTCCTGTGCAAAATCTTTGATGTGATGAAAATGAAAAGTATGTACGGTCGTGAGTATCTTGGTTTGGACCGCAGCACGTTCGTCGTTCAGGATGGTAAAGTGGTTCGCGAATGGCGCAGTGTAAAAGTACTGGGCCATGTGGCCGAAGTTTGGGGCTTTGTCGAAAAGCTTTAAGCGATCACACTCGGGCTGAAAAATTACAGCGTTTGCTGCAACGTAGATTCCACCCAGTGGGTTTTATAATTCAACTCACTGACGGTTTCGATCGACGAGATGGAATTCTTGCCAACTGTAAACGTAAAGTAGTTTTCAGTTTCGGGATCACCAATCGCAATTTTCACAAAATCTTTAGATTCGTAGTAGGTGGCTTTGTCGAAAAGCAAATTATTGATACGAACTTGCTGAGTGGCCACATATTGAACCAAATTATCGCCTTCAAACTGCGTAGTGAGAGAATGAACGGCGCCAAATGTAACGTCGCGAGTTTTGGGGGTGAACAAATTGACTAAGAATTCCGATTCAACGTCCGCGGAAAGCAGTTGTTGCTGTCCTTGAAAGGCGAAGTGTCCCTCCAGGCCATGGGCCAACGGAAGCGCCGCTGACAGAGCGAGTAACAGTTTTCCGATTATCGAACTTAAAACGATTGCTACCATCAATCTCCCCCTACCTTTTTCTATTGCATGCAAAAATACGCCTTTGGTCAAGGAAATTGTCAGGATTGTGTTAGGATGAGCTCATTGATTAATCATTAGACCTATTCCTTGGTCGTATATCTTTTGTGTTAGGCGTCAGATAGATTAGATAAAAGCAGGGGGTTCCATGAAGTTAGCTCAGTTATTAGTAGCCGGAAGTTTTTTATTTTTGATCGGTTGTAGCAGCATGACCTCGGGCAAAAGAGACATTGCCAATGTCCCCTCGGTTCCGTCTGAATGCTCCTTGCCCGCGGCCAATATAATTCAACGGACTGAATCCACTGTGGCCACGGACGCAACGCTTTTGAGTGCTCAGCTGACCTGTCATCAGGGAGTTGTGGCCCTCAACACCATACATCCCAACGGACGCGCCATCGTGTTTACTTTGCCGCCCGCAGGTCAGACGGGAAATGCGATTTTCGTCTCGAAAAACGAACAAGGTACGGTTACGAATACAAATGTCATAACCTTTCCGGCTGCGAATAACGTTGCGAACCAAAATCGGTTGCGTTTGGCTTTTAACAACTTCTCCGTCGATTATAAATTCGAACTCGCCAACCTCACGAGTCTGCGGGAGACTTGCAGTCGCCTAAATAAGCCTCTCACTGTGGGTGGCACACCTGCGTCTGGAGAAACCTGTCAGATGAATCATCTCACAAGTTCTCCCATCACTCGCTTTTCGCATAACGAAACCACACTGAATCCCAGAGTGACCTATTCGTGCAAGGGTCTGGAGCCGCGATACAAGTTGTCTCTGACTTCGGGTGCCGTGACCGAAGAGCTTGAACTCGGGGCAGTCGATGGGAATACACCCAGCGAGGTTGTGTTTCGACGGATAGATCGTAACCGCGATCGCGACCGCACGGGAAATGATGCTGTCAGTGCCGTCAATGGTAACCATCAGAAGAATGTTTTTGCCGAAAACCGCTTAGCCATCCAGGCGCGTGGGCAAAACTTTTTGGTGGAGTTCAATCCAGAGATGTTAGCGCGGCACCAACAATGGTGTGCCATTGGCGGGCAAGTCGTCGAGACAGTTCCAGCTCCAGCAGCGCCACAAACGGCTCCAGCCGTTGAGAATCCCGTCGCCGACCCCGTGATTTTGCAGTAGCGGATCATCGTCCGCCGTCATCTTGAGCGCAGCAAAGGACCTAATACTGAAAGCGCAGCTTCTTTTTGAGATCCTGAGGGAGCTCAGGAAGCTGTGATTTGGGAATCAAAAAAGTGCTCAAGTTAAATAAATCTGTGAACACTTTATGTTTGTCGGCCGCGGCTGCCAAATACTTGTGGCCCGAAGAGCCACCGGTTCCCATTTTCGCGCCCAACATTCTGTGCGCCATTTGGGCATGACGCTGCCGCCACTGCGTGAAGTTTTCGTCGATGTTTTGTAAGCAGGTGATCAGATGAAACGGGGCCTGGAGAAGGGGCTCATCGCGATACAGCTGGACAAATAAGGCGGCTTGCAGGGCTTTGTGACTTAAGCGCCACAAACCGTTGTCCTGCATTTTTTTGTAGGCTTGCTCATCAAAAATAGCCTGGAAGCTTTCGCGCGAGGATTCAATGCCCGAGAGATGTTGTTCTTCGCTGGCTTTGTCGAGCTTCGCATCTTTCACGGCCGTCTCGTTTTCGTCGAACATCGTATTTACTTTTTCGCGGTAGCTTTGCCAAAAATTAAATGTGTCGGTCGTGATAAACGGTGTCCGTTCTAACCACTTTTCTAAACACTCAAATAGATTCGGCGAGGCTTCGGCTTTGGCGACCACGGGTTTTTCGTGCTCGGCCAGCAAATTTTTATAATCTTCGTTGTTAAACTTAAGTCGCCGAATGAGACCAAGTTTGTTTTCGATCAAGCGGAACTGGTGACTTTGAAAGCCTGAAGCGGGGTATAAGAACTCACGAAATTCTAGAAAGTCCATTGGTGTCATGGTTTCTAAAACATCCACCTGTTGAATCAAAAGTTTCTGAATTTCGATGATCCGTTGAAAGCGACTGACCATTTTTAGCATATGGCCTTCGTCGATGCTCGGCTGGGAAAACAACGAAAGAGCACTGTCGATTTCCCAAAGAATTTGTTTAAACCAGAGTTCGTAAACCTGATGCACGATCACGAAAAGCATTTCGTCGTGGGCGGGCTTTCCATACTCCACGCTTTTGGGATGTTGTAAGTTGATAATCTGATCAACTCTTAGATATTCGGCGTAATTGACCTTGGGATAAGGTTTTTTCATGAGTCACCTCTAGATAAGTGTGTTTTAAGCTTTGCGGCAAAGAGGTCAATCTCTTCTTGGGTTGTACAGAACGATGTCATGAGGCGGCATTCAAAAGTCAGCTCGTCCCAGACGTAAAAAAAGAACTCTTCGCGAAGTGGTTTTACAAGATTTTTGGGAATACAGCAAAAAACGGCGTTGGACTCCACGGGGTAATTGGGCACAAGGAAGGGGGAGATTTGCTCCGCAAGGTTGCGCGCCAGTGCACACTGATGCGTCGCGATTTCGTGCCACAGTCCGGTTTCGAGATAAGCTAAAAACGCTTTTGCCATAAAGCGAGTTTTCGAAGGAAGTTGCATGGCTTGCTTGCGCAAAAATTTAAAATCCTGATTCAATTGAGAATTCATAAAAACGACCAACTCACCAAAGAGTAGACCATTTTTAGTTCCACCCACGCTGGCAACGTCGGCGTATTTTAAAAGCTCAGCAAAATCACACTGCAGATACACGCAGGCATTGGCGAGGCGGGCACCATCGATATGCAGAAAGAGCTTTTCTCGATCGCAAAATTGCCTTAAGGCCTTGAGTTCATCCAGCGAGTAAACGGTGCCTAGTTCGGTGGGTTGGGTGATAGAAATCATTTTTATTTGGCTGGCGTGCTGATCACCACGACGAATCAGATAATTTGCAATTTCTAAAACTGGAATTTTACCATCGCGGTGAGGAACTGAAATCAATTTTGCGCCGACAAATTTTTCCGGAGCACCACACTCATCCATGTTGAGGTGAGCAATATCGGCGCAAAGTACAGCCTGATGGGAGCGCAGTGCTGACGACAGCGCTAAGACGTTAGCCGCCGTGCCGTTAAAGACCATGTGAGAGTCCACGGCGCCCCAGTTTTTTTGAATCCATTTTTTTAATTTTGTAGAGTCTTCGTCGGTGTCGTAGCTTGGCGCATATTTTTCAGTGGCGGAAAGTTGCGGCGAAAACATACTGGCAAGGATTTGCGGATGGACTCCCGAATGATTATCGCTGCCAAAACTAACTTTAGACATGCATAAAATGGTGCAGCAAAAGAGCGGCAAGTTTGGAGGTTCGATCGTCAATATCCAGCGGCGGAGACACTTCGTAAATTCCGAAGCTGCGAATATCGAGACGTTTTTTTAATAATCCCAACAAAGTCATAAAGCCGATAGGATCAAATCCCGTGGCCCAGCTTTGACTGCAACCCGGTGCCCAGGCGTTGCTAAAACCGTCGATATCAATGCTGAGGTAGGTGGGACGTTTCTGAACCAGCAGCGGCGCTAAGCGACTGTAAAGGTTTTGCCACCAGCTGTTGTCCACTGAAAGGTCGTCAAAAAAGTAAACGTGAGGTGTTTTTTGCAACAACCATTCCACATGATGAGGACTGTTGCATTGCCGTTGAATACCAACTTCGACAAAATCAAAAGCGGGAAGGGAGCTGTCGGTGAGCAAACGATAGAAAGGTGTGCCGCTGGAAAACCCTTGATCCGTAGAGCGCACATCCAAATGAGCGTCGAAATTGATCACCAAAGGTTTATACTTTTCGTTTTGGCAGCTGAGCAAAAAGCCAGCTCCATCTGAGTAGCCGTAGTCATGACCACCGCCCAAACCAATCCATGTTGAACGAGCGTTTAAATTTTTAAGTGATTCGTCTTTAACGAGTTGATGCCGCTGCTCAAGGGTTCCCGTGATTTTTAGGTTACCAATATCGCAAATAGCAAAAGTGGGAGCCGGCGACGTGGGTGTGGTTTTGTAGAAGTACTTTCGAATTGTATCCGGGGCCAGCTTCGCGCCAACGCGGCCGCCGTTAATTTGAATGCCCTCGTCATCGGGGTATCCAGCAATCACATAGCGCTGCAGGCTAGGGTCGTCCGTTGTGTTCACGAATTCACCAAGACGCGGGTCTTGCGTCTTGGTGGAGCGAAAGAAAAGCTCTGGAGAGCAGGGCACAAAACTCTGAGAACGGAGTTCAAAATTCATACGTTACTTCAGTTGTTTTGCGGCAAAGTCCCAGTTTACTAATTTCCAAAAAGCTTCGATGTAGGTGGGGCGAGCGTTGCGATAGTCGATGTAATAAGCATGTTCCCATACGTCGCAAGTTAAAAGAGGCATTTGGTTTTTTGTCAGCGGGCAGCCGGCATTTGCAGTTTGTTCGATGGTTAAAGTGCCGTCGGGATTTTGCACAAGCCATGCCCAGCCACTGCCAAATTGTGTTTGCGCAGCGGCCGTAAATTTTTCTTTGAAAGTCGCAAAGGAACCAAATGTTTTTGTGATAGCTTCGGCAAGTTTGCCAGTGGGTTCGCCGCCGCCTTTAGGTTTTAAGCAATTCCAATAGAACGTATGATTGTAAACTTGAGCGGCGTTATTAAAAATTCCACCTTGTGATTTTCTAATAATTTCTTCGAGAGTCATGGATTCGAATTCGGTTCCTTTGACTAAATTGTTAAGATTCGTCACGTAGGCATTGTGATGTTTTCCGTAGTGGTACTCGATGGTTTCTGGAGAAATCGTCGGAGCGAGCGCATCTTTCGAATAGGGAAGTTCGGGAAGAGTAAAAGCCATTTGGGGCCTCCTTTAAGATAGGTTTGAATGACCTCCAATATAAAACGATCTTTTTGAAATGCAAATGAATAACAGTTAAAACATAACATTTTATTGTTTTAAGATGCTGAATTTCATAGGAAATAAACGGTTTTAAGGAAGCTCCACGCCGCGCCAGTTGCGAAAGCTGATGAAACAGGGATATAACGAAGTCGGCGCAAGACGCCATAACCAGGGGAGAATTAATATGAAAAAGTTTTTAGTTCTATTTTTATTTTCGGTTTCAGCCGCCACCGCACAAGCGAAAATTGACGGCGATGAAGCTCTAGCCATCGGCATCATCGGTTTTATTCTCGGTAAACTGCAGCAGAAAAACAAAGACAAAAAAGATGACAACATCGTTTGGGAAAACAACGACAAGGTTGTTTTGAAACATGTGAACGACCAGTTGATTCTTGGAACTGTTGTTCTTAAGCCTTTTGGCAACACAGACTCTGTTTCATTTCCTAAGTGCAATGTAAGCAAAAACGATCCTGTTAGAGCACTGCGATTCCGTGTGAATCAAGCCAATGTGTATGTTCGCTCTATACAGATCACATACCAAAACGGAGATCGTGAAAACGTATCGGTAAACAGAAACTTTAGAACACAAAGTTCCTCTGACTGGTACAATTTGTCAGGTGATCAGCGTTGTGTAAGAAAAATTCGCGCCACTGGTGAGTCGTTATCCAACGGAAAAACATGGCAAACCCGCAACAGCGTTCTAACTTTCATCGGCTACAAATAGGTACCAAGTACCTTTTCCGATAACGTGGTGGACATGATAATCTGTAGAAGGCTTTTTCGGCCTTCTACGACTTTTGCCCAGTTCTCACGCTTTCAATAGACGTCGTCGCGTCCAGGGTCTTCACTTAAGAGAGTGGGGGTCGAATGCGATGGAATTATTCTTTACAGCTTCTTTGTCTTTCTTTTCAGTTATTACTTTTTAAAACTGCGATAGCTCAGCAGAAAACCCAGCCTTTGTGGCTGGAGATCTCGGCACACACAGTTCAGGAGCGATCCGCGCTTGTGACACAGGGCTACGACATCGTGGCTGTTGAAGACGATCGAGTGATCGTCCTGGGAACAGAACAACAACTGCGTGAGATTCAAGGGGCGCAAAAGTTATTGGCCAGCTACCCTCAGGGGCTATCCCCGTTTGACTTTCCAAAACAAGAGGCAGATTTCCATAATTATACAGAACTGACTCAACAGATTCAAAATCTCGCACTTAAAAATACCGGTACGATGACTGTGACGTCCATCGGGTCCACCTTTGAGAACAGAGATCTCTGGCTCGTTCGCTTATCCGCCGACGCAACAGCAAAACCTGCCACCGTATTTATGGGTGGCCACCACGCTCGTGAGCATGTATCTGTGGAAGTGCCACTGCGGTTGGTGGAATATCTCTTAGAAGAATACAATAAAAAAAATCCCCGAATTGTTTCCCTTTTGAACACTTACGAAATCTTTGTAATCCCAATGGTGAATCCCGATGGGGCTGAATTTGATATTTCGACAGGTAACTATCAGTACTGGCGAAAAAATCGAAAGTTTCAGTCGGGTAATAATTATGGCGTGGATTTGAATCGCAACTATGGGTACGGCTGGGGTGGAGCGGGCGCCAGTACCAATCCGTCAAGCGAGACATATCGCGGGCCGAACGCGTTTAGCGAAAACGAAACCCAAGCCATTAAAAATTGGGTTGAACAGACCCCGCAGTTACAAATGATGTTGAGCTACCATACATTTTCCAAGCTTGTGCTTTGGCCCTGGGGGCACCAGGAAGGAAAAATTTCCGATCCCGCCGATTTGCTAACTTTCGAAACTATGGGAAAAGCCATGGCAAAAATGGCTGGCTACCGGCCAATGAAATCAGGAGATCTTTATTTAGCAAGTGGAGACACCTGCGACTGGGCCTACGGTGAACACGGAATTTTTGCTTTTACTTTTGAACTGGATCCACAAAGTCAGTGGGAAGGTGGATTTTATCTTGGAGCAAGCGCTATCGAGGGAATTTTCCAAAAGAACATCGAACCTGCGCTTTACCTAATTGAATCCGCGGCGCCTTAAATAAAAAGACCGTTGTCCTTAATGTAACTTGCGATCACAGAAGGAACGAACTTTTCCCATTCCTTCTTTTTAGCTTTTATCATCTGCTGTAGATCGGAATCGCTGATGAGTAGGGCGGGATCACAACGATGATCTCTTATATCTTCAAGATAGCCATCTGCTAGTAAGTGTTGAAATAGAAATTGATTTTTAATCGACGGTGTATAATTTTTTACAGTAAAATAAGTTTGTTTTTTGTCTTTGATGTATTGCGGATCAACCAAGTTGCTTGGAGTAGGATAGAAGTACATTCGTGTTTGGTCTTTAAAAATTCGCGCTAAAGCTTCAAACGATGAAAAATGATTTTTTTCAAAGATATCGATCAGTCTTTTTGAGGGGTAAACAAAGTGAATATGATCTTTGGTGAATTTTTCTAGATAATCCATTAATTGGAAAGTGTCTTTGAATTGAGAAATTAAAATATTTTGCTTTGCAAGCAGGAGCATGCGGATGCGATGGAGAAGTTGCGAAGTTGTTTGCTCGTTGAGGTTTTCTGGAAAAAGCTCGCTTAACAAAAACGGCGCACATTCGCCCTCTGTCTTCGAGTTGCAATAATGATCTCGCGCGCTCAAGAGCATGTCCATGTCGGACGAGGTCATAGGATTAAACTCTGCACGATGGATAAGGACTTGCTTTAAATACAGCTCCTCGGCGAGGTGGCTAACGGTGCCATCCGCCTTGATAAGGACCGCCGGAGTCAGGCCAAGCTCGAGGGGGATGAGATTTGCTGCATAAACATCGGTTTTTTTAAACGCAGGTCCGCGCAAACGAACCGTGTTGATTTCGATGCTCTCTGCTAGGTCGCCGTCGACCAGCGAGGCAATCATTTTTTTGACGTCGTCCGAATGGTTGATGGCGGCATAGAGAAGGTTCACTCCAAGAATCCCAAGAGTTCTTTGTTGCTGTTGGTTCGTAGAATCGAGCATGCGAATATGCACAATGATTTCGTGAGCTTCGCCGCCTGGGCTTAACTGATACTTTAAGCCAATCCAACCGTGGCAATCGCCGCGATACTTAGGAGATTTGGCGGCAACAGTATTGGCCAGGGCAAAGAGAGCTCTCTCCTTTTGAACTTCCGCTTTGCTGCGAGTGATCAGCAAGTTGTACTCGTAGTCGAGCATTTTTTGCACTCGACTTTCGACGACGTAGCGGCCGCTGGGCTCGGGACCATAGATTGCGTCACTAAAGGCCATATCGTAGGCAGAAATCGCCTTGGCGACTGTGCCAGAGGCACCGCCGACTTTAAAAAACCAACGTGAGATCTCTTGTCCTGCGCCAATCTCGGCGATGGAACCAAAATGTCTTTTGTTGATGTTTATGGATCGAGCTTTTTCGTTAGTTGAAAGTCGAGGGGATGACATGAAACAAGAATGCCAGGACTCGTCGTCGCTGGCAATTTGTTTTTAAAAATTGAGATCAAAGAAGAGTGGTAATTACTTCTCTTTCATTGATAAAAGGCTCACCTGTGTATTGTTCACTTGCGTGTTCTGCACAGAAAGTTTGTTAAGCACTGTTTTTCCGGCAAGGAAAGCACAGTTGTCACAGGCAATGGCTTCTACGTTTTTAAGAGACCATGCGCCAAACATAATTTCTGGGATGATCACACGAGTACCAGTGAGTTGCTGGCCGTTGTTGGCCGTCACAGTGATTTCACCCTTCGATGTGTGTGGAATATTATTGTTTTTAAGATACTGTGCATCCACGGTCGTATAAACAGACTCTGGGTTTACAATAAACAGTTGGGTCTCCAAAGATCCATTCATGACTGCTGGGGCGAAAAAGTAGTTTCCAAGTTTTGAGATTGTCATTTCTTTGATGGCATACTTTTCTTGATAAGATTTAAATTCAGCTTTGATTTTTAAGGCGAGGTTGTGCCAAATTTTCTGTGTCTTTGGAATCACAAGATTAAAATGACCAATGATGCTTAAAGCTTCTCCATACTGATGTGAAAACGTGAGCATCGACATCATTGATTCGGCGAATTCTAAATTTTCGGGCTGAGCTTTAATTGCCTTGTAGTACCACTCTTTAGCGTCTGTATAGAATTCCTTTTGGCCAAGGCTCTCAGCATATTTCACCATGTGGCGAGGAGAACCTTCGGTGAGGGAAAAGAATTTCTGATAGGTAAGGATGGCTTGATCGTGTTTTCCAGATTCGGTGAGTGCCACGGCATACTCGCCAACAATTTTAGGATTTTCCGGTGATTTTTTGTAAGCATTGGCAAGAGACATTTCTTTGCAATCTTGTTTTTGTAATTTATGACAGATAACTGCCATGCGAAATTCATCTGTGGCTGAATTGAGCTTTACGCTACTTTTTGCAACATAGAAGGCGCGTCCCATAACGTGTCCCTTCCACTGAGCTACGCCATAACTGAATCCAAGGATTCCAAGCGCGAGCGCCGAATAGTTGCGAACTGTTTTAGATGATTTCTTTTTAGAATACATAAAGCCTCCTGTTATCCTGGCTGTCATTGCAGCATCTGTACCCATCTCAGAACTGTTTAAAGCAGTTTAACGGCTCAAAAGTGCCAAAAATTGCGAATTGGCATTGTTAAAAGGCAAACACTGTCACTTTTAAAGCAATCACTTTTGACGCAATCACTTTTTGAATCATACTGAGACGGTATACTGAGACGCTTTTGTATAAGAGATAGACAGTTGTCGAGACACTTCCCAGATTGTGACGTTGAAATCGAATCTATTGCATGCCGGGTTGGTACTGTCCTTGCTTTAGTAGTAGGTATAGGGGGATTTATGAAAAAACTATTAATGACGGTTTTACTAATATCAGTCAGCCAAAATGTTCTTGCTGAGGGTTTAAAAGACGCGCTTTCACAGGCGATTCAAAGTTCTGATACAGAAAAAGCCAATACGAAGGTTGTATTGTCGGTAACTGTTGATCAGATCGAAAAGGCAACGTTTCGACGGGGCCAAAGCAAGCAAGTTATTAAAGATGAGTCCACAGTCATCTCGGATAACTCATATCAAGCTCAGCAGATTGAAAGACGTATTAATACGGACGATCAAACTCAGCTTGAGTCGATTTCTCAAGAACTTAAAAGCCAAAGAAATTAATCAAAGTAGAGCAGAGCTTTTTCTGCTCCATTCTCTTTGACACATCATTGAGTAGTCTTTACCATAGAGACATGTCAGCCATTGGTGTCCTTTTTTTATTTTTCCTCTTTCTTATTCAGGCTCAAGCGCAGAATTTTGCGCACCAGCCCGACTGTCGATTGAGTTGGGGTAAGGGCGCGGTTAAGTCTGAAAAATCTAAATGTACGTTAACGGCAGAAAGCACCACAGATCCCTTGCTGATTGAGTGGAATCTTAGCAAAAAAATGGATAATCAAACTCTTTTAAAATTTGAAATTGCCTCAAAAGATATCCTAAATCTTGCAGGAATTGATTTGAGGCTGCAAAAAAAATCGGGCGACAAAACATTTATATCTTATCAATTGCCCTTATTTTCTGATCCAGAATTTAATTGGGTGCAGTCAGACACCTTGAATACCATCACGCTAAGTTTATCTCACTTTCTCAAGGGCAAAAAAGCCGATGGCGAATACAAAGTCTTCTCGGCTTTTATTCGCTTTAAAGATACGAAAAAATACTCAATCGAGTTTAAGAATCTATCCGTGCAGCAAAAAAAATTCTTCAAAAAAGGACGTGTGTCTTTTACTTTTGACGACGGGTATATTTCGTTGCTCGATGCACATCGCCTCATTCGCAGGCATGGTTTTGTTGCCACTGCCTACGTGATTCAAGAAGCTTTGGGGACTCCCGGTTACATCAGCGTGGACGACCTTTGTAAAATGGCAAGAGAAGGATGGATGGTGGGCTCTCATGCGACTCAACCATTTACTGAAAAAACCAATTTGAGTGGTTTTATTCAAAAAGATTTTCTCGCAATGAAGAAACAATGTTCTGGGAGTTTCGTGCCAGAGCATTTGGCATTTCCCTTAGGAAAACAGAATGCCAAAGTTCTAGAGGATGTTAAGAAAGTATATAAAACAGCACGTATTGCAAGCGCAGGGCTTGAAACCCTCCCTCCAGCACAAAACCTAAAGCTAAGAGCCTTCAATGTCACAGCAGGAACTAAACCACAGGACATTGCTCTTTTAGCCAAAGAGGCGGTGGAACAAGGGGATTGGTTGATTTTAATGTTCCATTATTTGGTGCCCGCGAAGATGCCTACAAACGATCTGGAATACAGTTTTGAATCTTTTGAAATTCTATTAAAAGAACTTGCTCCAATTAAAAAACAAGTTCGTACAATCAAAGACGTTTATAACCAAATCATATGATCGAGGGCGGAACTTCGGCGAGGGTGATCGAAGTCGCTGCATGTTCCAACACCGAATTTATCTTCAATGGAATCGTTTCTTTCGATGACCAACTCGATATAGCGGCTCGAGTCCTGCTGCTTAAAAAAACCAATCATAGAATCCGTAGAAAAATTTCGATAATGAAAAACTTTGAAATCCAGCACATATTCGTGCTGTCTTAAATTTAAAAGTTCTTGATAGCGAAGCTTCTTTTGTCGCCAGACTTCCCTTAATTCTGGAATTCCTTGTACGATCAGTGCTTCCTTGGCTTCTTGAATCTGCTTTTCAATAGTTTGTATTTCGTTGGCAAGAATGAGAAGGTCGTCAATATCAAAGCTTAGCTTTGCTTCTTCTCGCGCCAAATACATCAGAAATTTTTCACGCATCCACGCGAAGCCCTTGTTATACGAAAGAATGCTGAGGAGGTGAATAACTTGGTTTTGTTGTTCTGTGGTTATCGACTGACCATTCAAAATTCCGAGACGGTTTGTAAGATTTTGCTCCAGAAACAAATCATTAAAATATTTGGTATTTAACAAGAAGATGTATCCTGCATAAAGAATATTCCGTACTGGGTTTATTTCCGGGCGAGTGAATTCACAAATGTGGTTTTCCACCAAGCTTTCATCAAATTTAAGGGTGGGCAAATGGGGTACTAAAGCTTTACAGCTAGATTTTGTGGATCCCGTGACATGTGCCTCTAACCATAACCACCGAGAATTTACGTCGGTCGCCGCGATCGGTGTAATTTGTCCGATGCCTGAGTCTTCGCCATTCGGTGCGGCGGCATTTGGCAAAAAACCGCTCTCCACATTGATCAGGGGGAAAAGCGCCTTAGCAGGTATATCCAAGCAATCGGTCACTGCGACAAACAGTTTTTGAGTGTTCGCGATTAATTTTTCGGTAAGGCAGAGTGGAGTCTTGCTGCGCTCGAGAATCCCCGAGGTGGGATCGCAGTGAACAAACGGTTTCGAAGATCGGTTCAAGGATTTTGTCCATTGCTTCATAAGTTGCATGGACGTTTCCACGCATTGAGTGGGGAGCTGATCAAACAACTGTGTACTTTCGTTGGTGGAGAGATCGATGGCTGACGTTTCGTAAGCCGATGCGTCTCTGCAGTCCTCAGCATGCACTGTAGTAAAAAGTGTTAACAAAAGAGCAGCTAGTACTTTTTGTTTATTAGTCGACACGGTGTATTTCCCACATTTCATGTATTGGCAGGGTTTTAATCTGTGAATCTTTTATCGCTTTCATCACTTTTTCGAACTCTTTAAAGTTATATTCGAGATCGCTCTGAGGTTCTCCCTCGACCAAATGGTGAAACATAAGGATGATCCACTCTTTATGGATCTTCGCTTTCTCGATTCTTTCCTTAAGCATTTCTGCTGTAACCGATGGAATTACATTTACAACTCTTAGGCGTTTCCAATCCGCAGGAGGAAAGGTTTCGGCGCCGCCGCTAGCGATTCTTGCAGTCGTGAATTTTTTAGAAATAATAGGCAACACATAATCAAGATTGTATCGCCCCAGTGGGTAGGCCATATGGGAAGAGGAAAAGCCAAAACCGCGCTGTTTTAAAAAACCAAGTACATTTTCGGAATGTTGCTCTACGCCTCCAGGTGCAAACTCTGTAAAAGGGATGGATCCATGGGAAGAAATACCCCAGTGGTAGGTATTGTACAAAATGCTTAAATCTTCTTCCTTTAAAAACCCCGGTTGTCCGATGGCGTCGGGCATGATGTAGGCCGTTCCTCGTAAGCCATGATTATGCATGATTTGCGCGGCTAACAAATGGTCGTCGATTCCATCGTCGAATGTGATCGACATAAATGCGGTCTTGCCAACAGGTGAGAATGCGACGCCACTGAGTTCTACTGAAAAAGGAGTATTTTTATCGGGCGAGCCCGAATCATTTATGTAAAACCCAAGTTTATTAATTTTTGTAATATCCGGAGACCCCACCAGTTTTGCTTCACCCATAGTTAAAGTGATTCGCAGCCACCCACCGGGTTGAACCCAATTGAACAATGGATCCGTAAAAAATGGCAATTGGATGGCGATATAAGAATTTTGATCTGCTTTGTTCGAGAGTCTGAGTTCGATTCCACCGCAGGATTCTAAGTCCTGGATCTTTATGTAAGCCTCGACAAATACTTCCTTCATATTTACTGGCTGAGGAAGCTCCCAGCCAATAAAACTTGGCGATCCATCGCCCTTCGTTGTGAGCCGAATCGTTTCACGGGCCGTGCCAGTGTTTGTGACTTCGAAAGACTTGGAGTCCCAATAGTTTATAACGGAGGATGGAGTCAGCATTTGCGCAGACGCAGGTAAATGCCATCCAAGAAGAAAAAGGCAAAAAGTTAAGTAAATTGCTAAGTATCTTGAGCAGATTCGTTTGATCATAGAATCGATCTCCATGGGCCTATTGGACAGTGAAATGTGCGATGCATTAGAGTCCTATCAAGAAATATTACGCATTGCAATGTAAATGAAAAGATTACAAATATATCAATAGTTTACTAATTAAAAACAAATTTGACTCAACGTATTAAAAGCTGTAGAACCTGTTTAGTTTTTGAGCAGCTCAACCGAATTTTTGAAGGTTCCCGTGGAAGCGAATGTACAGCTGAATTCACCATCACTCTCACCCGCTAGTGAATCGCGACTCAAATCCTTATCCCTCGTTTTGGTGTTCGGCAGTTTCTTTGTGGGTTGTTGGATTAAAAATCCTGTTTTTGGCTATCTTTTTATTTTTTTTGTATCGTTTTATCAAGTGGCTCGAATGTATTTCTATTTGTTCGGGGCTCTTCGCTGGAAATTTAAACTTGAAAAATCTGTTGCCGCACAAATAGATTCAAATCCTCCTTTAGTTTCCATTATTGTTCCTTGCTATAACGAAGCTGCGGTCATACGCAAGAGTTTGCAAAGTTTGGACCGTAGTAAGTACCCTCATTTTGAAATCATAGTATCTGATGACGGAAGTGTTGATAACACTGTCGAAATTGTAAAGTCGTTGATCCCGGAGTGCCAACACAGGGTTGAAGTTGTTACTCAGAAAAACGCTGGCAAAGCCCATGCACTGAATCGTGGAATTAGAGTTGCACGGGGTGAATACCTTTTGTGTGTGGATGCCGATAGTTTGTTGCATCCAGAGGCCCTCGACAAAGGAGTGGCTCACTTACAAAGCGACTCCAGTGTGGTTGCAGTTGCCGGGGCCGTGTGCGTAGCTAACTCCGAAAAATGGATCGCATTGTATCAAGATTTGGAGTACGGACTGGGAGATTTACAAAAATCTTTCATGTCTAATTTTGGTTTGGTTAACATCATTCCTGGCCCTGTAGGCCTTTTTCGCCGCTCTTCACTGGAGTCTGTAAACGGCTATGAAACCGATGCCGCCACTTTTGCTGAAGACACTGAACTCACCTTGCGCTTGATCACCACCGGTGGTCGGGTTGTATTCGAACCAAAGATGATTTCTTACACTGAGGTGCCTGAACGATGTTCGGCGCTTATGCGACAGCGTTACCGCTGGACTCGGGGAATTTATCAAGCTCTTCGAAAAAATATGGACTCCCTTCAAGGTGCATCCTTCAAGCATAAGAATATTTTTGTTTCTTACCTTTTGATGGAAAAAGTTTGGACACCGGTGATGGACTTTTGTTTGCTGATGTTTTTCTTGGGGCAATTTGTGGCCTCAGCCAAAGTTAATTTATTTGTTGGCTATAACGCGATGATTTTTTTATCTGAGAGTTTGCTGCTTCTATGTTCCGGTTTGCTCTTTAGACGTGGCGTTTTGTTTCAGTTTATTGTTCTTATTTTTTCTAGATTTACTTTTTCAATCATTATCACAACATGGAAGTTTTTTTGTCTGCGAGAAGAGTGGCAAAAAACGGCGATGAGCTGGGATAAACTAGATCGATATGGTCTAGCGCCTAGCAAAGAGAGTTTACATGCTGATATATATTGAACAAATCGTAGGAATCGTTATTTTTATCAGTTTTTCGGCGACTTTATTATTTTATGGACAATACAGAAACCTGCAAAATTCGAAAGCTGTGAAAAAAAGAATTTTTATTTCCACATCGGCACCCGCTCTCATTATCGCAGTCTCAACATCATTCTACGTGCAAACGCTTTTTAGTCGATTGGATGTATTTCTGCCGCGATTGGTGGTTCCGTCAATTGGTTTAGAGATACCACAGAAAGAATCTTTCATCGACGTACGTCCTCATATTTATTGTCCGAAGCCTGGTGGTTTTTTAAAAAAAGGCGATATTTGTTCAGATATCATTAATATCGACAATGTAACAAAAGTCCCATCATTCTCTGAGCCCATCTCCAATCAGATTGATTATTGGCGTTGGACCTAGAGATGAAGTTTTACATCTTTGCTCTAGTTCTCTTTTTTTGCGGAGTTTGTTGTGGATCGAATCTGGTGTTGGAGACTATCAGAACATCAGACGAAATCTATTTGCGAGGCGGAAGTGCAAGATATGATTTTTCTGATAAAACGTGGGTGGGTGTTTTAGAGCAAGAGTTAGAGTTTCGCAGAGAACTTGAGCCTGGAACATCGGGCGTGCACAAATTTGAGGTTGGGCGCGAGGTGATTCTGTCGGAACAAGGTGTGTTGGGTTTGGCTTTGAGCCATGTCTGGCTTGAGGGACCTGTCGACAATCGACAGACAGTCATGGGGAAACTGAGTTATCAAAAAGTATTGAACAAGTTCGATTTTCTAGTTTCTCTCGAAAAACAATCTTTGGCCGAAACTCTCAAAAGCACTGCGTCGCAGGGCGTTTTGTTAAACGAATTTAGAAAAACAATCGTATTCAACTATCACTGGAATCCCATTTGGAAATCAAGTGTTCAAGGTTTCCATACCCATCTAAACGACGAAAACAAAGGCTATCTTTATGATGTTTCCACTCACTATGGGCTCTCTCCGAGCTGGCCGTGGATCTGGGTTGGATACGGAGTTCACGGTTTGTCTTACGACCAAACAGCTGTTGGCTACTGGTCGCCAGACAGATTTTTTAATCACGGACCGCGCTTTGATTCCAGCTTTCCTCTATATGGTAAATTTTCCGGCATTTTTGCTTTGAATCTAAATTATTTTAAAGAAAATAATTTATCCGGCGAAGGATATTTAATGGCTGCGGGTCTTCAATGGGGACAATTTGATGGTAATCATGTTCGTTTGGTTTATAATAAAATTCGAAGTTCGCAAAATCAGTCAGCTTGGATTTATGAAGGGTTGCAACTAACATGCAACGTAATATCGTTTTAAAGTATAAATATTTTATCGGTTTTTTTCTATGTGTTTTCTTTATTCTTTTCATGATCTACGCTTTAGTTTCTTTGCAACGAGCTCCGAAAGTGCACTTTAGATACAATCAGCTTGGATACCTTCCCCACCAACCATTTATCGTTTGGGTATTGCTGGAAAAAAGTAAAAAAAAAATTTCCGCAACATTAGTGAGTGAAGGAAAAAAGAGAAATCTGTCGGTTTCAGCCTCGAGCGACTTCAAAGACTTTGCGACTTATAAAATTCTAGTTCCTGGGCTCGACGAGGGGGCGTATAATTTGCAAGTGAATGGAGAAGAGTCTCCGGTTTTGCGTGTTCAAAAAGAGTCGTCTTCTAGGTTGGCTCTAGAAACCTTAAAATTTTTTAAATTTCAGAAGTGCGAAACCTGCTCGTCGAGGACATTAACGATGAACGACGGTTCGAGTCTCGATGGAAGAAATATTGATGGTGGTTGGCATGATGCTGGAGATTACATCCGATTCACGCTGACAACAAGTTTTGCAACCCTTTTGCTGGCCCAGTCCGCGGTGGCGAGCGGGGAGCCTGCTATCGTGGACGAGGTTCTCTGGGGCGTTCAGTGGCTCGATAAGATGTTGTCCGAGCCTGCGCTTTCACAAGTAGGCGATGAATCCGAACATGCCTACTGGTCCCTTCCAGATAGTCCAGCAGTGACTAATAAAATTGTTAAGGTGTATCCGTTGGAAAATAACAGCGGGGAAAATATTTTTGGGCGAACCGTCGCGGCGATGGCTTTACTGGCGCAACTGCAGAAATCGACCGCCCCAAAAGAGGCATCGCGGTGGGAGTTTCGAGCGAGACAGCTTTACGAAAGGGCGCTCAAGCTCACAAAATCACAGCCGGCTACTAATAACTTTTATGATGAAGAACAGGGTAAAGACGACATGGCATTGGCGGCTCTCGAGATGTTTTACCTGACAGGGGATAAAACGTACTTGGTGCAGGCTCTACGCTTTATCGAAACCTTAAAAAACCCATACACGTTTGATTATGGTCATGTGCACATCCTCGTCTATTACAAACTGGCTTTGTATAGCGAACCTCACAGAGAGATAGCATTAAAGCAGTTGAAAGCAATTTTTGAATCGGCGCTAACGAAAAGCCAAAAAACAATTTTCAATTACTCTGTAGAATCATTTTTCTGGGGCTGCAATTTGCATATCCAGGGAATGGCTCTCGCAGCCTTAATGTACCATCAACTCGTTCCTACGGAAGCGTATTTACAGTTTGCACTCAGCCAGTGGGATTACATGTTGGGAGCGAATCAATGGGGTGTGAGTTTTGTAAGTCAGGTTGGTCATAACAATTTTTTGTATCCCCACCATCAAGTCGCCGATCTGAAAAAAATAAATGTACCTGGATACTGGGCACCAGGTCCGGTATCGGAAGAAGTTTTTAATTCACACAAAATTGTTTTGAAAACTTCAGATCGTTTTAAACCCTGGCAAGACAAGATGGCTGTTGTTCACGACGATGTTCAGGACTACATCACCAATGAACCCACGTTGACGATGTCATCAACAGGCCTGTTATTTGCGACCTTAGTAGCGAAATTCTCAAAACGACACGAATAAATTCTTTATAAAAGTAAGCAAAACTCCGTTGGTTGAATAGGTATTCAACGAACGGAGATAAAGTGAAGCAGCTTGTTTTGGTCATTTGCAGTTTTCTTTTTATGCATCAGTCTTTTGCATCAGAACTGGTTTCGAGCAACACAGTAACGAGTGGTAAGCTTTTTAGGCCCAATCATCTGTCGTCACAAAAAATGACCATGCAGCTCAAAGACTATTACTTTTACTGGAAGAGTAAATATTTAAGAACGTTTAAAAAAAGCAATGGAACTCTTCTCTACTACATCGAGATGCAAGGCCTCGGTCCCAATGGAGAAAACTCGGTGTCCACCTCTGAAGCGCACGGTTATGGAATGTTAACGTTTGTGCAGTTGGCTCACTTTGACGTTAATGCAAGAAATATTTTTGATGGATTTGTAAATTCGTATAATACTTTTCGGAGTACCCTCAATCCTTACACAATGTCGTGGATGATTCACAAAAACTTCTCAAATCGTTATGGTTCCGCGACGGATGGAGATCTGGATATCGCTTATGCCCTTTTACTCGCCCACAAAAAGTGGGGTTCACAAGGCGGAGCGCACAATTATCTCAGTTTAGCTAAGAATTTGATTCAAAAAGGAATCAAAGTGTCGGATTTTACCTCTAGCGGGCGTACAAATTTGGGTGATTGGGACCAAGACAATTATAATACGCGATCCTCGGACTGGATGGCTTCCCATTTTGAAAGTTTTTACACCTACACCCAGGATCCATTTTGGAAAAATGCGGTACAAGTTGTTTATCAGCTTACAGCGTCTATACAAAAAAACCATTCACCCATCAGCGGACTCATGCCGGACTTTGTTATAGATAGAAATCCTCGCCCCGCACCCTTCAATTATTTGGATGAAGGCTTGGTGGATTATTCTTGGAACGCCTGTCGATATCCTTTAAGAATGGCGATCGATTATAAACTGAATAATCGCTTGGAAGCCTTGAGCTCCCTTTCGTTAAGTCTTAGGTGGCTTGTTCAAAAAACTGCGGGTCGACCTGAAAATATCAAAGCCGGGTATTTTTTAGATGGAAAACCCCAAGTGAGTTATTCGTCCGCAGCATTTACGGCACCTTGGATCATGGCTGCAGCCACCGATGCAAAATACCAAACGTTTGTAAACAGGGGCTGGGATTTGATTATGAAGCAAAAATACGACTATTACAGCGATTCGATTTCCCTTTTGGCATTAATTTATTTATCGGATCTTTGGAAAAAACCGTAACTTGCTCCTAGCGGCTGATGGTCGTATAATGGCTATATGAAGTTCTTAGAAAATCTCGAAGCCTTGATGGCTAAAAATAAAACGCTGTTATGTGTGGGATTGGACCCTGATCCTCGGCAAATCCCCAAGGATTTTTTGCAAAAGGCCAAACCCTTTTTCGAGTTTAATAAAGTCATTATCGAAGCCACAAAAAATCTGGTTTGTGCCTATAAACCGCAAATCGCGTATTACTCGGCTGTTGGGGCTGAGGATGAGCTTGCGGAAACCATTCGCTACATTCGCAAATTAAATATTCCGGTGATTTTAGATTCGAAGCGCGGGGATATTGGCGACACAGCAACAATGTATGCGAAAGAGGCTTTCGAACGTTATGCGGCGGATGCTGTGACAGTGAATCCTTACATGGGCGGAGACACGCTCGCGCCGTATTTAAAGTATGCCGAAAAGGGGGTCATCGTTCTTTGCAAAACCTCCAATGCTGGCAGTGGAGATCTGCAGGATTTGTCGGTGCTCTCTGCGCCAAGCGA
This sequence comes from Bdellovibrionales bacterium, assembly GCA_031426555.1. Lineage (GTDB taxonomy): Bacteria > Bdellovibrionota > Bdellovibrionia > Bdellovibrionales > JAGQZY01 > JANPLN01. The sequence goes on along the minus strand of JANPLN010000047.1, from coordinate 2,290 downwards.
TACAACAGGTTCGCAGCTTTACGAAATTGTGGCAAAAAAAGCTGCGCAAGAATGGAATCAAAATCAAAACGTCATGTTGGTGGTGGGAGCCACCCATATCGACGCTTTAAAGAAAATTCGTGGGATTGTTGGCGACATGACTTTGCTTGTTCCCGGTGTGGGAGCGCAGGGCGGCGATTTAAAGGCTGTTTTACGTGCTGGTTTAAATTCAAAACGAAAAGGTCTCATCATTAATTCTTCGCGCGGCATCCTTTACGCGGGAAGCGAGACCGTGGCGGAGTCCGCACAGGCGGCGGCCCTTAAGGTTGTCACAGAGATGCGAGCGTCTTTATGATTTATCTTGTTCTTGTTGTAAACTTCGTTTGGAGTGCAGCTCTTTTTTCTGACCCGCAAATTGAACAGTTTGTTTTGGATGTGAAACAACAAAAAAAAATTCCCGACCCTGCGGTGGATAAAATTTTTAATTTTTATAAAAACAACCGCGCCTCCGTGGGCGGTTTGAAAGATAAATCCTGCCTGCAGGAAAAAAATTATAAAATTCGCTGGCAAGATGGAAAACTCAAAAAGGAACAACTCAAAACAGGCATCGAGAACGAATCCTGTCTGTGTGTGATTGATTATACGAAACATAAAAATGAAGACCGTGGACATTGTATTTTTTTACAGAAAGATTCCGCACCAGTGATCGAAAGTTTTTTAGTGGCCCACGGGCGAGGATCTGTGGAGGTGGATGGAAAGCCAACGACATTTACAAATTCTTTGAAGCCAACAGGCACGACGCTGTCTGGGTTGTTTCTCACAGCGAACGATACTTACAAGTTTCAGGGTGAGGCCATAATGAAATACACGTCCATGGGGCTTGGACTCTACGGTGTGGAAAAATCCAATTGGACAGCAGCGTCGGTGGGAAAAGTCACTCACGGTGCCCCTTATGTGGTGGACGAAATCGATAAAAAAAATGTCGGCAATTCTTTGGGGTGCCCGGCAATGCCAGTGAAAACCGCCGAACGAATTCTTCCTCGCTGTAAAGGCCGAGCCGCTTGGCTCAACTTTACCGACGAAATCAAAAATTCTCCGCGCCTCGCGCCATCCGGCTGTTAGGTGCCAGAGGCACCGGTTAATACGCCCACGGGCTGTAGAAGATGGATTTTAATGACTCCATTGCGAGCTGATCCCAGGGGACAACGTTTTGCCGTCCTAATGTGGCCCGTGGATAAATGGTGATGTTTGGTGGAAACGCGGCCTGAAATGTTTTAAAAGAGCGACGCATATGGAGGCGGGACGTGATCAAAATCACATCTTGGCATTTGAGGGCTTCTATCAGTGGTAGCGTTTGTTGGGCATTGCCGTAAGTTGTTTTGGAATTTTTTTCGAGCACAATATCTTCTTTTTGAATCTTTCCGTAAAACATCAAGTGGGGAAAAATTTCCTCGAGATGGGATGTGGGATTGACGCCCGAGATGATGAGTTTTTTTACTTTGCTCTGATAAAGAAGATCAAGGCCTTCATCCAAACGGTTGCGCTCGCCAGTGAGGACGATGGCACAATCGGCTTGCTGGGCATCTGTCCAAGCGTTGACGGGCTGTTCGTTGATGAGAACAGCTTCGACGATCCACCAGCGAAAAAACAAAACCAAAAGTAACAAAGCTCCCGCCACCGAGAACCAATAAGTTATTGGTCTTTTCATCCCTTGTAGGCAGTCACTTCGATCTCAACGTTTACACCTTTAGGCAATCCGGAAACCTGAACTGTTGAGCGTGCTGGCGGGAGTTCTTTAAAAGCTTCGGCGTAGATCGCATTTACTTTTGCAAAGTCTGCCATATCAGTCAGAAAGATCGTTGTTTTTACGATTTGATTCCAAGTGTAGCCAGCTTTGTCTAAAACGGCTTTGATGTTTTTCATCACTTGGCGGGTTTGCGTTTCCACATCACCGGTCAAAACTGTGTCGGTCGCAGGATCAATGGCAATTTGACCGGAGCAAAAAAGCATGTTTCCCGCTTCGATGGCTTGCGAGTAGGGGCCCACAGGCTTTGGTGCGTTGTCTGATTGAATCACTTTTTTCACAAATGCTCCTTTGATGTATTTAAAAGTAAAAAATAATACCAGCGCTAAAAAGGTCGTCACCAATGGTGCGAAAGCGTGAACCGCCGTCGCCGGTGATGATGCCAATTCCCGTTTCGAAGGTGAACGCTAAACTGTCCAAGCCGGTGAGAAAAAACTCTCCTCCGAGAATGGCCGAAAACTCAAAGTTGGATTTATCTTCGTAGCCAGTGGCTTCGAGCTCTTCATG
>JANPLN010000046.1:0-10906 GCA_031426555.1 Bdellovibrionales bacterium | reverse complement strand
ACGTTGTCGGCAATGACGCCGGGGTTGCGAGGATCGTCTTCGGGAATTCCTTGAATCACTTTTCCAGCGATGTCAGCTCCCACGTCTGCAGCTTTTGTATAAATACCGCCACCGATACGAGCAAACAATGCAATGGAACTTGCGCCCACGGCGAAGGAGTGAAGAACTGTTGCGAGTTCGTTTTGGCCTTTATAAACCGAATACAAAACGCCGAGACCGATAAGTCCCAAACCTGCCACAGAAAGACCCATCACCGCGCCGCCATCGAGAGCAACCATCAGCGCTTTTGCTTTAGAACCCGTTGATGCAGCCTGTGTGGTGCGAACATTGGCGTAGGTTGCCGCTTTCATACCGAAGAATCCTGCCAGCAAACTTAAAAATGCACCCAAGGCAAAGCTGAGTGCCGCAACCCAACTCATCACAAAGCCCAAAATCAAACCGACAACAACAGCATAAACAAAGAGCACTTTATATTCACGAACCAAAAACGCCATGGCGCCTTCGCGAATATAACCGGCGATGCGATTCATTGTTTCGTTGCCCGCGGGCTGGCTCTTTACACGGAAGTAAAGAACAAGCGCCATGATAAGACCAACAACTCCCGCAATGGCTGGGGAATGAATGAGACTTTCGATTGTCATAGGACCACCTTTTTTAAACTTTATGATGAACGCACAGTGATACTTTTAGCATCACATGATGTCAATTGTTAGCGAGCAAACTTTTTCGATAACCGTAGCTAAAGTACAAAACAGCTCCGATGGCTAACCAGATTCCAAACCGAATCCAATTGACCACTCCAAGTTCGGTCATCAAATAACTGCAGGTGGTGGCTCCGAGCAAAGGAATCAGCGACCACTGCTTGATCACGGCAAGCACTAGGATGCCCGTCATCAAAACAAAATAAGCGGAAAATATAATGCTGTCGCCGAGAGGCGCCTCACCCGCGAGCAAATCCGGTCGCGAAGCACAGATGTAGTAAAAAACTAAGGCGTAAACGAGCGGAAAAAACCAACGGCCGTTAATGTAGAAAACTTTAAACTTCGCTTGGCTCGAATCAATAAATAAAATTCCGATACACACAATAAAAAACGCGAACAGTGTTCCAATGCTCGTCAGATCCGTAACTTCTGTGAGATTCATAAACAGGCAGGGAAGGCCCACTAAAACGCCGGTGATGATGGTTGAAAACCACGGAGTTTTATATTTAGGATGAAGCTCTGCAAATTTTTTCGGCAAAAGACCATCGCGACCCATCACCATCCAAATGCGCGGTTGTCCCAGCTGGAACACGAGCAATACGCTAAACAACGCGATCACGGCACTTCCACTCACCACCGCAGAAACCCAAGGCACGTTGGCGCCCTCGGGCCCAAAAACGTAGGCCAGCGGATCGCCCACATTTAAAAACTTGTAATTAGCCACGCCGGTTAAAACCACCGACATCAAAACGTAAAGTAACGTGCAGATTCCCAATGCGTAAAACATCGCCCGCGGCAAATCGCGTTTTGGATCTTTGCACTCTTCGGCCGTTGTCGAAATGGCATCAAAGCCGATGTACGCAAAAAACACTCCGGAGATTCCTTTGAGAACTCCGCCTAAGCCATTAGGAGCAAAGGGCGTTAGGTTTGCGGGTTGAATATAAAACGCGCCCACACCGATCACTAGTAGCACCACTAGAATTTTCAATAGCACCATGGCATTGGCCACGCGCTTGGATTCTTTAATACCGATGTACACAATGTAAGTGGCAAAAATATTAATCGCGACGGCGGGAAGATCTCCCACCAATGGAAGGCCCAGAACCTGAGGAGCTGTACGATAGGCTTCGTAACCTAAAATATTTATTTGCGAAACATGTTGCTCGGCCAATTGGTCGAAGGTCATACCCGAGGCCAGCAGTGGCTGCACAAGCTCGAAGCCTTTTTTTGCCGTTACAAAATCCATGGAAAAATACGCCGGAAAAGGAATATTGTATTGATAAAGCAGCGCCGTAAAATAATCACTCCACGAAATCGCCACTGCGATGTTGCCGATGGCGTATTCCATAATCAGCGTCCAACCAATAAACCACGCGACGAGCTCTCCTAAACTTGCATAGGCGTAGGTGTAGGCCGAGCCCGAGGCTGGAATTGTGGAGGCAAACTGCGCATAACACAAAGCCGAAAAGCCACAGGCAATGGCGGTAAAAACAAAAAGTAACGAAACTGCCGGGCCACCATGAAAGGCCGCTGCGCCGATGGTTGAAAAAATTCCCGCTCCCAAAACTGCTGCGATTCCGAGCGACGTCAAATCGACGACGTTCAAAGACTTTTTGAGTCCGTGGGCTGAGTGGGTCGCAGTTTCTGCGCTGTCGTTTAATACGCGATTGATTGGCTTTTTTCGTAAAAGGTCTCTCATGGTCTTCTTTCTAGCCAAAGCGTCCGGCAATGTATTTTTGCGTTTCTGTCTTTTGTGGAGATTTAAAAATTTGCTCTGTTTTTCCGATTTCGATCAGCTTGCCCAAGTAAAAAAAGGCTGTGGTGTCGGCCACCCGCTGTGCCTGCTGCATGTTGTGAGTGACGATGATGAGGGTCACGGTTTTTTTAAGTTGTTTGATCAAATCTTCGATGCCGGCGGTGGAGATTGGATCAAGAGCACTGGTGGGCTCATCGAGCAAAAGAATGGGAGGGTGAATAGCCAGTGCGCGAGCGATGCACAAGCGCTGTTGCTGCCCGCCTGACAAACTGGTGCCAGGGGCATCCAACTTGTCTTTAACTTCGTCCCACAGCGCGGCTTTTTGCAAAGCCTGCTCTGCCTCGGTTTTTAAAATCGTCTTGTCGCGCACGCCGCTCAGTCGCAAACCGGCAACCGTGTTTTCGAAAATGGTAAGACCTGGAAAAGGAACTGGCTTTTGAAAAACCATTCCCACTTTGCGGCGAACGGAGACCGAATCAATTCGGCGATCGTTGATATTTTCGTTGCCCAGCAAAATGGAGCCGTCGCAGGTGGCTCCTGGAGTTTCTTCATGCAGGCGATTTAAACAACGGAGGAACGTAGATTTTCCACAGCCCGACGGACCAATCAGCGCAAGCACTTCTTTATCCACAGCCTGCAGACTGATGTTGTTTAATACTTGGTGATCACCAAACCAAGCATTTAAATTTTCAACTCGAATCGACATAGCTCAATCCCTTTCTAACGCCTTAGGCAGTTCTCGAGGTTAATAGCAATCGCGTTGCAAGATTCACCGTTAACACAAACAATACAAGTACCAGAGCTCCCGCCCAGGCTTGGCGCTGTAGATCTTCGAAACCGCTGGAGGCAAAATTGTAAACCTGCACAGGCAACGAGGCTGTGGGCTCTCTTAAACTTTCGTTAAAGTATTGATTGCCTAAGGCAGTAAATAAAAGTGGCGCCGTTTCACCCGTCACTCGCGCCACTGCCAACATCACCGACGTCAGCACACCTTTGAACGCTGTGGGAAAAACAATAAAGTACATCACTTTCCACCGCGGAAGTCCCAAGGCCAATCCCGCCTCGCGCACCGTGGACGGAACCAGACGAAACATTTCTTCGGAGGAGCGGGCAATAAATGGAAGCATGATCACCGCCAGCGCCACGGCACCCGCCCAGCCAGAAAAATGCCCCAAAGTCACAACGAGCAAGCTGTAGACAAAAATTCCCACCACAATCGACGGCACACTGGTGAGCAAATCCACCGCCATCCGCAAAAAGAAAGCCGTTTTGCTGCGACCAAATTCACTCAGGTAAATTCCAGCCACGATTCCCCATGGCACCGCCATTAAACTGGCAATGGAAACCATCTGACACGTTCCCCACAGGGCGTTTGCAATGCCGCCGCCCATTTCGCCCGGTGGTTTGGGGACTTTGGTAAAAAATTCTACGTTGAGCGAACTAAAACCTTTTTGAAAAACATAAAAAGTAATTAGAAAAAATGGCAAAGCGCCAAGCAAAGCGAACAGCCGCACTAGATTCATCATAAAAAGGCTTTTAAAGCTGCGCCAATTTAAACTCATTGCTGACTCCGCACCCGCCACACAATTAAGCGAGCAAAAAGATTCACCACCAGCGCTACAACAAAAAGCATCAAGCCCACACCCGTCAAAGCTGCAATGTGGATTTCTCCATCCGCTTCTGCATACTGGTTGGCAAGGAGACTTGCCATGGTTTGCGCTGGTTCAAAAAGTTGCGCGCTGATTCTCGGCACGTTTCCGATCACCATGGTGACCGCCATGGTTTCGCCCATGGCTCGGCCAAGCCCCAAAATCGTGGCACCGATTATCCCCGGCAGAGAGCCCTGCAAAACCGACAAGCTTAAAACTTCCCAGCGATTGGCTCCCAATCCGCGAGCGGCGTCTTTTTGAATTTGTGGAACCGTAGCAAACACTTCGCGGCAGATGGCTGTAATCGTGGGAGTGATCATAATGGAAAGTATAATTGCTGCCGTCATCATTCCAAGGCCAAAGGGCGGACCGTTGAGCATCGGTACCCACGTGACGTAGGTGTTGAGAAATGGCTGAACAAAAGTTCGCAAAAAAGGCACCAAAACAAACAAACCCCACATGCCGTAAACCACGCTGGGGATAGCCGCTAGCATCTCGACAAAAAAGCCCACCACTTTGCCAATTTTTGGGGGCGCCATGTCGGTGATAAAAAGAGCCACGCTGATACTTATGGGAACGGCGATGAGTAATGACAAAAAAGATGTGACCACGGTACCGTAAATAAATGGAAGGGCTCCGTAGACTTTTTGTGCTGGTAACCAGTTGCGTCCGGTAATAAACGCCAGACCATCGCGCTCAAAAATAGGCAACGACATTTTTGCGATGACAAAAATCATCGCGAAAAATAATGCCACCAACATCCATGCCATGGTCTTGTGGAAGAGATAGTATGTTTTATCCGCGGAATTGCGAATGAGATCTTTAGAGCCCACAAACTCACCTTCAAAAAATACAGTTTATTGCAGCTGTATTTTCTGAATGTTAAGCCTGGCTTTGGCAATGACTTTGTCAGGAAGTGGCGCATAGTGCATCGCGCCAGTCATCGATTGTCCCTTGCCGAGGGCCCATGAAAGAAATTCAAGAATTTTCTGCCCTTTTTCTCTCGGCATTTGCTGCGGAACTAAAAGATAAGTGAAGGCGCTGATCGGATAGGCCATCTTGGACGTTGAATTTGTAATCGACATGCGAAGATCATCCTGGATCTGAACGCCCATCGCTGCAGCTGTGACTGTTGTTAGATCAGCCTTTACAAATTGCCCCGCTGAATTCTTTAACACCGCCGTGCGCAGTTTATTTGCCATTGCGAAGGTCAGTTCCACATAACCAATGGCTCCGGGGTTCTGTTTTACGACTCCACTGACGCCTTCGTTGCCTTTCCCGCCGAGACCAGTGGGCCAGCTCACGGATTTGCCTTCGCCAACTTTCGTTTTCCATTCCGGACTTACTTTGCTCAAGTACTCAGTGAAGATAGCGGTGGTTCCGCTGCCATCGGAGCGCTGAACCGGAAGAATGTACTTGTTGGCCACAGAGGCAAGATTTGGGTTCAACTTAAGAAGGAGCGGATCGTCCCAAGTCTTAATTTGCCCCATAAAAATAGCTACGAGTAATTCTGGCGTGAGTTTGAGTTCACCTTGGTAATCAGGAAGATTGTAACTGATTGTCACCGCACCCATGACGGTGGGAATGTGCAAAATTGGCACAATTGATTTTTTAATCTCTTCTTCTTTCATCGGTGCATCTGAGGCGCCAAAATCCACTGTTTGGCTGACCACTTGGGTAATGCCCGCACCGCTTCCGATGGATTGATAATTGATGCGAACATCTGGCTGTTCTTTTTGGTACTCGAGAAACCATTTTGAATAAATCGGGGCAGGAAAAGAGGCACCCGCGCCGTTGATCAAGAGCGCCTGGGATGAGACCGAAAAGAGAGCGGCAATGGCGAATAAAATCATTGGTTTCATTCCCTATTTATACACTTCACATTGTTGGCATCTGGTTAAGAAACGGTTAAGATTTACAAGTCCGGCATTTATCCAAATTATGCTAGCTTAATCAATAAGATACCAGCTAGAATAAAAGCAATTCCTGCGATTTTTAAACGCGTTACAGGCTCCTTTAGGTAAAGGATTCCTAACAATGACGCTATGACGATGGAGACCTCGCGGAGGGCCAATACGTAGGGGGCCGGCGCCTGGGAGTAGGCCCAAATCACGATTAAATAAGCAGCAGAACCTGCCAGCCCCACAAGGAACGCTAAAAGCAAATGATGCTTGAACACAAAAACGAAATCATTTTTTTTGCTCTGATAAAGCCACGGCAAGGCCGCGAGGGGACCCACGATATTCATGACCGCGACATAAAATACGATGGGAATTTTTTGTGCGCCAAAACTATCAAGCACCGTGTAAGACGAAATCAGCAAAGCAATGACTCCAGCGAGCATCATGGCTTGGCGGTTTTTTTCCGACGTCCAATGACGAAACGCCAGTAGCATCGAGCCAAAAAAAATAATGCAGATCCCGGCAACTCCCACTTGATTCACGGGAAGTTTTGCAAACACCACAAGAGTGATTGTGGTCAGCGCAATACTTAACCCGCGCGCCAGCGGAAAAACCAGCGACACATCGGCCAGCGTGTAAGCGGTGCTTAGGACAACCAAGTACATCCCCTGAATCAGGCCTGTAGCTAAAACAAAGTGCCACCAGGTGGGATCTAAAGGTTTATCTATAAAAAATAAACTGAGCGGCACCGACACCACGCCCAGAGACAACCATCCCACAAATAAAAACGCCGATTTATCGACTTTTACTTTTTTAAGATGAAAATTCCACCAGGCTTGGAAAAATGAAGCCGCAATAATTAGCAAAAAAATACCAAACGACATAGAGTTTCCGAGCTTATAACAAAAATAGAACTGTTCAAATGCAATCTTTTTAGAAATACTAATGGCCCACAACTCAACATTCGCGAGGTCCCATGAGCCAGGATAAAATCGTTTCTACACTCAATGCTATTCTTGAACACGAACTGGCAGGTGTTGTGCGCTACACGCACTATTCATTTATGGTTTTTGGTCACAACCGCATCCCGATTGTAAAATGGCTTCGCGATCAAGCCACGGAATCTCTCGCCCATGCGCAGCAAATCGGAGAGTTTATCACCACCCTCGAGGGGCACCCGTCGCTAAAAATTGCGAAACTTCTCGAAACAGAAAAACATTCCATCCAGGATATTCTTAAAGAGAGTATTGATCACGAAAAGGGCCAACTGGCCCTTTATTACGAACTTTTGAAGATCGTGGAAGGTGAGTATGTTGGCCTCGAAGAGTATGCTCGCAAATTGATCAGCGAAGAAGAGATGCACATTTCCGAAGTGAACAAAATGCTGCGTTCGGGAAAATAATAAAGCTGATACAGAGAGCTTACTTAAGGAACCGAGGTTCCTTAAGCTTTGATACTCTCAATATTTTATAGCTTTTATTTTTTGATGGTTTTTTCGATGGCTGCTGTGACGGCCGCTGAGTCAGGCTTATCAGAGGGCCCAAAGCGCGCTGCTACTTTTCCGTCTGGTGTTACCAAAAACTTTTCAAAGTTCCAGCCGATTTCTTTTTGTGAAGGACCTTGCTCCAAAAGCCATTTAATCACTGGCGACTTTTGTTCTCCAAGCACCATGGATTTGGACATCAACGGGAAAGTAACGCCGTGGTGAACTTTGCAAAAGGTTTTAACGTCCGCATCTTTTTCAGGTGTTTGGCCGCCAAACTCGTTACTGGGAATTCCCACAACGACTAAACCTTGGGCCTTGTACTTTTGATAGAGTTTTTCGAGTCCTGTCAGCTGCGGGGTATACCCACACTGAGTGGCGATATTGACCACCAGAAGGGGTTTTCCTTTATATTCCGCAAGCGTTGTTTTTTTTCCATCGATGGTTGTCACAGTCTGTTCATAAATTGAACCCGCAGCGTTAGCAGTTGTTAAACCCATAAGCACTCCAATCATTACGAAAATTTTCATTGTTTCCTCCAGTGTTGGTACAAGCCGCATTCTAAACTTTTTTCCAGGAGGGTCAACTTGACCTGCAACAAAGACTCCCCTAGTTTGTCGCCATGCCAGAGCAAACGCTAGAAGCTATTTCACCCATCGACTGGGGCCCCATTTATAAAGAAACCGTATATGGTCGCTGGCCCGTGGAGCCTTGGAATACTGTCACCACACTTTTCTTTTTACTTTTTGTAATTTATTGGACCTGGAAAATTAGAAAAAATTGGCAGCAGCACCCGCTTCTTATTGTGACCCTGCCCATTATTTTTGTTGGTTTTGTTGGCGGCTTTCTCTACCACAGTTTTCGCGACAACAAAATTTGGCTGCTTATGGATTGGGGACCTATCATGGTCACCGCACTCATCTGCTGCAGCTACTACTGGCGACAACTTTTAAAAAGCTGGGTTTACAGTTGGCTTGCGACGTTTGTTCCATTGGCTATCGTTATCATCGCCCTTAAATTATTTCTACCGGTGGGTTTACTGATGTCGTTGGGGTATCCGATTCTTGCCGTTTTAGTTTTGGCGCCGCTTTTTTTGTGCATTCGCCACAAAAGTTTTTTCGACGTGCGCTATTTGGTGTACGCCACTCTTTGCGTTTGCACCGCCATCACTCTGCGGTTTTTGGATAGAACATCGGCTATGGAATTTCTTCCCATGGGAAGCCATTTCCTTTGGCACACACTGGGCGCACTCACCTGTCACTTTTTTGTTCGCTTTAACTACGACAACTTTAAAGTCTGTAGCAACAGCTAGGAATTCTCTTTCATGTGGATGCCTGCGAAGCCCATGGCGACGGCGCACAGGCAGTGCCAAGCCACGTGGCCGTGCATAATGAGATTTGTTGGCTCACAATAAATACGTTTTAAATCGATTTGCGCAAAAACCTGGGCAATCACTAACGTCACAAAACTAAGGGCGAACCAATAGAATTTTTTCGTGCGCTTTAAAACGAACATACAATAGAGCTCGGCCAACAAAATAGGAATGCTGTTTAAAAGCAGCATCAATTGCACCGGAAGCTTTAACAATCCCAAAAAAATTAAAACAGTTAGATTGCAGCTCAGAAAAAACCAAAAATAGTGGTCAAAAGGTTTTTGGGCCACGGGAGCCTTTGCGCTGCTGAGAATGCGCCGAAGAATAAACGCCAAGAAAAAACTCGTCATTAAGGCCATACCAAAAAAATCAAAGTACTGAGTGAGTAAATTATTAGTGGCGTGATAAACTGCTGAAAGGGCGCCCATGATGAACACGATCAGCCCAAAGGCTTGAACCAGCGATTTGGAAGTTCGTTTCCACAACCACAAGCCAATTAATAAAAACGGCAGATTGCTCCAGGTATTTGCGGGTTCGTTAATCCAAGCGCACACAGTGGGTTCGCACCAGTCCACATTGGGTGTTCCGTAAAATGTTTGGCCCTGGTGCCAGGGGCAGTGTTCTGGGATTGTGACTTCGACAGGTTTTGCTGAGTATAACGACATTTTTATTGTATATCGGCTTTATCTTTTTGAGGCAAGCCCTGGCCGGCGTTTGAGGGCAAACGTTTTGCGGTTTTACCTTTGGTTTTTTCGGCGAGCTTGAGAATGGCTTCGGCGTAATCGCGGCTGTTGTTGTACTTCATCAGCGCTGCCAAATGCGTCTTACTTTTTGAAGCGCGCCAGCCGTGTTTTTTTAAGTAGGATCCCACACTGCAGATGGCGTCGGCCGGTACGTAAAGGTCGGCGACCTTTCCCGCCTTACAAGACGTTGCGTACATCTCGTAACTTGAGGGCAGAAATTGGGGAAGTCCAAAAGCTCCCGAAAACGATCCTCGCAGCTTCATTGCCAGCTGGGAATTTTTTTTATACAAAGCCTGTAAAGATCGAAGCTCTTTTAAAGCCCACTCGGCTTTTGTTTTTGTGCGCTTGGCGATTTCGGCGCGCTGTTTTTTGGTGACGTTCTTCGTAAAATCTACGGCTTTATCTTGTAAAAATTGTTTTACCGATGGGCGCTCTGATTGCAAAAGATGCAGGTAGGCGCTTGCGACATGGAACATTCCCTGATTTTGACCGTGACGAGTCTCGATCCACAAAAGACTGGCAATCACATTTCGCGGAACTCCAAATTCCTTTTCCGCTTGAGCAAAGACTTTTTCGTTTTTCGCTAAAAACGAAAGAACATTTTTTTCGCCCTCAGCAGTGACTTGCACTTTGTGGTAGTTGGCTTTGACCAAAAATAAAAGCAAATTCAGTTTAACTACGGTTTCAAAATGTTTGGGTTCGTAACTTTTTTTAAGAGCTTTTATGTACCCACGCTGAAAGCCGACCCTGGAAAGTTTCTTCTCGACATAGGACCAGTCGGCCTTAGGGCCCTGGGCAGCCGCCGAGAAACAAGCAGAGAAACAAAATAAGAAAACAGCTAAGAATGATCGCACTGTTTCTTTATCGGCATTTGCCAAAAAACCCCAAGCACGACACAATGAATTTATGAAAACACTCCTCCTTTTTCTTATTTTGGCCGTGGCACTTCACTCGCACGCTGGACCCATCGAAAGTCTGATCAAGAAGGGTTACAGCAAAGCGGAGAAAGACTTAAAACCCTGTGGAGAAGACTACAATGCGGCCGTTTCCATTTGGCCTCTCACCGAGAGAGAAAAACTCCTTCTTTGCGTGTCCCCTGATCAGTTGGCAAAAGAGGCACAAAAGCAAAAAGTCTTACAGACCGGGCGCAACGTTTTGCCCCTCATGTCTGAATTTGTGCTTGTCTCAAAAAATAAGGCGACTTCGATATGCACAAACGACGAAGTTCGCGAAGTTGATTGTGCGGCCTTTATCAGTGAAAATAAAATCGAAGTGGTGATCACCCATAGAAAAATGCCGGG
>JANPLN010000045.1:0-54765 GCA_031426555.1 Bdellovibrionales bacterium | reverse complement strand
GATGGACACCTATTCACAGCAAAAGGGCTTTGCAGTGCCTGCGGTTGTGACCGGTAAACCCATCGAAATCGGCGGCTCCCTAGGACGCGTGAGTTCCACTGGGTACGGGGTCATCTACACTTCAGAAAAAGCTTTAGCGACAATGAATAAAACCCTCAACCAAAGCTCCATTGCCATTCAAGGTTTTGGTAACGTTGGCCAGTATGCGGGTCTCCTTGGTTACGAATCTGGAATGCGCGTGGTGGCCGTGAGTGATGTGACCGGCGGAATTTTTAACGGCGATGGTTTAAACATTCCAGAAGTTTTGGAATATCTGAACGCGAATAAAACGCTGCAAGGATATCAAAAGGCACAACCTATCACTAACGAAGAGCTTCTTGCTCTTGAAGTGGATGTTCTTGCTCCCTGCGCACTCAACGGAGTTCTCACAAAAGACAACGCCGCCAATGTAAAAGCTAAAATCATTGTCGAGGGCGCCAACGGTCCAACCACCACAGAAGCTGATACAATTTTGAATGAAAAAGGCGTATTCATGGTTCCCGATATTCTCGCAAACGGTGGCGGCGTGATCGTCAGCTACTTTGAATGGGTGCAAGATATTTCCAACTACTTCTGGGATGAAGAGCAAATCAACAAGAGCATGCGAAAAATTATCGTTAGCGGTTTTGATCGCACGTGGAAACTTTCGCAGGAAACCAAGGTCAACATGCGCACAGCTGCCATGGCCACGGCCATCCGCCACCTCGAAAAAGCCATGCTTCTTCGCGGTTTGTATCCGCGCTAGTTGAGAATGAAACCGTGGCTTCTTTTACCCCCGCAATTCGCCCATGATCTCGGACCGTGGGCTCTGCCAGCTATTTCCACTTTATGGAAAGTAAAAAATCCGCAGTGGCGCGAACGCAAGTGGCGCGGGCTTTCTTTTCGAAATCCTTTGGGCATTGCCGGTGGTGTTGATAAAACCGGGGAAAGTCTTTTATCCTGGCAAAACTTAGGTGCGGGCTTTTTAGAAGTTGGCACCGTGACTCCGCTTCCACAAAAAGCCAATCCAGGAAAAATTTTAGATCGCGATGTTCCCAATCAAGCTTTGTGGAACAAGATGGGCTTTCCAAACTCGGGGTCGGTGGCCTTAGAAAAAAAAATCAAAAGTCTAAAACCAAAACTACACGTTCCACTGTTTGTAAATATCGGAAAAAATCGCGCCACATCCAACGAAGTCGCCGCTCAGGATTATGTCGAGTGTCTGCAGAGATTATGGACTTGCGCCGATGCGTTTGTTGTCAACATTAGCAGTCCAAACACAAAAGATCTTCGCGCGCTCTTGCAGCCCGAAAACCTGCGACGTTTTTTGGAGCCCATCATTCAAGCGCGCAATGAGCTTGGAAAAACAAAACCTCTCTTGCTAAAATTAAGCCCGGATATGGAGACCGCTTCTTTAGAAAGTGCTCTGCAAACATCGTTGGACTTGGATATTGATGGATGGATTTTAACCAACACAACGATCTCGCGCCCGCCGAACATTCAATTTCCCTTCGAGGGCGGACTCTCGGGAGTCCCGCTGAAAGAACTGTCTCGAAATTGTTTAAAGAATGCGCTGACTTTTTTAAAAATTAAAAAGGGTGACCGACTTTTGATCTCCACTGGCGGAGTCGACTCGGCGCTCGAAGTGAAGCTCCGTCTCGATGAAGGGGCCGATCTTGTTCAGATCTATTCAGCGTTGATCTTTGAGGGACCGTTGCTCTTTCGCAGCATTTTAAATACCCTGCAAACTGCGCAGTTCTGACCCGTCTAGACATTACATTGACGACCATTTCCACTATCCTGGAATTTATGACCTCGAAAAAACCGACTTGGATTCCAGTTGCGACGGGTATTTTACGAAAAGGCTCTCTTGTTCTTGTGGGTCAGCGTCCAGAAGGACACACTCTCGCCGGGCAATGGGAGTTTCCGGGCGGGAAAATTGAGCTCGGCGAGCAGCCCAAAGAAGCCTTACAGCGAGAGCTTTTCGAAGAGCTTGGAATTAAAGCAGACATT
This sequence comes from Bdellovibrionales bacterium, assembly GCA_031426555.1. Classification (GTDB taxonomy): domain Bacteria; phylum Bdellovibrionota; class Bdellovibrionia; order Bdellovibrionales; family JAGQZY01; genus JANPLN01. The sequence continues at coordinate 52,734 of JANPLN010000045.1, read as the reverse complement.
GGTGAATTAAAAATGACGTGGACGCACTCGTATCCCGAGGTGGGCATCCTTTTACTGTTTTTCGAAGTTCTTTTTTGGAAAGGCGAACCAAAACCTGTTCACCATACAGAACTGCGCTGGGTGACCTTTGAAGAGTTAGAAAAATTAGAAATCCCCGAAGCCAATCGAAAGCTTTTGCCCATGATCAAAAACTTTATCACATCTTGATCTGTCTTCCAGACCCGTTTAAACTGATTAAGTGTTGCGCAAAGATTTACCGCAAAAACTAAAAATCGCCATCGTCTCGCCAAAGTTCACGATCGGCAGCGCCTCCTCCTCGCAAGGATTTGTTTGGCCCATTTTGCGTCAGCTCGCTCAGCAGGGGCATCAGGTGCACGTGCTTGCATGGACAAATTCGCTCGGCGAACCGGTTGTTAAAACCGACAATGTACAAATTTCTTTTGTGAGCGAACTTAAAAAAAGCAAAAACATCCTCGAGTTCCCGCGACTGATCCGCGACGTGTTTTTAGAGGAGCATCAAAAATCCCCTTATCATATTCTTCACAGTCTCACGCGCGATGGTTTTTTACTGGCCCGCGAACGCAAACAGCATTCGTTTGCCACCGCCTTTGATATTCAAGCCACGTCCATGGCACAGCTCTACTCCCTCATTGGGATGTCGGAGGAAACACCCGTAAGTAAAATTCGTAACGGTTTTAAAATTTCGTACACGTTTTTAAAAAACTATGTGCAAAAGGACCGTGCGCTCCTCGGTGCGGCCGACGCCGCCTTTGTAACGAGTTTGCAACAAAAGTGGATTCTTGAAAGATATTATCTGTACCCTCCCATGCATGTGTTTACCATTCCTTACAGTCTTGATCTGCATGATTTGTCGGTCCGACAGAAATCAGACCAGTTGCGAAAAAAATTAAATATCCCGCAAAACTGCAAAGTGGCAGTGACTTTTTCAGACATGCTCGAGAAGACCGAGCTCACTCATGTCTTGCGCGCGTTTCAAAAAGTGGCGGTCAAAAAACCAAACACCCGACTAGTGGTTGTTGGCTCGGGTCCGTTTTTTAAAGCTCTTGAATACGAAATGTTAAATCTTGCCCTTGCCAGCAAAGTGATTTTTGCAGGAGCCGTTCCCGCCTACGAAGTGCATGACTACATCGATCTTGCCGATGCATTTATTAGCTTTAATCCCTCGTCTTCGGGTTTTGAGCCCACAACGTTCGAAGCCATGGCTCAGCAAAAAATTGTTATTGGTTCCGACGTAGGATCCTTGGCCAATATTATCGAAAACACCGGGGACGGTTTTTTAATTCGCCCTGCCGATACCAATTCGTTGAGCGAGCTTCTTATCGATATTTTTTCGTTTTCGGCAAATTACGAAAACGTTGGTGAACGAGCGCGGCAAAAAGTTCTCTCGCTTTTTGATTTAACAAAACTCACGCAACAGACCCTAGATGCCTATCAACAAACCCTCTCTATGACGCATAGGTATAAAAAACATTTTGCTGAGTACAAAGATATGCGACCTTAGGCCAAGTTGCCTTTTAGCTGTTGAGCCCAAGGTTTTTTTCGCTATAATTACAAATAGTTAGATATGTCCTTGGCGAGGGGAATTATGACAAAAGCAGACTTGATTGATTTGATCGCAGAAAAACGTGGCATCACACGAGTCAAAGCAGAGACCGTGGTGAATACAATCTTCGACACCATGATCGAAGCTCTGCTCAAAAACGATCGCATCGAAATCCGCGGTTTCGGATCGTTTACCAATAAAGCCTATGACTCCTATCAGGGCCGCAATCCCCGCACCGGCGAAATCATCAACGTCCCCGAAAAGAAACTCCCCTTCTTCAAAGTCGGCAAAGAACTCAAAGACGAGCTTAACAAATAAGCGAGTTTTTATTGAACGAGCTTAACAAGTAGAATAGATCGGGAGCTTCCCCGGGAAGCGACCAATCGATCAGTCAGTCTGCGAGCAGATAACCCTAACCACGAAGTGTTTTAATTTGCCGGCCCAGTGGCCCCAATTTCTCGCGGATCGATTTGATGTGAACATCAATCGTGCGTATGCAAGAATTCTGCGAACTCAAACTTTTATGGGCCAGGGCCTCGCGGCACACAGGGCGCCCTTTTTCAAGAATCAGTGCCTCTAAAAGTTTGTACTCCGTTGTCGTAAAATTCACTTTTTCAGAGTCAAAAAAGACGTCTCCAGTCAGTGGACTCAGCGTGATATTTTTAAAAAAAATATCCTCAATGATGGGTTGGTAACTTTGTGACCGTCTGAAGATAGCCTGCAATTTCACATCCAAAACTTCAAACTGGATAGGCTTTTGCAAAAAGCCATCGGCCCCCATGGAAAGCGCGCTGATTTTTTCGCAAAACTGGTGATCGCTGCCGATAACCAAAGTCGGCAAGGCTCTAAATTTTTCCGACGCTCTGATTTTAGATATGATCGGAAATCCGTTACGATCGTTGAATCGATCGAGGATCAAAAAATCGGGTCCCGATTGCTAAAGTTGCTCTTCGAGACCATCAACCGTGTGGCTGCTCGAGGTCACATATCCAAGCTTTCTTAGAAAACTCTCGGTTTTTGCGCAAATCTCTTGATCGCCTTCGACCACTAATATCTTTTTTCCTAAAAAATGCGCCATCCGTGCTCCATTTATTCGATGAATCTGTTATTACAACATAGCGACGCTAAGCCAGGATATACAAATAACGAGCGCGCCCCGCAAAAGTTGCAGGGCGCAGAAATAAAAAAGCGCTTCGTCTATGCGCCCTTTTTAGTTCTCGATCGTTCCTTACTGAGTTGAAAGAGGTGTTCCGCTTTTTTTTCTCCAGCGGTTCTGTAGATCGCGACAATCTGAGTTTTGCTCAGCTTGAGTACGGAAATACAGTGCGATAAAACCCCGTCGGGAATCATCACGTCTCCTTTTTCAACCCTACCTAAGAATTGGGCAGATATGCCTAAAGTTTTGGCTAGTTCCCGTTGGCGCATGGGAATCTCTTGCCTGGTATCTGAAATGTATTGGCCGAGCATCTTTGCTAAATTTGAATGCATTTATCCTCCTAAGAACTAGGATACCCAATCAAAAATAAATACACAAATTTTACTTCTTCTAATTTCTTAAGGACTGAATGGTGGAAATTTTATTTAGCACCATCCACAGGCGCTCAAGGCCTAGAGCGATTCCGGCACAGGGGGGAAACCCCGCCTCCATTTTCGACAGGAACTTCGTATCTTGCGGATAGGGAGATTTTTGTGCCCGCTCGCGCTTTTCGATTTCCGATTGGTAGCGCAACTTCATCTGCATCGGGTCATTCTGCTCTTGGTAGGCATTTGCCAACTCCACTCCTTGCCAATAGATTTCGAAGCGGTCTGCCCAGCCATTTGCGGTTTTGCGCGACAGCGATCCTTGGCTCAAGGGAAAGTTATAAACGGCCTCAGGCCCTGCAAAGCCCAGTGAAGGCTCGATAAATTCGATGTACAGGCGAAAAAACAAATCGTCCCAATCATCGTCCTCGTTCGCGTGCAAATTGTTTTGCACAATCATTTCTCGCAATTGGTTTTCGGTGGTGTTTGGGAGGAGTTGAAAGTTTATTTTATGTACGAACAACTCCGCTATAGAAACCCGACTTGCCGAAAACGCCGTGGGCAGGGGCAAATTCAGTTTTTTTACAACAAACCTCACAAGACCTAAAAAGTCTTCAAAAAGCTCCCATTTGTCGGCATAGGCGCGATACCATTCCAACATCAAAAACTCAGCGCTGTGAGTGGCACTGCTGTCGTCGTCGCGAAAGCAGGACTTAATTTCAAATACTTTCTCTTGCCCATCGGCCACCGCTTTTTTGAGGGCAAACTCTGGGCTCGTGGGCAAAAAGTAGCTCCGCTGGGTGCGCACTCCTTGCGCCTGGAAAAAATCAATGTGGGCATCAATGCCCGGAGATGGAAGAAGACTGGGGGTGTGCCAGTAGCGAAACCCCTGTTCGATAAAATACCCGCGCACGGTCTCGAGAAAGCTTTGCCATTCTAGCATCGCATCGCGGCTGGAATGGGAGTGAAGAACATTACTCTCGTCCTGCAAATTGGGGCTGAGCAAATACACGGCACCGGTGGCATGGTGGCAGGCAACGACGTCACCCTCCCGCAAGAGTTCGGGGGATATAGCCATTCCCAATTTGGGGTCCGTCGGTTGTTGAGAACTAATATCAAATGTTTGCTGACGCCCTACAAAGTGCAAAGTGACGCCGTCTTTTTGAGCGATTTTCCCCAAACACCAGTCCTTGGGCCCCAAATGGGTCGGTAGTGGCTGCGGGTACGCGGTCCACTTGTCTGTTAAAAATGCATCTCTGCTCATATTTCGTCTCATTTTGCCCCTCATTCTGCGTATATCCCACTTGTGAAATTCTTTGTAAAGTCGTAAAAGGTCGTAACGAGTGTCATTCACAAAGTGAGGTCCCATGAGCCAACTAAATATAAACCAAATCCGCGAAGAACTAATGAAGATTAAAGATTTTGATTCCCTGAAAAAGGAAGTCAGAAAACTGGTCAAAGAAATCGAAAAATTTGATTTTAAAAAAGCCATTCCCGCCGACAAAATGGACTACATCGAAAAAAAGTACAAAGAGATCATGGGCACGATTTCTTCGGTGCAAAACAAGGTCGAAAAGGAAATGGATAAGACCATGAAAATGGTATCGTCGCGCCGAGAAGAGGCTTTTAAAGTTTTGAAAGAGGCGCAAAAGCAAGCTTACAAGCAAAAGAAGGATCTGGAAAAACTTTTGCAAACTAACTTTAGCTATTTTTCGAAAAAGGCCAAAGTGGCGGTAAAATCGTCAGTAAAGTCAGTAAAATCTGAAGAGAAAAATATCAAAAAGGTGATTCGCAAAGTTAAAAAAACAGCCGTTGCTAAAGCTAAAAAAACTTTGACAAAAACCCGCAAGAAAAAGTGAGTTTTCTATGACAACATTGAGCCCTTTTGTTTCTCGTCACATCGGACCAACGGACACTGAGATTCAAGCGATGCTCAAGCTGGTTGGTTCGTCCTCGCTGGATGAGTTAATGCAAAAAACTGTGCCGACAAACATTTTTTATTCATCCACCCTCGATCTCCCACAGGGGCTCACTGAAAACCAGGTTCTCGAAAAGGCAAAGAGTCTTTCGCTGAAAAATAAAATTTTTAAAAATTTTATGGGAACTGGTTATTACGGAACTGTCACTCCCACGGTGATTTTACGAAACGTCCTTGAGAATCCAGGTTGGTACACGGCCTACACGCCTTACCAGCCCGAGATTTCTCAGGGTCGACTTGAGGCGCTGATTAACTTTCAAACCATGGTTTCTGACTTAACCGGCATGCAGCTTTCCAATGCCTCGCTCCTCGACGAGGGCACCGCCGCCGCCGAAGCCATGGCCATGGCTCACGGCCTAAACCGCCAAAAAAAGAATGTCTTTTTTGTCGATAAAAATACCTTTCCGCAAACTCTCGAGGTTTTGCAAACCCGCGCCCTGCCCGTTGGCATCGAATTGATTGTGGACGATTTTAAAAATTGTCCGTGGGATCAGGTTTTTGCGATTCTCACTCAGTATCCTGGGGCCGATGGCACCATCGAAGATTTTCAAAAATACAGCGACCTTGCTCATGCACAAAAAGCCATGGTCATTGCGGCCACGGATCTGCTTGCTCTTACTCTTTATAAATCCCCGGGCGAAATGGGCGCCGACATTGTTGTTGGCAGCAGCCAACGCTTTGGTGTTCCCATGGGCTTTGGCGGTCCGCACGCCGGTTTTTTGGCCACGAAAGAGTCTTTCGCTCGGTCTATTCCCGGGCGCATTGTCGGCGTAACAAAGGACAGTCGTGGAAAGTCTTGCTATCGCCTCACTTTGCAAACGCGCGAGCAGCATATTCGAAGGGAAAAAGCGACGAGCAACATCTGCACAGCGCAAGTTTTACTGGCGGTGATGGCTGGAATGTACGGGGTGTACCACGGCCCACAGGGTTTAAAAAACATCGCGCGCAAAATTAAGAATCAAACAGCAGCACTGAAAGAGGCTTTGCAAAAAGCGGGCGTAGCCATGCTGGCCACAGAAGCTTTTGACACTTTGACTTTTTCTCTCTCTCCCGAAAAAACAGCGCAAATTAAAAAAACAGCGCTCGAAAAGTCCGTGAACTTTTTCTATCCTAACTCTGCCACAGTTCGACTTTCCGTCGACGAAACAACAACCACTTCGGATTTGGAACTCATCGCCGAGATTCTTACCGGCGGTCAAAAAATTAAAATCGAAAGCAAAGATGCGGCGCCTGCAACAGACGTCGCCCGTAACAGTGAGTACATGACTCACCCAGTATTTCATCTTTACCATTCCGAAACCGAGATGCTTCGCTACCTAAGTAGACTGCAGAAAAAAGATCTCACGCTGGCCGATTCCATGATACCGCTCGGCTCCTGCACCATGAAGCTCAACGCCAGCACAGAGATGATTCCTGTGACATGGCCGGAGTTTGCAAATCTTCACCCGTTCGCTCCCAGCGAGCAAACCGAAGGCATCCGCGAACTCATTCATGAACTCGAAGGTCAGCTCAAAGAAATCACTGGCTTTAAGGGCGTATCCCTTCAGCCCAATGCAGGCTCCCAGGGCGAGTACGCGGGCTTGATGGTGATTCGTGAATTCCAAAAATCCAAGGGCGAAGCCCACAGAAATATTTGTTTAATTCCAAGCTCGGCCCACGGAACCAATCCCGCCAGTGCGGTGATGGCAGGACTCGAAGTTGTAGTTACGGCCTGTGACTCTGAAGGCAATGTAGATATGACTGATCTTAGAGCAAAGGCATTGCAGTACGAAAAAAATCTGTCGTGTTTGATGCTCACCTATCCGTCCACCCATGGCGTGTTTGAGGATTCGTTTAAAGATATCTGCCAACTCATTCACAAACATGGTGGCCAGGTTTACATGGACGGCGCTAACATGAATGCACTGGTTGGCGTTTGCCGCCCAGGCGATATTGGCGTCGATGTGTCCCATCTTAATCTTCACAAAACTTTTTGTATCCCACATGGCGGTGGCGGCCCAGGTGTTGGCCCCATTGGCGTGGCGGCCCACCTTACGCCTTACCTTCCGAAGCACGGCCTCGAAGTTCTTGCTGGTCCGGCAACGGGAATTACCGCCACAACGTCGGCTCCTTGGGGCAGCGCTTTGATACTTCCCATTTCTTGGAGCTACATTAAAATGATGGGGCCCGATGGTTTAAAAAAGGCCACGCAAGTTGCGATCTTAAATGCCAACTACATGGCGCAACGGCTTAAAAATCACTATCCGATTTTATACACTGGCAAAAACGATATGGTGGCCCATGAGTGCATCATCGACATTCGCCCCATCAAAGAGCAAACCGGCATCGGTGTGGACGACATTGCCAAGCGCTTGATGGATTTTGGTTTCCACGCGCCAACCATGTCGTGGCCAGTGGTGAACACTCTGATGATTGAACCCACAGAGAGCGAATCCAAAGCCGAGCTGGATCGTTATTGCGATGCTATGATTCAGATCCGCAAAGAAATTTCACAAGTGGCCGATGGAAAAATGGATCGCGATAACAATCCTTTAAAAAATGCACCGCACACGGCGGATGATTTGGTGGATGATTGGAGTCGACCGTACTCGCGGCAAGAAGCATTTTTTCCTTTACCGGTTGTGCGCGACCGTAAATTTTGGGTGAGCTCCAATCGAGTGGATAATGCTTATGGGGACAAGAACATCATGTGTTCGTGTCCGCCGCTGACTGAGTATTAGGCTTACTTAGAGAACAATTTTTAGGAACAAGAATCTGAGTTTAAATATACCTGAAAAGCCTCGGACAGTCCTCGCCCCTGCGGGTCTGCGGAACTCGTTTTTAAGGTATATTTAAACTCAGATTCTTGTTCCTAAAAATCGTCACACGCAAATCTAAATAACACTTCAGTTTCAGTCGCGCCTGGACTTTTGGGCTGTAAGCGGACGGAGCTGCGTCTATTGAGTAGAAAACAATTGAGCGTGAGTAAATTGGTGTTGACTCCAATTTACTCATGAGTAACTTGGATTTATGTCCAAAAAACTCATGCGGCGCTATTTAGAAGAATTTATCAAAGAAGATCTTAAAACAAAGATGGTTTTTATTGGCGGGCCACGACAAGTTGGTAAAACTACACTCGCTCAGGGCCTACTTCGCAACTACCGCGACGGGCACCCTGCCTACTTCAACTGGGACAACGACCAGCATCGACATAAAATAAAAAACCAGAATTGGCCCAGAGACGAGCCGCTGATTATTTTTGATGAAATCCATAAACACAAAAAATGGCGCACTTTGCTCAAAGGCTATTATGATACTTTTAAAAACTCTCACTCTTTTCTTGTGACCGGATCTGCCCGTCTCGATCATTTTCGAAAAGGCGGCGATTCTTTGCTCGGACGCTATTATTACTACAGGTTACATCCGTACAGTGTCGCCGAACTTAATCATGCTACGACAAACATTGAGCGACTTTTAAAATTTGGAGGATTTCCGGAGCCGTATCATACAGAGGACGAGCGCTATCTTCGTCGATGGCACATCCAACGCTTAGACCGCCTGATTCGAACCGATCTTAAGGATTGGGAAGATGTTAAAGACTTGGAAAAAATCTATCAACTCGCCGAAGAGCTACCCAACCGTGTGGGATCCCCCTTATCTATCAATTCGTTGGCAAATGATATTGAGGCTGATTTTAAATCCATTAAAAGATGGCTTGGGATTTTAGGTTCTCTTTATTACTGCTACCAAATTCCACCTTTTGGAGCCGCTAAAATACGCGCCGTCAAAAAAGAACAAAAACTGTATCTTTACGATTGGAGTCAAGTCGAAAGCCCAGGCATCCGTTTTGAAAATATGGTGGGTTCCCATCTTCTCAAATACTGCCACTACATGGAGGATGTAGAAGGTTATAAAATGGAGCTCCGCTTTTTACGTGATACCGATAAAAGAGAGATCGATTTTGTTTTACTTAAAAACAAGAAACCTCTGTTCGCGGTGGAATGCAAATATGGAGACAAAAAACTTTCTCCTCACATCCCTTACTTTCGTGAACGCACCGATATTCCCCATTTTTATCAAGTCCACCTAGGGCAAGCTTCAAGGCAGATCGACGACCGCACTTCGATACTCCCATTTACTGATTTTAGCAGGCATGTAGGTCTAGTTTAGTAGAAATGAGCTGAGGGCTAGTTGTGTTTCATTTTGAGATTTCAAGCTCGGTTTTCTTGGCAACTTTTTTTGGCTTAGCCGATAATGGAAATAGACAGTTTTTCTTTGGGGGCGCCTTTGAATCGTAAATTTTTGCTTTTTTCACTTTTGTGGCTAGGACTTTTTGCTTGGTTTGTGCATCAAAAAGTCAGTTCGCCAAGTTATTCGAAACGCTTTGCCATTCATGAAGCTGAGGCTGTAAATGTTCCTTTGCGCCAGCCTTCGGCAAACGAAGGCGTTTCCACTGAGACTCCCTCTCAAGCAAAATAAATTTTGCTCGGCTTTGACCGCACAAGATCTGACAGTTTTGCGCTTTTTTTCCCACAAATCGCGATGGTATGAGTGTCGGTTGTCGCTACTGTACGTTACGTTTATCAGAATCTGCGAACACAGCGTATATAAAGAATATTCGTTTTGTTTACGTTAGAGAGGTTCCCAAGGTCGAAGTTGAAGAACCACGCACTTGTAGCACTACGCTCCGTAGATGACCAATAAGCAGTGGTATACACAAAACCAGTTATATTTCCCCGTGACTGGTATAGCATGTTTAGTTCCGAATTGGCTGGCAAATACCAGTCACTATATCCAGCATAGGTCATGTTCTCGCAGTACTTTGCTGCGTTGGCTGTAATATAGGTTGCTAACGTTGCCGACTGGGTTTTGCCATCATCATTTTCATTTATAGGTAAGTCGGTATTTGATTCCGGAGCTGCTGTCGCCCAAGCTTTCGTAACAGTGTCTGTACCACCTGCACATGTCGGAGTGCCTGAGTCCGTGCATCCGCCAGGTGTAGTGAAGTACTGCTTGCCATTGAGTGTGCCGACGTAAAGATTCCCTGCACCCCAGCAGGCTTGCCCCTTGATACAGTCGTCTGTCGTGTTCGTAAGATTCCACTTAGAACCAAGTTTTGTTAACGTCACAGAGGCCATGTTCTGACCTTGCATCTCAATCGTTGTAATTCCGCTTGGGAACGTATCAGCGCCGTTCGGACTGAGAGTTAGGGCTTGAGCAACCTGTCTTAAGATCGTCACTTGAAAACCATCTGAGAGCCCTGAGAGAGCCGGTAAATTGATCGTGCCTGCCGCAGAGTGGTTAAACGTGAAGTAAATGCCGTTCTGGCCGCTGGTTATGCTGTAACTCGCGGCTGTAATATCCACAGTCCCTGCGTAACCACCGCCACCTGATCCTCCGGCCGCCTGCCACGCCGAACCGTCGTACCATTTCAGCTTATTGCCATCGCCAGAGTCCACCGCGATTTCGCCCGCCGCGAGGCCCGTGGCCGGAAGTGCCGATGCCGCAACACGCATCGGCCCGTTGACATGCAGCAGCCTGGCGGGCCCAGTCGTTCCAATACCGACATTTCCAGATCCCAAAATATTAAAGCCAACAGTTACGTTATCACCATTTTGCACCTTTAAAAGTGTGTCGCCTGATGCAAGATTTTGTACGGTAGTGCCATTTTTTTTCATACCCATCAATAAAATCCCAGGTGTCCCTGCGGTAGGAGACGCAGAGCCTATAAATGCATTTATTTGAATTCCAGACGTGTTCGCATCATCCGAGTAACCATTTATCAAAAGACCGCCTGCTGTATTGGATAATGTGCCAATGGCTCCAACTGTGTTTGTATTTGCCCCGATAGCCGTCATCCCATGTGCCACATCGGCGTCGTTGAAAGTAGCCACTGGACTAGCGCCCGCTACTCCTGTTGAAAGGTCCAACAGACCGAAAGGAGCCGTAGTTCCGATCCCGATCTGTCCCGTAGCATCTATCACAAATGGAGTTGTGTCTGTGTCCGTGCCATCGTCGTTCACTCGGAAAGATCCGCCAGTTCCGGCATTTGTGACCATCAATGGCACAGCAGCATTGGATGCACCTGTTGCTGAAACTTTCAGAACGTTTCCAGTTGACGTAGCACTGTTAAATGAGTTGGTTAAATTTAAAAGTGTGCCGGTTGTGCCCGACGTGGTGCCCATGCTCATCGCCGTTTGCGTTGTGAGAGTATCCCAGTTCCACACTTGCGCGTAGTTTGTATCCGCAATGGTGTTTGTTGCCGAAGCTGCTGTTAAACCTGAAAGGGCGCTTGATCCGCTTGGCGTTGTCCAGCTTAAAACGCCAGAACCGTTGGTTGTTAATACCTGGCTCGCACTACCCGCCGTTCCAGGGAGTGTTAATGAATAGCTTGTGCCAATTGCGTCTGGCGCGCGGATCGCTACTGTGTCGGTGCCACCGGCTGCAAGTTCACGCATAATCAACTGACCTGTTTGCCCAGTGCCCGTACCGTTAGGACGGGAAGTGATGGCACCGGCAACGTCGAGACGGGTCCCGGGCGACAACGTTCCCGCGCCGATATTTCCGCTTGGGAACAGGACGTCGCCATTTTTATGAAAAGTTGCAGCCATAATTCTTTGTGTGTCGTTGTTATTTCTCCAAGAAAAATTGTAGGCGAATGATCCGTCGCCGAATGGCCCAGTAGCCAACTGAAACTTTCGCTCTTCGACAGTGTTATTATAATTAGTTCCTGAATCTGTGGGTGAAAATCGAAGTTTCATTGGTGAAATAACATCCGAACTCAGCAATATATTTCCGTTCACTTCTAGCTTTTCTGAAGGTACGGTCGTACCAATCCCTAAGTTACCAGTGGCATCTACCACAAATGGAGAGGTGTCAGTATCGGTGCCATCATCATTCACTCTGAACGAATTTCCGGTACCCGCATTTGTGACCATCAACGGCACTGCTGCGTTGGATGCTCCAGTGGTTGACACTTTAAGAACGTTGCCAGTGGATGTTGCGCTGTTAAACGTGTTGGCTAAATTTAATAGGGTTCCAGTCGTGCCCGAAGTCGTCCCCAGGCTCATCGCAGATTGCGTCGTTAGAGTGTCCCAGTTCCAAACTTGCGCGAAATCAGCATTTGCAATCGTATTTGTTCCAGTTGCAGCAGTCAGTCCCGAAAGTGATCCGGCCGGAGTAGGTATCCAACTTAGTGCGCCACTTCCGTTGGTGCTTAACACTTGACCGTTTGATCCGTCTGAATCTGGAAGAGTTAAAACACGATTTGCGTTTAAACCATCAGGTGCACGAATTGTGAAAGTGTTTAAGCCCCCTGATGCAAGTTCGCGCATTATGATCTGACCGGTTTGCCCTGTGCCAGTACCGCTCGGCCGTGAAGTGATTGCGCCTGCAACATCGAGGATTGTACCCGGCACAACGACTCCAATTCCCACGCTACCACTGGCATCAATAAGAAACGGTGACAAGTCAGAATCCGACCCGTTGTCATTTACACGGAGTGTAGGTCCCGTCCCTCCGTTTACTATAAGTAATGGTTCGGCCGCATTGTTTGTGCCAGTCGATGCGATCCTAAGGACATTTCCAGTGGACGTAGCACTGTCGAATGTGTTGGTTAAATTTAAAAGAGTGCCGGTGGTGCCAGAGTTTGTGCTAAGACTCATTGCCGTTTGCGTAGTGAGCGTGTTCCAGTTCCACACTTGTGCATAGTTTGTGTTGGCGATGGTGTTTGTTGCCGAAGCTGCTGTTAGACTTGAAAGTGCAGCCGTTGCGCTTGGCGTAGTCCAGCTTAAGACACCAGAACCGTTCGTTGTTAATACTTGGCTCGCACTGCCTGCTGTTCCAGGAAGGGTTAATGCATAACTTGTTGTGATAGCATCCGGAGCACGAATCGCTACTGTGTCGGTGCCACCAGCTGCGAGCTCCCGCATAATCAACTGACCTGTTTGACCAGTGCCCGTTCCGTTGGGACGCGACGTAATGGCACCTGCGGCATCAATAATTGTGCCCGGCACTGTTGTTCCTATGCCTACACGACCATTATCTAGCGCAGTCAGTACCGGAGCGCCATCTGGTGATAGCGAAATCGAGTCCCAGTTGGTATCACTTCCAACTAAAAGACTTGAACCCGATCGGGAAATAGCCAATGCCCCATCGACGACTAATGAACTGTTCGTCGCAATATTTTCCTCGACAAACAAGCCAGCTCCAGCGGTGGGTTGTGCGCCAATACCCACATTCCCATCGGGCCCAATCACAAAGGGTGTGGTATCTGAGGTCTCGTCATTCACAACAAACGAGTTTCCTGTTCCAGTATTGGTTATTGAAAGTGCGTTTGTTCCCGCTGCAGAAATATCTGTTGATGCATCAAGCACAAGAGCATCCGCGAAATCTGTAAAGTTGAGGCTGTCGGCACCGGGCGTCGCTGATGGTGCTGTCCAGCTAAGCACGCCGGAACCATTCGTGGTTAAAACTTGGTTCGCACTGCCTGCAGTACCTGGCAGTGTTAAAGCATAGCTTATTCCGATCGCATCTGGCGCTCGAATCGCTACAGTGTCGGTACCACCGGCTGCAAGTTCGCGCATTATAAGTTGTCCAGCTTCACCTGTGGCAGTGCCGTAGGGTCGCGAAGTGATTGCACCTGCTACATCCAGTGTGGTTCCTGGAGCTGTTGTACCGATACCGACGTTGCCAGAAGAATCGATCCTGAAACGTTCGACACCAGCTGTACTAAAACCCATTGTATTTGCGCTTGGAAGAAAAGTGCCGGTGTCATCATCGCCACCAAACGAATAAGAGGGAAAGGATGCATTTCCATTATTGGGCCGAATATAGATTCCTCCATTAACTGAACTCATTCCATTAGCATCGAAAGTAAATGAGCCCGTTCCATTGAACGTCATTCGAATTGCGCCGTCATAGGGATTAAATAAACCTGTATCCAGATCTCCTGAAAAAGTATAGCCGGGGGCTGCATTTGTACCGGCAACAGCGCGCAGTTGCCCGGTCATAGGTATACTTCCGTTTGCTAAGAAATCTCCGGTTGCTGAGAGTGTGGTCCAACTTAATACACCGGAACCATTCGTTGTTAAAACTTGGCTGGCACTGCCGGCGGTGTCTGGAAGTGTAAGGACGTAGTTGGCACCGATAGTCGCTGGAGCTTGTATGGCAGCGTACTCGCCGCCCGCGCTGTCTGCAAAGCGCGCTTGAGTTTGCGCACTCAATGTTAATGCACCGGTCATGGAGTCGCCAGCTTTGGCAACTTTTTCGGTGTCGAGTTCGTTGATGGCCGTTTGAGCGTTGGTGGCCGCGATATTTCCTGCTGCTGTATTTGGAATCGTACCAAGCGCGAAGTTAGCTTCGTTCACGTTGATGTCGACTTCTTTGTTGCCGGCATCCAATGCCACAGTCACTTTGTTTGAAGCCGCATTGATGTTTCTAAACTGTAAATCAAATGTTGATTTTGCATCGTACAATCCAACTCCGCCAACACCTTGGTTGCTCGCCGTGTTGGTTTCTCCAGCGCCCGATGGGGTCACCCAGCTTAATACTCCGGCGCCATCAGTCTGTAGGTATTGACCACTTAAGCCAGCAGTTGCAGGTAATGTGAGGGTCACATTCGATGCGACAGTCGCTGGCGAACGTACAGCCACGTAATTTGATGAATCGCTATCAGCATAGCGGACTTCGTTTTGGGCGTTCATGGTTAAACTGCCGGTCATCGAGTCGCCGGCTTTTGCTACTTTTTCTGTATCTAATTCATTGAGAGCAGCTTGCACATCCGTAGCTGCGATGTTTCCCGCTGCCGTGTTGTCGATCTGATTGGCGTCGTAATCACTGGCCGCAGCAACGACTGCACCCGATCGGCCGAACACCGTAGAGACCGGTGCTGAAGGAATTGCAATCCAGCTGAGTACGCCAGAACCGTTCGTTGAAAGAACTTGGCCATTTGTACCGGCCGTATCTGGAAGTGTTAAAACATAGTTTGCTGCGATGGTCGTGGGAGCTTGAATGGCGGCGTACTCTCCACCGGCGCTATCGGCAAACCGAGCTTGCGCTTGAGTGTTGAGAGTAATAGTGGTCGCCGTGCTTGCCCCGCGACCTGTGACTGTAGCCAATGTATCTGCCTCAGCAGTTAAATAGCCGGTTAAAAAATCACTGCGAGCCATTTTACGGAGCGCGGTCGCGCTTGTATCGTAAACTAGAATCTCGTCGTTCGCCGCTGCCACAGTTTCTGCCGTCGTTCCATTAATATTAACTGACAAGCTGCGATCTGCCGAGAGATCTCCGCCGCCGCTCAGTCCACTACCTGCCGCCGTGTTGATGGCTCTGGTGGTTATCGCTAAATTCGCTTCGTTTACGTTGATGTCGATTTCGTTGTTGCCCGCATCGAGTGCCACGCTGATTTTATTACTGGCTGCATTTATGTTTCTGAATTCCAAATCGAATGTCGTTTTCTGCTTAAACACACCCACGCCACCAGCACCTTGGTTGCTTGCGGTGTTGGTTTCGCCAACACCTGCAGGAGTGACCCATGCTAGAACACCGTTACCATCGGTTTGCAAATATTGACCGCTGTTACCGTCGTCTGGAGGCAATGTGAGCGTGTAATTTGCACCCATGGTGGTTAGGGCTTTAAACGCCACATAGTTTGCGCCGCTACCATCGGCTTCGGAGAGTCTTAATTCTTGTTCGTTATCAATATTTAACGCACCAGTCATGGTGTCGCCGGCTTTTGCGACTTTCTCTGTATCGAGTTCGTTAATAGCCGATTGCACTTCCGTAGCGGAAATAGCACCCGCAGGAGTGTTGTCGATTTGATTGGAATCGTAGTCACTCACTGCCGCTACGACAGCGCCCGATCTTCCGAAAACTGTAGTCACTGGAGCTGAAGGAATTGCAATCCAACTGAGAACGCCTGAACCGTTTGTTGAAAGCACCTGGCCATTTGTTCCGGCAGTATCTGGTAACGTTAGAACGTAGTTTGTTCCGATAGTCGTAGGAGCTTGAATCGCCGCGTATTCACCACCGGCGCTATCGGCAAAGCGCGCTTGATTTTGCGTATTGAAAGTTAATGCTCCGCCCATGGAGTCGCCAGCTTTGGCTACTTTTTCGGTATCGAGTTCGTTGATCGCAGCTTGCACTTCCGTAGCGGAAATGGCACCTGCTGGAATGTTATCGATTTGATTGGCATCGTAATCACTCGCTGCCGCTACAACTGCACCCGTTCTACCAAACACGCTGTCCACTGGCGAAACTGCAAATTCTGCAGTTCCATCCCAGAACATCAGCTTGTTCGTCGTGGTGTTGTACCACACCGTGCCTTCGTGACCTGCCACAAGTGGTGTTGCAATTAAAGTTCCTTGCTGAATCGTGGTGTAAACGCCAAAACGAAATGTTCTCTGCGCAGCCTGAGTCATGTGGCCAATGTCGGTGATATCATTGCTTCCCATGCCGATGGCGCCCGCCATGGTTCCGCCAGCTAACGGAAGCTTTGTAGGATCGCCGCCGCTTGTTCCAAGAGTGAGAACACTTGTGCCATCGTAGTAGCGAAGAACAAAGTCGTCGCTATCGTACCAAATTTGCCCCGCTGTGGGTGCGACGGGATTCGTCGCGCGGTTTGGAATCACCGTGCCGTTTGTGGTGTTTTGCAAATACAGGGAGCTACTTCCAGCAAGCAAACCGCTCAGCGTTGTGTAACTTGCGCCAAACAGCGTATTCACTTTTGCCTGAGTTACGTCTGTGTTAGTTTGCACGAAATTAGAGGGCGTCATGCCTTGCAAAGTTTCGGCAACCAACGACTGCGGTACCGAATCAATCTGCATATCAGGCGACAGCGTGCTTGTTACGCCGGTCGTGCTTGGGGTAACCACAAAACGAAAGTATCTTGTATCGCCAGCTGCCGGAGTGTATCCACAACCCGCACCGCCCGAAGTTTTTCCAGCGACACTTGCGTTTTGGTTTTGGAAAACTTCCATCATGGAATTTCCAACATCGATGGTGGCTGTGGTGCGCTTTAGCGACTCCGCCCCCGCTGTTGGTGAGCCCACGCGAACATTAAAATATCCGTTCGACGATAGTGTGCTAACCGTTTGTTCTTCCTCGTACAAAATACAAGTTTTTGCAGGGTTTAGAATTTGGATTTTCATCAACACAGAATTATCTAAGAGCGGATCCTCAGGCGTGGTGGAATCGTAAAGCCTGCCATCAACAGTCATAAACTGCGGAGGCTCGGTTTGGGCTTGTGCAAAAGATGGCAGAGAAAGGAGCAAACCAAGTAAGTACAAGGTACATTTTAATGAGTAAAATTGCAGGCGTAGCACCATACAAACGTATCGGTCAAAACCCTACAATCTTAAGTTTCTGGACAAAAGTTCTACGGAATAAATATTATGATACAACTTACCGCTGTGGTTTGATTTTTCTGTGCCTCACACTGAAACGAATCTACACGATTGAGATTTGTACTTTGTATCATTACAAAACACTCTCCGTTCGTAATTTTTTCAGCCCTCGGTAAACACTCTTCAACTCGTACGTTCAACCTACTAGACTTCTCATCGGGGGGAATTTCGTGGGGATATTATTTTCGCTATTTATTTTTTATGTGAGCCATGCAGAGATTATCTTTCCAGATCACGACCCTTTTTTCGCAGAAAAACAACTCGCCATCCAAGAAATCCTGCAAGTCTTTCCAAAAAATAGTTCTCTGCAAGCCGTCCTTCAGTCGAAGAAAATAATTTTATGGGCCAACAATGTGCTTATGCAAAACTCCTCCTCAGAAGAACTCATAAATATCACTGAACCAAATTTTTCAGCAGTGACCTTCAACAACGAAGCATTTCTTCGCACTCAGATGGAAGCTGTTTGCCAGTGCTCCCTTATGGGAAAAGAAATTGGCGGAATTCTGGTGGCACATCCTTATCAAGCCGCGGTGATGTACCATCGAGAGGGCTGGTTAAGCCATGGCGCTTTCGAAGAAGCAGGTCTTGCGCCACCCATTGTGATTATCTATCACGAATTTTCCCACGCCGGCGATTACACAAAAGACGAAAATTATTTTTTTGACATGGCGAGTATGGCGAGCAAACAGTGGAAAAACGATGCAGAACAAAGTGCCGTCGTTCAGCAAAATGATTTTGTGCGAGCTGTTAACGCTTTAAAAGGAACAAGCTTTGTTTCTCGCTTATCTTATGGCAAACACCAGCTGTACAGGACAGCTGGGTTGTATTCGGTTGAAAGGCTTATCGAAACCTCAAACTGAAATTATTTTTTAATGGGAGTGTTCGTTGGCGCTTTCACTGTAGCTTTTGAATCAGAAGATGAACCAGTTGCAACCGCTTTTTTCTCAATCTCTTCATCCAAAAAGTTCACGTCGTCTTCGTCCACAACCAAAGTGTCCGCTTCTTTTAAGAATTCAGCTTGCAGATCTTCTAATGTGATTTCTTCTTCGTTGGTTGAAGTAGAAGTGGGGCTCACCGTCGGAGCCGCGTAAACTTGAAAACCCAAAAGTAAACTCACTAGCATAACAACTTTTTTCATATCGTATCCTTAGGTTATTTTTATGGTTGTGTTAATAAGGCCTTAATGCCTAGGAAATCATCATATGGCCAATGTGCACTGGGCTCAAGATTTTTCTGTGACACCTCCGTGGACTTAAGCTTTAATAATGCCATGGGGCAAAAATTAAAAGTCGCAGTTTTATTTGGTGGTCAATCGGGCGAACACGAAGTCAGCATTGTTTCTGCCACCTCGGTCTATAAAGCTTTAGATAAGAGCAAGTACGATGTCCATCTTATCGGCATCGATAAATCGGGACGCTGGTTGGTGCCGCAGGATCCCCAGCTTTTAGCTAACAGCCGCAATCCTCGCCTCATTCAGTTGACTCAAGAGCCAAACACCATGGTGATCAATCCCTACCAGTCCGAAAAGACTTCCTACGATGTCATTGTTCCCATCCTTCACGGCACAAATGGGGAGGATGGCACCATCCAGGGCTTGCTCGAGCTTACAAAGATTCCGTACGTGGGTTCGGGCGTGTTGGGCTCTGCTGTGGGCATGGACAAAGACGTTTGCAAACGTTTGCTGTCCCAAGCGGGCATTACGGTTGTTCCCTCTGTCACTCTCCGAAAACACACCTACGATCAAAATCCGCAAAAGCATATTGATCACTGCATCCAAACTCTAGGGCTTCCTTTCTTTGTTAAACCCGCAAACTCGGGGTCCTCCGTGGGAGTGCATAAAATAAAAACTAAGGGCGAGGCATTAGAAAAACTAGCCGACGCTTTTAGTTTTGACTCTAAAGTCCTCGCCGAAAAGGCGATTGCCGCCAGAGAGCTGGAATGCTCGGTTCTTGGCAACCACACTCCGAAAGCCAGCATCATCGGCGAAATCGTTCCACACCACGAGTTTTATAGTTACGAATCCAAATACCTCGACGAAAATGGCGCTGATTTAAAAATCCCTGCCGAGGGGCTGGGCCCCGCTGTTGTCGAACGATTGCAAAAAATGGCCACCGACGCCTTTGTCTGTTTAGAGCTTCGCGGTATGGCGCGCGTAGATTTTTTTCTCGATAAAAATGACGGACAAATTTATCTCAACGAAGTGAATACCATTCCCGGCTTTACCAGCATCAGTATGTACCCAAAAATGTGGGAAGCCACGGGTTTGGCTTATTCAAAGCTTCTCGACGAGCTCATTCAGCTGGCGATCGAAAATAAAAAAGAAAAACTCAGTTTAAAAACGGATTATCAAAAGTAGTACTTATACTTTTTGGGTCGAACGATGGACGCGGGACTCCGCGTGGGCAAAGGTTCACACTGGGAATTGGAATCGAGAATTTCCTCAAGATCGTCAATTTTGTAGGTAGACGCCACCTTTCGCGCGTTTTCTATTTTTTTCTCGCCGATCATGGCGCAGGCCAAGGTGTAGGCAATTTTTTTAGAAAATAGAGGATTGGTTGGCATTTTTAAAGCGATTTGAGCAAATTCGCGACCTGTTTTATAATCCCTGAAGGCTTCATCGGGATGCAAAATTAGCAAGTTTGCCACATCGTAAGCCTGCCGCGCCGTGAGCGTTTTACGATCGAAGGATTTGAGCACAGCATTGTTGTAGCGCTCAGGGTGTTTCGACATCCACATCACCACGGCATGCAGTCGATCGTTTTGCGTGAGGCGCATTTGCGAGTAGGTCACAAAAATTAAGCCGACTAACAAAATCGCGCGCGGAAGCCATTGATGCTGAAAAAAGTAAAATACAGGATAAGCAAGAATCAATGGCGAAAAATAAAGTAAATTGGTAAAACCAAACAGCAAGCAAAAAACGATACTTGCAATACCCACAGCAAAAGATATCCATAACTTTTTGGAACTAGTCAGTTTTCCTGCTGAAAAGTAAGCATCGTTTTTAAAAAAATTCAGTGCGTGCATGATGAGTCCCGAAAGAATGACGACAAAAGCCACGGCCGCAAATCCGCGATTAATCACCGGTCGATAACTAACGTTTGCGATGTTCGAATAGGCAAACCATAAAACCAGAATTTGTATCAGTAATTCTTGAATTTTTTGTCCACGGGTCATATGACGGTATCGGCAAAAGGAGGCCGGTACCTGATGGGACTATGTCGTAAACTCGACCTAGGTAAGAAGCGTTTGTAACCACAGCCGCTGTTCTTCAGTCAACTTTTCCTGCGGAGTCATCATGGAATTTTTTAGACCATTCTCCATCTCACTGGCTGCGCTCAAAATCGCTTTAGGAAAGCTCACAATGACTTTTGCAATTTCAAAGGCCTTCAGATTATTCTTTTTCATGGTCTCCATCACCTCGTGCACAGTGACATGGGGAATATCGTCTTTCCAACAATCATAGTCTGTGACAAAGCTACAAGGCAAAAAGGCGAGCCCTGCCTCCCGTGCCAGCGCGTACTCCGGGAACGCCGTCATTCCGATGATGTCGGCTCCCCATGCACGAAACAGATTCGACTCGGCCTTCGTAGAAAAATAAGGCCCCTCAACAACAATTGACACTTTGTCAAAGTGACAGCTAAATTCAGTGTGAAATTGCGCTTGGGCTGCAATTTTTTTTGTTTCTTCCACAAGTTTTTGCGACACCGGAATGGCTAACGATGTGTGGGAAACCAATCCGTCACCACTAAACGACGAGATTCGGCCTTTGGTAAAGTTGATATACTGGCTGGGCACAACCATATCTCCTGGGGGAAGATCATTGCGTAAACTTCCCACGGCAGAGAACGACAACAGCTGTTTTGCACCATGTTTTTTAAGGGCATAGATATTCGCGCGATAATTCACGGTTGAGGGTGTTAGATCGTGGTGCAGTCCGTGCCGGGGTAAAAATAAAACCTCCTGCCCGCCAACAATCCCTTTTTTGAGCCCTTCGGAGCAAATGCCAAAAGGTGTGGCGCGATCGAGATTTTCTAATGCTTTGAATTGATCAAATTTTTCAAACCCTGATCCGCCGATAATTGCCCACATAATTTCTCCTAAAGGTACTTGGTACCTAATATCCCGGCTCTTAATTCTTTTTGCGAAAAATACTCATCATCAATAATTATCCCCGTCACTAACTCAACAGGTGTGACATCAAACGCAGGATTGTAAACCGGAGATGTTTCGGGCGCCCATTGAACAGAGCCAAAAGAACCTTCTACTCCACGAACCTCAAAAGGTTTGCGCTCTTCGATGGGGATATCTTTCCCCGAAAAACAGTTTTTATCCACCGTAGTCGATGGAGCCACCACAAAAAACGGAATTTTATGAAAATGGCAAAGCACGGCCACAGAGTATGTTCCAACCTTGTTTGCAAAATCACCATTCATGGCAATGCGATCGGTTCCCACAAAAGCTTTCTGAATTTTTCCTTGCGACATTAAATATCCAGCCATGTTATCGCAAATCAAAGTATGCGGGATATTCATTTGATCCAACTCCCACGCTGTTAATCGTCCCCCCTGAAGCAGAGGGCGAGTTTCGTCGACGTAAACATGAATTTGTTTTTTTTGCTGCCACGCTTTGCTAATGGCTCCAAGGGCGGTGCCGATACCCACTGTGGCCAAGCCGCCTGTATTGCAATGGGTAAGCACACCGTCGCCATCAGCGATTTTTTGACTGGCGCACGAACTCATCTCCTCACAAAGTCTCACATCTTCTTCAAACAACTGAAAAGCCATGGAAATAATTTCCGCCTCAGGCGCCTGAGTCATGCGATCCACAGCATTCATGAGGTTGATTGCGGTAGGGCGAGCCTCGCGCATTTTGTGCGCCATTGCTAAAAACGCAGTTCGTGTCGGCTTTGAATTTTTAAACCAATCAGCCAAGGACAGAGCTGCCGCCACACCAATCAACGGTGCCCCCCGAACTTTCAAAGACTGAATCACCGAAATCATTTGCTCCGGGTCAGCAATCACGATCCAGTTTTTTTCGAGCGGCAACAGTTGCTGATCGAGGATCGACAAGACTCCATCTTGATATTTGAGCGCGCGCGAAGTTAAGTTTACGGTCGTCAGATTTACTTTGAGTGAGTTCACAACAGTCGGTCTCCCATTTTTTTGCGCATCTCGCGCAAAGCTGCAACTTCTTCTTCGGGAAGCGATGTCAACTGTCCCAGCGCCTTTGCCCGCAGCAAAATATCTGCCGAGTGTTCAATCCGCTCCATTCCACAATAGGCTTCACGTAAAGATTCGCCCCAACAGATGGCGCCGTGCCGACTTAAAATCATCGCTCGACAGTCTGGCAAATAGGCATGCAGGTTTGTGCCCATTTCCATGCCACCAGGGCGTGCGTAAGGAACAATTGGGATTCTTCCGGCTGCTAAAATAACTTCCGACAAACATTCCGAGGGCAGCTCTTCCATGGCTGGATAGGCCACAGACCACGCAATGGCCGATGGCGGATGCGCATGCACCACCGCGCGCGCCTGCGGACACTTGCGATAAACTTCGAGGTGCATCTGGCGTTCTCCGGAGGGACGACCTTTGATCACGTTATTCGCAAGATCAATCACTGCTATATCATCCGCCTCGATGAATGCCTTGGGCACGCCCGAAGGAGTAATTAAAATTTCGCCATCCGAAATGCGATAGCTAACATTGCCGTCGGCGGCCGCGAGCATATTTTTTTTATGCAAAAGGTTGCAGTAGCGAACAATGGCTTCTTTGACGAGATCAATTTGTTTTTCTTCATTTTTTTTCGACGTTGATTTCGACGCTGATTTCGACGTTAATTTCGACGTTAGTTTCATAGGCGGGCTGTCTCCAAGAGGGGCGAAAAATTTTGGCCCTGGTAAATTTGCTGGGTGTTGAGATAGTCGATCATCTTTTGATAATTGGTCATTTTAAAGCGTGTCCACTCCGGAGCGATCAACTCATCCCAGCGCGAGGCCAAAGCCACCAGGCGGTGGAGATAAATTTCTGGCGATAGCTCCACTAAAAAAGCTCCAACCAGAGCGCAGTACTCGGCAAATTCCACGGGAGTGAATTCTTTTTTAAAAAACATGTCTTCAAGCGGCGTGTTTTTGAGGACATGTAGATTGTGAAGTTTTACATTGTTAATCGGCAGTTCGTTACACAGGCGCGCGGATTCTCGCACATCTTCCAGCGTTTCGCCGGGCCAACCAAACATCAAATGCACACCCAAATCCACTTTTGGGCAGCGTTCGCGAATGCGCTTGATGGCTTTGACGGAGTGCTCGGCTGTGTGCCCACGACGCATCCACTCCAATTGTTTGTTATCAAAACTCTGTACGCCGATTTCGATGGATAAGAATGTTTTTTCCGAGGTTTCTTTCCAAAGATCTAAAAGCGCGTCTGAGATACAATCGGGTCGCGTGCCCACCACGATCCCCACCATGTCGGGCTGTTGCATGGCCACTTCGAAAGCGTCCTTGATTTTTTGCAGCTGCGTAAAGGTGCTGGTGTAGGCCTGAAAATAAACCACAAACTTTTGCGAATTGAAGCGCTCCGAAACCTTGGCTTTATGCATTTGGATTTGTTTTAGCAATTCCTCTTTTTGGCTTTTGGGATAGGCAAACGAGCCGTGTTCATCACAAAAAATGCATGTCTTCATCCCCTTGATTCCGGCGCGATTGGGGCAGTCTTCGGCAATGGAAACCGGCACCTTAAAAACCTTTTGCCCAAAGAGCTTTTTGTAGTAGGTAGAGATTGGATTATAAGGAAGCTGTTCGGAGCCAAAACGCATAGCATTAAGTAGCGAAAACCGGCAGTTCTGGCAACTGATAAAGCTTTGTAGATGGGCTAGCTAATGACGTTTGAGTTCAAAAATATAAGAACTGCGGATGGAAGCCCCACTTTGAGCCTTCCGCCAACAGGTGAACCCATGCATTCCCTTGAAGGCGCCTTCAGCGAAACCCTTTATATTTATCAGCCCACAGTTGAGCTGGCATTCACTCACTCAGCGTCCCCGACCTTCCTTTCCCTGGGATTGGGGCTTGGGTACAACGAAATCTTAATTGCTTGCGAATCTTTGGCGCAAAAAAAGCAGCCAACAGTGGTGCGAAGTTTTGAATTGGTAACAGAGCTACGAGATTATTTTAACGCCTGGATTCAGCGAGATACTTCACCCCTAAACCCCGTCTACGATCAAATCGTTAAAATGTACGCGCAAAAGTATCAATTTTCTGAAACAGAAATTTTAGAGCAGCTAAAAGACTTTTTAGCCAAAGAAATTTTAAGCATCGAAGGGCCGGTGGGTTTGCAAACAGATCTGTCTCCAACGAATGGAATTCTGTTCGATGCCTTTTGCGCCAAAACCAGCCCCGAGTTGTGGACTGCAGATTTCTTGCACGATTTTTTCAAGCGCACAGCCAGCACCCCGTGCTTTATGTCCACCTACGCCTGCACCGGCGAACTCCGCCGCGCCCTTACCGCCGCCGGCTTCACCGTCGAAAAACGCAAAGGCTTCGCCTACAAACGCGAATCCACCTCCGCTAAAAGGTGATCACCAAAAGGTACGCCGTACCTTTTGGTTGAGATTTGCGTCAAAACGTTTCGATTTCATGCATGACTTTTTCGAGGATAAAATAGGCCGCGATCACGCCAACAGCAGCCAGAGTTGTGTAATTGATCGAGATCGAAGCGGTGCTGATGTTGGCGCTAAACCATTGGTAAAATTCAGAGCGGTACATAAAAAAAGATTTCATAACTAGCTGGTGGTAATTCCAGGCAAAGACACACAAAGCACTAAAGGCGAAAGCCGGCACAAAATCTTTTATCCACGCCCACGCAGCCCGTTTCGGAAGTTGCTGCATCACATTTTGTGAAAATCCGTTGTCCTCGACATCGTTGTCCATCAGGAAATTTTCTAACATGGAGTCTAAATCATTTTTCATACAATCCTCATCACCTAATCTCAGGCCGACAAAAGAGTTTTGAGTTTTTCTTTAGCGCGCAGCGAATTGGTTTTTACTGTTCCAAGTGGGATACCCATCAACTCTGCCACTTCCGTTTGCGACAACCCATCCATGTACGACAGCGTGAGAATCATTCTCTCCTGAGCATCCAATTTGAGCATACAGCGGGCCATATCCATCTTCAAGTCCTGGCCAGTTTCGGCACCCGCCTCCATGGCCTCGGGCAGGTCCGTGAACGCCTCGCTGCGGCGGATGTGCTCGTAAAACACATTTTTAGCAATCGCAAACAACCAGGTTATAAACTGCGACTGCCCTTGGTAACTTTGCATTCCGCGGTAAGCTTTTGAAAACGTTTCTTGGGACAAGTCATCAGCGAGCATCTCGTCGCCCCCGCACATCTTGCGAAAAAAACTGCGTAGGCGTGACTGATGTTTTTGCACAAGAGTTTCAAAGGCTTGCCGATCATCATCCATGAAGACTTGAGCTATTAGCTCTGCATCTGTCGACATACTACACCCGTCTGTTTAATTTATTTATTAAGGTGTCTTAGTTTCGGGTGTCGTAGCGGCAGTGGTGTCCGTTGCTTTTTGTTTTTGCATCATTTGCGAAGTGTAAATGTGAAAGGCACCCATCATGATGAACAAAAATCCAATGGCATAGGCAATATTTCCGTTAGAGATCAGTGTCATCATTCCGGCGATGCCGATTCCCCAAAAGATATACTTCACACCCTGCATGGTATTTGCGTCGTAGGGAGTTTGTCCCGCCGATGGAGTTTTCGAGCTCCCAACCGTGGCATTCATGTTCGCCAAAAGTTCCGGCGGAATGGGCTGTCCACTCTGAGCGAGCGCTTTGATTGTATCCAAATAGTCGCGACGAGTTCGTGATTTTGCGTAAACATAGTACCCCGCAAATCCAAAGGCGCTTAAAAACAGAACGATGGGAACGAGTACATCCTCTAAGACATCCGCCCATTCGCTGGTTTTATTGAGATTTTTAAAACTGGAAACTACGGTGGCCACGTCATCGCCATCTTCGTCCTCATCAGATTTTACTTCGCTAATCTGAATTCCATTTTTATCAATCTTGATCATGCCCTTTTCGTCGTTGATTTTAAAATTAAACTGCTTGGATCCCATATTTTTAAGCACCATTTTGTCATCGTCAGCATCTTCACCGGCAGAATCGCGATCTGTGGTCGGCGAAGGAGGTGTCGGAGGCGTGGGGACAGAACCTGCATCCGCTGCCATAGTTTCAACAACCACCTTCTGCACCTTCTCTTCGGCCAGCGCTGGCTTTGCCAACAAAAGCAGCACGAAATAAACATGCATAAAGGCCACAAATCCAAAACCCATAAAAGCAGTCACATTTTTAATCATTTGAGTCATTTTACCCCTCCAACAGAGTGTTTCTTTACCTGTTAGATGCAGGAAATACGAAAACGGATTTAAAAATCCGAAAAAATTGTAATTATTTTTTAACGCGCCGGGCCCCGAAAAGGTACGCCGTACCGCAAGCGGTACGGCGTACCTTTTGGAATTATTTGACCTTGAGAGACAGGGTTAACTCAAACTCGGCGACGGTTTCGCCGCGAACTACGGCACGGGCTTTTATGGGTTTATGGGCGCGTTCGCCTGTTCGCAGCACCTCGTCGATCAAGTCTTGGACGGCTTTGCCCTCATCACAAACAAAAAGAGCATCTCCTTCGGCGCGTTTTAAAAACTGCGCTTTAAAATCCTTAAAAATAAAACCGACGTTTTTTTTGCTCTTTGAAATTTTATCCACTGCGTGCATTCCTACACAGGTGTCAGCGCCAATGGCCATGGCGCCAAAATACATACTGCCCACATGGTTCTTCACAATTTTACGAAAAGGAATGAGCACTTCGCAAACATCATCATCCAAGCGCACGATGCGCGGTGAGCACATAAATAAGAGTGGCACCTTGGTCAGCCCAAAGCCACGCATGAGCCAGGTTTTTTTGGTTGTGTCCGAAATAAAACTCGTGATTCCATTTAACATCAAAGGCAGAATAAAAAACTATGAGCAGCAAAGCAAGCCCCATAAAAACACGCATCACCGAGTTATTTAACATCGACTATCCCATCATCGCCGCACCAATGTTTTTGGTGAGCGATCTAAAGATGGTCACGGCCGCAAGCAACGCCGGCGGCATTGGAACCTTTCCGGCGCTCAACTTTCGACCCATCGAAAATTATCGCCAAGCCATTCGCGATATCAAAGCTCAAACCACCAAGCCCTTTGGAATTAATATTATCGTGCAGAAGAAAAATAAAATTCAAGAGGAGCATCTGCAAATTGCGCTGGAGGAAGGTGTACCATTGATTATTACATCTTTAGGAAGTCCAAAAACTATTATCGAGCGCGTCCGCGGAACTAAAACCAAAGTGTTTTGCGATGTGGTTGGATTAACCCACGCAAAAAAAGTGGCAGATCTCGGCGCCGATGGACTTATCGCCGTGGGCAGTGGCGCCGGTGGTCACGCTGGCGAAACTTCGCTCTTCGCCCTTCTTCCCACCCTCAAAAAGCATACAAATCTTCCGTTGATCGCCGCCGGCGCCATTGGCGATGGCAAAGGGCTGCTTGCGGCGCTCGCTTTGGGTGCGGATGCCGTTTATATGGGAACTCGCATGATTGCCACGCAAGAGTCTCCGGCGTCGCAAGAGTACAAACAAGCCATTCTTCAAGCCAAAGCCGACGACATTATTAACACCGACCGCGTCGATGGATTTGACGGCAATTTTATCAAGACACCGCTTCTTGAAACTCTCCTAAAACCCAATCTCATCGACAGCGTGCTTAGCCAGAGCCCAAAAGTAAAGCGCTGGATCTCTCTGGCGCGGGCAGCACGTGTGATGTTTGGTGGCGAGAAACAAAAAGTTTCTTACAAGAGTATCTATTCAGCCGGCCACGGCGTCGGTAGCATTGATGAGCTCCTCACCATAGACGCAGTCATGCAAAAAACCATTCTCGAATACAGCGAACTCAAAAAGCTTTTGCCTTAAGTGCAATCCGAGGTACATTTATAAAAATGCTCACGGAGTGAGTTCGCCCCCAGGGCAAAACAAGGAGTTTTATCATGAAAATAGGAATCTCAATTCTAACAATTTTACTATTTAGTCTCTCCGCAGCGGCGCAGACACCCACGCACGAGCTCAAAGGCACAGTGACTGGCATTGTCACTAAAAACATGGACGGCTTGGTGGATTTTGCCCTCGTTATTCCTGGAATGACTCAGCAAGAAATGATCCACTTCAATCTCGGCAAAGTCATCAGCCCTGCCAACGACAGCCTCAAAGTTGCTTCGTACACCGTGGAGCTACCAAGTAATTTAAGTCTGCCCCCACAAACAGAAAAATATTTTATCTCCATAAACCTCAACAAACCCGAATTTCGCGCCTATGTGGAAGGTGATGGAATTTACAACATGTATGCTCTCTACGGAAAATTTCCCCTCAACGAAATGGTAAAAGGCTTTCAAAACGACAAATCGCTTTTTGAACTCGTTGAGCACTTTACTTTTTTAAGCGGTGCAATGACCACTGTGCCAGTGAAGGGTGATGTGAGCGGCCTTGCGCTTCCGATGGATGCATGGACCTTTGCAGGAACTTACTCTGTCAAAGCGCCAACTTATGCCAACACCAAAACATTGATTTCATTTTCGTTACTCAAGGAGAATGGTTTCTTTTATCCAACGGACATCAAAAAAGTAGGCAGCGGAAAAATCCAAAACCTCGTCACCAACGAAGGCTCCGAGCACTGGAATTTGGCTCTGATGATGAACGCTCCAAAACGCAGTTTTCGCGAAACGTTCGATGGAAATATCTTAAGCGGCATGTTTGGTTCTTACTCCCTGGAGCGTGCGACATCACCATTGGCGCAAGTGAGCTATCATTTTACGCAAGCAGCGGCGGTGAATACTCCTGAGTTTTTACCGATGATTTCAGCGCCAGTATTTGACAAAACAAAGTGGCTAGTACAAACAACTCTTCCCACAACCATCGCTAGTGTTACTCCCTACGCGACAACGTTGATTTTATCTGAAGTCACAGCTGGCGGCACTGCGACCTTTCCCATCGATTTCAAAAAGACTTTGTGGAGCACTCAAGAAATGGGCTGGCAGCAAACATTCCAAATCCCCTTGGCGGCACAAAGCTTGATTCAAGCCGGCAAAGACTACAGTTGGGATGTGATTTATTTAGGCGTCCCTCAAGCGGCAACAGACAGCCAAATTGATTGGAACAAAGTTTCCCACGTGACTCGAAACGTCCTTAAGTTTTAATTCGTATTTTTTGTCGAATTTATGTCACTTATCTCAAGATGGATTCATTTTTTTTCGAAATTGATCCATCTTGATACAGGCCCACTGTTTATTAGCTTCATTGCGCCTCGACGTCCGATAAGGAGTCGAGGTGAATTTATGAAAAAAATGAATTTAAAGAAAACGTTTTTTACTATTATGATTTTAGCGGTGTTGAGTCCGATCGCATTTACCTATCAAAACTTCAGCCGTCTCGATATCGAAAAAGATTCCACTCTCAATGCAAATCTGAGCTCTGCTCTGCAGACATCGGATGAAGATCAAAGGGCGCAGAAACTCGCGGCCTCTGTCGAAATTGTTCAATCGACAAAAAAGAAAGCAAAGCGGAAACCAACAGCAATCTACGACGGAAATACTTTGAGTGATTCTCAGGAAACCATTGTGAGTGAGTCGTCGGTAGCGGAGTAGATAGTCTTGCGCTTTAAAAAATGCAGGGGCCCCATACAAGCAAAATGGGGCTCTGCGCAATTCGTGACCAATAGGAGAAGCTTGTACCGCTCGAGAAACACTCTCTCGCCACTTAAGAGCATTATGGAGATCCTAGCTGAGATGGCAGCGACTTGATTTGTTACTCCCTAATCATAATCAGGTTCCATTAATTTTGCGCCGTTGAAATTGGCAGAGATTTCGGTTAAATCGTCAATCATGCTTGGAAAAAAATATCAGTGGGAAGGTTTCGACATCGTCCCTGCGGGCTGCTTGCTCGAGCAGATTGTCGACTTCACCCAGCCCATGGGGTTCGCTTACGAACGATGTACCCAGTACTTTAAAGACTTTCACACGCATGATCGCCTCATGCTCATCTTTCCACGCGGGTCTAGTGTCATGGAGGTTCGAACGAAGAACCCTCACAACAAGTACACGGTGGACTATGAGACAGTCTTGTCGGTTCCCAAGGATCTCGTCCACGATGATGAAGGTATGTCCTCGATTTACGACACTACAGCTTTCTTTCCCTCCAGTGAAATGATTGAAACTGCCGCAACAAAACTCAATCTCACTCTGGCGCAGGTCAACCACCTAACCACCGAAGTTATCAAGATTCCTCGTGTTCCACTTGTTGATTCTATTTTCCAGGGGTATTTTTTTGAACGGGTTGTTTTAAGCAAAAATAAAAACGAGTATGACAAAGAAGCCACGCAAGTTCTTGGTCGACGCATTCTCGAGGAAGTTTTGTATACAGCCTTTCATCCAGAAAAAGAGCGATCGTTACACGCTGATTCTCAAACCTCGGATAACCCGGACGAATCGGTTTCGGTGCGGGCTCTTCGATATATCGAAGCGAATCTTTTTGATCATTTCGAATTGGATGACGTCGCTCGAATTTCGAACGCGAGTGTTTCAACCTTGTTGCGTAAATTTAAGGCTGACGTCGGCGTAACGCCCTACACGTATATAAAGAATCGCCGTCTCGAGGAGGCGCTGCGACTTCTCAAATCAGGTCAACACCCCGTGGGCGATGTAGCACTCCTTGTCGGCTACGAAAACTTTGGAGCTTTCTCCGAGGCTTTTAAAGATAAATTCGGCGATGTACCTTCCAGCGTAAAACTCTCCACATAAAAGGCTTCTATGAATAAGCGAATTGATGTTGATATAAAAACCACTAAGCATACCGGCATCAAAGGACTTTTCGAAGTCCTTTTCCGACGCTTTCAAGTCGCTACGCACATCGTAACAATGCTGCCAGTTTACCTGTTTGGTTGCTTAGTGATTGGTTTATGCCTCACACCCAGCGTTTATATTTTTCGCTGGTTTTTAGACCTTTCTGCTTCCCAATCGGCTTTTATTCAAAACTTTACTATCGCATTTTCGCTGGCCGCTGGTTTTTTTGCCTATGGACTCACTTTACTATTTGTAGCGCCCGCTCTTAACTTTATTATGTTTACGAATCTTAAAGCATGGCGTGGTCCCTACTATTCGTACGAAGCTCTTAAGTGGTTTATGCACAATGCCTTTACCTATTTGCCGCGTTTTACGTTTTTAGATTTCGTTACCCCTTCACCACTTGGAAATTTATTCTTTCAAATGATGGGGATGAAAATTGGCAAGGGCACGGTGATCAACACCACTTATATTTCGGATCCCTCGATGATTACCCTTGGGAAAAAAGTGACTCTTGGTGGCTCGGTGACAATCGTTGGTCACTATGGGCAGGCTGGTCTTCTGATCATTGCGCCGGTTCGCATTGGCGATGACTGTACGATTGGTCTAAAAAGTTCGGTCATGGGTGGAGTCACCATCGGTAACGGCGTAAAAATTATGCCGCACTCTGTGGTCATGCCAAAAACCGTGATCCCTGATAATGAAACTTGGGGTGGTGTTCCCGCCAAAAAGGTAGAAACCCAATCATCTGCGGTCTCGTCCGACGTGCAAAAATCCTCATAAAAAAAGGCCTCCATCGAGGCCCTCTTAAAACTTAACAAGTCAGATATATTTACGGACTATCTCTTTTTCGTTTTGCTTGAACCACAATCATAAACGATCTGCCACTCTTTAACTGCAGTGGTTGTTGTTGTAGTTGCTGTATTCTTGCTTGCATCTGTAGCGCCCGCCATCAAAGGCATTCCAAAAAGGCTTCCTACTTTTGAACCAGTTGTTCCAGCATCACGAGTTTCGGAAGCATTGCCACTAGTTGTTTGACCAACGGCTACTTCGCCCTCTTCTTTAACCTTTACAGCTGTGTCGCCACAATTTTTTTGCATCATCATGTCGGCTTTCGCACGGTCTTCTTCACGGTGCTCAGTTTTAAGGGCAATCACTCCGCCCTGATTGGGCATGCGTTTTACATCGCGTGCATAGGGCTGGTAAGGCATTGTTTGGCATCCAGTAAAAACCAATGCAACTAAAACGGCGGCTAATAATTTCATGTAAGTCTCCTTAAAATTAATTTGGCATAGTTCATATTGACCCGACCACCCAGTCAAATAATTTTTGCGTTAGCTTACAAGAATTTATTCACAAAAGTTGCACTCAAGGGTTACTAAAAATAAATGCTTATTATTTAGGCGCTTGATAGCAGAGCGACCAACCGATAGAACGAAATAATTTGGGGAATAAAATGAACAACATTATTTATTTTGAAGTGGTACCCGAGACAGGACTTGAACCTGCACACCTTGCGGCACTAGATCCTAAGTCTAGCGTGTCTGCCATTCCACCACTCGGGCATTAAATTATCATCCCCGCATGGCAGGGATTCTTAAACTACTACTTTTTTGTATCAGAAATCAATTTTTTATAATCAGGAGCACGCATCAAATTAGCCAGCTCCTTTTCGGAATCCATTTCGATTCTCATCAACCAACCCTCGTTCATGGGGTCGTCGTTGATCAGACTTGGATCGTCTGTATGGCCGGTGTTTACTTCGATCACCGTGCCCGATACTGGAGCCAGCAAATCGCTCACAGCTTTTACGCTTTCAACCACACCAAACTCTTCGCCTTGCGTGACTTTTGCGCCCTCTTCAGGAAGGTCCACATAAACCACTTCGCCAAGTGCGTTTTGCGCATACTCAGTGATTCCTACAGTCACGATGTTCTCGTCGACCTGAGCCCACTCATGATCTTTTGTATAATAGTAATCTTCGGGAATATGAAACGTTGCCACAACTAACCTCCAACTTGCACAAAAGGAGTTTTAACTACTTTTGCTTCGATCATTTTATCGCGAATTTCAACATAAACACTGGTACCTACTGCGGAGTCCGAAGGCTCTACGTAGGCAATCGCAATGGCCTTGTTTAAAGACGGCGACAAAGTACCACTAGTTACCTCCCCGCTTTCTTTCTTGTCAAAGGAAAACACTTTATACCCATGGCGAGCAATGCCTCTTCCGACCACTTCTAAACCGACCAGTTTTTTGGCTCTTTCTTTGCCTGCTAAAATAATGTCTTTGCTTAAAAAATCCTTCTCCTTGGGCTTAACAACCCAGCCCAAACCGGCACCGTAGGGGTTGGTGTCGTCGGTGATTTCCTGGCCAAAAAGGGAGTACTTCATCTCGGTGCGAAGGGTGTCGCGAGCGCCCAAACCGATAGGCATAAGCTCACCACCACTTTGTTTAAAAAATTCTTTCCACAGAGCTTCCGTTTTCCCCCAAGGAACAAAAACTTCAGCGCCGTCCTCGCCCGTATAACCCGTGCGCGCGATATAACACTGAGCTCCAGAAAAGGGCTGCATGGCAAAATGAAAGGGCTTCAGGGTTTTAACATCCTCGCCAAAAATTTTGGCAACAAGTCCCATGGCCAGAGGCCCCTGAATCGCAATTTGACCCCAGTTTTTGGAAATATTTTCGAGCTGTGCCCCGCGATTGTGTTTTTGCATATGGGCAAAATCTTTATCCGTGTTCGAAGCATTCACGCAGAGTAAATAATCAGTGCCTGGCTCTATACAGTAAATGATCAAATCATCCACCAATCCGCCCTGCTCATTGGGAAACAAGGAGTATTGCGCTTGGCCCGGCCCGAGCTTGGCCACATGATTTGTGGTGAGCCATTCCAGGGTTTCCAAAGCTTTCGGGCCCTTCACGCTGATCTCCCCCATGTGAGAAACGTCAAAGGCGCCCATCTTGGAGCGAACATGCAGATGCTCCTCTTTGAGTCCCGCGTACTGGATGGGCATTTCCCAGCCGGCAAACTCAACCATTCTCGCCCCCTGATCAACATGGGCCTGGTAAAGTGGGGTTCGTTGCGCCATCAGTTTACTCCTTGCGAAAGTTTGTATAATTTGAAAGTGTTTTGCATCAGCATGGCGATGGTCATGGGGCCCACACCGCCTGGAACCGGCGTGCAGGCTTCGAGATGATTGATGTCGTCCCATTTAATGTCACCGCACAGTTTTTTGTTTTCCAATCTATGAATCCCCACATCGATGGCGACCGCACCAGCCTTGAAATAATCGCCGGTAAAAAACTGTGGCTTGCCGATGGCCGCAATCACCAAATCCGCCTGTTGGGTGAGCGCCTTTAGATTTTTCGTGCGCGAATGAGCCACTGTCACAGTGGCATTGGCTTGGATAAGCAACTGCGCCATCGGCAAGCCCACGATTTGACTGCGACCCACAACCACCGCGTTTAATCCTTCGAGATTGTAATTATAGAATTTTAAAATTTCCATCACGCCCGACGGCGTACACGATGAAATGATTTGTTTGTGTTGAAACAGAAGGCCTACATTTTGCGAGGTTAGACAGTCCGCATCTTTGTGGGGAGCAATAAGTGCGACCACTTCGGAGTCGTGGAGCTGTTCCGGTAAAGGCAACTGCACCAGAATTCCGTGAACTTTCGAATCTTGATTCAAAGAGAGAATTAATTTTTTAATTTCTGCAAAATTCACATTTGCGGGTAGTCGATGCTCAAAGCTTGCAAAGCCCAGAGCCTGGCACGTTTTTACTTTGTTGCCCACATACACCTGACTGGCGGGATCGTCTCCCACGAGCACCACAGCAAGGCCTGGCGCGGGGCGCCCCGCTTGCCTTTCCTTTTGCACCTCGTCGGCGATGGTTTTTTGGACTTTCGCAGCAACGAGTTTTCCGTCTAAAGATTTCATAACCGTCATCTCGCTTTCCTTCAGAAAGACGGTATAAATGATATTCACGCGGAAGCCAATAGATGAGTCTTGACCTCACTGGCCACTGGCTGCTAGCTTTACCGGATAAATCGATCCGGCATAAATCAGCTCCAGGAGCCAAAAGTGAGTACAAAAAAAGTAAAAGTGAATTCCGACGGTAACATCGACTTCACCATGGGCGAAGTGCCTACCTCACTCAAAAAATTCCGACAAAGTCCTGAGATCGAAGGGTTTTATCGCTTTATTTACGAAAACGAACTCCGTGTAGAAGCTCTCGATATCATCGAAAAACTGCTCTCTGTCCGCAAAGATAAAAGCAAAAAACCCAAAGCGACTGCTAAGGCCTAAGCGACCCCGTCAAGGCAATGTTAGGGCGTTACAGTTCCGATCACCTGAATTTTAAGTTCAACGCGTCCAGTAGTTGTTTGGATTAAAAAACTATTGGTTTTGTTAAAACTTCCCGCAGTATTTGTTGGCAAACCGATGCCGAATTTCCAGTTCGTGTAACCTGTACCGCCCGCTCCTAGAGTCACTCCGCCGGTGAAGGCTACGCTTGCCGTATTGTTTATCGCAACAATATGGAATGGCGAGGTACCAGCAATATTCACATCTCGATGAATTGGCGTCGTACCCTTAGCAACACTGCCAAGATTGAGATTGTAAATACCGTTGCTAATCGTAGCTCCCTGGACATTAAAACTTAATCCTAGCTGAGAGGCCGTTTGCCCCGTTATCGTTGGAGCCAAAGGCATTACCCCGATGGCCGAGTTCGGCGGTAGATCTTGCGGTATCATAGCTGGGTTTAAAAGAGCTGCAGCTCCTTTGTATTGTAAATTGGCAAAACGATCGGCTGAACGAAATGAATAAAACGTTGTCGCATTTGCAAGGGGATGAACAGAATTCGCACTGTACAAATTAGCGTCGACGCTCGAATCAAAAAATCGATTGAAAATAACTGAGTTTCCTATCAACCCGCCAACCAAACCAGTGCCTTGCACCAAAGCAACGGCCGCAACATTCACATGCTCTAACGTGGTATTTTCTGCTTTACCAGCGATCCCGCCAACATCTGCTGCGCCTCTCACTTGTCCCGAAAATGCGGATTTATAGATCAATGAAATTCCACCGTCGGGATCGATACTCGGATCAACGGGATAGGCGTAGGCCCCGGATGAATCGCCCACAAGTCCCCCGATGTTCCCTGATGTCGCTGCGATGTTCATGTTCGATGTCACCGCAATAAGTTTTGAATTACTTAAAATACCGGTGATCCCTCCAACATTACTGCTCACTTGGGCCATTGTACCCGATGTCGAGCTGGAAACTATCGTACTGCGCATGCTGTAGCTTGATATTCCACCGGCGTAACCGCCCATACCAGGAACACTGGAACCACGAACCATTAAATTTCTGGCGCCAAAATTTTCCACCCGTGCGTTTTGCAAGTGGCCAATCGGTGCCATATAATTCATGGCTTGCAATTCGACGGAATCAACCCGAATATTTTTTATAGATTTCATGGTTACAAAATGGGGAGCCGATGCGCTACTCATTAAGTGAGCATAATTGTTGTTTGCTAGAACAATTCCACGGACAAATCGAATGTTTTCGTAGTTGACTGCAGAGAGTAAGGTTATGGATCTTGTTGATAGCGAAAAATCGGACAATTCCAAATTCGTAATTCTGCTGGCAATGAATACAGATCTGGTTTCGTCTGCACTGGCATAAACGATATTCGAAATGGCAAATCCACGCCCATCTAACGTTCCGAAGGTGAGAGCATTTTTTGGAATGATTACGCCTCCGAAATCAACCGGCCGACCCAGGACCACATTGGGTGCGGTTTTGACGTCGGTTGAAACACCACCCAGATCTATCATTTGCTGTGCGGAACAAACAACATATGGATTGAGGGTTGAACCGTTTCCTGCCAGCGGAGTTGTTGCTCCCTGTGCACAAAGATTTGCTTGGGCAATTAGATTAAATTGAGTCCAACTAAATGGTTGTGCATTCATATCACCACCAGCGTAGCGGTTAAGACCACTAGCTGTGAAATTGAAAGTTTTTTTGAATCCCGTCGGCAAATGCGTAAGAACCATGTCCACAAGCATCGATTGGCCTATCGAAGGAAACAACATGATATTTGCGAAGACGTCCGTTTGATAGCCGACAAATGCCTCTGGAGCTTTCAGCTTTCGTCCCGTCCCTCTCTCGATAAATTCAGCCGCGAACTGCGTAATAGGGGTGATTACTTTTTGTCCTGCGCTGTCTTCTAAATGTATCTGAATTCCATTATTGTTTCCAAGTGGCAATGCCGCTGGCAGGACACTCGAATATTGATAAAGGTGAATATTTTGAATGTCTGGTGGAGTTATTCTTATAAAATATGTTTGTGGTGGAATTATTTGATCTGTCCCATTTCCGCGATACGTTCCAAATTTTGCATTGATCTGATAAGTCTTTCCTGGAGTTAACGCGTACAAATCCAAATAATTACCTGCCCAGCTACTCAGACCTTGTAACTTCTGGTTGAGCGTGGGGTCTGTGGACGTGAAAATCTCATAGGGTTTCATCAACTGTGTGTCGCCCTTAGCAGCTCCCAATACATCGCAATCCTGAGTTACAAAGTAAGGAAATAGGGCGATGGTTTTATCTTGCGAAACTGAAACAGTTTGTTGGTTTAAAACATTAATCCCTACACCTCTAGCGTGAATCACCATCTTTGTACTCAAAAGCGGCGCCTTGGGTGCGATGATATCTGTTTTTGCTTGTTTGCCTTTATACAGTCCGTAAAGCGTGTACGTTTTGCCTCCGTACCAATTCCCCCATGTGATTGCACTGTTAGCCAAGGCCTCGGGGGGGCTTGGTGCCGCAAACGATGTTAAGTGGGAAACTTCGGTCCGTCCTCCGTCTCCATACACTGCGAATGCTTTAGGAAAAGTACTGCTATTCGGACCACCTTGCATTACAGGACAATTATTTCTTTGTAATTTGGTGCTAGAAATATCTAGATCAACCATCTCGTTATTAGGACCGTCGATCACATCGTAATCCACGATCGAAATTGATGCTGTTGCCGTTTTGCTTTGATACGTGGCCCTTATGATCGCGCTCCCTGGGGCTTTTGCTACCACCACGCCTTGAGCGTTTACTTCGGCAACAGCCGTATTGCTTGAGCTATAGGTTGTTCCCGCTTCGGTAATCACTTTGATGACGGCGTCGGTGTAGTAGGCCACGGTATTCAACTGAATTCGTCGCCCCTGTTGAATCAACGGGTTTTTGGCGTAAACGTCGATTGCCAATAAATTTGTAGCCACTGCGTTTTCTGAATTCCAACCGCCGTTTAACTCGGCATTATCGCTCTGTTCTGCCAATCTTTGGGCCGACGTTTTTAATTCTAACGACTGCAGGTAACTCGCTAAGCTTGCAAAACTCAAAAATTTTCCTCTGCGAACCAAGGTTTGCAGAGTTGTTTTCGTTGGCAATGAATTTAGCATGATGTCTTCGATCAGCCATGGATCGTAACTCCAAGTTTGGGCCTTGTGATAGGCAATGGTCATTGCTGCGGCAGCAGACACCATAGCTGTTGGTAATAGAATTGAGTCAGAATTCACAACACTCTTGTTATGATTCAAAGAACGGATCGCTATCCCTGGAGCTGCAATTTCAACGGCATCTTCTCCCCAGTTACTGAACGAAGCGAGTGCCGACCCTGGAGTGTTTGACGCACCAACGGCGATTGCACCCTTTAGATAGCGCCCCCAACACGATGGAGCCACCGTACTGCCCTGGAAGAGAGGTCCATTGTCCTTTACAGTTAAAAACGAGCCAGCGCGCTTGGGTTTACTTGGATCCACCTCAACATTATCCCCGGCGGATAAAACAATAAATGCGTTTTTTCGGATTGCTTGAAGCATGGCATGCCCAACCAGAGGATCACATCCGTTTGTGGAAACATCCGTGGTTCCCAAATTAATCACGTCGGCTTTCATGTTCACTGCAAGTTTTATCATGTTGAGATAATGATAATTTTCGAACTTTTGCGTTCCGTTATTGCGAATTTTAATCGGCAATAAAATAACGTTTCGTTCGGCAAGTCCTTTGACGCCCCTTACGCTGTCTCCGACGATGAGGCTGGCAAGCTGCGTACCTGCGCCGTAGACATCTTGATTTCCTTGCGAAGCTGTCGCACCAACCATTGTTCCAAGAAAATTAAAAAAAGTATTTTGCGAGGTGTCCACTTTCGCCGTCAAAGACGTATTCGTATGATCAAGTCCACTATCAAGGATGGCCACTCGAACTTTGACAGTGCTCGGAATTTTACTGGCAAAAATTGCGTCACCTGCAACAAACTGCAACGCGGTTTCCAAGTCGCTTGTGGTGGCTGTTGCACCCATGGCAGAACGATCTTGAATTTTTAGCGTATTCGATATTCCTACAAGGCACGGGTCTAATTTTGCGTAGTTATTAAGTTGGTTTACAGTGAATGCGGCCTTGGTGATAACACCAATCGCGGTTTCGGAATAGAAATCAGTTTCATCACCCAGTGGGGTTTGCGCGTTGATGTAATTATCAATCCAAAAGGGAGCACGATTTGAGGTTTTTTGTCGTTTTCGAATGCATCGATCTTTCACAATCACCGAAAGTTCGGTTGCTTGCGGAATGACAGCAGTGCCTAGCAACTCTGTGCCACCTGGACCAACAAGTTTTTGCTGGGCAGCAAACTCTTCGGATAATAAAATTTTGTTTTCCTCAAACGGCGATGGTGGCAACTGATGGCTTACAGAACCTGGAGTTCCGCAGTTTTGCATTAGAAACAAGATCCCAACAATGAGTGAACTTGATAGGATGACTTTTATTTTAATTGATCTGTTCATTATTGCACCTCTCCGGAAATTTTTAGAAGAGTTGTCTTAGGATTTGCCCCGCCAACGCAAAAGTTTAAATCGGAGCTGACAAGTCGTATAGAGCCAGTTTGCATTTGAAGCTTGTAAACGAGTTCGCTCGGATCCGAAGACGGCTCGCGAGATATGCTCACACCCAAAATGGATGGGCTGGTGCAATCTTGAATAGTACCAGCGGGAATTTTTGCACGAATTTTAACTTGCGGTGGATCCACCTCGCCGAGCCTGGTCTTACCGATATAAACTTCGGTTGTGCTGTTGCCAGAAATACTGACCCAAGGGGATGCGGACTCGGGGTTGTAAGCTTTGGCATCAACGTAAAAATCTACACCAGTAGCACCGCCACCAGTAGCACCGCCACCAGTTGTTGAGCCACCAGTCGTAGAGCCACCAGTCGTAGAGCCACCAGTCGTAGAGCCACCAGTCGTAGAACCACCAGTCGTAGAGCCACCAGTCGTAGAGCCACCAGTCGTAGAGCCACCAGTCGTAGAACCACCCGTCGTAGAGCCACCAGTCGTCATTCCACCAGAAGTCGTTCCACCTGTCGTTGCACCACCAGATGCAACACAGGTGAGAGTTTGGTCAGTCGCTAACGTATATCCAGTATTGCAAACAACAAAAGCCTGTGACGCACAAAAATACCCACTGCCATCGGATTTACAGCTCGGCGTACATCGTCCGTTGGGCACGGTGATGACGTCGCTGGCAGCACTGGAGACAACGCCCGGTGAACACACCTGAACAATGTTAGACGATAAGCCCTCAGTCCCCTGCACGGTGGTTTCGAACTTCGAACACCCCGTAAAAACTGTTACTATGATCGATAGAAAGAAAATTTTTCTTTTCAATAAAAACAAAACCACGCGCGCCCCCTCAATTACGTACCGAATATATCCACAGAATATTTCGGCTAAATTCCTAAAATTATTGAGAAGTTTTAACAACACCCGACTAACGTCCTAAGTCTACTCAGCTTTTACCAACACAAATTTTCTCATTTTGAGACTCGCGTCTTATCGGTTTCGGTAGCGTCCGTTTTTTGTTTATGATATCGTGAACAAAATGACTCAAGGCCCTCTTACACGCAAAGATAGACTCGCACTCATTCTTGAGGATGATGTCCCACGTATTATTAAAATGGCACTCGAGGACCGCACTCCCTTCGAAATGATTGAAGCGCAGTTTGGTCTGAAACCCGACGACGTCATTATTTTTATGCGCAAGCATCTTAAACGAAATTCCTTTGTGCGCTGGCGCGAGCGGGCCCACACCCAAGGCCACCTTAAAAACCCTAAAAAGTACCATCTCGAGTCCGAACGCTTCAAATCCCCCAACCAGCGGCAGGACGGATCCATCAAACAGCGCTACCGCTTCTAACCGGACGCTATTTCCGTCTTTCGTATTCTGCCAATCAAACCCTTTTATTTTCTCGCTGATTCGCACCGCCGTTTTGCAATTTGTTCGGCTGCGGAGGACACCCATGAAAATTAAATTTGTAAAGAATCAAAAAGGCCAGGGTCTGATCGAATATCTTATTATCGTCGCGTTAATGGCTGTCGCTGCTATGGGAATTGTTCGCGTGTTAAGCCAAACCGTGGATGTGCAATTTGCAAAAGTGACTGCGGCTCTGCAAGGTCGAAAAGCCAATGTACAATTACAAAATCCCGATATTCAAGCCGTGGATATCAAAAAGAAAGACATGAGTGATTTTTTTCATGGAACTAAATCTTCGGGCAATGAACAAGAAACCGAGTAACTGCAGAGGACAAGCACTCATCGAAACCTTTGTGTGTGTACTGGCTTTTAAAATGTTCGTCGCCGGTTTTTTGTTTTTGTCCTATCAAATTGTTCTCACCAAGTGGGTGGATTTTTGGGCCTACAGAACTTTGATTTGCTTGATTGAAACGCGGCAACAGCACCTTTGTCAGCAGAAACTCGATGAGAAGATGAATCTTCTCATCTCCCCTCAAAACTACAGGATTCAAGAGTTATGGCTCACGCGCGATCGAACAAAAATACTGCTTCACACGGATGTGTTTCCATTTGGCAAAAAAGTGTACGAAAAACAACTCGATCTACCGCTTTTGCCCATTTAAACCAAAAGGGCTCCGCCCTCATCGTCGGAATTTCACTTCTCCCGCTTTTGATCGGAGGAATGCTGGCGGCACTGGCCATCACTTGGTTTGTTTCCGCCAAGAACGATTTGCTTTATGAATGCGAAAATGGTGTTTTAAAAAGTCAAAAAATTCTCGTCGAGGCCGAAAACACACTCCTTAAGCTCAATCTCCCCATAAAAAGTTTGGTGACCCAAAAAAAACTTTTGCAGCGTGCACTTCTGCTTGCAAGAACACCAGTGGAAATTTCCATGATTGAAGCGCGCTTGCTTATCATCGAAACGCAATTGGGTATTTTTCGTCAGCAACAATCCGCCATTCACCTTCTGGCCGATGCGCAAGCGTCGCGCCTCATGCAAACCACGGCGTTGCGCTTAAAACAAATCTTCCATGATTTGCAAAGTCAGTGGGCGGGGCGTCTTTTTTCTTCAAGCTTCGCAAACCCGGCATTGATCCGCCTACAGAAGATTGCTATCGATCCATCTGCGCACATTTATGAGGCTCGTGCTGATTTTTCTCAACAACAAACACTCACCGTGTTTGCAAAACTTTCTGGATCCTCGCTGTTTCCAAAGTGGATTGCGTTTTTACAGACTGAGAGTTTTTTGTGGCAAGAATCTTGCTCTTCTCGACCAACATTCAAGGAGAAACTATGGATTGCAGAAATTGGCAAGGGCAAATTTTGATAGAAACTTTAATGATTCTATTTCTATTTTTGACCATGGTTCTCGTGTTCGAAATGAAGATAAAGCCGCAACTCCTCAAAGCACCTACCAAGCGATGGGAAAGGGCAAAGCCATGAAATGGCAAAAATTCTATAAGCAACACAAAGAAAGGATATTATTTTCCGCTTTTTTTTTGGTGGTCGTAGCACTTTATTCCTGCGTTCACTCACCTTCCAAAAAAGAGGTCCCTGCTCGCGTGGAGTCGCCTGACGGAGTTGATATTCTTATTCCCGAGGGACAGTCGCTGGTTCCCATCGAAGTCACCAATTACGAGACTTTGGACTCTCTCCTCGGAAGCTATGGTGTGGTGGATTTATTTTTCGTGGATCCCACAAAGCCCGAAACTGGAAAAAAGATCGCTTCCATGGTTAAGATTTTACGCGCACCTAAAAACCCAAGTCATTTTGCAGTTTTAGTCCCGGCCCGCTTGGCCCAGCACATTTTACAATATCAAGGACCGTTTACCGTATCCGTCCAGAATCCTAAATTCCAAACCGGCACATTATTTGAAAATAGAAAAATACCCCTTAGAAAATCGCGCATCGTCTACGAATAGGAGAAAGCATGTTAATAAACTTATTTTTAATTCTCAATTTGGTGTCTGCATCTTGGCTCGTAAAAGCGCCTTCGGCCAACCCACAAGAATTCACAGTCTACAACCAAAACTCCGATTTCCAAAAAATATCGGGTTATTTTTTAAGATGCGAAGAGAAAAACCAAATCTTAGAAGACTTTAAAAAAGCACAAATTCTTTTTTTGGATGGAAATTTGGACAAGGCCAAACAGCAATTTTTGATCGTGACCGAAAAAAAATGGAGCTGCGACTGGGCCGAAAGTGAACGACAACTTATATTATTTTCGTTTTTGCGAATGGCGCAGATCGAGCAAGAAGCTGCACGACAAACTCAATGGCTCAAACAAGCTGTTCAATTTGACAGCGAATGGACACCGGACCCGTCTGTTTTTCCTCCGCCTTTGATTTCGCAGTTCGCCTCTGTACGCCGGCAAAGCGTGGTCCAAAAGATTGTATTGCCTGCTTTTGCACAAAAATTTTCAGCGCTTTTACGCAATGGACGATTTATTAGTTTGGCACAATTGTCCCTCGAGGCCAGCTCTGGAAAGGCTCGCTTTACTTTTGTTTCTGATACTTACCAGATTGAAACGGTCTTTATGACGCTTTCGGAACTCGAGCAACTCAGCTTACAACCGCAGCCTCTAGTTATAGGTGACTGCAACGACTTTCAGCTTAGCGAGAATCTGAAGTGGATCGAAAACGTATCCGTTTTTTTTGCTTTAAACTGCGTGAAGTCCTCCCCGCAAACTTCAAATAGCGGAGCAGTAGCAAAAATAGATTCGTCGTTGCGATTACCTACCATGCCCCAAGCACCGCAGCCCCAGCAAAGATCTTGGATACAGCGAAATGGATTGTGGTTAGGAACTGCCGTCGTTGGGTCATTACTTTTATCTTATCATTTAAAAAATCAGGATCGTCCTCAGACTGTAGCTGTACCTACTACCACATTATATCAAAATCCTGGAGGCACAGACTGAAGATTGAAAGTGGCCTTGGTGGAACCACCCATGAGCAGAGATTGAATTAAACCAAAAGAATCCATCCCAGGAGTATACTGAGTGTTTTGTTGGCCGAGTTGAGGTTGTGCTCCCATACCCGCATTGAGATTAAAATTTCCACTTAAATTGGGCAAACCTCCTGTGCCTGAAAGAATGGATGCGTTTTGTTGCGTCTCAAGTTGATTGTTCCAAATTCGTTGGCGAGCGCCACCCATCATGTCATAAAAAACAGCGTTGCGCTCTTGTCCGAGATAATTTCCCGAAGGACCCGAACCAGACGGACGCGCAGGACCGGTCCATCCGTTGCCTTGGTCGTATCCACCCTGAGATGAATAACCCGAAAC
Organism: Bdellovibrionales bacterium; assembly: GCA_031426555.1. Classification (GTDB taxonomy): domain Bacteria; phylum Bdellovibrionota; class Bdellovibrionia; order Bdellovibrionales; family JAGQZY01; genus JANPLN01. The sequence continues at coordinate 7,743 of JANPLN010000045.1, read as the reverse complement.
GCCCCCACGCACTCCACCGCTCAATCCACCAGGCTGATACGGTGTCATTCCAATGTTTCCACCGAGAGTTCCGCCCATCAAAAGCGGTAGAACCGAAGCAAGGCCTGACCCCGAACTTTCAGAACAGCCAAAGCCACCCGACATCATGGCTGGAAGGAGTTGACCCATCATTCCACCGGAATTATAGGGATGACCATAATCAGACCCATAAAAATTCGGAGGCTGAGAGGTTGAACCTCCACTGTAGCGACCCGACAAAGAATTGGGTTGTCCGATGGATCCCACCGTTCCCGCATAGCTCGGGCGATAACTTTGATACTGCTCACGCACCGACGACTGGGATTGTTGTGAGATGGCATACATTAATAAAAACGGACCCGCCGCTCGTAAAAAATTACCCACGGCCGCACCAAAATTTTGCCGGCGCCCTTGATTGAGATTGCGAACTTGTTCGTTGTACGCCTGAATCTGGCCACTCATGCGGCGCTTGGTGCGCGACAATCGATAGTATTCATTTAAAATTTGCACACACTGTTCGTAGTCGTTGGGATATTTACTAATGCGAGCATCTCCGCAAATTCCGGGATTGACGCGTCCCCCGCTACGGCAGGAGGCGTTGTACCACGCGTTGGTGGCAGCAAATCCCGTTTGCAAACACAGTCCGCCGTTCGAGGGGCTTTCGTTTCGTCCCCAATGAGGTTGGCAAAAATCGCCAGAGTAGCCATTGCACGAGGAGTCGTTGCCAGAACCTTGACCAGGATACTGATCTTGCGCAGGCTCGGGATAGTTGGGCTGCGCTGGTGGTGGGTCGTCGTAATAGGGTAACGGATCAACAACCTCGGAACCGCCTCCAGTGACGGGAGTGTCGATATTGTCTCCGCCTGCGGGACGTCGATCGTTGTTAATATTGAGTTTAGCTGTGCGGCGCGTGCCATCGCAACAATCAAACCCGTTATCCATGTGAGCGATAACGGCATCGGCCCAGGGGGCTCTTAAGTAGTAATTAATACTGCCGCGTGTGCGCGAGATTTCCGAGTTGAGTTGCGGCATTTGTCGTTCAAGGTTAGTACGAGCTGTTTTGATTTCGCGAACTTGAACTCCGAGAGAGTGCTGTTCGTCTTGCGGCTCTGTGGGAAAGTTCTGCTGAGGATAGGGACAAAATCCCAATGCCATTGCAGGAAAAAATATTATAAGAGCCAGCGATTTAACGATCATAGTTCTCCAGTAGACCTATCCTACCAACCGTATTTTCGGCTTTACTGACCAGAAACTTGAAACGGGAAACCTGATAATCCTTGCTTCGATGTGTCCCTAGCCCTAGGGCGAGGCTGGTTTGTTGCGGAGTCGTTCTCTGCGCGAAAAAATAGATTTATAATTGTACGATGTTACCAACTTTGATTTGTATCGACGACGAGGCCCACAACAACGAAGCCATCGAGCGTTTGCTGCGGAAAAAATATCAGATTCACACCACCACCCAGCCACAAGAGGGTTTGAATCTGATCGAAAAAATTCAGCCGGCGCTGATCATTAGCGATCAACGGATGCCATTGATCACAGGCGTGGAGCTACTAAAAAAATCCATTCAACTGTCGCCAAACTCCATGCGCTTGCTACTCACCGGTTACACCGATTTAGAATCGGTCATCGCCGCCATCAACGAGGGGCAAATTTATCGCTACCTCACTAAACCGTGGGAGCCCAACGATCTTCTCATGACCATCGATAAGGCATACGAAACTTATCTTTTGCGGATCGAGCTGCAAAAACAAAACGAAATTCTCAAAAACCTCGACAAACTGAAAACTGATTTTATGGTGCTTGTGACTCACGAATTGCGAACGCCCCTCACCGGCATTACAAGTTTTTTGGAGCTTTTAAAAGAAGAAATCAAAAATACGGATCAAAAAAAGTATCTAGAGCATATCGATAAAAACACGAAGCGTTTGCAAAAACTCATCGAAGATATTTTGTTTATTACCCGACTCAAAACTGATAGCCCCAAACAAGAATACACAGCGGTGGATATTGAAGCCTCGGCTAAAAAAGTGTGGAAAAGCGCTTCGGAAAAAGGGAAAAAGCTCAATCTTGTTTTAAAAGTGCAAGAAAACTCTATTTTAACGTCCGAGTCGTTTTTAACAGAAATATTAAGACGTGTATTTACCAATTGCTTTCAGTATGCACCTGCCGACAGCGATGTGATTTTTGCTTTAACCACTGATAGCAAGAAATATAACGTTTCGATTACGAATACATTGTCTCAACCCTTGCTTGTTGAACCACAAAGTTTGATTTCGGCGTTTACCAAAAACGAAAAAATTATGAACCACACGCAAGGCACGGGCCTGGGTTTGGCCATTGTCAGTTCCCTTGTGCAGTCCATGGGTGGCGAGCTTGAAATTTCTGCAAAAGATAAGAAATTTTCGTTAAAGTTCTCTCTCCTCAAATAAGCGGACGGCCTTCTCCGGACGAGAAAACGTATCCCGGACCAATGGAATGTGTCCGGCAACGACGAATTACCTTTTGACGTCTTAAGTTTGCATCACTCATCCGTATGACAATCATTACATATCTCCTTTTGCAGTTTTGTTTTGCTAAAACCATCATCCTCAGCCCGGGCACAAGCACCGAGATTCCTTTGGCCAAAAACCAGACGGTGTCCTTGGCAAAAAATACTGTTGTTCGGCTGGCGGAAAAGGGACGAAAACTCCAAATCATCGGAAAACAAATAGGACAGGTAGAACTCAAGGTGGCCCAGCAAACCTATGAAGTTTGGGTTGTGCGCGCCAAAACTTTTCGCACTTATCAAAAATTGCAGTCGTGGCTTGCCGAAAAAAGGGGACCTGAGCTTTCCATTGAAAACCATCGATTGCAAATTCAAGGACAGTTTTTGATTTTTGAAGATTGGGACCTGCTCTCGCAGTTTGTGAGCGACGACGATGAGTTTGTCATAACAGCAAAAATAGATGCGGATATCCAAAAGCAAATCGAAAAACGTCTAAAAAATTTGCTCGAAAAAAACAATCTCTCGTTTTCGTACTTTGCCACAGAACCTTCTTGGACTTTGACGCTGGGAAAAACCACCGTGGAGGAATTAAAAAACTACAACCGCATCCTCAATTCTTACGGAATCCAAATTCACGACTCGTCACTTGCCATAAAATCCATTCCTATGATTGAGGTGTCGATCATTGCCGCAGAAGTGCAACGAAGCGAGATCAATCGTTTTGGAATTCAGTGGCCCTCCTCCACCGCTTTTCAAGCATTGCCGCAATTTAACAGTCCGCAAGCGTCTGTGATGGCGACCATTCATCACCTGGAAGAAATTGGCAAAGGGCGCATCCTTGCCAAACCCACCTTGGTTTCGCAGTCGGGCGAAGAAGCCACCTTCCACTCTGGCGGCGAATTTCCCATTAAAGCCATGAATCAGTTTCAATCCAGCGTGGTGTGGAAAAAATACGGACTGATACTAAAGATTAAACCGCAAGCCGATCGCCATGGAAAAATGGATCTCAAAATTGACTGCGAATTTTCTACGCTAGACACCCGTGAGGACGACGCTGGCGTTCCCGGTCTCATCGTGCACCGAGTGACGAGTCATCTGAACTTGGAAGAATCGAAAACCATGGTGCTGTCGGGCTTAATCAAGGATGAATGGCGAAATACCAAGACCGGTCTCCCCGGCTTGCTCAAGATTCCCATACTGAGTCCTCTGTTTAGCAGCGAGAGTTACCAAAACAATCAATCGGAGTTGGTCTTTTTTGTCACTCCGCGAGTTATTCAATGAATACTTCAGCGATTCAGCCAATCACGAACTACGGAGCGTTTTTGCAAGAATTTTGGCTGGATTTAGACATCACCGAAATTCTGATATTAAACCTCAATGAAATCTGGTTTGAAAAGGGCGGAGTCTTTACCAAAGCGCCGCTCTGTTTCGAATCCCCGCTTCATCATCAAAATTTTTTGCACCAACTGTGCGACGAGGCTGGCATTCAATACAACTACGAACACCCCCACACCGACGGCCAATGGAAGCATTTTCGCGTGCATATTTGTGCCCCTCCTATTTCGCAAGTAGTTTGCCTTACCCTTCGCCGCTTGCGACAAAGCTCTATTCGGCTGGAGGACCTGCAAGCCAAGGGCTGGTGTGATTCAAAGTCTACGGAGTTTTTAAAAAACAGTGTGCGCAATAAAAAAAATATCATCGTAGTGGGCGGAACTGGCAGCGGTAAAACAACTTTGCTTAATACTCTGGTGGCCGAGGCTCCCAACGATCGCTGTGTGTTTATCGAAGACACTCCAGAACTTCTTTGCGCCAACCCGTTTAGTAGCAAACTGCTCACCCGGAAAGACTACCAAGGCAACTTGCGCGAGCTGACGCAGTCGGATCTCCTTCGACAATCCCTGCGAATGCGGCCGGATCGGTTGATTGTGGGTGAGGTTCGTTCGGGCGAAGCCAAAGATTTGCTCATGGCTCTTTCCACAGGCCACGCAGGCTCCATGACCAGTTTACATGCCGGTTCGGCAAATGAGGCATTGCTTCGGTTAGAAATGTTGGTGCAAATGGGGGCTTCGCAGTGGAGCTTGAGCGCCATACGCCGATTGATCCAATTGACGGTGGATTTTATTGTTGTAACACAAAAACAAAAAAACTCCTGGCGTCTGCAAGGAGTCTATAAGATTTCCTCGTTGGAGGAATTTGGTTTTACCGTGGAAAAAGTTTTCGACGAAAACTCGTCTCAAACTTCCACGTCGAGATAGCTGCCTTTGGGGACGGGCTCGCCGATCACCGGGCGATCGGGTTCTGACGATTGAAAAGATTGTATGCTCGCCATTTTTGCCTGTGTTGAAGGCAACTCAATCAATGAGTTTTCAAACATTGAGTAGTCTTCACTGTCTGCAACGTCTGAAGCAAGACCATCGCCGCTGACCTGTTGCGCGATAACCGTGTCGTTAGTGTTTCCGAATTGCGTAATACCTGCCGCCTCTCTGCGTGTCGCGTTTCGTGATTGGCGCTCTTCAACCATTTGTCTGTGGGCACCCACAGCCTTGCTGATGGAAGAATGATGACCGCGAATCATGGGATTGCGTTCGAGTGACGAAAACGGTGTTGTTGTTGCCGGGACGGGCGCGTTTATAAATTGAAGTCCTGCTACCTTATCCATGGAGCCTCCTTGAACTGCCTCTTGCGGTTCATCCTACTTATCGGAAGAAGTGTCTCAAAATGAACGAGCCCTTAGTTTAGTAATTGCAGAGTCTTTGTCCGAAAAATAAGGACTCTCTACGAGTCCTTATCTGATAACGTCGAGTTGACGACCTCTTGGAGCGAAACGATGCCATCGCGAAGTTTTGCCAAGGCTTGCATTCGAAGGGTTAAAAATCCCGTCTCCAAGGCACGCACCTTGATATCGTGGGTGGAAACACTCTTATTGATCGCTTCGCGAATTTCGGTGGTCATTTCCAACAGCTCGTGGATGGCAACACGACCTTTATAGCCAGTGTTGTTGCACGCTTGGCAACCTCGCTCTTCGAAGATTTTTTCGTAAAGCTCTAAATCGGCCTCGGAAACTCCAAGATCCAACAGATACTGTGGTGACGGCGTTTTAGGAACGCGACAGTGAACACATAATTTTTTAATAAGTCTTTGCGCCACAACAAGCGACGTCGTCTCGGCCACTAAAAATTTAGGCACGCCCATATCTATCAGGCGACTGACAGCCGAAATCGCATCGTTGGTGTGTAAGGTGCTCAATACAAGGTGCCCAGTGGACGCTGCCTTGTAGGAAATTGCCGCTGTTTCTAAATCGCGAATCTCTCCCACCATGATGACATCGGGGTCTTGACGCAAAAATGCGCGTAGAGCCTCGGCGAAAGTAAATCCAATCTCGCTGTTGACTTGAACTTGATTGATCCCGTCCAGATTAAATTCCACTGGATCCTCGGCGGTGGAAATATTTTTTGAAATGGCGTTGAGCTCGAGCAATCCCGAATACAACGTTGTGGTTTTTCCACTCCCCGTTGGCCCCGTTACTAAAACCATCCCTTGGGATTTTGACAGACATTTCTTAAAAATTTTCATCTGAATGGGCGTCATTCCCAACATGCTTAAATTTTGATTGAGATTTTTTTTGTCGATAATACGAATGACAATTTTTTCGCCAAAAAGTGTGGGCATCACGCTTACGCGCATGTCGAAGTGTTCGTCCTTGTATTTAAATTTCAATCGCCCGTCTTGAGGATGGCGCTTTTCCGATACATCCATCTGCGACATCACCTTAATACGACTCACCACTTCGGTGGCATTAAGGCCAGGGATATTGAGCATCTCGACCATCTGACCATCGATACGAAAGCGCACCCGAAAACGAACTTCGAACTGCTCGAGGTGAATGTCCGAAGCTTTTTGCGCAATGGCTTCGCTAATAACTTTGTCGATAAACTGAACGGAATTTTCATCGCCTTGCAACGTGATACTGCGCGTGGGGGTTTGCTGGATCGAAGAACGCGTGTGTTGCTGAGGAACCTCGATGTTCGTCCTTGTCATTTGCGGCGCTGATTCGTAGTGCTTTTCGAGGGCGGCTTTGATTTCTTCTTCACGGGCGACCACAAGATCGATCCGGCAGCCGAGGATGGATTCCATATTGGCTTTTAGATGCAGGGAATTTGGATCTGCAAAAGCCATGGTGATGCCTTTTTCGGTTTTGATCAGCGGCACTACAAAAAATTTATCACAAAAGGAGCGTTTTACAAATTGCGTGAGCGGCTTTTGAATATTCACAGAAGCTACATCCACCAAAGGTAGACTGTAGTTTTCGGCAATCAGTCGCGCAATGGTGTGACTGTCGGTAAAGCCCATGCTGATGACTGTACTTGAAATTCGATTGGCAAACTGCGGAAGGCGCACCTGCACCTGACTCAACTGTTGTGGATTGAGTACGGAAGCATCGACAAGAATTTGTGGAAAGCTTTTAAGTGCTGCCAAAAATATATTCCTCTATATACACACTATCGGAAGTTTCCGTTGAATAAATAAGCAACCTCGACTACAGACTGTATTTCCTAACTTTAGTCTGTTTGAGTTCTTTTGCCCAGGAGTCGCCATGAAACCTCGAAAAAACAAATACCCTGCGGAGGGAATTACGCTGGAAATGATGGTCGTGAAACTTGTTGAAAATTACGGCTGGGAACGACTGGGTGAGAAAATAAATATTCGTTGTTTTACTCACGACCCTTCGGTGAAGTCGAGTTCAACGTTCTTAAGAAAAACCCTTTGGGCGCGCGAAAAAGTGGAGCAGCTTTTTACGTGGAGAGACGAAACCGGTTGGGACCCCCGCGATAACGATAAATAAACCTATTCTTTATTACGCTCTAAATATGCACGGACCCATAGATGATTGGATGGGCGAGAATAGAAACTGTAATTATCTCGTCCCGTAATCGTAATTCCTACGACTCCCCCACCCGCCTCTAATGGAGCAAAAATAGGGCTTCCGGACATTCCTGGCTGGCTGTTACAGGCAATACCGACGATAAAATTGGCGGCTGAATCTGAAGGGTTTAGCTCACAGGGAGCCTCGATCAGATTGTAATTTTCCGAAGGACTGTGTCCTACCAAAATCGCTGTCTTAAAATTAATTTGCGAAGAAAAATCGATGGGAGCTGGTTTGAATTCGGTCGGAACGGGTTAGACAACTGCCAAAGCCAAGTCCTCTATGTACATTTCGTTGGAAGTTGGGTTTTGGT
>JANPLN010000044.1:0-51710 GCA_031426555.1 Bdellovibrionales bacterium | reverse complement strand
TCGATATCACCAAAAAACGACTGACTTCGACCCGACTCAAATTTAGCCCGTAAAAAGACGCGAGCTTCGAGTGTTTCTAACATTTGATATTTAGTTTCTGCAAAAAGATCAAAGCCGCCAATTTGGGCGCTTTGTGTTTCGAGAGCTGTGCTTTCCCCGTACATACGCGCGCGCCAAATTGTTTCGAGCTTGCCTTCGTCGGTTGTAAATAAATTAGCCTTGGCATCGTCGTTATCATAAGTATTTGAAAACGCAGAACTCTTAACCTGAGCAAATGCAGTAACAGTTCCACAAATACTTGTGAACATAAGGAGGAGGAGAATGAGCAAATGGTTACGCATAGGTTCCTTTTTATTACTGTCCGCAAATATATCTTTCAAGAACTGTACCCTACATAACCCCTTGGAATGATTCAAATCTCTGTTAGGAAAAGGGTCAATTCGTGTCTTTTTTTCAACAACTGGAGCAATTTTTGTCACTTTGAGAAATTATTTCAAAGAGTTCTCGAATTCGATGGGATTGCAATAAGTTAACAACGGAGGTACATTACTCACTATGAAAATTTTAAAGGTTTCTGAACAGACTTATAGCTTTACTTTTGAAAAACCCATTTCAGCTGATGAATTTATCATCACCAATTCACAGCAATCCGTGAATTCTCCCATTGCGAAAAAGCTTTTTGGCTTTCCGTGGACCGAGTCGTTGAAGGTGACTCCATCAACGTTGGAGCTCACTAAGAAGGAGTGGGTGGACTGGGATATTCTTTTAGAACCTTTGCAAGGGCTCCTCGAAGAACACTTTTCTCAAAATGAGACATTGGAAAAATCACCGGTGCTAAAAGCACCGACCCTGGCTAGCGATGAAGCCAGCGCCATTAAGACTTTTATCGAGCAAAACATCAATCCGTCGCTCGCCGCACATGGTGGCTGGATTGAATTGAAATCTTTTGATAGCCAGACAGCTTATTTGCATATGGGTGGAGGATGTCAGGGTTGCGCCTCTTCGCAAGCCACCATGGTCGACGGTGTCGAAACAGCTTTGAAAGCGGAGTTTCCTTTTGTTCAAAGGGTCGTCGATGTGACCGATCACTCCTTAGGAGAAAATCCATATCTTTAAGAGGAAATTTTTCTCTTAAGATATTAGACGCGACCATTAATCTCCCGCTTCTTGCATCCTCGTTACTTCATTTAGATTTAAAATGGGTCCTCATCTTGCAGCATTGAAATCAGGATTTAACGATACTGAATTGGAGGTGCAAAATGATGAAAATTTTTTATTTTAGCTTTTTGTTTCTGACTCTTTTCCCACAAAAAAGTTTTTCATTTTACAGAGAGATCGAGACAATAAACTACGAAGGAAATCTTTACTCGGTTCGAATCATCAAGCATCAGCCAATTCAAATTTACATTTTCGACCAAGACCACGTACAGGTGGATGTTTCAACGATTGATGTTGAGCTTTTAAACCAGTCCGACGAAGCCGAGTCTGAGGGTCCTGTAAAATTGAGAATCATTGAGAATCATTTTATCGTCGCTGGCAAAACACCCGAGGATCAGCCTTACCGACTGGAAATTAGATCTCTTAACGACGGCAAAAAGGAAGCTTTTAAAGTTAAACTTCAGAAAAATATACGAGGACGTCAGGCTTTGTTAGGATCCCAGTTGTAGAATATAAAGTGGGACAGGGCCGTTAGGATTAAAATCGCAATAAAAAGGCCAGCTGAAAAATATACGACTCAAATTTGAGAACCTGGTTTGCTAAGGTTTCAAACTTCCGAGTTTCAGTGAGCTGGTAACGTCCGCCCACTTTGACTCCGTATTTTTCAGAAAAATCAATTTCTACGCCGCCTTCGCCGTAGTAGCCAAATCCGGTCAAAGCGTCCTTGTTTTTATATCCATTGGGATCGCCGGCGCCGGTGACTACGATATCTGCAGAGGATATGGAGTACTTAAGCTCGTGGTATCCAAAAAGTCCGCCCACTTCGACATAGGGGCGAAACCAACTCTCGGGAAAAAACCTTTGTTTGAGTCCAAGGCCAAGTTGGTAGTTTGTCGAGTCGAACGCGATATCCGATCCCGAATAATTTGTCCCACCGAGTGTGGTGTAGTTGTAGAGGGCCTGTCCCTCTGTGGTCATGTAGTTAAAAGAAATGGTGACCGATGTTCCGTCGTCATTGATGTCCCGTTCGCCGCCGATAAATGCGAACACCCCTTTGTCCATTCGAAAAGAACTCGAAGGACTTTGCACCGTAAAATCGGCAAAACCAAACCCAGCGTAGGTATGAATCCCCTTCATGCCAAAACCCGAGGTGAAGGGACTACCGCGGAACGACGTTTGCGCCTGAGCAAGGGGTGACAGGGTGAAAACCAGCAAAATAATGTGTACATAGCGCATCGTTTTATCTCTCTAAAATTTTTGTAGCCATTTTTTGTTTTCAAAATGGTAGGTTTTTTTGGAATCCATGTTTTTATAAGTCTCGTAGGCACTGCGTATCAGCATCGCTCTTTCTTTTTCGTTGAGCTTGTTATGTTTCATGAGAATGGCATAGATTTTTTTTCGATCTTTGTTTTCGTCGTCGACTAACTTGGTAATTTTCTTTTGTTCGTCTTTTGAAAGTGCTTTTATTTCACGGATAGCCAGCATCCCGGTATCGGCTTCGCCGATGTAGCCTGCAAATTTATTTTTTCGGATGTCATCCATGCGACTCAACTGAGATTTAAAATGTTTTTTGGCAGCAGGGGGTGACATTTGCAGTATTTTATACTGGCCCGAGGCCGTTAACGAACACGCCATCATAAGAATTGAAATAGCCAACTGAACCACTTGAGTTCCGCCTTTGGACGAGGTTGATTGTTCTATTGTTTCAAAATATAAAAGACCATGCAATTGGGGACTAGCTGAAGGTCCCCATTTTGGGAGATATCTCGACCTAGACGTAATACTCCAGAGCTCATCGACCGATAGAGATTTCGACATGTTACGCTTTTGGCTCACCTCGATTCTCTTCTGGCACCTTAAACTCATAGTGAGTTTAGGTTGCATCTTTTCGGTTGCTAACGCAGCGGAGCCTGTTCATTTTGGTTCGATTTTCTCTCAGGAAAATAACTTTCGCAATGAAGACACCAAGCAAAATGTGAATAAACTGATCGATGGTAGTCAGCAGCAAAAAAACTTAGAAGAACTTTACCCTGAAATGAAACAAGAAAACGAGCGCATGCGTGAAATTCAGGCCACACCGCAAGTTGTACCGACTCCACAAGAAGCCATAGCCCCGGCCCATCGAGAATCTGTCGCTCCGAGCCCCAATTACAATCCTGAGAATGTTACCAAAACACGTTTGGGCGTAGTAAAAAATAACGAACTCGAGCGCCACGTGGTTTACTTTCTGGAACTTCGACCGATTCAAAGCAATAACTTTAAAAATCTTTATCAAAACATGAACATGTCTTACGCACCGGCTGCGCGCATCGAACCTGGAGAGCTGATTAAGGTGGTCGACACTGGTCAGGATTTTATTTCAAAAATGCGAATGGATCGTGATAACCAGGGTCTGTGGAAGCAAGTGGCTCGCAAAAATGGCGGCGACCCCACCGATCTGTTTGTGTATTACGACTGGAAAAACTTTGATACGATTTTAACTAACCAAGCCTCCATTGAACTGGACATTCTCGTACCTCGAGACATGAGCTCGGTCCCCGTCTTCTCTCGCCCTGGGCCATGGACATGGAAAGATTGTCAGCTTGGCAACGATATCTGTTTGGATCGTGTGGACCAACATGTAGAAGCCTTTCTGATGGACACAGGGTTTGCAGTGGTCAACGACATGCGCACTCGTCAAAATGTTCTTCAGCTGTTTTATAAAATAGGTTACAAGCTGCACGACAAAGAAGGCGTCTTACGCCACAGAATCGGCTGGGTTCCCGCCTACTCGGCTCGGCGAAAAATTTCGGAGCTGCCAAAAAATCTACTCTCTTCGAATGAGTACGGATTTTCGGGTTTCGAAACGGATGAAGAACGATTGCAACGACTTTCTAAATACTATGTGTTCGAAAAAAATATGTACTCAGACAACCGCCTGATGAGTCGCTGGCTAACGAAGCGCCCTGGGGAAAAATACGAGGTCTTCGACAATACATTCCAGTATGACTTTTTACTAGGGTACCAAAATTTTGAATTGGAACAAAGTTTCCTCGAAGAAACTTTTATGCAGCAGAGTGCCCTTGTGGGTGTTGGAATCTACGCTCCCTTGTACGTCGATTTGGAAGTGCAAGGAACCTTCACCCTCGGCGTACCTGTGGGCTACGGTCCTGACAATGGCCTTTTTAAGGCGACGCCCATATTTAGGGGCGATCAATGGCTTACCTACACGACTCCCGTTGGCATAAACGACATGCCATTGAAAGTCAGTATTGGCCTCTATTACCTTACCATGTTCCAATCAGAACTCGATTTTGGGTTTAAATCCTTTGTGGGGTTTCAGGGCAAAGTTGGTTTTGAAAATGAGAGTTTTTGGATTGACGCTCGTTACGGACCCACAGGCCAAGATTTTAGTTTTGATCTTTCCAATCGCGAAGTGGGAGCCAGCGTTGGCATTCGTTTTGACCCGTCTCGCAGTTATGAAAGTATGACGCTGTTTTTAGACTATTCCTCGACCCGATTCAAAAGTGCAACTTCTGGACACACCACTGACTTTACTATTTTTAACCTCGGTTTGAGGAAGTCTTTTTAATGTGGGGTAAACTGTGTTTTGCATTCTTAATTTTTCCTTTAACGGGCTGTGTTTCGAATCCCATAGCCGTTGAAAAAAATTACGAGCGGAAATTTCGCGCCTCGTTTGACGAGGTCTGGAGGGCCTGCCAGCAAGCCATCCTTTCCTATCCCTTAAAAGTAAACAATATGGAACAAGGGGTTATTCAAACCACCATGTTGCGCAGTCACACCTACTTCCGTCCGCCGCACATTTCAAAAAAACATGCCAGTGGATATCGCTACAGCTTGAGTTTTAATCTCCTTAAAGACTCAGAAAAAGAAACTACCATTAGTATTCACAAAAACTTGCTTGTGTATCGAGATTTTATTTCAAAACCTGAGGACTTAACAAGTGATGGCCTGGAAGAGGCTATACTCCTCTACCGGATTCAACGAGAGATCGAAATCGATCGCTCCATCGTGAAAGCTTCGAAATCAAAGCCGAATTAGTACATCGTTGGAGATATTTTTAATTTCTGGGTGCAAATCATTCGCGAGAAGTGCAAACTTTGATTTTTCGTTGGGCAAAGGCTTTTTCGATAAAAGCTGTAAAATGCTTGTTCTTAACGAGAGGCTACGTCCGCGGCGAAAATTAATGGGATTATGGAGTTCCTTCCATAAAAACTCCCGATCTATTCTTTTTTCCTGCGATAAAACTTGCAACGCTGAGGCCCGCACCAGCAAGGCAGGATCTCGACTCAAAAGCTCCTTGGCTTTCCGCTGCGAGAGCTCTGAGTCCACCAGAGCCATACCCAACAAGCTTGCGCTCCGCATGTACCACGTGGGGCTTTTCATAAACAGCTCGAGATCAACCAAACTATCTTTATGCCCGATTCGTGCCATGGCGAGCGTCGCTCGCCAGCGCTGATCCATGGGTTCGTTTTCCGATAGGGAAATATCCCGCAAACCTTTGTAACCTTCGGCTCCCAAGCTTTTAACATCTGACAAACGATTTTGTGTCAAAGCCGTTCGCAAATCTTGTTTGTTAGGCAGCGCCAAAGCAAATGTGAGAAACAATACACTCATTGTCATATGTCATCCTAAGGTGTGGCCGAAGCTTTTTTTTCTTTGATGATTTTTTCAAAATCTTCCCACGGCATGGCCATGGCGTCTTGCGCCGTCAGGCCAGTGGCTTCGGTGATGCGAGCACGTAAACTTTCGTTTTCTTGGCGATAGCGCGAAAGATCGGCTATGTCTTCTTCAATCACTGCATATTCAGAAAGTTTTTCTTCCAAATCTTTGATTCGCATTTTTAATGGAGCGGCCTGCGGTTCGTCTGGTGAAATATTCATAATTTCATCAAGAGCTTTTTGTTTTTCCTTAAGTTCCACTTCGAGACCAGAAACCTGTTGTACTAAAAGATTGATTTGATCTTGCCCAGCGCCGCCAAGGGCTGCGCCTTCACCGCTACCGGCAGCCCAGCTTTGACTCGACAACATGTTTTTCAAAACTCCCTCGAGTCGTTCGACGGAACCCACTTCGAAACCGATAGCTTCTTTTGGACTGTGGAAACTGACAATCAAAAGTGCAAAAACACATAGGATAATCGCCCCTAACAACGACGTGATCACCATTGTCCCATGAGCCATGACAAAATAAACTAATGCTTCCATACTGTTATTGTTCACGGTTTTTTAACCTAAATCAAGACGAGGAAGTAAATGTCTAGGTCCGAAGGAAATGAAACATCTCACTATGATCTTTTGATTCAGGATGCGGAATGTCTTTTAACGGATTCCAAAGGACAGATTCGCCGCGAAGTCACAAATATCGGTATTGCAAATGGAAAAATTCTCGCGCTTGGTCTAGCTCGATCAACGTCTGCAAAAAGCACATTAAGCTTAAAAGGTCTCACGATTCTACCGGGTGTGATTGACAGCCAGGTGCATTTTCGCGAGCCCGGCCTCACCCACAAAGAGGATATTTACTCGGGCACGCTGTCCGCCCTGGCCGGCGGGGTGACGACGATTTTCGAAATGCCCAATACCTCACCCAACACCAGCTCCCAATTCCGTTTGGATGAGAAACTTCATCTTGCACAGGGCAAAGCAAAAACCCATTACGCATTTTTCGTTGGCGCGACTCACGACAACGCTGATCAATTGGACGCCATCGCTCAAACCGAGGGGTGTTGCGGGGTTAAAATATTTATGGGGAGCTCCACCGGCGATCTGCTTGTTGCCGACGATCAGCAACTGGATAAAATCATGCGCACAGTGACTGTGCCAATTTCAGTACATTGTGAAGATGAAAAAATGCTCATTGCGCGAAAGCCCATTGCCACCTCCGGAAAGCACGCACGCTACCATTCCGAATGGCGAAACGTGGAAAGCGCTCTCACCGCCACTCGAAGAATTGTGGCGCTGGCTGAAAAACATAAACGCTCGGTTCACGTTTTACACATCAGCTCAGCAGATGAAATTGCATTCCTGCGCACAAAAAAACACACGGTCACTGTAGAATGTCTGCCGCAGTATCTTACGTTGCACGCTCCTGAGTGTTACGAAATTCTTGGTAATTACGCCCAGATGAATCCTCCCATTCGCGAAAAATCCCATCAGGATGCGCTTTGGAAGGCCATCAACGACGGAACCATCGATGTGCTTGGCTCCGATCATGCTCCCCATACGCGCGAGGAAAAGGACAAACCCTACCCCAATTCCCCTTCAGGACTGACTGGTGTACAAACGCTTCTCCCATTGATGCTCAATCATGTCGCACAGAAGCGACTTTCTCTCGAGCGCCTCACGCAATTGATTTGCGAAAACCCAGCAAGAATTTTCCGCGCTCAGGGAAAAGGGAAAATTGCTCCTGGTTACGACGCTGATTTTACAGTGGTGGATTTAAAGAGAACCGAAACCATAAGCAACTCGTGGATTCGCAGCCGAGTGGGATGGACACCCTACGACGGCATGCAGGTTCAAGGATGGCCCGTGATGGCGATTCTCAAAGGGCAAATCGCCATGAAAGACAATACGATCTTTAGCAATGTTATTGGCGAAGCCGTTCGCTTTGCGAGAAATTAGATTCAATGCCTTCTTGTTCATCCGGTGGATTATTTGGATCAAAGGGGCCTACCGGTAAACTTATAGGATTTAATTCTGAAGCGTTCACATAGGCGAGAACTTCAGTGACTCGAGTGACATCTTCACCGCGGCAGCCATTCGCATCGCAAATATTAGAAACGTAGCAGCCATTTTTATACTTAAAATCCGTTTCTCCGCGCACGAGAATTCCCTCGACAACACCAGTTTGCTCGTTGAATACCGCACTTCCCGAGTTACCGCCGTAGGTATCAAGGTTTGCAATGAAATAAGCATCTTCAAGATTGGAACGTACTTTCGCCCCTGCAGCAACTTTTGTTGCCAGGCCTGAGGGGTGACCGATAACGACGAGAGAGTCTGCGTCTTGCACGCGCCCCGATTGACGAATCGTAAGGGGCTTTCTGCCCACCACCGGTCGATCCAATTTCACCAACGCAAAATCTGAATCGTTGGTCGAGTTGAGTTCGCTGTGAATGAGTGTCTGACAGGAATACACATCATCGGCTTCAACAAATTTCGGGTCATAGGTCATCGATTTATAAGCAAAGTTAAAAACGAATTTGGTATTGGCGCAAGCGACTTGCGTACGAACGCAATGTCCCGCCGTCATAATGATATCAGGTGTAATTAACGATCCGGAGCAAAAAGCCGCGGTTACTTGATCAAAGAAGGGCTCGGTTTTACAAAGATTTTGCGAATTTCCATAATGACTCGTTTGCAGTTGATACCCGTTTTGCACGGCAACCACTTTGGATTTTTGCACCAGTGCCACTGTGGATGCAGCGCGAGTTTGCCAGTCTGCTGAAACAACCTGAAAAAGATCCAAGCGGTCATCAGCCCCATAGACCACTCTTTCGGAACCAGCTGCTACAACTACAACACCACTCACCACTAAAACCACACCCAATGTTTTAAAAAAATTCATCTCGCCCCCTCGTTCTATGCTGTCTAGAATAAGGAATAAGAGAGGAGGTATCAAAACGAGACGGAATTGAGACGTCGGTTTATAGTCTTAGGTAGTAGGCAAAAACCACCTTATACTAGAGGAAGATCGTGGGGGATCCAATGAAAGAACGTACTTACAAGATAAGTCTTATCTTTATCGCGCTTGCTGGAGTTCTATTTAATTTTCAAAACTGTGGCTCAAGTCCATCTCAGCAAGCCGACTCTGATATGAAAATTATTAACCCTGTGCAAACTGGTTCCATCCAATTTTTACAATCGAAAACACAAATCGATAACTCGGCGACACAACTTGTTGCCTATGGAGTTTGCTCGAACGAGCAGGACGGCGCCATTTTAAGCTGGCGCATGGCCGATGAACAATCCCAACAGATCTCCAGTGGTCGTTCTTTATGCGACAGAGGCGCGTTTGAGGTGATCTACGAAGAAGCTGCACAGCTCGAGTGCAACTCCACCATGCGACTCACCGCCTTTTTAGGTTCACAAGAAAAAACTGAACTCCTCGTCGAAAAAAAGTGTCTCTAATTTAAATCCTATGTAAAAATAAATCGGTGAATTTAAGATTTGATATCGCGATAGCTCTTTAGAATCTTTTCTTTCAGTAATTCGAAATCACCTGGCTTAATCTCACCCAGCCATTCGTTGGTGGGCTGAAAACAGGCGGTGATGCCTTTTTCGCAATGCCCCAAGCAGAGCGAAGCGGTGATTTTAATATGCGGAGTTAGTTTTTGCTCCTTGGCCCACTTTTTTAAATCATCGCGAAGCTGTGCGGAGCCCTTAGCTCCGCAACTTTCACTATTTTCTTTGGTTCTAGTGCAAATTAAAACCTGCAGAGCAGGTTTTTTGTCTTCAATTTTGATCATGTCTTACCTTTTAGCTGGCCTTTTACCTGGCCCTTTAGCGGCTTGCGGCTAGCGGCTCTACTTTTTAGACGGTGTTACTTCTCGTCCGCCCACGTTGGCAAGCAGTTCGTTAAATGGAACAGGCGGATATGCCATTGTGATGCAATGGATGGAGCCCAGACCGTCATTGGAAAGCTGCTTAGAATTCAAGGCGACGACTTTGTAGCCAAAACTTTCGTAAAGAGCAATGGCCTCTGCATCGCCCGCTTCTTGAAAGGTTGGCAAGAATAGAGTGCCGTTCACATACAGTGAATTGACATAGGTTTCATATTTTTGCTCCGGGCGCGGAACCATCATCACCTGAAAGCCATTATCGCGCAGTATTCCCGCATACTCTTCGTCGTCTGTGAGGGCCAAATCGTCATTGATCAATTTGACGGTTTCGTCGATGTGACCAATGCCTTTTGTGTGCGGAAAACGAATGGTTTTTTGGCAGCCGTATTTCACCAAAAACGTATCGTCGGGAATGAGTCGCGTACGGGAATTATTGACCACTAAACACTCACCGCGGTTGTTCGCCAAAAAGTTTCCACCTTCGTGGAAGTAATTGTGTTGCACAAGCTCCGCACCGAAAAGTTCGCTCACAACGTCATCAGCTTCGAAGTAGTGATAGTACTTCGCATCCACCACCGTGAAAACTTTTTTGCCGAACTTATCAAAACTCCACGTTGGAACCGGGACGCCATCGCGGGCCCAAAAGCTATTTGGAATAAAGGTTTGGCCTTGGACCGAAACGGGATCATGTGGCAAATGCACGATGCGCAGACGATCGGTGGAGCCCATTTCTTTTGCAAATAAATTGTAAACTCGATTGAGATAGGTTTTATCGCTGTTGGGCGAATACACAACGAGAGTCACATCCGGTGGTAAGTTTTTTGCGATTAATTTTTTTGCCGCCAGAGAATTAAACTCCCCACTATCGTTGAAAATGACGTAACCCACCTGGTGGTACTCGGCAAATGGAACTCTCTCGATGGTGGCAGACGACGCTTGTTTATTCCAACGGAACAGTCCGTTAACAAACTCGTAGGCCTGGACACTTTGATTGTGCTGAGCCATCTCTTGTTCTTGCTCCGGTGTGTAGCCGTGGCTCGGAGCCGCGGCCTGTGCCTGGATGGCTAAAAATAGCGTTGCGAAAACGAAACTGTATTTCATTGTGTATCCCCCTCTAGTTCACAGCGCTGAAAGCGCTTTGTGGCCTAAAAAATCGTTTCTTTACCGGGTAAAATCAACTCAGTAATGAATATTTTCCATATGGTGCAATTTTTACACAAAATTGAGGCGCGGCGCGATAAGTGTCGAGATTCCCTTTAATTCAGCAGAAAGAAGGGTATAAAACCAAACAAACTTTCCAACCATATAGAGGGTTTCATGAAGAAAAAAATCGTACTTTCGTTTTCCGGCGGACTCGACACAACGGCCATTGTTTTGTGGCTTCGACAAAATTACGATGCGGACGTCATCGCCTACTGCTGTGATGTGGGCAATCTTCCCTCCGAAAAAACGTTGCGCGAGCGTGCCATGTCCATTGGCGCCAGCGACTTTATTTTCGAAGATCTTAAAGAAACTTTTGCAAAAGATTTCGTTTTCCCCTTGCTGCGCTCTGGAGCCCTTTATCAAAGTGAGTATCTCTTGGGAACGGCCATCGCCCGACCACTGATTGCAGAGCGCGTGGCGTATTATGCAAAAAAATCTGGTGCCCAGGCCATCGCCCATGGAGCCACCGGGAAAGGCAATGACCAAATTCGTTTCGAACGAGCTTGGGCTTACCTTACTCCAGATCTTGAAGTTATCGCCCCATGGAAAATTTGGGACTACAAAGGCCGCCAAGATCTTATTAACTACTTAAAAGAAAATAAAATTGATTACGCTGGCGAAGTGAATCCTCGCTACAGCCTCGACGCCAATCTTTTTCACAATTCATCTGAGGGCGGAATTTTAGAGGACATTTCAAAACCTTACGACGAAGATGAAATTTTTCAGTTTATCAAACCGCCGCAAAAAGTTTCTAAGGACTTCACCAACATCGCCTTGGAATTTAAAGCGGGAAATCCTGTGGCCCTGAACGGCAAAACCATGTCTCCGGCTGAAATTTTAGTGAAATTGAACGAAATCGGTGGCGAACACGGAATTGGTCTTGTGGACCTGGTTGAAGAGCGAGTTACTGGCGTTAAAAGCCGTGGCATTTACGAAACTCCGGGCGGCACATTGATTCAAAAAGGTTTGATGAATTTAAAACAAATTTGTTGGAACCGCGACGTGCACGCAACCGCACAAAACCTTTCCATCGTTTATGGAAATTTGGTTTACGACGGCCTCTGGCACTCGGATGCTCGCAATTATCTTGAGTCCTATTTCGTCTCTGCCAGCAAAAAATTAACTGGCACTGTGGGAATGAAGTTGGGGCAGGGCCAGGCATTTATTACGAAGCGCGAAAGCCCTTACTCCTTGTACAGTGAAAAACTTGTGAGCTTTGAAGAAGATTCCTATGGGCTCAACAAAGCCGCAAAGGATTACTGCCGAGTTCTGACATTTGCGCAGTGGCAATCAGGTCAGGTCAACGCTGGAATGACGGAAAAATCAGAACTATGAAAGTTTTAAATACTGATATCAATACATCCGACAACAACACCCTGTTTGAGTTCACTCAGGGTTTGGATGTGGATCAGTTTCTGTATCGACAAGAGATTCGCGTGCAAAAAGCATGGGCCGTCGCCTTGGAACAAGCGGGAGTATTGACCGCGACCGAGCGCTTGCAGCTTTGTCAGTCGTTAGACAAGGCTCAATCCCTTATTGAGACCCAGCAGTTTGACTGGAAGATGACCGACGAAGATATTCACATGAATCTCGAAAGATTTATGACGCAAGAATTGGGCGAGCTAGGAAAAAAAATTCACACGGGGCGCTCCCGCAACGATTTGATTGCGAGCACACTTCGCCTTTACGTTCATGATGAAATCACAGCTCTGATCCCGCAACTTCAGCAAACCATTTCTGCCATCAAAATCAAAAGCACTGAGTGGATTGATGTTTTTACCCCCGGAATGACCCACATGCAGTTTGGGCAGCCCTTGCGGTTTGGCCACCTCTTCTCGGCTCACGGGTACTCCATGTTACGCGATATTCAGCGACTTAAGAACAATCAAGTAGAGTGCCTGGAAGCTCTTCCTCTGGGAGCTGCGGCATTTGCGGGTACACATCTCAAAATGGATTTAAACGCCCTTGCGAAGTCTTTACAGTTTACAAATTCACTTCAGCACTCCTACGATGCCGTGAGTGACCGCGATTACATGCTAAGCACGTTGCAAACTTATAGTCTGCTGGCAATGCACGTCAGCCGATTTTGTGAGGATCTCCTCTTTTGGTCGTCGTCGGGTATCAAAGTTTTCAAACTCCCCTATGACTGGTCCACTGGCAGTTCGATCATGCCGAATAAACGAAATCCCGATGTTCCAGAGTTGGTTCGCGCCAAGATGGCCCGCGTGATGACAGCGGCGCAAGAGGGCCTCGTCCTTATGCGCTCGGTCACTCCCAGCTATGGCAGTGATATTCACGAGCTCAAACGTACTTTTATCAATGCCACACAAGAGCTCAGAAAATGTTTTAAGGTTTTACCTTCGTTTATCAAAGGCTTGGCGGTGGATGATGTTTCTGCAAAGGCTCTTTTAAATAAGGGGCATATCTTAGCCACAGACGTTGCCAATCATTTGGCCACAACAACCACTTTCCGCGAAGCTTACGTCACTGTCGCCAGCGCCATTCGTCAGGCCGACGAAAAGGGTTTGCAAATTCATGAGCATTATAAAAACGGACACAGTTTTGATTTTGAAAGTTCCATCGAAGCTCGCTCGCTCTCTGGGGGCACGAGTCGAAAAACGGCTTTGGCTGCCATAGAACAATTATAGACAAACTTAAATAAGGAGTCGCATGTTACATCTCATTCTTACAATTCTTGTTTCCCTATCCCACGCTCAACGTGTGGGTGAAATCACACAAGAAGATCAACAGCGGGTTGCCACTCGAGTGGAGGCCCTACGACTCACAAGCATTTCGTTTGGTCCTGCCTTTGGCTCCGACATGAACAACGAAAAGTTGTTTTACTCACTTCACCTTGGCAGCCACTGGGAAGTCACAACTCACGCAGAGATCCGACTCAACGCTGATGCAGCCTTGGCTTCGAAAGAAGAAGGCACGTGGCTTTCAGCATCGGTTGGCGGCGGCTGGTTGATTTTTACTGATGATTTTTCGCCCGTGATCGGTGCTGAGTTTGGTTATGGTTATGCCCACATCGATCGCATCTCCGATCCCTCGGGATTTATGGTTGGCGGTTTTGCCGGCGTGAGACTGTTTCGCACCGCCACGGCGCAAATGAGCCTTGAGTATTACATTCAGTCCATCATGGACGGTGTAAACCCCATTATGAGCGGCATCCGCATCGGCATCCTGTTCTAAAAAAACTTCTCTGCAGATTTACATTTAATTCATAAAAGAAATTTCTCAAATTTGCAGAGGGCTTCTTTTTAGGACGCGTCCATCCCTGGACTCGCTCGCAGCTCGAAACGTCGTGTTTGCGAGAGGTCCTAAAAAGAAGCTCTCTGCAAATTTGAGAAATTTATTTTATGAATTAAAACTGCCAAGAAGTATTTTTAGTTCCGCGTTTGAACAAGGCACAGAAACACATTTTGAAACTCATTGCATAAATGCGCATGCATGCGTTTAGAATTTAAAGCGTCCAGTGCTTCCTCTACGCCCACACGCGTATTTAAAAAGTTCTTACCGTGTTTTAATTCAAAGTTTTTTTCCTAAATTTTCAGGGGGCTTCTTTTTAAGACCTCTCGCAAACACGACGTTTCGAGCTGCGAGCGAGTCCATGGATGGACGCGTCTTAAAAAGAAGCCCCCTGAAAATTTAGGAAACAAACTTTGAATTAAAACTGCCGAGGAGTCTTTTTAGGTAGGCGTTTTACCAAGCAGGCGGTAGATTTTTGTGCGGATGTCTTCGGCGACGACCACGAATGCCGGAATGTAGATCATTGTCATGACTGAGCCGATGAATAAGCCCCAACCGAGTGACAGTGCGATGGGGACGACGAACTTATCTAGGCCGCCGATGCCGTAGGCTGTTGGCAACAGGCCTAACACTGTTGTGACTGTGGTGAGGAACACGGCTCTGAGGCGCATTCTTCCGGCGTTGACGATGGCCTTTTGCAGGTTCTCTCCGCGAGTTTGTCCATCGTTGATAAAATCAATAAACACGATGGCGTTATTCACGATCACCCCAGCTAGCGCAACCACGCCCAGCGTGGCCATAAAGCTGAGGGGTTTTCCGTGCAAAACCAGTGTCCAAATAATCGCGATCACTCCCAAGGGAATGGCGAGAATGATTAAAAACGGTTGGTATAGATTTCCGAAGGTGAGTATCAGAAGAAAATAAATCAGCAGGAGCGCGAGCAAGAAGGTTTTTTTGAGCGAAGCCAAGCTTTCGTCGGTGTCTTCATTCTCGCCGCCAAAATGAAATGTGAGATTTGGGAATTTGCTTTTATTTTCCTCGAGCCATTTTTTGGTTTTGTTTGCAATTTCTTGGGCCGTTGACACTTTTGTGTCCACGTCTCCAAGGATCGTGAACTGCCGTTGCCCCGCCTCGTGGAAAATGGACTCCAGCCCGACCGTGTCTTGAATTTTAACAACTTGCTTTACTGGAATCAAAACACCTTGAAGATTCATAATTTCTAAACTCTGCAGGGCATTCTCTCCCCGTTGCTTTTCACTGAGAACCACGCGCAGATCGATCTCTTCGTCCAGCTTTCGCATGGTGGTCGGAACGATGCCCTCAAAGGCCGCACGCACTGAGGTGCCAATGGTGTTGGCAGACAGCCCCGCCAGGGAGGCCTCGCGATCATTCACCACCAAAAGCTTTTCGTTTTTGCCAAAGGCCAAATTAGTGGTGAGATCTTTCACACCAGGAAATTCCGCGACGACCTTAGAAACGTCTTTGAGAGCTGCTTGAATTTCGTCGATGTCCTCACCGCGGACACCGATACTGATGGGTTTACCAACCGGCGGACCCGGAATCACGCGGTCAAAGGTGATTTTCATATTTGCGTTTTGCAACGACTCACTTTTTTGTTTGAGATCGTCGATAATTGTATTTGCGAAGCGATTTCTTTGATTTTCTGGAGTTAAAAACACTATCAGCTGGCCATACTGTGTTCCGCGTTTGGTATCGGCACCGTCGTCGCGGCTACGATGCTCGCCCACTGTCATCACATAATTTAACAACTCATCTTTCGGCAATTGTTTTACAAGGTCTTCCACGGGGAATAGCAATTTTTTGGTTTGTTCGAGGCTCGATCCCTTCGGGGCTTCGCCCTTGATCATAAACACTTCGATGCCGTCTGGCGGAAACAGAATAAATTTAAGCGACTTCGCCGCAATGACTCCAGAAAGAATAAGTAAGATAAAAAAGCTAGTCAGCGTTACGTAACGCCCTCGTGGCGAAACAACTTTTTCAAGCAATCGGGCGTAGGAATTCACAAACGCGGACCACTTTCGTTCGATGTACTTTTTAATAGCGGGCATCTTGTCGGGATCATAGGGTTTGGCATAGCGGGCAAAGTGCGAAGGCAGGACAAAGTAAGCTTCGAGCAAACTGATCAAGAGAGCTACAATAACAGCAAAAGGAATAAACTTTACAAACTTTCCGAATATACCACTCATGGTCATCATTGGATAAAACGCCAGCACAGTAGTTAACACAGATGCGAATACGGGCTTCCACATTTGTTGAGTTCCAAGAATCGCAGCCTCTTCGGGACTTTTTCCTTCTTCCATCAAGCGCACCGAATTTTCAGTAATGACGACAGCATCGTCCACTAACATTCCGACCACAATAATCAATCCTAGAACCGATAATAAATTAAGACTGTAATCATAAATGCCAAATACCCACATCGTCCCTAAAAACGAGACGGGAATTCCCATGCTGACCATTATCGCAATACGGAACGGCAAAAATAGAGACAGCACTAAAAGCACAAGACCCAAGCCCATCAATAAATTGCCCGCCAATATGTTCAAACGGTTTCGAATGTAAAAAGAGGTGTCATTCAAATAGCCAAATTTGACATCCTTAAAGCGCTCTTGCTTTTCGAGATCTGTGATCAGAACTTTGAGCTCATCAACCAGGGTGATGGCGTCGCCTTTTTCCTTTTTCTTCACGACCAGCCGAAGAGCATCCATTCCGTCGGCTCGGTAAATCAATGTGGGGTCCGCTAAACGAAAGGTCACCTTTGCTAAATCCTTTAACTGCACCATGCGACCCAGCTCATTGCTTCGCAAAACACAGTTTTTTATATCTTCTATATTCTGAAACTCTCCGGTTGTGCGAACTACCACTTCCTTTTGCAACCCAGACTCCGAGATGGAATAATCACCGCCGGGAATGGTGACATTGCGGTCTTTGAGAGCAATTAAGATTTCAGAAAGGGAAACATCAAATTGTCTGAGCTTTTGCAAATCCACTTCAATGCGATATTCGTATTTTTTATCACCCAACACGTCGACCTGCGCCACCGGACCGATTTTTTCAATCTGCAATTCAACACTTTTTGCTAATTTTTTTAGTGCAACGTCTTCTTTGTCTGAGCTCAACGTCACTTCAATGACGGGTGTGATTTTGGACTCCAGCACAATCGCCACTGGATCTTCGGCATCTTCAGGTAGCTCAGCAAATCGATCGATCACCTGCTGGATGTCTTCCTTGGCTTCATCGGAGTTGGTTTGGTCGGGATCCAATTGAATGATAATTTCGCCGCGGCTTTCGATGGCCACAGAGAACATTTTTTTTATGCCTTTGATTTCCTGCAAGCTCTCCTCGAGAGGAGAATTGATCAGCTTTTCCACCTCGTTGGGAGAGGCACCAGGGTACAAAGTTGATATAACAATAATATCAAAATTGACATTGGGAAACGACTCTCGCCGAATGTTAAAAACCGTTAATAACCCACCGACTAAAATAAGAATTGTGAAAAGTTCCGGAAATACTTTTTGTTTTGCAAAATAGGCGATCAGCTTATTCATTCAAACTCACTTTTGGTAAATGCTCTCGAACCAGCTCTGCCATATGCCCCGACTGTCTTTGGATATCCCAAGCCAACCGACGAGCTTCAACCTCAGATTGTTTGTATTGTATTAAAGTTTGCGCCTCATCGTCCTCGGTCTGCACCCACTGGAAGGCTTTTATACGCCCCACCTCGAAACGACGATTGTCGAGCTGAACACGCTGTTTATTTTTACCATTGATTTGTTTATATCGATCTCTCTCGTTCAATTTTATTTTAAATTGGGCACAGGACTGCGTCCATTGATTCTCGAGATCTGCTAGCAGGATCGACTTTTTTAACTTGGCCTGTTCAAACTCTGCCACGGCCATGAGGTATTGTGCCTTGAGCGCTCGGTTTTGCAAAGGAACAACAAGCTGAAGGCCCGCCGACCATGCTGGATTTTCGAGGTCGCCCACTTCGCGAAACGTTTTATGGCTTTGCGCTTGATATCCACTCCCCGTGCTAAAATCGTCGGCCTCGATGCTGTTAGCGGAGTACGAGGCCTTGAGCTTTAACTCGGGAAGCATTCTTTCTTTTTGCGCCGCAAATTTTTCCCGTGCCGACTGCACCTGATGCTCGGTCTCTTGCAAACGCGAGGAGTTCTTTTCCAAATCCTGAAACTGGATCCTCTCGCAAAGTTCTAAGGACTTCGTTTCTGGTGCGTCCAAAACAAGCGGTATATCTTCGGCGGGAACTTGCAAAAATGTTCGCGGAAGCTTTAAATTTAAAACCAGTTGCTCCCAAATATTCTGTAATTCTCTTTGGGTGCTGAGATATTGCAACTCCGTCTGCAGGGCCGCACCTTCCACCTGCAACACATCGGCAACCTCAATGTAGCCACGCTTTGATTGTGATTGCATGATTTTAACCAGCTTCTCTTTGCGTTTTTTTGCCTCCAGCCAGTTGAGCGAAACTTCTTTTTTAAGCCAGGCTTGGTAATACAGGCCGATGAGATCAAAAGTCGAAGTTTCGAGTTGTGCTTGAATTCCCGCAAGCATCGATAGCCTTGCCTGATCCGCAGAGCGGCGGCTCTTGCGGTAACTTGAGCCAAAAAAGTTTGCCAGTAAATCTTGTTGCAAACCTAAAGTGGCGCGGGTTTCGTAGGCATCGAAACCTGTACCGGTTAAAAAGCCTACTTTTTTGGGCGAATAGACACCATCGAGGCTGATGGCTGTTCCTGTGGAAAAGTTTTTCTCCAGCCCCACGCTCGTCTCCCAGCCCACAGTGGAGTTTGGTTGAAACTGAGGCAAAAGTGGCTCGTTTTGATTGTCGTAATAATTGTAACCGGCCTTCAATCGAAAATCTTCATAGGCTGTGGTTTGATAATAGAGAGATTCGGCCTTGAGAGCTTCGTAACCAGGCACTTGAAAGCTATCCGCCGAAGACAGAGCTTTCACCACGACAAACTCAAGAGTTATTTGTTTGCCGGGTATAGCGGACAAAAACTTTTGCGCCTCTTCGGGCCATTGTTGTTCCGAAGCTCCAGCAAATAGACTGTGAAGTAGTACCACAAAACTTAAAGCCCCACGCATGTCGACACAATAGTGCATCTAAAAAAGGTGTACAATATGAGGATTCCAACCTGCAGAAACATAACGGCGCGCGTCTGGATCCTGCGACACTTTCATCTCTATAATAGTGAATGCCAAAAGTTGCTGTGATCGATACTGGATCCAACGCCATCCGTTTAGCCATTGCCAAAGACAAGGGCGATGGGTTCGAAGTTCTGTATAAACACCGGGAGCCCATTCGTTTAGGGGCTGATGTTTTTTCGGAAGGTAAAATTTCGCCCGCACTGCTCAACGAAACGGCGCTCGCCTTTAAACGTTTTAAAAAGATTGCGGACGAGCACAAATGCGACAGCGTGAAGGCCATCGCAACCAGCGCCATGCGCGACGCCAAAAACCAAAAAGAGGCGCTTAAAAAAATCTTTGAAGAGTCGGGAATCCAACTTGATGTCATCAGCGGTGATCGCGAGTCCGAATTGGTCTTTAAAGCCATTCGTCACGAAATGGATTTAAAAAAAGACAATGCCCTGCTGATCGACATCGGCGGAGGCAGTGTTGAATTGGTCGCCGTGCAAAAGGGCGAAGTTTTGCGCGGAAAAAGCTTTCCTTTGGGAACCGTTCGACTGCTCAGCGCCCTTAAAAACAACCCCGAGGCGTTTTTTGATCCCATAAAAAGCCTTGAGCCCCTTCTCAAAGACGCTTTGAGCTATATTCGCGACTTCAAACTGAACTTTCAATTCTGCGTCGGCGTTGGCGGAAACATCGAGCGCATGGGAAAGGTCAATTGCCTAATTGCCGACACCGAGGACGATAAAAAAGTGCAGCTGCAGGAATTGATCAATATGTACGATGTTTTGACGCCATTTTCGTTGGGAAAACGTATGAAAATGTTTGATCTCAAGGCAGATCAAGCAGACGTGATCATGCCGGCCATCGTGCTCTGCATCTATTTTTTGCAGACGGCCTTCTGTAAGGATTTGCGGATTCCAGGGGTTGGAATTAAAGATGGAGTGATTCTTGAAGAGCTGAAACTTCTGAGGTAAGAAAGTCTCTGGTTTTTTTCACAGACAAGAGGTTTTCATGTCAGCAATCACAGAATTTATCGAAAAGTACTACCTACATTTCAATGCGGCTTCTCTCAAGGATGCCGCTCGCGCCTACAAAAAACATATCGAAAGTGGCAATAAAATGATGGTCACTTTGGCTGGTGCCATGAGTACGGCTGAGATGGGTAAAATTCTTGCCGAAATGATTCGCCAGGGAAAAATCCACGCCATCAGCTGCACCGGAGCTAACCTCGAAGAAGATGTATTTAATCTTGTCGCCCACGAACACTACGCACGAATTCCAAACTGGCGCTACTGCACGGAGGAAGACGACAATAAACTCCTTGATAAGCATATGAACCGCGTGACCGACACCTGCATCCCAGAGGAAGAAGCCATTCGCCGCATCGAAAAAAGCATTATCAAACTTTGGGAAGACGCCACCGCCCAAGGAAAAAGCTATCTTCCTCACGAGTACTTTTACAAAATTTTACTCAATGGCGATCTTAAACAATATTATCAGATTGACCCAAAAAATTCGTGGTTGATGGCGGCGGCCGAAAAAAATCTTCCAATGGTGGTTCCGGGTTGGGAAGACTCTACTCTGGGGAATATTTTTGCCGGGCGTTGTATCGAAGGAAAAGTGAAAACTTCGGCTATGAAATCAGGCATCGAGTATATGATCAGCCTGTCTCAGTGGTACATCGAAAATTCTGGAAAAAATGGCATTGGCTTTTTCCAAATCGGTGGCGGAATTGCCGGTGACTTTCCAATCTGCGTGGTTCCCATGGTGGAGCAGGACCTCGAAAAAGATGTTCCAAAGTGGAATTATTTTTGTCAGATCTCCGACTCAACAACCAGTTACGGATCATACTCCGGCGCCGAGCCTACGGAGAAAATTTCCTGGGGAAAACTGGATGTGAACACGCCAAAATTTATGATTGAATCCGACGCCACCATCGTGGCTCCGCTAATATTTGCCTATGTGTTAGGTATGTAAGTTGCCGTGATTCTCAATGTGAAACGCCTCTCACTGTTTCATATTGAGATCCGTCCCTAGGAGTTCGACAAAACATTTTCATCGTAAAAATGTGGATTCCTCCTCTATACTTTAATGAAACAACTCAAGTAATTTTGTGTCGATATCGATAAACCCCTTGTATTCTAGAAGAGTGACCTAGGGGGCTTTGTGTATGCTTGTTTTAAAAAATATATAAAAGTCGTTCGCTTTTTAGCGCTGAGTATTTTTACTTTTGCGTTTTTCAACAATTGTTCAGCTCCGATGCATAGCGAACTATCACAAAGCACCTCCGCCTCCCAACAAGCTGCCTTTAAGTGCACCGATAGAAATCTTGCTTCGAAAACAAAAAACTACATTTTATCCAAAACGCAGTATTTGAATACCATCGAGGACCTGTTTGGAACTGGTGCCCTGTCGGCATCGACCTCTGAGTTGAGCACCGTGGCCGACGACACATACAACGATGACACCAATGATCGTCTTTCAACGATTTCGTCGTCGCAAGCCATTGCCTACTACGATGTGGCCGTGGCTCTTGCCAATTATGTGATCGCCAATACGACGCGCACGCAAACGGTTTTTGGAGCTTGTGCCAATACAGCCACACCGGCGAGTACCTGCATCGACACCTACATCAACGGCTTTGCCCGCAAACTTTTACGTCGCCCCTTAAATGTGATTGCCGAACCTGTTGGTGTGAACGCCATCGAAGACGAAGTTGAATTCGTTAAAAAAATCATGGCCACTCCCGGAGTTTACAAAGACAACCTCAAGGCTGTGCTGACTTATCACCTCACCTCGCCCGCATTTTTATGGCTGTTGGAATTGGGCAGCGCTACAGCTTCGGGAACGCGCCTCACACTGACCCCTTACGAAGTCTCGGCGCGACTCGCCTATCTTATCACCGACACGGCACCCGACGCCGCTTTAACAACTGCCGCGCAGGATGGAAGTATCCTCACACCGGTGGGCTTGCAAACTCAGGTACAAAGACTTTTGCAAACGAAGCGTGGAAAGATAAAAGTTGCTGACGCCATCAAAAGATGGTCGCTCACTGACAAAGTTCAAGATGTGGCTGGTCTTCCCGCAAGTTTAACTACAGGCGTTTCTGTGACGGGATTGTCCGCTGCCATTCAAACCGAAGTTCAAACGTATATCGATCATATGGTTTATAAAACGTCGGGAAGTTTGAAGGATTTAATGACCTCCAAACTCTCGTTTGCCTCACACTCAGGGCTGGCAACGATCTACGGGCATACCCCGGCAGCCGGTGGAATTCCGGTGGATATTTCGCAACGGCGCCAAGGACTTCTGATGCGTGCACCATTTTTGACGTGGTACACACCTCGCTCAAATATTATTTTACGAGGCGTGGCTTTTCAAAAACGAGTCTTATGTAACGACATCCCCTCTCCCAATGTGGATATCGTTGGCGATCGTGATGCGAATGTTCTGACGGATGCAGAACTCCTCACCGTCACCAACCGCGCGGCTGTTACTTTTCAAACCGAAAGCCCTGTGTGCATGCGCTGCCACTCTACGATCAACCCAGTGGGATTTGCCTTTGAAAACTTTGATTCTTTGGGACGTTTGCGCTCACAAGAGATGATGTACGATCGCAACGGAGCCTATGTCCAAAGCTTGCCGGTACACACCAGCACACAAGTGCCAATGCCTGACGGAGGAACTATTTCTGTGGCCGATGCCTACGATCTTGTCACGCAACTGGCAGATTCCCCAGATGTGGCCGCTTGCGTCTCGAGGAATGTTTATCGCTACTTTTACGAAAAGAAAGAAACTCCAGATGATGACTGCCAAGTCCAAGACGGCTTTGAAGTTGCAAAAGACCCCTCGCTGCCACTGCTGAACGCAGTTGAGAAAATCTTCTCGGCAAATTCGATTTATTATAAAGAACTGTAAATGAAAACGAATATAACGATCCGTTATCGTCAGTCGCTCGCTTGCAATTGCGAGCGCATTTGCGCAAACTGCATCAGTTTTTCCTGGGAGCTGCTCTCGCCAGATAAACTTTCATCATCGCGCTGGACATACTTGCCACTCGGATCCATTTCCCAGGCGTGGCGGTAATCAGATAAACAGGTATTCAGAATTTCTAACAATTTTCGTTTTAACTTGCGCTCAAAGACTGGCGTTACAACTTCCACACGGGCATTGAGATTGCGGGTCATCCAGTCGGCGGAGCCGATATAGTAATCTCCGTCCACAGTTTTTTCTTTGCCATTTTGAAAAAAGAAGATCCGTGAGTGCTCTAAAAATCGACCGACAATCGAGATCACGCGAATCGATTCACTTAAATCTTTTGTTCGCGGTCGCAAAGTACAAAAGCCGCGAACAATCAAATCGATTTGCACACCTTTTTGTGAGGCTTCGTAGAGCAGTTCGATCAACTCTTTATCGTCCAAGCTGTTGCATTTAACGATGATTCTGGCAGCTTTTCCTTCTTCGGCGAAGGCAATTTCGCGACGAATAAGATCGATAAAACGGTTGCGCATGCTTCTTGGCGAAACCAAAAGATGATTGAACTTTCGTTTAAAGGATCTCCCCGTTAACAAGTGAAATAGTTGAACCATGTCGTCGGTGATTTTTTTGTTATTGGTAAACAAGCCCACGTCTGTATAAAAGCGCGACGTGACGTTGTTGTAATTGCCGGAGGCAATATGACCGTAGGCATTGATACCGTTACCTTCGCGACGCAAAACCAAAGTTGTTTTGCTGTGAGTTTTAAAACCAAGCACGCCGTAGACCACGTGAATGCCAGCTTTTTCCATCATTTGCGCCCAATATATATTTCGTTGCTCATCAAAACGGGCTTTTAGCTCTACAATGCAAACCACCTGTTTGCCGCTATTAGCCGCGCGGATCAAACTGTGCACAATGGGATTGTTGTCGCCCATTCGATACAAGGTCATTTTAATGGCCAGAACATCGGGGTCATCAGCCGCGTCGGTGATAAACTTATCCACCGAGGCCGTGAAGCTCTCATAGGGATGATGCACCAACAGATCTTGTCTCTGGATGGCTTCAAGCAAAGTTTCCTGATGTCCCACGAGGGCCTCTGGGACCTGTGGTTCCCAATGCTGATATTTTAAATGTGGAAGATTGAGCTGATAGATGGGTTTTAAACTGCGGTAATCCAAAAGACTTCGCACTTCGTAAACTTCCTCATCAACGAGTTGCAGTTCCTCTTTCAAAAACTGCACCATCCACGAACTTTTTTGCCGTCCGTGTTCAACACGCACCGCCTCAGCAAAGCGCCGTTGTTTGATCTCTTCGGCAATCATTTCTAAGAGATCTTCCGCATCGTCTTCATCGCGTTCTAAATCCGCGTTTCTGGTCACGCGAAAGGGCATCACCTCAAGCACTTTCATATCTGGGAAAAGGTCGGCGATGTTATATTGAATTAACTGCACAAGGCTAACGAAGACGTTTTTATTTTTGTTCTCAGGAATATCAATGGCCAGCCACTGTGGAAACACCTCTGGCACTTTCACTCGCGCAAAAAGAATTTCTTCGGCGTCTTCGGGCTGCAAACAAACTCCCAAAGACAAAGAAAGATTCGAGATAAATGGAAACGGTAGCGCCGGGTCCACCACCAGCGGTGTGAGAACCGGAAACACCTGGCTTTGATAATACTTTTCGGCAAAATCTTTTTCTTTTTGCGAAAGGTCTTTCCATTTTTTTAAAAGGATTCCGTGCTTTTCCAGCTCCGGGATCAGATTTTTGTAAATGGTGGCTTGCTCTTCGATCAAGAGCATCACTTGCGTACGAATTTCGGCGAGCAATTCGGTGGTGTTTTTGCCGTCGTAGATCGACGCCATGATTCCCATTTCGAGTTGATGTTTTAAGCCGCCGATTCGCTTCATGACGAATTCATCGAGGTTGGAGGTGAAAATACCTAGGAAGTTGAGGCGCTCTAAGAGAGGTGTTCGTGGATCTCGAGCTTCGTTAAGCACACGACGATTAAACTCAAGCCATTGAATATCACGATTTAGAACGGTGTGTTCAGTAGGAAGATTCATGCACCAGTGTTACCTATGGACTCCACCGGGCAACCATCCATAGCCTCTTTGCAAAGATCTTCTTCCTCTGGGCTGTTGGGCTGAAGCGACAAATAGGCATGTCCATTGTCATCGTGCATTTTAAAGTGATTGGGTGCGGCGATGCAGCAGGCATCGCAAGCGATGCAAGTGTTGTCGACAAAATATCGACCGGGAACATTCTCTGAATACTTTTTATTAATATCAGCCATATTTCGGTTTTAAAAAACCTTCGAATCCTTTTTTTGCGGATGTGAGACGATAGACTGCGAAACACAGAGTTGAGTAAAACAGCGCGCTCGTCAAAGTTGCTGGGTAAAAAGGAATGGCCATCACAAAACAATTTTTTAAACCTTCCACTGTTTGCGAATACAATCCCGCGAACATCCATACACCTAGATTGGAAACAACAAAAAATACAACGCTAGCGACAGCACTGCGACCTAAGATCGCAGTGAGTGGGGCTTCGAAGGCAGGCGCAAGCAAAACGCACAATGCAACCGCGAGATAATTCATTTCAATGCCTGGGTAAAAACCAAAAACCATATCTGAAATAGCCATGGCGAGAAGCGGAGCGACGAACCGCAAACTTCGACGGGCCCAGTAGCTTCCAGAAAAAATGGCCATGGCAATGAGAGCGGTAAAATTTGCGGGATGGGGAATCCAACGCGAAAATAAAATCAATCCGACAACGGCCAAAAAAGTGATTAAAGAACGCATAGATATCTCCTGTTTTATGACTCAGTTAACGTAGCAAAATTGTCACATGGTGACAACAGAGCATCGCTTCTCAGTGCAGGTCGGCAATTCCTATGCTACTCATTCCACATGAAAAAAGAAGTTTTAATCACCGGAGCAAGCTCAGGAATTGGAAAAGCCATCGCTCAGCTTTTTAGCAAAAATGGTTGGACGGTTTATCTGGTAGCTCGCGACAAAACGAAGCTAGAAAACGTCCAAAGTGAGCTCCCCTGCAACTCCCACGTTCTCAGCTGCGACCTCGGCGATCCTGAGCAGATTAAAACCCTCTGTTCACAGCTAAACGGCCTCAAAAGCAATATTTCTGTGTTAGTGAACAATGCGGGCATTTACCAGCCCTCTCTTTTTGAAAATGAAACTGAACAAAATTGGAGTGCTCAGTTTGCCACCAATCTTTTTGGTCCTGTTTTGCTCACCCGAGGTCTATGGAAGCAGCTTGTGCAAAACAAAGGCGCCGTAGTGAATGTTTCCTCAACTTTGGGTTTACGACCCATCGAAAAAACGGGTGCTTACTCGGCTTCAAAGGCAGCACTCAATAGTTGGACTCAAACACTGGCCCTCGAAGCCGGCCCCGAAGGCGTGCGTGTGAATGCCGTATGCCCAGGCCTTGTGGATACACCAATTCATTTTTTCCATCAGAGCGAAAAATCAGAACACAAAGCCATCCGTCAACAACTGGATAAAATGCAGCCTCTTAAAAGAATGGGCTCGGGCGAGGATATCGCAAAGGCCGTTTACTTTGCGGCAATGGAAGACTCGTCGTGGATGACAGGGGCGCTGATCCCCGTGGATGGCGGAATCTCCCTCACCACCCGCGATCCCTAAAAGTCCGGACCTCTAAAACGCTAAGAGAATTGCGAAGCCTATGATGAAGCTAAACATCGCGAAGATAAGGTAACGACTAGGTGGTTTCCGATCGATGAAGCATTCGAGGCTTGTAGAATACAGCGGGCCGAAGACGCCCATGGCGGAGAGCGATGCCAGGTGGGCCACTCGCACAGCCGAAAGGTAGAGAACCAACGAAACGATGGTGCCGAAAACAGAAGCAGTAAAGATCGAGACCCGTTCCTTTTTGTCGAGTGACATAAAATTTTTAACTAGGCCTGACTTCAATATGGGATTCATAGTTACAAAAAACACGATGGCACCAAAAGCCCGAATAAAGTTGGCTTGAATCACGCCCATGTCTGGCGCGCTATTAAACGACCACCGTGTAAGCAAGATGCCCGAGTTGTCGAGCACAACACCAAGCAGAGCCGCTAGCAAACCGGTGATCTCCCAGTGCCCGCTTTCTTTAAATTTTTCCAAACTAAATAGATACAGACATAACATAAAAAATAGAACTGCAACGAGCTTGTAGGAATTGAGCGGCTGAGCGAACAAATACCACGATGACACTCCCAGGATCAGCGGCTGAAAACCAAAAAGAATCAGCGTTCGCCCCGCTCCCATGCGAGCGTAAGCCGCCAACAAAAAAAGATCACCAATGGCAAGACCCAAAATTCCACTGAGCACCAGAGCCCCAGTAACATCCCAAGGAACGGGTTGCCAATCCACCACGAAGACCACGGCAAGTGTGAGGCAGAGGAAACAAACCGTGGTTTTAAAATAGGTCATCCAAATGGACGAAAATCGGCGCGCATAAACGGCGAACAGCAAACTCGCCGTGGAAAAACTTAACGAAGCTCCGAGAGCGTAGAAATAAGCTGCCTTTTGTGAATTCAATGATCTGCCTTATTTGCGTCGCTATTTCCGTCTCGATCTGGGTCCCAATCCGCAGGCTTATCGAAACAGTAATGGCGCCACAAAAGATCTTTCTTTACGGGCTCAGGAGCCACTCCCGGAGGAGGAACCATTTTCAACATATACGAAATTTTTATGGTGTTAATTTTTTCGTCGTGATTGCTTTTTTCTTGATTCCATTTTCGGCACAAGTAGCGGCCAAAATAAATACGGTATTGATGATTTGTTTTTAACCACGTGTTGGAGAGATATTTACGCCACATGGTATTGATGTAAGTAGCGGCCACATTCTTCGGTTTCTCTTCTGTGTAAATCAAATCGTCGGCCATGGGATTAACAGACATGCCATTAAAAAGTTTGGCTTCAACTATGTACCACCCGTCATCGCGGCGCGGATACGGCGCAAACATATTCCACTTTTGATACATCTTTGTGAGGTTCATGACGATGCGAAGGCTTTCTGATTTTTTAAGATGCAGACTTTCGTGGTGAGATACATTCCAAAAAAACACCAATACGATAAAAACTGCAGCGGTGATCTCTGCGGCTTTGGGAAAGCTCACCACGACCGTCTCGCTCTTTAGCCGCCATTTTTTAAAATAACCGCTGATGAAAGCGAAAAAAGTCTCTAAAGGACGCTCCCACGCGCGCCGTTTGGCAAATTCCCAAAACTGCGGAGGCAGAAGCATGAGCCAGGCGGCCATACAGGTCCAAGGGAACGGTCCCAGGTGTAAGGTGACAAACAACCCAAAGTGAAACGCAATAAAACTAAATATGATGGGGATTCGAACATACAGCTGAATGCCGGGAACCAAAATCAAAAGCGGTCCTGCCAACTCAAGGAGCAATGTGCTAAAGGTTAAAATTTTTAAAAATCCTGGAAAATTTAAAAGCCACTGCCCAGGCAGATCTGTGAACTGCTCTAAACTCAAAGCATAATAAATTGCCGACCCTTCTACATTCCAAACGGGATGGAACTTGAGGGCTGCTGTAAACAGATACATGTACAGCAATTGCAATATCATCCCCGCCCCGCCAAAACTCAAAACGGAGTGGGTTGCAAGTTTGGAGTCTTTGCTCTGCGCTCGATCGACCGAAAACTCAGCTCCAAGGGGTACAAACTGACACCAAAACAGGAGCACGCGAATCAAATCGTCCCCGCCATGCAAAACAATCTGCGTTCGCGTTTGTAAGGAGGTCACAAGAATCCACGTCACAAAGGCCGCTAGGCGCGTGCGGTACCCCACCGTCATCATGGCAATGGCCACTAAGGTGGTGGTCATGAGGAAAAATATAATCTCGGGGCGCCCGGCGATTAAAAAAACGCTGTACTCCCAAGGGCCCAGAAAATGCTCAAGCAGGGCGGCTCTCGGCAGCACACCAAAATCGCTGTAAAAATCGTTAATGTAAAAAAGTCGGTAAAATACATCAACGAACAGACACATCCCAAAAGCGATCCGAAATAGCGCCAGGGATCGTAGATCGAGAGTAAGTCCTTGAAGTAACGTTTTCTTCATATGACCTTCAATTATTTGTAAAGAGCCAATCCATCGAAATCTTTCCATCCGCTGGCATCTTTTCGCTTAGGCAATGTTCGCCCTTTGATGGAAACAAGTTTTTTGTTGGCTTTCGTGTATGTAAAGTAAATAGGTTTCACCATCGAGCGGTATAAAAAATTAGTCGGGTTCATTTTGATAATGACTTGGCCATTTTCTTCGCGGTCGTAGCTAAAACGAAACCCCACCGTTTCTTTGCGGTACCAAACCGCATATTTAAAATCCACATCTTTTTTAGCTAAAAGATCGGCAAAATGCGACTCCAGATAAGGACACAGAGTCGCTGAAATTAAAGTATTTTCGTTGAGCGGTTCCTTGGCTTCTGACTTTTTTCCATTGTCGTTGTACATAAAGACAAGCTTTCCATTTTTTACTTCAATAACTCCCGAGTCTTTGGGGCCGGGACGATTGACTTCGTAGCGAACAATCACACCCTGGCGAGTTTCAGCTTTTTCCGCCGCCGCGACTTCGCCGGTGATCGCATCCTTAAATTCTGCCGCATAACTTTCGACATCGCCGGCAAGCGTTCGCGAGTTCTGATAGGTATATAATTTGGTTTTTCCCTCGAATTCAAAGACATCGGCGGTCGCTTTTTCCTGTGAAAAAGCCCGCGAAAAAAACAGAGAAATTTTTAAAAGTAGTAAAAGCATGTTGTCTCCTCGTTGGTTGGGCTGCATTTATCATGACAATTCGGGGCGTTTCTGGCAAGAGTATTGATATGCCTAATGACACACCAGACGAGTTGGTTCGTTTATCAAAAATCATGGCCGACCAAGGGATCTGCTCGCGTCGTGAAGCAGATCTCTGTATCGAAAAAGGGTGGGTTAAAGTGGACGGGCTCATCGTTAACCAACTTGGCACTAAAGTTTCTCCCAAAGCACAAATTACGCTTTTAGAAGATGCCTATCAGTGGATTAAAAGTAAATTGACGGTGATGATCAATAAGCCCGTAGGTTACGTTTCCGGGCAGGCCGAAGACAACTACAAACCGGCCAGTGTTTTACTGACCGAGCCAAATCAGGTGCGCAGCCCTGGCGACGCCGCTCCACCTTCGCGTTTGCAAATGATGTCGCTAGCTCCGGCCGGTCGGCTTGATATTGATTCCTGGGGTTTATTGATTCTCACCCAAGACGGGCGCGTGGCACGTTCCATCATTTCGCCCGATTCGCGAATGAAAAAAGAATATTCCGTCTGGGTCGATGGTAAAATCACCCCGGAGAAGATTGAGAAACTCTGTCATGGCTTGAGCCTCGACGACAAACAACTTCTTCCCGCGGAAGTTGAACACGTCAAAGAAAATCAACTGCGCTTTGTTTTGCAAGAAGGAAAAAAACGCCAAATTCGCAGGATGTGCGAGCTTGTTGATTTGCAGGTCACAGGGCTTTTGCGCACCCGAGTTGGGCCGATTTTGTTAGGAAATTTGCGGCCCAACCAGTGGCGCTATCTTTCGCGGAAAGAGATTTTTGCTCTGCTTAAAAACGAAGACGAAAAAGCCAATGCCTTTAGTAAAAAACGCCCGCAAGGTGTACGCAGAATCTATCGCAGGTAATTGGCCACTCGGTTCTGGCAAGGCGACTGAAACGGGCTTTCGTACCGAGCACCATGTCAAACTGCGGGCATAGGTAGACACACTGACGACTTTTTCATATTTTTGTAAGCTATGGGAAAAAGTTGGAAGAATCCTCACAAAGTCGAAGCTGCCAATAAAAAAGGCGCGGTTATTTCAAAAATGGCAAAAGAAATAGCCGTGGCTGTTAAACTTGGCGGTCCCGATCCCAATGCCAACGCGCGCCTGCGCATGGCCATTGAGGCCGCCAAAGAAGCCTCGTGCCCCAAGGACACCATCGAACGCGCCATAAAAAAAGGCTCCGGGCAATCCGATGACAAATCCCAAATCGAAGAAGTCATGTACGAAGGTTTTGGGCCCCACCAAGTGGGAGTGCTTGTGGAGTGCCAAACGGACAACCGCACCCGCACCGCTCCAGACATTCGCTTTTTATTTAAAAGCCATGGCGGCCTGATGGGCGAACAGGGCAGCGTTGGCTGGATGTTTGAGCGTGTGGCTTTAGTTGAGGGACTTCCTCCAAAACCCGACGTGGACTCCGAAGAAGAAGCCATTGAAGTGGGTGCCAACGACGTGAGTAAAAACAAAGAGGGCATTTATTCTTTTTACGGCTCGCCCGACGACATCGAAACTCTGCGAAAAAATTTAGCGACCCGTGGTTGGAACATTAAAACCTGCGAGTTTTCCTACGTGGCAAAAAACAAAACAGCGCTGAATCCCGACCAGCTCAAAGAGGTGTATGAATTCCTCGATGCGCTCGACGACAACGAAGACTGCGCGCGCCTTCACACAACTTTGGAGTAAACAAAATGAGCTCGTTACAACCCGTCCGCGGAACTCGTGATTTAACGGGCGAGGAACTCCGTACTTTTCTGCACATTGTGCAAACCTCACGGCATGTTGCTGGCCTTTACGGGTTTTCGGAAATCGAAACGCCTATTTTTGAATCCACTGACGTATTTAGCCGAACCTTGGGCGATACCAGCGACATCGTCACCAAAGAGATGTACACCTTCATCGACAAAAGTGGCGACTCTTTGACCTTGCGACCAGAGGGTACGGCTGGGGTGGCGCGTTCGGTGATTTCGCAAAGTCTCTTTCGCGATCTTCCGGTGAAGTACTTTTATCAGGGACCGATGTTTCGCCACGAACGGCCGCAAAAGGGTCGCTATCGGCAATTTTATCAGATGGGTGTGGAATTGATCGGTGTTCCCTCCGCAGTGGCCGACCTCGAAGTGATCTCCATGGCGTGGACGATTTTTGCGCAGTTAAACCTGCAGGATAAAATTCAATTAGAGCTCAACACGATTGGCGACGTGGAGTCGCGAAAAAATTATCGCACGCTGCTGCAGGATTATTTTCGCGCTTGTTTTCAAGACCTTTCTGACGAGAGCAAACTTCGTATCGATAAAAATCCCCTGCGCATTTTAGATTCTAAAAGTGAGCAGGATCAGCCTTGGATTCAGAAGGCTCCACAAATGGAAGATTCATTAAACTCTGAGTCGAAAGAGTTCTTTCAAAAATTGTGCGAACTTCTAAAAGTTGTAAAAATACCTTACAAACTCAACAACCGTCTGGTGCGAGGTTTAGATTACTACTGCCATACAGTTTTTGAATTCACCACGACCGCTCTTGGCGCGCAAAATGCGGTTCTTTCAGGTGGACGTTACGATGGACTGATTGAAACCATGGGCGGGCCTTCCACGCCGGGAGTCGGCTGGGGCGGCGGGATCGATCGCCTCGCTTTGCTGTCGTCTTTGCCTACCCAGGAAATTTCTGTGGTTGGCATTGTACCCCTTCAACCAGAGAACGAAGCCGAGTGCGTACGGTTGCTGGAGGAACTACGCCGCAACAACATCGCAGCACAAATGCCGTATTCTGGGAATCTTTCTAAGCGCTTAAAAAAATTGGATCGCATCCCGTGCCTTGGGGCGCTCATTGTGGGCGGCGACGAAGAAGCCCGC
The DNA here is from genome assembly GCA_031426555.1 of Bdellovibrionales bacterium. Lineage (GTDB taxonomy): Bacteria > Bdellovibrionota > Bdellovibrionia > Bdellovibrionales > JAGQZY01 > JANPLN01. The sequence goes on along the minus strand of JANPLN010000044.1, from coordinate 18,735 downwards.
GGCGATGTGCAGTTTAAAAATTTTAAATCTGGAACGTCGGCCTCGGTGCCTAAGAGCAAACTTTTGCAAGTGCTTAAAGGCGAGTTGGGTTTGTGAGGATTATTCTCGCAAGCACATCGCCCTATCGAAAAAAGCTTCTTCAACAACTAAATTTAACATTTTCCGTTGAAGCGCCGACCGTGGATGAAGCGGTACTAAAAAAAACAGCCCAAGTTTCACTTCCGGATTTACCCCTTTATTTGGCCCAGAAAAAAGCAGAAAGTGTGGCATCGCTGTTTCCCAATGACATTGTTCTTGGCTCCGACCAAATGGGATTGTTTAATCATAAATCATTGGATAAACCCGGCACTAAAGACAAAGCTATTCTTGAGCTGCAAAAACTTCAGGGACAGAGTCACCAGCTTTTAACGGCACTTTGCGTGATTCACCGGGGAAAAATTTTTCAGCACGTGGATGTCACTGAACTCACGATGCGATCACTGAATGATTCACAAATTAAAAATTATGTGGACCTCGAAAACCCCGTGGACTGCGCCGGTTCTTACAAATTTGAAGGTCTAGGAATTGCGTTGTTTGCAAAAGTCCAGACCAAGGACCCCAGCGCCATTGTCGGTTTGCCGCTGATGGCCCTCACCCAAATTCTAGAAAGTCTTCAGGTCCAGGTCCTATAAGCTTCTCTGTGATGAGAACTTCACAATAAATCCTTACCTTTTTTGTGCGGAACTCCGATAAATCTTTATATGAACGCACCAAAACTGAAGCCAAATAGTCTAGAAAAATTATCCCCATTCCCCTATCGCCGATTGGGTCGCGCCGAGTATATGGTGTCGCCCATTTGTTTTGGCAGCCTTCGTTTGACTCCCGAGAACGAAATGTACAAGGAATCGTTGCGAACGGCATTCGCAACTGGAATAAATTTCATCGATTCCAGCGGAAGCTATGGTGATGGTGCCTCTGAACTTTTAATTGGTGAAGTGATTCACGAAAAAATTTCGTCTGGCGAAGTCCAGCGCGATCAAGTGGTGGTTTCGACAAAAATCGGCACTCTTCAAGGACGAGTGTTTCTCGATGCTATGAAGCGTGAACAACTTGGGCATCCTTTTCCTGGGATTATCAAACTCAGCGATCAAATGGCGCACTGTATTTCACCTGACTACTTGGAATTTCAAATAACGACGTCTCTCCGTCGGCTCAATTTGGACTATGTTGATTTTGTTTTTCTCCAAGCTCCCGAAATGATGTTGACTCACGGAAAATCCAAACAAGATATGCTTGTTGCTCTTAAAAAAGCCTTCGAACATTTAGAAGTCGAGGTTATGAAAGGGCGCATTCGCTATTACGGGATCGCCTCCAGTGCTCTTCTCAAAAAAGACATTGCTTCTGATTTTATTAACCTCTCTGAAATCAATGATGTGGCCAAGGCGATTCGCCCCAACCATCATTTTGCAGCGGCGCAAATTCCGTTTAACCTTTTTGAAACCTACGCCCTCACCGAAAAAAATCATAAAGGGCGCAGCGTTTTTGAAGTGGCTAAAGAGTTGGATTTAGCTGTCGTCACGTGTCGCCCCCTCACCAGTCATCATCGCGACAAACTTCATCACTTTATTACGTTCCCCGAGCGCGACGAAGCCGCCACAAAAGGCAAGCTCCATCAAAATCTACTTGAACTGATTGAGCTGGAAAAAGAAATGATGTCCAAACTCTCTGCCTATCCGTCGTTAAACTGGGGCCACTTTTTACGTGATCATCTGGAAAGTATTTGCGATCTTTGGAAATGGACAAATTATATCCAAAGACATATGCGCCCAAAAACCATGGAGCAGCTGAGTTTTCTTCCACAGGACATGTACTGGGATATTTGGAAAAATAAATATATCCAAAAATTAAACCTTGTGACACGTTTAGTGACAGAAACCTTGGAAAGCATTTCCAACCTGCGAACCAACCAAATTTCACTTTATCTGGAAGAAAAAAACATGTGCTTCGCAGAGAGCAAAAAACTTTCGAACAAAGTCACCCAAATGTATTTGAGTTTTACAGAAATCGACTCAATCATCATGGGCCTAGGCTCCCCCGAGTTCGTCAAAGATCTTCAAGACATCAAATCCATCCCCCAACAAAACGAAATGATGCCCGTCCTCACCGACGTAAAAATGCGCTTCTAAAAGGTACGCCGTTCCGTTTTTGGTACGCCGTACCCTTTTGCTGAAATCCGCGTTATTTGGATTTGAAATTGGCTTTGTTTTTGAACCAGTAAATTAAATGGCCAGAAAAAAAACGGTACTTCAATCCGTCTTCCCCTATCATGTCACCGCTCGTTGCATAAACCAGGAATGGTTTGAATTGGATCTCGAAGTTGTTTGGTCGATTTTCGGAGATTACTTAACCATCTTAAAATACGAGTTCAATTTTGAAATTATATCATTCGTACTTTTAAATAATCATTTTCACTTACTAGTTAAAACTCCCGATTCCAATCTTTCGGAGGGAATGAATTACTTTATGCGAGAAGTGAGCAAAGAGATTTCGAAGAAAACCGGACGGATTAATCAAACTTTCGGAGGCCCCTACCATTGGTGTTTACTGGATTCGTACAGATATTTTCTCAACTCCTATAAGTACGTCTACCGAAATCCGGTGGAGGCTGGATTAGCAATTACCTGCGAAAGTTATTCTTATAGTAGTCTTTCACGCATTCTTGGATTTCGAAAAATGAACTTCCCTATCCAAACCGATACGATTCTTCTGAACCCCGATTTACAAATTGAAGCGCTTCATTGGTTAAACACTGGACAGTCCGACTTACATCAACATATCTCTTTCGCACTAAAAAAAAGAGTTTTTCGCTATCGAAAAAACGTTGGCACTCGAAATTTTTTAATCGATCCGGAGGCCATTTATTGACGCAGATCTCAACAAAAAGGCACGGCGTACCTTAAACGGAACGGCGTACCTTATGCGGCTTTTTTGATGGTTTTTGAGTTGAGGAAGGTGTTGACGATTTGGGATTCGAATTGAGTGCCGCTGCAGTTGATGAGTTCGTCGATGATCACCTTCATTGGGAGACCCTTGCGGTAGGCGCGGTCTGCGCCCATGGCATCCACCGTGTCGGCTACCAAAATTATCTTGGAGGTGAATGGAATTTGGTCAGCGGCGATTCCGTAATAGCCTTTCCCGTCGACTCTCTCGTGATGATAAAGAACCGCTTCCCGCACATTTTTAAAAAACGGAATATGGATCAGTGGATCTACAAGTTCTGCTCCTAGCAGAGCGTGATTTTTCATAGTGGCAAATTCAATGTTATCGAGCTTTGAAGGTTTATTAATAATGTCTGGCGAAATTTTAATTTTGCCCACGTCATGCAAATAACCTGAATAGTAAGCCGTTGCTTGCTCGTTCAGGTTGAGCTCTAACTCCTGCGCCAACTCAAAACACATGCTTCCAACGCGCTCGCAGTGCTCAAAGGTACCCACGTCGTGTATTTTAAGACTAACCATGAGGTTTTGAATATAAAACCGTGCTTCGGAAGGCAGCTCGAGTCCAGTTAATTTGTTCACATCAGCAATCCGCTTCATCAATATCTTATCGACAAAGTGCGGAGAAATATTGAGGGATAATGAACTAAACAGCCACCGTTCGGCCCGTGGCTTCGCGATTGAGTCTAAGGTAAACATCCAGATGCTTTTTTAAGCTTTCAGAAATTAAAAAGTTTTTTTGAAAATGCATATACGCCTGCTCACCTAGACGAAGGCGTAGCTCGTCGTTGAGCCGCAGGTCGTTCATTGCCGCAGCCAAGGCCGTGGCATCGCCCCGGGGAACTTCAATTCCGGTTTGCCCGTCCAAATTCACAAATTTGACTCCCGAATTCAAATCCGTAGTAATTGCCGGCTTTCTGCACGACATTCCCTCTAACAGTACAAGACCAAATGCTTCGGCTTCGTTAATTGATGGCAAAACAACAGCATCACAGCCGTGCAAAAAGGCGCCAAATTCTTGGTCCGAAGAAACCGGGCCTAAAAAATGGACTCGATCCGAAAGATTAAGCTGACGGCTCATCGCCTTCCAGCGCTCAAGGTAAGGGCCCTTGCCAATTAAAACGAGATTCTGCGGAACAGTTTGCATGGCTTCGAGGAGAATGTTTACCCCTTTATAGGGGACCATTCGACCTATAAATAAAAAATATCGACCGTACTGACTTTTGATCTCGTGCAAGTGCTGATTGAGTTCGAGAGATTTTTTTTCAAACTTAGGATCAATCCCAAATGGAATAATTTCGCACTTGTGAGCATAGTCCTTTAACCAAAACGAATGCTCAATGTGAAGCGGCGTTGCCACCAAAATGCAATCGGCTTTTTGTAATATAGCTTTTGACACAGGTTCGTAAAAGCGATTGAGCCATCGTGCTTTCATCACTTCGCAATGAAAAGTCACAACCAACGGCGCTTTAAAAGCAAAACTCAAACAGGCAAATTCAAAAAGCGGATTGGGCGCGTGCAAGTGCACGACATCAGCGTCTTGAAACTCTTTTTGCACTCCCCAAAATATACTTGGTGTCAGCGGTTGCGAAAACATCGTACCCCATTGCGGGAGTCGAATCACGCGTACACCGTTGATAATTTCAACTTTTTTTTGCGAATTCTCGCTCGAACAAATCACAGTGACCTGATGTCCCTGCTCAAAAGCCGACTCAGCAAGCTCCTTAATCACTTTTTCGATGCCACCGCGATAAGGATGATAATATTTACTGAGATGAAGAATTCTCATCTATCAAGAATACTGCCCTTTTCCGCAAATAAAAAGTACTGGTTTGATTCACATCAAAATCTGTCAGAATGACCTGACCACTCTCTAGGTCGAGGCCTAGCTAGACTCTCGTTGGGAATCTGTGACTGCACTCAATTTATTGTCCCATCTCACCGAAAGGAACTGTATGAAACCACTCTCATTTATTCTTTTTTTACTGTTTTCACATTCGGTTTTCGCTGCCATAGAAATTCTTGAGAGTTCTATTAACGGTCCAAGTTACCTCGACACCTACAACAATATTCTCACTGTAAATTTAAAAAGCACCGTCGGAAACCCCGATGTCACACTCGGTAATGGACAGTGTGGAACTCTCATATTGGAAGATCGTGTTGTTGACGGACGCACAGTGCAAGTTCCACGCGTTGACGAGGCCCGCACTTGCGAAGTCTCAACTTTTAGCGGTTGTAACAAGGCGAACGACAAAGCCGTCTACATCACTCTTTCTTCAGATGGTCAGGAAATTGTCGAGCGCCGGGATAAACCAAATTGTCTAGAGGCGAGACAAACTGAAGTTCTTAGCAACGCGCGCTATTGCAAGGACAACGAATCTCCGACTCTCGTATTAACATTGCAACAACAAAGCACGTGCAGCAACAACCAAACGTGTGCTTCCCCAGTCTCGTCTTCTACTTCGGTAAAAAGCTTCCCCGTGCCACAAGCGGAAATCAACCGCTGCTCGCCCCAACATCAAAATGTTGTTATCCGAAATCGTGGCGGTGGTCCATCCATGTTAGCAAGCTTTAAGCAAAACGAGCATTGCGGTAAACGCTTTGGAAGTCGGCAAATAAAAACCGGCAATTTGCTTTGGGACCAAGAAAACAAACCTGATTACCAAATTAACGTTGACGATGAGGGTGGATTTAAAATTGGTAACCATACTCACTACTACTTCGATTTTCAAAAAAAACAGTGGTGCAATCACTTTATACCCACAGATCGTGAAACCTGCAGCGCCTCGTTCACTGACGCAACAATTCCCATCGCATACACGACTGGCGCCTCGCTCGCGCAGAATGGCGATCGAAATACCGTATGGTTCAACAAAGGCGTCGTAAAACTCGAAGTGATCAACAACAAACCTGTGGCAACCGTTGGACATGCAACGAGTAGTAAATTTAGTGATGGCGCTGTCCTCGACGTAGAGAAACCCGTACTAAAAGTGACCATAAGCGACACCGACACCGCAGGACGCAGATCTGTTTTTGAACTTAAGGATCCGAAACAGCCAGATAAAAACTTTGGTCGCATCGAAGTGTCGCCAACCTACTCTCTTGGCACTGATCTCACTCAAAGTAACGAAACCTGTGATAAAAATCGCTGTTTAAATCTTCCATCAGCCCTGGCAACTACGGTGGCAGATCGAAAATTACAATGCACCAGCGAACACAAACTGGATCTCACAACTTCTAATAATCTTTGCTACTCTTGCAACGGAATCACCTCGGGCAGTTGCGGAACCACCACAACGCTCATCAACCGCGATGGCAACCAAAATCGCTCTTCCATCGTGAACGATCCAAGAACCTACAGGCGTTTCAGTGATGTTCGAGCGGATTTGAATACCTGCGACAAAAATGCGGACACTACACCTTCGACGACAGCGCAGTAAACCGGCGCACTATCCCCAATGCTTTTTCAAACAATCCAGCATCGCTTTACGAGTTGTTTCTTTGAGGTGCGGAACTTGAGTTTCGCTTCGACCTTCCGGAAAAATCGGCGGCAGGATTTCCATGATGACTTTTTGTTTCCAGATTCCCCAATTTGCCAAAAGCGCATGTTTGGGCAATACCTTTTCACAGCCAATCAAAACCAACGGAACAACGGGCATTTGCGCGTTCACTGCAAAAAAGAACGGTCCCGATTTAAACTCCCCAAGAGTCCCCCGCCCATGAAAGCGCGTTCCTTCGGGCGCTAAAGCAAAGACATCTCCCTGCAGAACGCGCAATTCAGCCTCTTTGTAAACTTGCATGACTTTTTCGCGATTTTTCCGTTCGATGGGTAATGCCCCAGCAATCCGAATGGCACTGCCAAAAACTGGGATCGAAAAAAGTTCACTTTTTGCGCCAAAGTAACAATAGCGCGGCGATGCTGAAAAAACTGTCAGTATGTCGTAGTGGCTGGTATGATTAAAAACAAACAAACAGCCCGTCTTTGGCATGTTCTCAGCGCCCCGCAATTCCACTTCAACGCCCGTCAAAAACAAAAGAGTGCGCGCCCAAATGCGGGAGGTAGGAAAAGCCGCACTTTCTTTTTTCCCTGTGAGCAAAATCACTAACAAAACAATGACAGAGCAGACCAGCGTCCACAACAGTGTAAACACAGCCATAAAAAGCGATCGAGGATAGGATAGAAAAACGAGGATCCATTTCATAAAGTTTCACTTTAACTCTCATATTCATAACAGCGCGTCAACGAAAAGACACAATGTTAAAATGCGGACGCGCTCTGGACTTATGCGGCGATCTTATGAATACTTGAGTTATATGTTTGAATCTCTACCGTTGTACTGGTCGCAGCTGAACACGTTTTTATCCCACGAACTCGTGCGCATCGGCGAAGTTCCGCTCACTCCCCGCAAAATTGTGGTGGCCCTGTTTGCGGTTTGGTTTTTTAGCAAACTTTCGCAATTCGTCGAAAAAACTCTCCACCGGGCACTCCTCAAAAAAGATTTTGATCCAGGAGCGAAGGCTTCCATCGAACGGTTTGCTCGCTACGGCGTTTTCTTTTTGGGAATCGTCATCACGCTTTCCTATGTTGGAGTGAATCTTCGAACCCTGGAAACTTTTGGTGCCGTGCTTGGAGTTGGTATCGGCTTTGGATTACAAAATATCACGCAGAATTTTATATCGGGTTTGATTCTTCTCACCGAGCGCCCCATCAAACGCGGTGACGTGGTTGTGATCGACGGTGTGTCTGGGCGCATTCTCGATATTCGCGCACGCTCTACCCTGGTTCTCACGCGCGACGACGTTGTGATCATCGTCCCCAATTCCGAATTCATCACCAAGCAGGTTGTGAACCAGTCATTTTCGGGGGAACGAATTCGCTATAGCATTCCCATCGGAGTGGCCTATGGTTCGGACACAAAAAAAGTGACAGATCTGCTTCTCGTAGCCGCCGAAGCCCACCCGCAGGTTTTAAAAACTCCCCCGCCCGGAGTTGTTTTTAAAAGTTTTGGGGCGTCTTCTCTGGATTTTTCCGTTTCTGTTTGGCTTTCAGAGCTCTGGTTCCACGAAGTGATTTTATCGGAAATTCGCCTAGAGATCGAACAGACCCTGCGCAAACATAAAATCGAAATTCCCTTCCAACAAATGGACGTCAACGTTCGCTCTCTTCCAACGAAAGATAAAGGCCTATGAAGTGGCTCCTGCTCGCCTCCCTTGTCCTTGCACTTTTGGGGTGTCAGCACACAAAGACTCAAACAAAAGACAACCTCCACGCAGATCGCACGATCTGCAAACAGCTCACTGACGAGCGTACAGTGGAAGTGCTTCCCCTTGAAAAAAAGGGCTGCCACGTGCAGTATACAAAATTTTCCACGGCTAAAACCATCGCGAAAGCCCAGGGCGAAAAAGATTTCTGCCTGAAGGTGAAAGATCGCATCGTGACCAACCTCACCAATTCGGGTTTTGTGTGTGAATAAACTTTTATTCCTCATCGCTTTGTTGGTACCGACATTTGTTTTTGCAAACACCGACGACGTTGTAGCACCAGACGCCGTATCACCAACGGTTGAACAACCAGAAGTGGAAACCCCGGCCGATGTCACCGAATCGCACTGGGGAATAGGCTTTGGCGCCGGTTGGATCAACGACTACCCCGGGGCGGCCCAAGGGCGCATGCGCTACATTGCGGTGCCCACTTATAAAGGAAAAAACATCACCATCGATCGGCAAGAAGGCGTTCGCGGTGATTTGGTCTCGGAAAGCAGTGTGAAGTTTTCGATCAGCTTTTCTTTTTTATTCCCCACCGATTCTGACGATATCCCGATACGCGCAGGAATGCCCGATCTGGATTGGACGCTGCAGTTGGGCCCTGAACTGCAAATATTTCTCTACCGCTCGCCCACACACACCATGTTTATTCGCCTGCCCTTTCGGTTTGTGGCGTCTACCGATTTTAGTCATCGCTTTAACTCGCAGGAGTGGAACTTTGCGCCGAGCCTGCGCTATCTTTTTTATCTAAAAAACGGCTGGGGCGAGATCGGCACGCGCCTCGAACTGGATTATGCTTCGGAAAGCTTTAATGATTATTTTTTCGAAGTACGCCCGGAGTTTCAAACACCCACCCGCCGCACCTACGACGCACGCGAAGGCCTTATGGGCACCACTATTGGAATTAACTACTCCTACTACGACGTTTACCCGTGGATCTATTTTATCGGCGCCAACGTTTACTTTTACGGCGATGCCAAAAACCGTGACAGCCCGCTCTTGCAAAAGAGTGTCAACCATTCGGTTTTGGGCGGGATCATTCGCTACTTTTAAAAAACAAAAAGCCTCTGTGAGAGGCTCTTGTTCAACTCAATTGTAAACCTGTTACTTATCTTAATGTGCTTGGCGTAAAGCTCACGCGGATATCAGCACCCTGTGCGGGGATGTAGCCGATGTTAAACGTGACTGAGTTTTCTCCAGCATCGTAAACCCAAGCCGCAGCAACTGCTTCGACTCCATCAACAAACACTCGAATCGTCTCTACGATGGGTGTGCGATTGAGATAAAACTTGGTAGAGAATTCCAAAATCGAATCTGAAATGTTCGTCATAATAGTGTCGAAGTTTCCGCAAAGACTCGATTTCAAACCGCCCGTAGCATCCACGAGTTGTGCATATCTGTCGGCAGTTCGTCGGCCTGTAAAAGTTGGCGTTGTGAGCTGCTGTCTGCAAGCATCGTCAAAGATGGCAATGGTGTTCACCATATAATTTTTTTGCGTTGTCGTACTGTTTGTCGCCGTGTTTAAAATATCAATGTAACGCGAAATCGGATGTAAACGAGGATCAGTGATCGAGTTATTAACCGGCTGCCCAGTTGCCGGGTCGGTTACGATTTGAATCCCAGCAGTACCATCCCACGAAAAGTCTTCTTCATCAGTTAAAAAGATCACAACCAAAAAAGCACCAGGACGTGGAAAAGGCGTGGCTCTGTTTTCTAGATTTAAGAGTGCCGCTTCCATACTTTGAAAACCGCGCTCATCGCCACCACCATAAATGCCTTGAAGTACGTTGGTTTGAAATACGTTGGTTATGTTTGGCGTGTTGCGATCAATTACAAAGTAACCGCTGCTTGTGGAGTCATCAATACCATCTGCTGGATAGTAGTCTCTTTCGCCATCACGGAACTTTGCCATGGTTAAATCAGAACCGTAGGGCGCCATGCCTTTGTAAGCGTCTGTCGTCACCACGGCCATTCTAAAATCAAAATTTGTTTGCACAAACTTATCAATAAAGGACGGAAAGTTGGCCGCTAGCAATCCTTGCGATGATTCCATGGAGCCCGAATTATCGATCACCCATAAGATGTCCACAGGAACGCTTTTTGCTCCATTGGACTGTTGAAAACTTGAGCCGTCATCTGCCACGTTAAAGGTTTTACCACCGCAGGCTGTTGCAACAAGCACCGTCACCGACCACACTAATTTGTACAGATACTTACTCATGGGGCTCCTCCGTACCGCACATGGCGGTTCTTATGACCCATACACACTTTCGTCTTAGGCCTCGACTTTGCTGAGGGAATTCTTCAGTTCTGCATCAAACTGACGCATATTATCTTGAGCCAGTCATTTTAACCCCCTGAAATGCCTTGGCTTTTAAATTCTTCATTGACTGGAGAATAGTCTCAATGAGAATAACTTGTACATAAAACGAAGGATCCGCCCATGCTCTTAGACCAAATCAATATGAACTATCTGCGCATCTTTGAGGCCGTATACCGTACACGCAGCATGACTCAAGCCGCGGCCGAGCTCCATTTAACTCAGTCTGGAATCAGTCAGCACATCCGCTCTCTGGAAGACAATCTACAGATCAAGCTCTTTGACAGAATCAAACAAAAATTAATTCCAACAGAAGATGGAAAAAATCTCTACGTGCAGCTCTCTCCTCACCTTTCGAAGCTGGAAGAAATTTTGCTGCAACTCACAAACAAAGATAATACGCTTCGCGGAGAAGTGGTGATTGGTATGCCAGTAGTTTTTGGTTTAAATATCATAGTTCCGATGCTCGCCGAGCTGGGCAAGTTGCACCCACTGCTGAAATTTAAAATTCACTTCGATCTGGCGCGAAGCTTTAACAATCTATTGCTTAAGGGCGATGTGGATTTTGCTTTTGTTGATGAGTTCACAATGGATCGGCAGATTGAGACTGAAAATGTGTATGATGAAACTCTGCTTTTGTGCGCTTCTAAGGACTACATAAAATCCAAGGGCGAAGGAACCACTAAGAAGTACTTTGAGGGCCTTGAGTACATCGAATACGACCAGGACTTGCCGATGTCACAGCGATGGATCGAACACCATTATAAACATTCAAATATCGACATCAAAGTAAGAGCGGTTCTCGCGGACACTCTCGGTGTTGCCAAATTGATTCAATCCAGCCTCGGAATTGGCATCTTGCCGGGTCACCATGTTGAAAAATTAAAAGCCGAAGGGAAACATCTTTATATTTTTGATGGAAAATCTTCGAAAGAATTAAAAAATAAAATCAGTGTGGCCTTCGTCAAAGGAAGAAGCTGGTCGTCGGCCGTGCACGAGAGCTTTCATTTTTTAATGAACAAAATCAAAGCCAACTAGTATGCTCAAATCCTCTGCGCTATTGATCTGTTCCATTTTTGTTTCAAGCTGCTACACCGCAAGGCCCACCATAAACGGGTTGCCAAGCGGGCTGTCGGTTCTGCAAGGAGCCACCGACGAAACCTCCACGCAAATCAATATCATTGCCCCCGCCGACAAAAATTACTCCGTCGCCGTTAGTTTTGACAATAGTCTCCTCGAATCACCCACGTTAAATAAAAAAGTTCGTCCCGGTTCCACGACGCAGGTTCTACAATTGCACCTCGATAATCTGACCCCTGAGCTGTTGTACACGCTTCGCATCTACGAAGGCGACACGACCGACGCAAAAAAAATAATAGTCGACGAGCGCTATTTTAAAACTCTCCCAAAAACGTGGACCCATACTCGTCTCTTTGTGATTTCGTGCACCGATGATTCCTATGCAGACTTGCAAAAAAAGCAGTGGAAGCAGATTAGCGAGCAGAAACCCGATCTTCTTTTTATGATCGGCGACAATGTTTACGTGGACGGTGGTCCTGTTCCCTTGAAAAGCGTGAACGAAGACGATATCTGGCGCCGCTATGCAGAGACCGCTCAACGCCTGGATCTTTACAAAAGCAAGCAATTGATCCCGGTTTTTGCCACTTGGGACGATCACGATTTTGGTATCAACGATGGCGGGGCTGAGTTTCAGCACAAACTCTTTGCACAGAGTGTGTTTAAAACTTTTTTTCCCATGGAACCCAATTCTATTTTGCAATCGGGACCGGGAGTTGCGTCGGCGTTAAAAATTGGTCATCAGCAATTTCTATTTTTAGATGATCGCAGCTTTCGCTCGGCGAAACTCAGCAAACCCCAAACCCACTTCGGCGCAGAACAGACCAGCTGGCTTCTTGAGCAAATCCAGAAGCACAAAGGTCCCACATGGCTCATTAGCGGCGATCAATTTTTTGGCGGCTATCATCGATTCGAATCTTTCGAAGGCCATCATCCGGAAGATTTCAAAAAAATTATCAAAGAGCTAAAAAATACGAAAAAACCGCTTATTTTTCTTTCTGGCGATCGCCACCTCTCCGAGGTTTCGAAAATTGAAAAGTCTGTTTTTGGTTTTGAAACTCTCGAAATGACATCGAGCGGCCTGCACGCAAAGATGCACCCGGGTTCGGCCGATCAGCACAAAAATCCACGGCGAATTTTTGTAAAAGATGGGATGAGTAATTATTTGGATTTAAAGATTGATATCGATCAAGAAAAAGCCATTCAGTTTGATGCTGAGGTTTGGGGAGAAAATTTTGCCTCCCTGTTTCGCCAAACTTTCCATTTCACTTCCAAAAGCCACCTCTCTCCATGATCCATTTTAAATCTCCGGATTTTTCTCAATTGATCCAAGCCATCCAAACAGCCGTGCAGGGATTTACCGACTTGCAGAAATTTTCCTCGGCCAAACTTCAGACAGCTTTGGCAGATTTTGTGACGGATGTTCAAAACACCAGTAACGATTCGCGGGAAACCGCGCACTTTTCATTCAAAACCAAAGCCCTCTCTCAGGACACTCATCCCCAGCGCCCGCCTTTGGGAGCGAGTCTTATCTACGGAAGCTCATCGTCTCCCCTGCTTCGCCTCATACCGCTGTTGCACGCCTTAAAAAATCGCTGCTCCGTGGTTTTTTTGTGCAGTCCTGATCAACATGATGTTTACGAACGCCTCATTTCGCGACTGCTACAGAAAGGACTTCCCGAAAAATCGGTGGCGCTGCTAAGCACTCAAGATACGGAATTGCTGGAAACTCTTGTCATGCACCCCTCATTGAAAGCGATACATTTTGAGGGCCGGCACTATGAAGGGGCTTTTTTAAAAAACCTAAATCTACCCATCTTTAAAAAGCGACTTCGTGTCCATTTGGGTGGCCGCAATCCAGTGATTTTTACCCACGATGCACCTCTCGACTCTTTAAAAGAAATCCTCGCTTTAGCGCTGGATAATTCCTATCTTGCCGAGCACTCTTTCAATCGCTGGTTTGTTCAGGAAAAAAACTTTTCGGAATTCATAAAACACCTCGAACTTCACATCGCAAAATTTCCTGCACCAAAAATCGAAAGCGATGCAATCTACCATCAGGTTTTGCAAACACAGAACATATCTCTCTTGAAGGAAAAAAATTGGCAGCTAGGTTCGATTCACTTGAACAGCGACTTTAACAACTGCTCCCCTTGGCACCAGCAGGAAGTATTAGGACCTGTTCTTACGATCACGCGGTTCAAAACTACGGCAGAAGCCGTTAAGTTTGCCAACACAACCAACTATGCAAGTTCCGCAGCGGTCTTTACCGGCAGCCTCGACAAATCCATGGAAATCGCTCAGCAACTTTCCATGCCCCATCGCTTTTCGCAAATCGTTCCTGATATGGGGGCCCTACCCATCATCTCAGGACTTAGCGAAACCGGTTTTGGACAAAGCATTGCCGATAAAGATTTTTTTGTTTTTTGATTTTGCGATAGTTATTGTCTAAAAAAGTCGATTCGACCACTGCCGCCAGCTTGAGTGCTGGTAAACGTACGTCCTTCATCATCAATCCCTGTAATAGTCACAAGTAACGAGAGATTTTGGTTACTGGCAAGCCCGCCGAGTGGCAAGTTAAACTGGTATCTTCCCGACAAGCACATCCCCTGCATCACTTGATTGAGAACACGTGTGCCCACCGCGTTTCTAACCTCATATGTAATCGTGTGCTCTGGATAGTTGCCCGTATTGCAGCGACCCGAGATCACGTAAAACGTGTCGGTTATCGAGAGCACCAGCGGATCCTGCGTATCTATACTTACTAAAAGGAACTCGCTCTTTGGTCCACAATCCACCACCGCCGAAATGCAGTCTTGGCTGTTAAAGGTACCTGTACCATTGTCTGCATACAAAGACGAAGCCGCATAGTCTGACCCACAGTTTTGGAAGAACAGGATGGGACCCAAGGCGAGGAGCAAGTAAGCATGTTTTATTTTTAGAGACACTGTACCCTCCCCCTGTAGTTTCTTATCGCCAAAAGGCCTGAAAAACTTTAAATAAAAAGAACAGTCTCAAAACGAGACATTTTTTTGTTTAAGTGCTCAAAATTATTTAAAAAAAAGCCGAAAAAGAAGTATGTCCCAGTCGATCCAACAGAACCCGGCGCTGATGGCCGAAAAATTAAAAGAACTGATCGAAATTGGCGTCGCTCTATCTTCGGAAAAAGAACTCACAAAACTGATGCAAATGTTTTTGGATAAGTGCCTCGAAGTTTGCCAGGCCGAAGGCGCGAGCATTTATCTGATCGATAAAAAGATGATTTACCACGATGCTAAAAACAATCCCCTCCTGGTGCCGCAAAAAATTCCCGTTCTCAAATTTTTAAGAACCATGAATCGCTCTCAGGGGCCAAAAGATAAAAACACTCTGGTTGAAATCAACAAAAAAAGCATCGTGGGATTTAGTGCCTTTTCAAAAAGAGTCGTTAACATTGAAGACTGCTACAAAATCGACAGCGAAAGTCCCTATCGGTTTAATTCGCAATACGATATTGATAACAACTACAAAACAAAATCATTGCTCACCATCCCTATGATCTCCGCCCACGGCCAAGTTCGCGGAGTGGTGCAGGTTGTAAATAAGCTCGGTGCCGATGGCATCAAAAAATTAAAAGACGGAGTCGTCCCGCAACAGGATATTATAGCTTTTGATAAAGATGACGAAGAGTTGATGAAGGTGTTTGCTTCGCAGGCCGCCGTGGCCATCGAAAATGCCCAGCTCACAGAGAGTATTGAAAATCTTTTCGAAAGCTTCGTGCACGCGTCAGTAAAAGCCATTGAAGCGCGAGATCCTACCACGAGCGGTCATAGCGACCGTGTTGCCATTCTTACTGTAGAGCTCGCTCTCTCCATTCACAAAACACAAGTTGGTAGCTTTAGAAACGTGTACTTTTCCGAAGAGCAAATTCGCGAACTACGCTATGCCGCCCTCCTGCACGATTTTGGCAAAATTGGAATTAAAGAAGATGTTTTACTGAAACAAAAGAAATTACATTCTCGCGAGCTTGAGTCAATTCTGCTGCGTCTTGATGGTTTAGAATCTAAAAGCGAAGCCTCGCAGTGGCGTCAGTTTATCGAAACCTTGTTAGAAAAAGTCGAAAAGGACCCCAGTGTTGACTCCAAATGGATTCATCAAAAAGTGCACGACATCCAACATCACATCGAGACCACCAAACTGCGTGTTCGACAGATGAAAAGCGGTGTTATTCAAACCAACGAGCCCTATGTGATTAAAGACCAAAAGGCCTTGGATCGAATGCTCAACATGATCAATTCCACCTCTGGTCACTTTGATCATAAAGTACTTACTGATAACGAAATAAAAATTTTATCCATCCCTAAAGGCAGCTTGAGCGGCGAAGAGCGATCGCAGATCGAATCCCATGTTTCCCACACTTACGATTTTTTAAAACAAATCGCGTGGACCGATGGGCTCGAACAAGTGGCCCACATCGCCCACTGTCACCATGAAAAAATGGATGGCTCAGGGTATCCCCGTGGCATCGCTGGAACCGAGATCCCTATTCAGGCAAGGATGATGACCATCGCCGACATTTACGATGCGCTCGTTGCATTTGATCGACCCTACAAGAAATCACTCACACCCGACACGGCTATAGATATTCTTTTGTCCGAAGCCAATGAAGGCAAGTTAGACATTGAGCTTTTACGAATCTTTATCGAAGCTGGTGTTTATATGCACATCAACAACCTTGTGAAAAAAACCGCATAGGGCTCATTGACCCCCATAACATCACTGCTCAGTATTTGTAGGACGTGCACGTGGACGCGGTGATCTTTCCAAGGCCGCTGGTGCGTCTTGTGCGTGAGTTTGTCCTAATCCTGCGGGGCGCGGTGGAGGTCGGCTTGTCACACAGGGGTCATCCATGCGCGGCATCAGATTGTTTTCACAAAGAGAGTCTTGACCCGTGGGAGCCGTGTAATCGCTTTTTGATAAACAACGACGAACCGATAGCATGTAATTTATTGTTTCTTCCTTGCCTTTTTGACCCAAACTTCTACACCACTCTTGCACAGTGTTTCCAGAAGCCATGCTATCCAACAAAGCGTTGTGTCCGGCATTGTAACCACCAGCCAAAAGAACAAGATAACCAACTGGGTCTCCTCCAACCGCTCCATTTGGATTTAATCTATTATCCATTCGCAGCATCATTTCTTTTAAATAGTACATTTGCATCGCAATCACCATCTTAGGATCGCGAATTCCATCTTTGATATTTTCGGGAGGCAAAACAAAGGCGGGCGTGGAGTCTCTGTTCCCCATGGGCAGTGTTGAATATTGAGAGTCATGCCGACTCCCATTTTTTGCGTAATTTAAAAACATGCCGTAATTATTTAGCAGCTGTGCACGGTACTCAATTTTTAAAAAGCTATCGCGGCAATCAGTGTGACTTTTTACCTTTTCCTCCGCACTCGCCTGATCGTAGTACGGGCCACTCATTTGTGAAAATTGATGGCAACGAATAAAATCATTTTCACTATGATTTGCAACGTTCTGCTCGGGAGTGATTTGATTGATGTCGACCCGGCGAGAAACAAGTTCATCGTATTGTTTCTTTTGCAAAACATCGCGTTGGGTTTCGATGATGCTCGAGCGAATTTCGTTATACGTATTGGGCATCATTTGATGAATACCCAGGGCTCCTTGACTGGATTTCACCTCCGGGCCGTCGTTGAATGCACTTTCCCGAAACATAAGGCAGGTGGATAATGAGCGCGGCATATCAAAGGTTTGCGACGCTCGTCGTGTGAGCTCCCCATAATTGGTTTGATAATCGCGATAGGCTCTTCGACTGACGTCGGTGGTTAAATGGCACTGCAGATAGCGATCAATCTCTTCAGGATTTTTAACCTGGGCGGGCAAAAGATTGGCCCCGATCATTCGCCCCAGCTGCGTATTACGAGCTGTCCGAAATTCCCTTGGATTGTCGTTTTGAGCATGTACAACAACAACCGATACGAAAAAGATGATCCAAGCCATGGTTAAATAATCTCACGTCCCAAAGGGCTCCGCAACACGACCTCGGTCGCGCTTTATGAGCGCAGCAGATTCAATGCCGAACCCGCTTGAAACCAAAGAATTTGCTCTTTGTTATACGAATGCTTCATCGAAAGTTGTTCGGTTGTGCCGTCGTTGTGTTTGAGTTCCATGGTGAGGTTTTTTCCTGGAGCCAGTGTCGTAACACCGAGGATGGAAACCACATCATCTTCGCGAATTTTATCGTAGTCAGCAGGGTTCGCAAAGGTCATCGCCAATACGCCCTGTTTTTTTAAATTAGTTTCGTGAATGCGCGCAAAACTCTTTGTAACTACAGCCGCACAACCTAAAAAACGTGGCGACATGGCCGCATGCTCACGACTTGAACCCTCGCCGTAGTTTTCATCGCCGATGATCATCCACCGTTTTCCAGCCGCTTTGTACGAGCGACCGAGCTGGGCGAATTCTTGCGTCTGACTCGTAAGCAGGTTTTTACCTTTTCCGGCCTCACCGGTGAAGGCGTTCACTGCCGTTAGTAGCATGTTGTTAGAAATATTGTCCAAGTGACCTCGGAAGCGCAACCAACTCCCCGCCGGGCTAATGTGATCCGTTGTGCATTTGCCTTTGGCTTTGGCGAGAACAAACATGCCTTTGAGGTCGTTGCCATCCCACTTGGCAAAGGGCTCGAGTAACTGTAATCGCTCTGATTTGGCGTCCACTTTCACCTGTGCATCTTTTCCCGCGGGCGCCTGATAACCTTCAGGATCCGCAACGAAGCCATTCGCTGGATACTCAGGAGCCTGCGGCGCCTTTAATTTCATTGGTCCCATGGGTGTGTCGATGGTGTCGGTGATGGGATTAAAATCTAAACGCCCTGCGATTCCCAGCGCCATGACAATTTCGGGGCTGCCGATGAAAGATAATGTTTCCTGATTGGAATCGTTACGACCTTTAAAGTTGCGATTGAAACTTGTCACGATGGTGTTCACTTCGCCTTTTTTAATATCGTCGCGCTTCCATTGACCAATGCAAGGACCACAGGCATTTGCTAAAACGGTGGCACCCATGTCGTTTAATTTTTGCATCTGGCCATCGCGC
>JANPLN010000043.1:0-6506 GCA_031426555.1 Bdellovibrionales bacterium | reverse complement strand
GAATGTTAAAAATAGTCGAGCTCCGTGAAAAAGCCAAAAAATCCCTGGGCGAAAAATTTGATATTCGCGACTTTCATGATGTGGTTCTGGGTAGTGGAGCCCTGCCGCTCAGCGAATTGGAAGTTTTGGTAGATTCATATATTGAAAAAAAAATGACTAAATAAGTAAAGTCGCGCTTTCGGTGCGCCTTAGATCGGAGACAAATGCAAAAAATCTATTTATTGTTTGTGTGTGCATTGCTAGCGGCCTGTACCTCTTCAACTGCTGATGGTCTTAAAGCCCGCGAAAAAACCTTAAAGCCAGGCCAACTACCACTTGAATTATTTTTTCGTAATCCCGTGGCCCGCGATGTGGTGGTGTCGCCCGATGGGCAAATGCTTGCGTCTTTGCAGCCCTACAAAGGACGCATGAACGTTTTTGTCAAAAAGCTGAATGACAGCGAGTGGGTGAATTTGACCAAAGTCGAAGATCGCGACATCGCATCGCTCCAGTGGAAAGGCAAAACATTGTTGTTTTCCAAGGATCTCGGTGGCGATGAAAACTTTCATCTGTTTGCTGTGGAACAGGATGGACAAAATTTTCGCGAGCTCACGCCCTACGCTGGCGCCAAAGTTCAGATGGTGGATGATTTGGAAGCCATCTCGTTAGATGAAGTGATCATCAGCCACAACCAGCGCGATCCGCAGTATTTTGATGTTTACAAACTCAACATCAAAACAGGTGTGAGCACATTGTTGCTCGAAAATAAAGAGTCGCTCACAGGATTTTTAGTCGATAACAAGGGTGTTCTGAGAGCGGCCATCGGAACCAACGGCGCCGACCGCACGTTTTTCTACCGTAAAAATGATAAAGTTCCCCTCAAGAAAATTCTTTCACTGAATTTCAAAGATCAACTCACACCCATCAGCTTCGATAAGAAAAATAAAAATATCTATGCACTTTCCAATTTGGAGCGGGACACCTTGGCCGTGGTCGAGATGAATCCCGAGACTGGAAAAACGGTGAAAACGCTTTTTTCAAACCCGAATTTTGATGTGGTCCGCCTTTTTTATTCTCGTCAACGGCAAGAATTAACTACAGCTATTTACGAGGATTGGAGCACGCGCCGGCATTTTTTTAGTAAGTATTTTAAAACTATTTATCAAGAGCTCGAAAAAACGGTGAAAGATCGTGATCTGTTTGTGACGTCCCACGACGAAAAGCTAAACACCTTTGTTGTTGCGGCCAATAGCGACCGCACGGGGACGCACTTCTACCTTTACGATCACAAGAACAAAAAAACATCGCTTCTGTTGGATTCCACTCCGTGGCTGAAGGAAGAAGACATGGCTGAGATGAAGCCCATCGAGTACACCTCGCGCGATGGACTTAAAATCATGGGCTATTTGTATTTGCCAAAAGACACCGAACCAAAAAACTTGCCTGTGGTGGTGAATCCCCACGGTGGGCCTTGGGCGCGGGACAGCTGGGGATTTCGCCCAGAGGCGCAGTTTTTAGCCAATCGCGGCTATGCGGTTTTAAAAATGAATTTTCGCGGCTCCACAGGCTTTGGCAAAAAATTCTGGCAAGCCTCATTTAAACAGTGGGGGCTCAAAATGCAAGACGACGTCACCGACGGTGTGACGTGGCTGGTGCAAAAAGAGATCGCCGATAAAGATCGAATTGCCATTTATGGAGGCAGTTACGGTGGTTATAGTACGCTTGCAGGTTTGGCATTTACGCCTGATCTTTATCGCTGTGGAGTGGACTATGTCGGTGTGTCAAATTTGTTTACTTTGATGGAGACGGTTCCTCCGTATTGGAAGCCCATGCGCGAAATGTTTTACGAAATGATCGGGAACCCTGAAACCGAAAAGGAACTTCTGCGCAGTGCCTCGCCGGTTTTTCATGCTGATAAAATCACCGCACCGCTTTTTGTAGCTCAAGGAGCGAAGGATCCCCGGGTTAAAAAAGCCGAGTCCGATCAGATCGTAGAGGCTTTGAAAAAGCGTGGCGTTGATGTGCCTTATCTGGTGAAAGAGAACGAGGGCCACGGCTTTCGAAATGAGGAAAATCGGTTTGAGTTTTATAAGCAAATGGAGGCTTTTTTAGATCGACACATGCTGAAACGATAGTGTAGACAAAAGGCATGCGTGAACTGGAATACTTAACCGGATTTGGAAGTTATTTCGAAACAGAAGCCGTCCGTGGGACTCTGCCAGAAGGGCGTAATAGCCCGCAAAAGCCATCGCGTGGGCTTTATCCCGAACAACTCAGCGGCTCAGCCTTCACCATGAAACGCAGTGAAAATTTACGCACCTGGCTTTATCGCATTCACCCTTCTGTTGTTCAGGGTGAATGGGCGCCTTATTCTCAGCAAAAATATTGGACCTCGCAGATTGCCGACGACGGACAAACACCTCCGCAGGCTCTGCGCTGGCTGCCTTTAGTGTCGGATGAGAGTTGTGATTTTATTGGTGGCGTGAAAACTATGGTGGCCAACAACGCTTCTGAAGGCTCCGCCGTCCATCATTACGTGATGAACCAATCCATGAATCATAAATATTTTTACAACGCCGATGGCGAATTGGTTTTTATTCCGCAAGAGGGCCCACTGCTTTTAAAAACCGAAATGGGAGTCCTCTATGTGGAACCTCTCGAGGTGGCGGTTATTCCCCGCGGTGTGAAGTTTTGTGTTGAGGTGACAACAAGTGGCTTCAGTCGCGGCTACTTAGGTGAGAACACCGGAGCGCCGCTGCGACTTCCGGAACTCGGGCCCATCGGTTCAAATGGTTTAGCAAATCCTCGCGATTTTCAATTTCCGACGGCGGCGTTTGCGAACACCACCTCCACCGCTTGCGAATTGTTCTGTAAATTTCAAAATCGTTTTTGGCGAACACAGTTATCCCATTCACCACTGGATGTGGTAGCGTGGCATGGGAACTATGCGCCTTACAAATACGACCTTCGCAAATTCAACACCATGGGCACAATCAGCTACGATCATCCCGATCCATCCATCTTTACAGTACTCACATCGCCTTCTGCCGTCACAGGCAAAGCGAATATGGATTTTGTGATCTTTCCTCCGCGGTGGCTTGTGGGTGAGGACACGTTTCGTCCACCTTATTTTCATCGCAATGTGATGAACGAGTACATGGGATTGATCAAAGGTGAATACGATGCGAAGAAGGAAGGCTTTTTGCCAGGCGGTGCGAGTTTGCACAACTGCATGGTTCCCCATGGTCCCGATGGCAGTACCTTTGAAAAAGAACTCAAACGTGTCGACGAGCCACACAAATTGGAATCGACCATGGCCTTTATGTTTGAAAGTTCGCAGATTTATCAGGTGAGTTCCTATGCCCTTAAAGAAGCACCACTGGATAAAAAGTATTGGCAGTGTTGGCAGGGTTTAAAAAATCAATTCGAGGCGGCAAAATAATGGGACGTTTTTGGTTAATGATGGGATGTTTATTTGCAGGTCTCTCGGTGCTGGTTGGCGCTTTTGGGGCCCATGCCCTTCGCGATACGTTGGATCCCCACGCGCAGGAACTTTTCGAAGTGGCCACAAAGTACATGATGTACCATGCGGGCGCCTTGCTCACGCTGGGCTTATGGAGTCACTGGGAAAAGTGGTCCCGAAGTTTTTGGGCGGGTCTGTGTTTTGTTTTTGGAATTTTATTTTTTTCAGGCAGCCTCTACGCCATGGCACTTCTGCAAACAAACTCCATCGCCTATCTCACTCCGGTCGGTGGCGCCTTGTTTATGCTCGGCTGGATGAACTTCCTGATCTCCGTGTTCATGACTCGCAACAAGTTCGTATAGGTACCAAGTACCTTGGCGTATAGGTACCAAGTACCTTTACCGGCGGCACCGCATTATATAAGACAGTTCAATGACTGCATTTGGGAATTGAAAAGTCAAACTCTGCCCCCAACTGCTCACTTGCTGGCGGTGATTCGAAATCCCCATCAAACACCGGCCATGGAGTTTTCAGACCAAACACATCATTGCGATAAGCATATGTTATCTGAGACTGAACTTCATAATTTTTGATTATTTTTATTTCAACACGTGCGAGCGAATCATAAACAAATTCCACTTCCTCAATAATAAATGGAACTGATTCTGGTTCTTCAGCATGGATACGACAGGTGGGAATATGAAAAATAACATATTGATCATCGGGTGATAAAGTGTTCTTGAGGCGGTAGGGGTATGCCTCATATTTAAATGATCGACGATCAGCATCTTCAAGCTGTCTGCTTTTTAGCAAATCAAATTTCGATTGAACGTACTCGTTAAAACGACGATTGATTTCTTGATGGTTTGTAGGGGTACAGCTCGGAATTATCGGTTGTCCATCATTCAGATTTGCGCAGCGAATGTTAGTGGCCTCCATATATCCATAGTCTTCATACAGAAAAGGCGGTCGACCATAATTATCTTGATAGTGTTTTTGAGTTGTTTTTCGGCTGGAATGAGACGCAACTAAAGCTTCAATTGTTGTAGAAGTTCTGCTTGCCAAAACTGGCGACCCAGAGTTTCCAGCTTCGATTTCACAATTCAAAACTAAGAAGGTGTCGGGGTTTTCTGAAAAATTAAAAGGGAAAAATATTTCGTGTCTTTGAGGTGAGCAGATTTTTTCGTCGATGACGAAATTATTATCCGCTTTTCCTTCATTAACAACGTACGAGTAAAGCGTTCCAAAAGATGGAGTTTCTTGGTTGGGAAGATCAAAGGGTGTGATTTCCTGTGCACTAATCTCCTCTTCCAAAGTAAATATTGCAAGATCGATTTCTCCAGGAGAATTTTTCTTCTCAGACGGCACTTCTTGTTTGTATTGTTTAAATGAAAGATCTTTAATTTTAATCTGTCTGTGCTTTCCATTTATTTTCTGAGTAATAAAATAGCCTTCCTTACTTGCGTGCTGGTCACAGTGTGCATTGGTAATAATTTTATCGGGGGCGATAAGACTCGCCGTGCAACGAGAAAAATAAATCATTTGATTTTCAGATGTTACAAAAATTAGAAGTCCGACCTGAGGGGGGCATTTTGCAGCATTGCAAACTA
Source organism: Bdellovibrionales bacterium (assembly GCA_031426555.1). Classification (GTDB taxonomy): domain Bacteria; phylum Bdellovibrionota; class Bdellovibrionia; order Bdellovibrionales; family JAGQZY01; genus JANPLN01. Next base: position 1,454 of record JANPLN010000043.1, on the reverse strand, counting down.
AACTAATCGAAGAAGTCCATGTTGATATATTTTCTGTTTGCATTTGCTGAGTGGAAACGATGTGCAATGGCAAGGAAACGTCCACAGGTTTTTCAATGAGAGTTTGAGGGGTTGGCTCGGTATCTCTTTGGACCGTCTTGGGCTTGATACTACAGGCTATTAGTAGCGGAATAATGATAAAATAATAACATATGCGCATCGACAATATCTTTGCAAAGGCCAGACCAAGAGAGGGCCTTTTAATGGGTCCTTTGAGAGACAAAATGTCTTCAAAAGCGGCCAAATAGGCTCAAAAATGTCACTAGCAGGTTCATCGAATCATTAAAAACCGCTTCGCCTATTAGAAAATATTTCCGAGCATTTACCTTTAATTATTGCCTCATTCCCCTGACCCGCATTTTCAACTGACGTTGCTTGATCTCGTGTAAGTCGCTCCGCTATAAATTGCATTCGGGTTGTGGCTATTTTATTAACGTCTGCATCGTAAATATCGAAGTTAAACCCGCGTGCTCCGTTGTACCTATCGCTATTCTTGATGACGCCCGGGATTTGCGCAAGAGCTTCTAAATACAAAGTCGCGCGGGCGGAACCGTTTTGAGCCAAGGCTCCTAACACTTTCTCAATGCCAAATCGATCTTTGGCATCGGAATCGACCTTTGAGATCATTTCAGAAAATCCAGGTAGCTCAACCAGTTTTGTAAGAATAGGTTTAAAAGACACAAAGCTTTGTTGATCGTAAATCCAATTGATCATTCCACGAAGGGCCCTCGCAGATGGTGTTCCTTCGAGCATGGCTGGGTATACGTGCTCAAATTTCAATAGAGCTGACCCAGTCCCTTTGGTCGAGCGGAACAACTCATCGACGAACATAAGTTGAAATGTGGATTGGGTCGACCTGAAGACTTCACCTAGCCAAATTGCTGAATTTGGATGATTCAACCAACTGTCGTGGACCAAATAATCCCTCGCCATAGTTTTGGATGCCCAAACTGGAAAATTTCTTATCAATTCGGCAATAAGATCTGCATGAGCCTTGACTACCTCGGGTTCCATAATCGCCTGTAAAATCGCTTCAGCATACATTCTATTTGAAGCGAGGCTAGGAGCCGTTTCATCTCGCTGAAAAATTCTAATGTGCTCTCGCAATCTTTCACGATAGTCAGAGGTTCGAGAAGGGGTCCATTCCAGAGTTTCGAGTTTCTCTAGCTGAGCGTTGCGTTCGGTTGGATTTTCCTTACCTTTCAAAACTTGACTCGGATTCAAAATTTCATCAATAAGGATTGAGACGTTTGAAATCGTTTTGGGTTGATAGTTTGAGTCCACTGAAAAACCGGTCAATGGATCAATCTGAAGATAGGAATTCTCCCTGTTGGAGAGCTCTCTGGTCCAGCCACGACCGTCATCGGGATTTAATTTAGCATCTATGTAAACGGAGTAATATGTGCCGCGTTCGG
>JANPLN010000042.1:0-66235 GCA_031426555.1 Bdellovibrionales bacterium | reverse complement strand
TGCGAGCGAGTCCATGGATGGACGCGTCTTAAAAAGAAGCCCTTTAAAAAATGCCAGATTTTTTTACGCAACAAGTCCCAAAAAGTATGTCCGTACCTTTAGTCAGGGAGAAAGGCCTTTTCGCGGAGTTCGCGGTGGAAGCTGATGGCGAAGCGGTGGGCTTCGTCGCGTAAACTCACAAGAATGCGAAACGCTTCGGTGTTGGTCGCAAAAACGACGGGGTTTGCTCGGTTGGGCAAATAAAAACGCTCTTGGGTTTTTTCGATGCCCTCGTCTTCAAACGTTCCTTTCGTGCGCTCCTTAGCAAGCCCCACGATGGGAATGTGAGTCTTACCTAGCTCCGCCAATGCGGCCATGGCAAACTTAAGCTGCCCCTTTCCGCCATCAACAACAATCAAATGCGGCTCTTCCCACTCATCGTGTTTCAGTCGACGGGACAAAACTTCCTTCATGGCTTCAAAATCGTTCATCCCGGCAAAGGATTTAATTTTGTAGCGGCGGTACTGATCCTTGTTGGGAACGCCGTCTTCAAAGACCACCTGCGAGGCCACAGTCTCTTGCCCTTGGAAGGTGGAAATGTCGTAGCACTCGATGCGCCGTGGGTAGTGCGGCAAGTTTAATTTGTCGCGAATCAAATCCAAGGCCTGTTTTTTTTCTTCGTTTTTGGTCACATGATTCTGAAATTTCTTTTCGGCATTGGTGCGCGCCATTTCTAATAACTTAGCGCCAATATGACTTGTAGGAAAAATAATCTGCGCGGGTCTGTCGGAATAAAGTTTAAGAACCTCTCCCAAGAGCTTGCGCAAATCGTTGCCGATGTCGAGCGGTAGCAAAATTTCGTCGGGCACAACGTTTTCTGCGTAATACTGGTTTAAAAAAGTCATTAACCAGTCACGCACGTCTTCATCCGGCGAGGACGAGTCCAGCAAAGGAAAAAATTGTCCTTTTTGGCCGATGACCGCACCCTGCCGAAGATGGATGGAGCATATTAAGGTTCCGCGTTCGTCACCGTAAAAACTAAAGACGTCTTGATCTTTTTCCATGTCGGTATTGATCACCGACTGTTTTTCCAAAACTCGTTGAATGGCTTTCAAGCTATCGCGCACGCGGGCCGCCAGTTCGAATTTTTCCTGGTTCGCCAAGCCTTGCATCTGAGTTTCTAAAGTTTTTAAAAGTTTTGCGTTCTTGTTTTTAAAAAATCCCTGGGCACCCTTAATGGACTGACGATAATTTTCTTCGTTGATGATCTGCACGCAGGGAGCTGAGCATTTGCCGATGTCGTAGGACAAACATGGACGCTTTCGCGATTTGAAAAACGTGTCCGTGCAATCGCGAAGTTTGTAGATGTTATTCAAAAACTCGATTGTGTCGTACACAACTTGCCCGCTCTGATAGGGACCAAAATAAATGGAGCCATCACGCTTCACTTTTCGCGCTAAGTAAAATCGCGGAAATGCATCCTTGGCGGACAAGCGTAGGTACGGATAGGATTTGTCGTCTTTCAGGCGAATGTTGTAGCGCGGTCGGTGCTTTTTAATCAGAGTGGCTTCGAGCAAGAGGGCTTCCACTTCGGTCTTTGTAACGATGTACTCAATGTGTACAATATTGCGAACCAAGAATGTGGTTTTGGGACTTTCGTGATTTTTTTGAAAATAACTGCGCACGCGATTGCGCAGCTCTTTGGCTTTCCCTACGTAGATGATTTTCGAATCCACATTCTTCATCAGATAAACGCCGGGATTGAGCGGAAACTCGGCCACTACCTTTTTGAGGGCTGCAATTTTAAGATCAATCTTGGTTTCTGCCACGGCCTATTCTACCGAGGATAAAAACAATTTGTCATCCTATGGAATTTGGCATAGATCGGTATTATGATCTTTTTTATCGCTCTGTATTTACTCATTCAGTTGGCTATCTGTTACTGGGTGGCGCGCAAGGTAAACACGTCCACTGATTTTTTCCTCGCGGGGCGCAGCCTGCCCACGCCGATTGTCGCCATGTCCCTGGTCGCCAGCTGGTTTGGCGCTGAAACCTGCATTGGTTCCTCTGGAGCCGTCTACGACGGCGGCCTCTCTGCCAGTCGCGCCGATCCCTTTGGCTACAGCCTGTGTTTGCTCCTGATGGGTCTTTTTATTGCTGCTCCTTTGTGGCGTGGTGGATATATCACGCTCTCCGACTTCTATGCCGAGCGCTATGGCACCTGGGTTGAAAAACTCACGGCCTTTGTTTTAATTCCCGGATCCTTGATTTGGGGAGCCGCGCAGATCCGTGCCTTTGGACAAGTTGTCAGCAGCACCACTCAACTTCCCGTGGAGACCACCATCTTCTTTTGCACCTTCGCCGTGGTTGTTTACACACTTTTGGGCGGCTTGTTGGGCGACATCATCACCGACATGCTCAAAGGCGCATTGATCTTTTTTGGTCTGCTGAGTTTGTTTTTCTATGTGATCAACAGTGCAGATTTCAGTTGGTCTCTCTTTTCGACCATGCCCAATGAACGGCTGAGTTTTTTGGCCACAGAGGAGACGTTGTGGCAGAGGATGGATCGCTGGGCCATTCCGATTTTAGGTTCCCTGGTGGCGCAGGAGCTGATCTCTCGCACCCTGGCTGCAAAGTCTCCAACGATCGCCAAGCGCGGAAGTTACTGGGCCTGTTTTATTTATTTATTTCTCGGTGTGATCCCGCTGTTTTTAGGTCTCATCGGTCCGCAGATCTTTCCAGATGTGACTCACAACGAACAGTTTTTGACTAGCATTGCACAACATTACCTCCCTCCGGTGATTTATGTGATTTTTGTGGGCGCCTTGATCTCTGCAATTCTCTCAACCATTGATACCATTTTGCTGTCCATGGCCGCGCTCACTGTGCAAAACGTATTGGACCCATGGGTCCAGCACAAATCCGAAAAGTACAAACTGAGAGTTGTTCGCTTGATGATCGTGTTTTTTGCTCTTCTTGCCTACGCCATCGCGCATTTTTCCAGTGGGATCTATTCTCTCCTCGAGGCGGCCTCCTCCTTTGGAACATCGGGGCTTTTGATAATTACCTTTTTTGGAATTTACACCCGCTGGGGCAACGCTCTCGCCGGGTCCATGGCATTGATTTCGGGAATGATCTTTTATCAAGTGGGCGACATGTGGCTTGCGTGGGATGCGCCGTTCTTGATGGCCATCTTTGCCGCATTTATTGCCTATGTTTTAGGAGCTCTCATGGAGCAAAAATTGAATATCCCTTGGATCACTCCCGCTTCGCCTTAAAACTGCTCACTAAATATTTTGCGCAAAGCTTCATTTGTTAATTTTCTGTCTGATTTCGGAATCCACCTTGTAACAATATATCTCGGTAGATAAAACAAGACATCACATGATGTGAGGGGGGTACGATGTTCAAAAGGCTTTTGAGCGTGTTGTGTTTGGTGTTTTGTGTAACGTCCGTTTATGCCGTTCCTGCGGAGTACTTCTCCGTCGTCCAAGGAACTCCGACAAAAGATTCTCTTTTTGATCTGACAAATGCTTTCCATTCTCCGGTGTCTTACAAAAACGCACGGGAATTGATTTTTGGCTTTCTTTACCTCGAAGGTTCGTCACAGCAAACCTACGAAATCGACACCTATTACTGCAATGGTACTTTTACCAATGCTGACTTTGCAAAAGGCAGTCAACTGGGGCCCATGAAAATTCCCGACAATAACATTCTTAATGTGGAGCACTCATGGCCGCAAAGTCATTTTACAAGTCAGTTTCCTAAAGCTACTCAGAAAGCCGATCTGCATATTTTGTTCCCGACAGAGAGTCACATCAATTCCATTCGCGGCAACTACCCCTTTGGAGATACGGTGACCACTCTACAAGCTCCTTGTGAGGAAGCTGTCCTGGGACTCAATTCCTCTGGAGAAAGAGTGTTTGAACCAGACGACGTGATTAAAGGTGATATGGCGCGAGCTATTTTTTATTTCTCTGTTCGTTACAAATCCAAAGTGGATAAAAATCAAGAGATGTCGCTTCGTGAGTGGCACGAGATGGATCCGCCAGACGCGCGCGAAATCGAGCTCAATGAGCAAATCTTTGAGATTCAAAAGAATCGCAATCCCTTTATTGATCATCCTGAGTACGTGGATCAAATTGCTGACTTCTAGGTACCAAGTTCCTTTTTGGAACGCATTGAATAAAAAAAGCCAAGGTAGAAACCTTGGCTTTTTTTTATTCAATGCGTTCCAAAAAGGAACTTGGTACCTGAGAGCTACTCGAAGCAACCGGTTCCTAAAAATACTTTTTCACCGTTATAAATCGTAGAGTACCAGGCTTTGTCGTGCAACTTAACTTGCACCTTGCGACCGGCTTTGTAGCTTCCGATGATTTTAGAATCGGAAGATGGAAACGTGCGCATGCTACAAGTGGGCGACGTGATCTTTGCAAACTTCGCAGAGTTCATGCTGGAAACACTTCGTGAGCGCTCCATAGAAGCTTGTTTACGTTCCTGCTTTTCTTCGTAAGCTTTATCCACTTCGAGTTCCACTTCGATTTCATCAAGTTTCTTCGCGATCTTTTTTAAAGAGTCTCTATGGTCTTGAACAATGCGCAAATACTCTTTGCTTTCGCCGCCGTTCTTTTCCATAGATTTTTTTGCCTTTTCACGAACATATTTTAATTCTTGCTCAGAACGGGCCAACTCTTTGAGGGCCGACTTTTCTGTGCGCTTCATATCTTCGAGTTTGGCTTGAGCTTTTAGCATGCTCTTTTCGACAGCTTCTTTCTCGGCCATGGCTTCTCGCTTAAGATCCGCGTGGTGCTGAGCTTCTTTTTTAACTTTTTCTAGCTCGGCGACAGACTTCTCAACATCGAGACGGTTTTTATCCATTTTTTCTTTGGCGTCTTCGATCGCTTTTTTAGCTTTTTCGATTTCGTCTTGCGCTTCCAAGATTTTCTTTTCGTTCATGGCGATGCGCTCACGGGAACGATCTTCATCGCGACGGGCTTTTTTAAGCTCTCCGCCCGCTTTCTCTTTCATCGAGGCAGCGTCCTTCTTTTCTTTTTCGAGACGCTTTCCTGTCTCCACTTGTTCCGCTTTTGCGGCTTCGGAGTCGGCAATGGCCTCTTCTACTTCCATCATTTCGCTTTGGAGCTCTGTGGGATCTTCTGCTTGGGCCGTCTGCACACAGAATGCAGCCATCGCCACGATCATTGATAGTTTTCTCGCTGTTGCCATAGGAACCTCTCCTTTATCATCATTTATTTCTTAAATGACTCTTCGGAGGTCCCACTGAAAATTTCAACACTTAGCTGGTGAGACAAAAATAACTTTTCCAGCCAGGGGCTTATTTACATCTGAGCTCTCAATTTGAGATGAGGTGTCATTTTTTTTACAAATTTTAAACTTTGTGTCTGAAAAATCGACTTTAGTTTGAAGAACCCGACTCAGGGCGGGCTCTTTGGCCGAAGAGCCCCACTAAGGTCGGGCTCTCAGCTTGCTATGTTTTTTGCCATATCCAAAATAGATCACAAAGCCGATGGCCAACCAGACAAAGAGCCTGATCCACGTGTCGTGCGGCAGTCCCGACATCACCCACAAACAGGAAAGTGCTCCGAGCGGGCAAACCAACCAGTAAACAGGAGTCTTAAATGGTCGAGGAATTTCGGGATTGGTATGACGAAGAATAAATACACCCGCGCAAACCAAGACAAAGGCGAGAAGGGTTCCGATGGATGTTAACTCCCCCACTAAACTCATGGGCATGATGCCTCCGCACAAAGCCACAAAAATGCCGTTCACAGCGGTTGCAATATATGGAGTGGAGTACTTAGGATGAACTTTATCAAACCACGGTAAAAGCCCGTCGCGCCCGATGGCATAGAACACGCGCGTCTGACCAATCATCATCACAAGAATCACCGACGACAAGCCACACAGAGCCCCAAACTTTACGAAGAACGACAGCACGGTTTGCCAAATTGGACTCCACTGTCGGAGCTGTACGATTTTATCCACGCCCACGGCTACCGGATCTGCCACGCCGAGCTCTTTGTAATTCACCACGCCGGTCATGGTGAGCGACATTAAAATATAGATGGTTGTGCAGATAACCAGGGAGCCTAACATTCCAATGGGTAAATCGCGTTGTGGATTTTTAGACTCCTGCCCCATGGTGGAGATGGAATCAAAACCGATGTACGAAAAGAACACCACACCCGCCGCAGTGAGAACACCTGCCAGACCAAAACTTTCAAACTCCACACCATGGCGCATGCTGGGGCCCGTGGGCGGAATGAGTTGCATCAAGCCACTGGCACTGGGATTGGCCACCCAGTTTTGTGGGTCGATCACTCCCCAGCCAATAATAATAAACAAAAGAATAATGAGAACTTTTAAGGCCACAATCACGTTGTTCACCGAGGCGCTCTCTTTAATACCGCGGTAAAGAATAAACGAAACTAAAAGGGCGATAAAAGACGCAGGCGCGTTCCAATATCCATAGTGCAAAGCGCCATCGGAGAGGGTGACCTGTTCCCACGGGCCCTTGGTAAAAAGCAGCACGGTGTCTGAACAGTGAACTCCCAAAGTTTTTGTGACTAAGGAAACAAAATATCCCGACCACGAAGCCGCCACAGTGATGGATCCAAAGGCGTATTCTAAAACCAAATCCCACCCGATAATCCACGCCACAAGTTCGCCCATGGTGGCGTAGGAGTAAGCGTAGGCCGAGCCCGCCACAGGAACCATTGAGGCCATTTCGGAATAACAAAGCCCAGCCAGGGCGCACAAAATACCACCTATAATAAAGCTATAAACAATGGCGGGGCCCGCGTAGTACGCTGCCGCTGTGCCGGTGAGAGAAAAAATTCCAGCCCCAACGATGGCACCAATGCCGAGCATCGTTAAATTGAATGCACCTAAGTGTCTTTTAAGGGAGTGACCACCTTCCACATTTTGATCGTTCGCTTCAGCTGCGAAATCCGCCATGGTTTTCTTGGTAAAAAGTCCCAAAAAGGCCTCCTCTATAAATATGATTGGATTGGAGAGTTTTGATACACCAGCTCATTACAGAAAACAACAGGGCATTTTCAGCAATTATAATGACATCGCGCCCTGCTTAAATGTTAAAGGCGTCGACGATATCTTTGCGAAGCACGCTCTCAATTTCGTCACGAGTCAATTCTCCCCGGTAGCATTGATTGATTTTAATCCACTGGGCGGTTTGCCACACCAATGTGTCCAAGTGTGTTGAGCCTTTGATTAAAAATGAATCGTGGTATTCCGCCAGGGTAAAACAGCCTGAGCCGAGAATTTTATCAGCCGAATTTTTCATACTCATCAGCATCGTTTTTCCGGTCATGTAACCCACACCTTGGGCGTCCCAGCGTTTGGCTCGTCCCACAGCGTCCTTTGCGTCGTTGTCTCCGCCAAACAAATGCTCATCGGTAAACGCCACCACCTTGGCTTCGTCCCAACCATCAACATAGAAACGATAGGAGTTGATCATGCGAAGGGCTCGCAAGCGAAGCCCATCGTAATAGGCAAATTGCTCTTCGAGATTTTGGTAAAGATCTAAATCAAAGGCCAATTCCTCGGTGTAAAGGCCCCATCCCTCGGTGTAGGGAGAAAAACTTTTAAACTGATCAAACGAATTATCTGCCGATTTTCTAAAGTCATAATCGATGGACTGTTCCATATGATGGCCAGGCAAACCCTCATGAATAAATAGCCAAGCCACTTCAAACGAAAGATATCCGGGCTCCAAGCCTGAAACGGTAGAGAAGTACCCTTTCCCTTCATCATCATTAAAATAAAAGCCCCCAGATTTTGGATACCCAGGTTCTAGAGTGTAATTGTACTCTAGCGGATAGTTGAGAGGTCGTGACGTGATCAAATCTTTTTTGTTTTGAAATCGTTGAAATAATACATCGTAAATTTTTTGGTAATCGTCTTGAGTTTTTAAATGATATTTTGTATTGGCGGCCATGAGGTTGTACTCTTGCTCGATAAATGCGGCGATGCTTAAAGGCGGCGTGAGAGGCTTGCCCATTTTTACCAGAAGCTCGAGCATGGATTTTTCCGCGCGCAGCAATTCGCTGTCTCCCTTTTTTAAAACCATGGGGCCCGTGAGGTCAGAATAGATTCCTGAGAGCACGGTCTTGTAACACTCCTCACGCAAACTTGGTGGCATGTTTATAGGAGTGTCGTCTTTGAGCAGCAAATTGACTTTATCAAACTCTGCCGCCACCTCGGCCATGATCGGCGCAACTTCGAGATCATATCTTTCTATCAATTTTTGCCCCTCGATCTGGGAGCAAATCGCGCAATTTGTGAAATTTGGAAGTTCGGAGACCGAGTACGTCAGTCCCAAGCGCTGCGGGCTGCCAGACTCGGGACGATCGATCATAGAAAGATAAGCATACGTGGACGACCGGGGCGGAATCACCCCATCCGCTTGAATTTTAATTAATTTTTCTTGGGCATATTTTAACTGCAACTGAACTTTCGCCACACCCTCATCAACGAGTTTATTAAACTCGTCCATGGTTTTTGGTGATTCTGAGCTCTGCAGCCACTCTTGCATGTAAAACGCCCCTGAAAGTTGATACAGCCCATCGTTCATCCAGTAGTAGGGTTTGCACGCGAGCTCCTGCGATGTTTGTGCCTTTAAATAAAAATTCAAATTTTTCCACAACGATGTTTGTTGAACCGAAGGGTTTAATAACTGCAAATTTTCGTAATCAGATTTTGCGTTTTCGGCCCACTCGGTTTGCTGGTCAAAGGAGTGCAGTTCGTATTCGAAGTACATCAGCTCTTGATTATAGCGATCCGCTATGGCTTTCAGCCCCGTGTCTGTTTGCGCAGCGCCAATTTTGGCTCCGCCGACCAAAGAAATAAAAACCAACCCCAAAAATAACATTTTTTTCATTGTTCACCCCGATGAGAGTGCCGAATTAACACCATGAACCTCTTACATCAAACCATATCCAGACTTGCCTTCAGATAACGCCGTCACTGATAATATTTGCATGACAAACAAAACCGACCGCAGAGATTTTATACAGTTTATGGGGCGCGTTTCTGCCTCCAGTTCCCTTCTTCCTCTGGCGGGGTCGCTATTGCCTCTTGCTAGCACGCTGTCTTGCGCGTCAACGAGTTCGCCATTCAGTTCGACGTCCAAGTCTCCGTTCCCCCTGTTGAAGCCCAGCAACAAAGACGACGTCTCCTTAGCAGACGGCCTTTCCGCAAAAATATTTATTAAGTACAACGACGCCATCAGCGAGCGCGACACCTTTGGCACGCACAATGATTTTCTCGCACTCACTCTCTTGCCTGGAAAAACCGACGAGGGTGTTTTGCTCGTCAATCACGAGTACATGCACCCGGTGCTTATGCATGGTCGCAAGATCGAAGACGGAAAGCGCACGCGCGCAGAAGTTGTGAAAGAGCAGCTGTCCATGGGCTGTTCGCTGTTGCATATTAAAAAAACCGACAACGGCTGGAGCTGGATTCCATCCTCCAAGTACAACCGTCGCATCACCGCGCGCACGCCCATTCCGTTTCAAAAAGGTTATAAAATTTTTGGCTCCGATGTGGCCATTGGCACCCTGATGAACTGCGCGGGCGGGCAAACACCGTGGGGAACGGTTCTTACCTGCGAAGAAAACTACGACAACGTTTACGGCGACGCCACTTTCGAAAATAAAAACCGCCAGTTTGTACCGGTGGATAAATACCGCTGGTTTGATCACTTTCCCCTCCCCCCCGAGCATTACGGTTGGGTGGTGGAGATTGAGCCTTTTACCGGCAAAGCCGTCAAACGCGTGGCTCTAGGCCGTTTTGAACACGAATGCGCGACAGTTAAATTGAGCAAAAGTAAAAAACCTGTGGTGTACATGGGCGAAGATCGCAGATCGGGCTTCTTGTTTAAATTTATTGGCAACAAACCGGGGTCTTTGGAGGCGGGAACGCTTTATGTGGCCGACACTGTAAAAGGCCGTTGGCTGCCTTTGGATTTAAAACAAAATCCACTTTTAAAACCGCATTTTGATTCGCAAACCGACGTGCTCACCTACACGCGCTTGGCCGCCACACTGGCCGGCGGTACTCCGCAAGATCGCCCCGAGGATATCGAAATCGATCCGCTCACCGGCGATGTTTTTGTGGCGCTGACAAATAATTACGATCGCAAAAACTTTTACGGCGCCCTTTTAAAAATTTCCGAAAAAGACAACGACTGTGAGTCCCTGGAATTTACCGCCAGCACGTGGATGAGCGGCGGCCCAGAGTCAGGCATCGCCTGTCCAGATAATATGGTGTTTGATAAAAATGGAAATCTTTGGGTAACCAGCGACATCGCCGACGAGGACAACCACAAGGGGCCCTATAAAGGTTGCGGAAACAACAGTTTGTTTTACGTACCACTGCGCGGAGAGTTTGCAGGAAAAGCTTACCGCGTGGCCACAGCGCCGGTGGATGCCGAGTTTACGGGACCCATGTTTGCCGACGATTATAAAACGTTATTTTTATGCGTTCAGCACCCCGGGGCCACGACCACCGATCCGCAAAACCCCACCAGCACCTGGCCCGACCGCAAAGGCTTACCGAAGTCCGCGGTGCTCACCATTGAAGGGCCGCTATTGAACCGTTTGATCCAGCAGAGCAAATAGACTTATCACTGTAAGCTTGCTAAACCCAATTCATGGTTTTTAGTTCGCTGGCATTTATTTTTAGCTTTTTGCCCATTGTGTTGGCGCTCTACTTTGCCACACATGCGATTTTTAAAAACAAGCGCTCAGTTTTTAATGCCCTCAATTTTGTTCTGTTCGCTGCGAGCGTGGATTTTTATATAACTGGAGAAAAAAAATTCTTTTGGGTGATGCTCGTGGTGGGGCTTACTGACTATTGTATCGCCTTGCTCATGGACGCCGAGCAAAAAAAACCGGCGCCCAATGCAAAATTTCTTTTTTATTTATTGCTGATATCTATTGTTTCGAACATGGGGTTGCTCGTCTTTTTTAAATACACGCCGTACATAAACATCGCGCTCCCCATTGGCATCAGTTTTTATACTTTCGAATCCATGAGCTATATCATCGACGTGTACAGAGGGCATATCAAAGCCACGCGCCGCTTTATTGATTACTGGGCCTTTATTACCTTTTTTCCCCACCTGGTGGCGGGGCCTATCATTCGATATGTGGATCTTAAAAACCAATTAGAAAACCGAACCCATAGCTGGGAACAGGTTGCCGAGGGTTTTCGACGGTTTTCGCTGGGACTTGGAAAAAAAGTCATCATCGCCAATCCCCTTGGTTACTACGCCGACATGCTTTTTACATTGGACAGTAGCCGCTTGGATACCACTCTCGCGTGGGTGGCCGCCTGTACTTATACCCTGCAAATTTATTTTGATTTTTCGGGATACTCCGACATGGCCGTGGGTCTCGCAAAAATGTTCGGCATTGTTCTTCCAGAAAACTTTAATGCTCCCTATTTAGCCCGAAGTATAAAAGAGTTTTGGCGCCGCTGGCACATCACGCTGTCTCTTTGGTTTCGCGATTACTTGTATATTCCCCTCGGAGGCAACAAACAGGGAGTTTTTAAAGAGTATCGAAATCTCATGCTGGTGTTTATTCTTTGTGGAGTTTGGCATGGGGCCAATGTGACGTTTCTTCTTTGGGGTTGTTACCACGGATTCTTTTTGATCTGCGAAAGAATCTTGGGCAAAAAAATGAATTTTCACTTTCCGCAGTGGCTTCAGCACACCTACGCCTTGCTTGTGATTGTTTTGAGTTGGGTTATTTTTCGCGCAGAATCGTTTGCGCAAATCTGCGCCATGTACTCAAGTATGGCCGGCTTGCACGGTCATTTGATCTCCAACGACACTTTGCAATTCGTTTCCACCCCGCATTTCTACGTTTATTTTTTAATAGCTGTTTTATTTTGTACACCGGTGGTTTACAAACTAGATTGCCAGAGCCACCTCTGGTCTATGAGTGTCTTTTTGATTTCCTGCATCTTTCTCTGTGGCCAAGAGTACAACCCTTTTATCTACTTTAGGTTTTAACAAATGAAAAAGTTTCTGGTCTTTATTTATTTTTTTCTGATTGCAGCCCCCGGAGTGTTTTCGGTAAAAGGCTATCTGCGCGAGCAGGCTTATAATTTAAACGCTCTCTGGCAAGTCAACGTCTTGCACCACACAAATACCGGCAATGTTCATCTGGGGCGAGACGGTTGGCTGTTTTATTTTAACAAAAGTGATGGCACTGCTTGGGAGGATTTTTGGGGCGTTTCCTTCCCCGTCACAATTCAAGAAAGCGCCCAGCGAATTCGCCAATTTGTAAAGGCGCCCTACGGTTTCGCGGCCAAGTACCTTTTGGTAATTGCTCCCAACAAAGAAACCGTGTACCTCGAATTCACCAACTACTTATTTGCAGACTACCGTCCCGCCGAAAATAAATATCTGCAGCAAATTCTTGCCGCTGCCAAAGAATTAGAACCTCACGTCCTTTCGCTGTACGAGCCGCTTCTCCGCGCTAAGGGCGAACGCCAGTTGTACCACGCCACCGACACCCATTGGAACGATTGGGGGGCGTACACCGCACATCTTGCCATTCTCAAAGCCGTCGACAACCTCTTAGCAACGCAAACAGTGCCGCTGCCACCGAGGGAAGAAGTCCTTGCGCGGCAGAATCCGCACGATATCTTTTTAATGTTAAACGGGTTGGATAAAATCATCGGCTTTGAAGAAGTGTCGCGGCCTCACCTAAAAGTGAATCTGCAAGGTGCCTGCTGCCAGATTCCTGTTATTTCGGATGGAAATTATGTCGTCTACGAAAACCACTCGGCGCAAAAAGTGATTTGGGTTGTACGAGATTCTTTTAGCGACAAGTTGCAGTTTTATTTAGCTCCGTACTTTCGTAAAATCGTATACATGCGCTTTTTCGACACCCAAAAATACCTTCCCAGAGCCTTTAGAGACTCTGGAGCTCCAGACCTTATTATTGATCAGCGTGCGGAGCGCTACCTCACACGTCATTGATTTTGAAGAAATGTTTTAAAGCGACTCATCGACAATACGTAAGGCACCAGTGGAGTCATCGTAAATAAGGTGTCCTTTATCAATTTCTTGCTCGATCAAGCGATCGATAATGTGCGGGCTCTTTTGTTCTGTTTTTTCAATCATGTCCAAAACTGGATCTTGTGCGAGCAAACGATAATCTTCGATGGCCGCTTCGTTGGGAGTTAAACCCTCTTTTTCACTTCGATACATTTTTGCGCCATCGCGAAAGCGATGGGACACGACGATCATGTATTTAGGATCTTCGTGACCTAGAAAAATATCAAAGATCAGCCAATGGTTGATGGCCACCGGGAACAATTTTGGATTTGGACCCCAAGCCAGATACATCACCACGGAATCGATAAAATATTGTTCCAATTTATCCGACCCGTGCAAATCGAGCTGACGTTGATTTAAAAATTTAAGAGCGTTGAGAACTTCCGAATCTTCCATCAAGCGATTTAACAACTGAATCTCGTCGCCTCTTTCAAGCTCGTGACGTTTAACTTCGCCGTGTAAAAGGCTTTGCACCACATGATAATTATCTTTCAGCTTTTTAGCTTCGGCGTAAAGTTTGCGGAGCCGAAGATGCTCACGGTTTTGTTGCGCTCCATCGCGAGAGAGGTAGCGACCCAAAAAGCCTGGTTGAGGATTTTGAGAAAGCGCACCCTTGAGATAAATGGTCATGTAGTCGAGAGTTTCCAAGCGCTCGTTGATATTCATTTGGGTAAAATTTTCGGGGAGGGATTCGAAACTTTGCTCGCTCACTGGCTTCACAAATAGATCTTGGCACTGCATCGCATGGCCAGATATTGAAAATAGAATAACAAAAAGAAACCCCAATACATTCATAACAAACCCCTATTATTAGTTCGGATTAAATTAAGGGATTTAACGTTGATAATACAGTATTTACAGAGAGTTGGAAAAAATGACAGACCTGTCGATAGAGTTATCAGCTAGGGGTGTAACGAATACAAGCGAAGTAAAGGGCAGTTTTGCAGCCACCCTTCTACTACAAGCGGATATGACTTCTTAGGATCTTATTTTTTAACAAAGCCCTTAATCATTTTTGCGCACGAGGTGCCATCAAGCTCGGGCAAGGACTCGCGAGTGGCGCGAAAAACTTTGGTGTACAGGCAGCTCGCTTCGGTTTCTGAAACCATCATGTCTTTAGTGGTTTTCCCGCAGTAGCTCATGGCTGGATTGGTGCAGCTTTTGCCAAGTTTGGTTTTGTTTTTTGTGTACATTTTTGTGAACTCTTCTTGCGACATTTGTTGTGTCACTTTATCGCTCATCATCACCGCGGCCGGAGTTTCCATGGCGCTGTGATCATGTCCGTGAGTTGCAGCATCTCCATGGCCTGCGCCGTGGTCTTTATGAGCATCGCACGCAGAACACTCACCATCTTTATTTGCTGTTTTATCTTTATCGTGACCGCACTCCATCTTCGCACCGTCATGGCATTTTCCATCGTGTTTGTGCGCACAAGATACAGCCATTACCGCAATCAACATCATCACTAAAAACTTCATATTTCCTCCTGGGGATTTGTTAAGTAAACGATGGCAGAAAAAGGTAACACAGACAAACAATTACTGTCGGCGGTACTGCTGCTATAAAAAGCATCAATGGGCTGATGGAGCCGTCTTTGAATGCTTCTTTCAAGATTCCATATCCTGCGGGGTTGGGAGCGTTGGCGATGACTGTGAGTCCACCGCCGGAGACTGCGCCGGCGACGAGGTAGTACTTTGCAGTTTCTGACAAATTTACCAGCGAGCCCAGATACGTTAGTGCGGCGTTGTCAGTTATGGCAGTTAATGCTGTGGCGCCGAAATAAAGCGTCAGGTCGCTCATGCTGAGGAGTAATTCCTGCAGCCACCATTTTTGCATGGAGCCTAATACAACGAGGCCTGCGAGAAAAAATCCGACCATCAACGACTCTTTCAGTTTGAGCTCGTCCTGATATTCTTTTGTCACATTGACGAAGCCGACGAAAAACAAGAATACGCCAATAAAGAATACGGCGTGATGAGCGGTTAAAACGACGACGCCTAAGAAAATTAAATGCAAAACGTACAACCACCACGGGGGGGCCATCAGGCTCTTCGTGGATTTGAACTTTGGCAAGGGCTTAGAAAGCTCCTTGCGAAAAATCACAGCGTAAAGAGCGGTAGAAAGTAAAATGGCAACGATGGCCTTCCAGCCAAAATTAAAAAGCATATGCTCCACACCCCAACCGTACTTAGAGGCCACCATCAATACAGGCGGTGCTGCAAAATGGGTGAGAGTTCCACCCACCGAGACGTTAACGAAAAGTAAACCGATGGTGGCGTATTTAAAACGCTCCGACATGGGCTGCTTAAAAAAGAGGTTCAGTAAGATCAAAGCCGTCACAGTCATGGCGGCAGGCTCGGTGATAAAGGAGCCAAGAATGGGCCCCAACACCAGCGCCGAAATATAAAACGCCATCTTTCGCGGCAGCGGGAGAATCTTCGAAGCCAGTTCGATACAGGTCTCTGCCAACATCACAATGGGCCTAGTTCCCGCCATGCACATGATCACAAAAACAAATAGCGGCTCGGTGAAGTTTTTTGATTCGAGATAGTGAAGCGCTCCCGCCACAGCGTGGTTTCCGTCATAGACGGCAAAGCCGTCGATGAAACCGTAACAGGCGATAAACACCGCCGCCCAAATTCCAAAGACGGCTTCCACTTCGCCCAACATATGACAGAGGTTTTCGCCAACAGAGCCACTGGGGAATTTATGGGCCCACTTCTGAAAGTATCCCACCGAAAAGGTGTGCAAAATGGCGATCCCGAAGAGGACAGTGGCTATAAGTTCGAGCGATGTTGGATTCATGGGTTTTATTCTATTAGGTCTTTCCCTCGGTGCAAAGAAGTTTGGCCCCTGTTTATTGACACATCTCAGAAACCTTCATTACCATGTGTAATGCCATTAACAGTTAGCGCTCTTGTCGCCGCATACAATGAATCCCGCACCATCCCCCAAGTGATTCAAAAGCTATTGGCGGTGGAACAAATCACGGAGATCATCGTGGTGGATGATGGCTCCACCGATGGAACGACGGAGTTTTTAAAAACCTACAGCCATGCACGCGTGAAAACTTTTTTTCATGCAAAAAACAAAGGGAAAACCGCAGCCATTCAAACGGCGCTCGAGCAAGCCTCGGGAGACGTGTGTATAATTCAAGATGCCGATTTGGAGTACAACCCCGAAGAAATCCCCGCGGTGCTGGCGCCAATCCTGAGCGGCAGAGCCGATGTGGTTTATGGCAGTCGATTTTTAGTGCGCAAAGAATCCCGCGTGCTTTATTTTTATCATTACCTGGCTAATAAATTTTTAACCTTTTTGTCCAACCTGCTAACAAACCTCAACATGACCGATATTGAAACCGGCTATAAAGCTTTCCGCACGCACATCATCAAAGACATGGGCCTCACCGCCCAGGGCTTTGGCATGGAGATCGAAATCACGGCGCTGGTGAGCAAAGTCTCTGCTCGAGTTTACGAAGTCCCCATTTCCTATTACGGCCGCACCTACGACGAAGGTAAAAAGGTAGCTTTTAAAGATGGCCTCGAGGCCATCTGGTATATTTTTTATTTTAATCTGTGGTATTTTTATCAGCCAAAGTGCGCGAATGAGATCGCCGTGATTCGCAAGCGTCTTAACGACACGCACATCGCCAATGACTCGGCGCAAAATGTGCGTTTGTATTCGTAAGTCTCAAAGCCTAACTTGTGGATTCGAAGGCATAAGTCTGAAGTACACACGAATGGAGTGGTTTTTTGGTTTATCGTAGAGAGATCGACGGCCTCCGTGCAATTGCCGTTCTTCCGGTTATTTTTTTTCACGCTGGGTTTACGATCTTCGGTGGTGGATTTGTCGGCGTCGATATTTTTTTTGTCATAAGTGGATATCTGATAACGTCCAATATACTTTCAGAAATTCAAAAAGGCTCTTTTACAATTTTAAACTTTTATGAGCGTCGAATTCGTAGAATATCGCCAGCATTGTTCTTTGTCATCTTAGCTACGATACCTCCTGCTTGGGCGTGGATGTTTCCCTACCAACTTGTAGATTTTGGACGAAGCATTCTTGCTGTTCTTGCCTTCTGTTCAAATCTTTTGTTTTGGAAAGAGTCTGGTTACTTTCTTGCCACGGCTGAAGAAAAACCTCTGCTCCACACATGGAGTCTTAGCGTAGAGGAACAATTTTATGTTCTTTTTCCACTTCTTCTGCTTGTTCTCTATAAACGGTCTCGATTATTTTTAACTCTGCTTCTCTCAATTTTATTTGTTCTTGGTCTCGTTTGGGCAGAATTAGGCTGGCGCTCCAACATGGACGCCAATTTTTTTCTAATGCGTGGACGTATTTGGGAACTTTTACTTGGCTGTTTTCTCGGGCTGTATCGGACAACGATAAAAAGTACAAAAATTTCCTCCTTGTATTTAAAATTCGGGGAAGCATTTGGCCTGGTTTTTATCTTAGCATCCGTTTTTCTATTCTCAAAACACACACCCACACCAGGCTTAACCACACTCATACCAACTTGCGGTGCTGGTTTGATCATTTTATGTTCAAATTCTGCAAGCTTGGTTGGACGTTTTTTATCTCATACTTTTTTTGTTTCAATTGGACTTGTTAGCTATAGTGCCTACTTATGGCACCAGCCGCTTTTTGCCTACTTAAAGCTATACAAAGAGCACCCTTCCTGCAGTGAATTTTCCATACTAATATTTTTAACGTTTATTTTATCCTACCTGAGTTGGAAATTTATTGAACAACCGTTTCGCAATCGAAAACTGATATCCCAATCGTCAGTCTTCGTATTTTTCATTACATCAACCATTCTTCTTGCTGGCATTGCGCACTATCTGACATTGGAAAACGGTCACCCACAACGTTTTTCCGATTACACCATTCACCGACTGCCAGACCCTTACAAAACAAGCGTATACCGAAAGAAACAATTTGAACAGTTCAGTTATTTAGAAAAATTTTCGACCCAACAGCCAAAATTACTGATTGTTGGCGATAGCTTTGCCGAGGATCTAACGAATATGATTTTTGAAAATAAAGCTTTTCCAGGGTATGAAATTCTCACCCACACAATTCCTGCACGTTGCCAAATTTACTACGGCAAAGTGAACGTTACGCAATTTATTGCATCAGAGGATAAAAATCTTTGTTCCAAAGATTCTACAACGAGATTCTTAAGACTGAGTGAAGAGGCAGATGTAATTCTTCTTGCAAGCTCATGGCGGCAGTGGGCTGCGGAAAGAATTGATGAAACAATTGAGAACATCCCCAAAAAGAAAGATGCAGTCGTCTACGTCATTGGAAAAAAGATTTTTGGAACCGCAAAAATAGGAGACTTTAATCAGGCTGATGCAGACTATCGTAAACCACTCGGAGGAAATTATTTTGCTGATTTTTTACAAATCGAAGTATCTCTCGAAAAAAATGTTAAAAAAGCGAATTATATTTCCATGCACGACATGATCTGCGGCAAAAACTCGTCGACTTGTATTGTGTATACCCCTGATGGAGCACTTCTATCAGAGGACGCCCACCATGTTACGCAATCTGGAGCAAAATATATTGGGGAACTTCTTTTTTCGAAAACAACTTTACAAAAGTATCGCTAGGTAGGTTTTTTAGAAATCTAATTTCTAAGTGAGATAAGAATGTTCTAACGACACCAGCAATTCCCTTCCTCGTGCCTAATATTAGGCAATCAATTACGGGCGCACTTACGAAGGCAAAAATATCACCTTTAAGCTTAGCCTCATTCGAGGAAGAATTAAGACCGACCAGAGTCTTTCTCAAACTTGACTGGCCTCATCTCTTGCTGCGCGGCAACACAACGCGTTCCCGCCTGCTTAAAACAGCCCTTTTGGTCTTGACTATGACTCTACTCAAACCGCAAATAAGGCTTATGACTCCCGCAAAAAATCCTGTACAGGAATATCTAATTCAGAAACTTACTGTCATTATGGCAACCCCCATTTCCAGCCAAATGGCAGACAAAAATTTATTTGTTATTGGTATGGATTCGTACGGCTTTATGGAGCTAGTCACTGAGGTCGAATCCGAATTCTCCATCACTTTTGACGAACAGGATCTTGTCTCTATTCACATGCAAACAATTTCGGGGCTTACACAGTTAATTGAAAAAAAGAAACTACAATGACTGTAGAAATCTGCACCCGATGCGTACTGCCTGCAACTTTCCCAGGAATTTCTTTCAGCCCTGAAGGCATTTGTAATTACTGTACCGATTTTGAAAAAAAGAATGTTGATTTCGAGCGCGTACGGATCGACGTTGAAACTCAAGTTAAAGTAAAACTTAATAATGTTGAAAAAAATCATTACGGAATCATTTTAGCATTTAGCGGCGGCAAAGACTCTTGTTACACATTAAAATATCTAACTGAAAATTTCGACACCAAAATTCTTGCTTACACGATTAACAATGATTTCATCTCTGAAACTGCAAAACAAAATTGCGAAACCGTGACGTCTGAACTTGGCGTCGATCACATTTTCTTTAAACCTAACGCCAAAGTCATGATGGAAGTTTATAGAACTTCCCTCAAGCAAGATATCTATTCTGCAGCAGCGAGCAAAAGAGCTAGCTCTGTCTGTAACAGCTGTATTCAACTCATTAACAACCAAGTTGTTAACTTCGCCATCGAACAAAAAATTCCAGTGATTTCAGGCGGCTACCTTGGTGGTCAAATTCCCTCAGAGACTGGTTTTATGAAGCAAAACTTAGCGGCTTCGATGAAATCACGCACCCAAACACTGGAAAATTTTAAAAATTATTTTCAGAATGATACCCTTGCGTATTTCCAGCAAAAAGATTCTCCCGAAATGCGAGAAGTATGGATTTTAAATCCTATGACATACTTAAATTTGCACGAAGATGCCATTATCAAGGAGATTCAAACTCTCGGCTGGGTGCGCCCTCCCGACACCGGAAAGTCCTCTTCGAATTGTCTCCTCAATGACTACGCCATCCAAAAACACCTCGAAAAATGGCGGTTTCATCCTTACGTAGCAGAAACCGCAGTGATGGTCCGCAGAGGAACGATCTCTAGACAAGAGGGCTTGGATAAAATGAAATTCAAAGCCGTTGATACAGCCCCTATCGAAAAGAAACTTAACAGGTTCACGTGAAAACACTTCTTTTCGCTGGCCTTGGTAAAGTTACTGTCGAACAATTTTCAAACTATTCCCAATCTAAAAGTGAATGTTTTCAATATGTAAAGGATTTGGTAACGGCTGAAAATTTGGATAGCAATTCTTCCCACACCATTGTTTCTTCGTTTTCTGTCGCCGAGGGCATTGCCTGCGCACAACTTTACAAGGCCCATGGAGGCTCCTACGCCGCAGTGAGTGGCTACTCGGTGGGACAAATGGCGGCACTTTACTCTGCCGGAATACTTGACTGGCGCTCAGCCTTGGAGCTCGCTGTTAAACGCTCTCTGCTCATGAAAAAGTATATGCCGCTGGACCACGGAATGCTCAGTGTGATTGGTCCCACTCACGACGATATTAAAACTCTACTAGCGGAAGCAAAACTAAATCAAAAGATTTTCTTTTCGACGATCAATTCACTTTTTAATCATACCCTTTGCGGCCTTAAAGAAAATTTAAACGCATTCTCCCAGCAACTTACGAAATTAAACTTTCAGGTACAGTTGCTTGATGTTGAAGGATCTTGGCACAGTCCATTTTTAAAAGACTCAATTGAGGAATATCAACAGCTGCTTGATCGCTACGAGTTTCACCCTCCAACCTGTTTTTATGTATGCAACTACAGTGGTGCCGGCGAGACGGATCCTGAAATTATCAAGAGCAACCTTCTTGGTCATATGTGTTCTCCCGTTCTTTGGCACAAATCGATCCAAACCCTTGTTCAGTTTGGCACAACCCACTTTCTTGAATGTGGTCAAGGCGACCAATTAAAAAAAATGTTGTTTTACATGCGCACAAAACCTTGTTTTTCCATGACTACCAATGAGGACATTACAAAATGTGTGGCATTGTAGGACTTTTTAATCCCCAGAATAAAGAGCTTAAAAGCCTCGGCGTGAGCCCTAAAAATGACGTCCTCGCACTTGCAGAGGGAATGTTAAGTCTTATAGAACACCGAGGTCCCGATGAGATGGGAATTCTCACCTCTGGCCAGAGTTTTTTTGCAAATGCTCGGTTAAAAATTATTGATCTGCTGACAGGAACACAACCCATTGCAAGCCACTCAAAAAGATATTGGATTGTCTATAACGGTGAAATTTACGATAATTCGATGTTACGGGGTCAGCTACAAAGCGCTGGGATGGAATTCCAGACAACTTCTGACACAGAAACAATTGTTAATTTGTTCGAAAAGTACGGGACAAAATTGACCGAGCATCTTAATGGTGAGTATGCGTTTGCAATTTTTGATTCCTTAAAGAACGAGAGCTATCTGTTTCGAGACCCAATAGGAATAAAGCCGCTTTATTATAGAATTCTCGAAAACAATGCTATTTTATTCTCATCCGAAATTAAACCTTTGCTCTGGGCCACCGGTTCTCAATCTCCAGAGATCAATAGTTTGGCCGTTACACAGTCGCTTGAAACGTGGACCCCTATTCCTCCGCAAACATCATTTAAAAATATCCTTCAACTAAAACCCGGATCTTTTCTAAAAATCAGCTCCACACAAATGGTGGAAACGCGCCATTGGACTTTTGCCCCGCAGAAACCCCATTCTCAACCGTCGAGTGCTGAAGTGCGCGAGCTTTTATCTCGTGCTGTCTCCCGCCGAATGGTTGCGGACGTGCCAGTTGGTGTTTATTTGAGTGGCGGCCTTGATAGTACCGTAGTGAGCTTGCTCGCCGCACGCAATACCACACTCCCTCTAAAATCTTTTTCGATAGAATTTGAGAATTTGCAGTTCGATGAAAGTTCATCCCAAGCAATCGTCCAAAAGATGATTGGGTCTGAACATCATAAGGTGCGAATTTCCCAAAACGACATTCTCGAAAACTTTGTTCCGTCTGTTTTATCCGCCGAAAGCATAACGTTTCGTTCTGCCGCGGTACCTATGTTCCTCCTGTCTCAGCTCGCGCAGAGAGAAGGGGTGAAGGTTGTTCTCACGGGCGAAGGCTCTGATGAACTCTTCGGTGGGTACGACATCTACAAAGAGGCACAGATCCTTTCGCAGTGGTCAAAGGAACCCGACGGTCCACATTTTTCCGACATTTTAAAAATATACAGTTATCTACCACAATTTCAGGGAACGTCGGCCAAGTTGATGCTCCCGTTTTATAAGAGTTTTTTACCGCAGATGAGTCAACCATTTGCTGGACACCTCACCCGATGGTCGCAAGTTACAGGTCATCTTTCCTTACTCAACAAAGACACTTTTCCTGAGGTCAACGATTCACTTTCGCGCGACTTTCCGGAACTTGCGCAGCTAAATACTCTTGATCAAACACGCGCCGTTGAGTGCTTAACGCTTCTTCATGGCTACCTTCTTTCTTCCCAAGGCGATCGAATGGCATCTGCACACTCTATCGAAACCCGATTGCCATTTTTAGACCGTGACGTACTTAACTATGCATTTTCGCATTCCGTGACCGAATTCATGGACGGCCTGAAGGAAAAACAGATCCTGTATGATGCATTTAAAAAAGATATTCCTGATTTTTTGTTCGAAAAACGAAAGAAGCCATTTTTATCCCTCGATGCAGAGATATTCTTTACAGAGCAATGGCCGGTGCAAGACTACATCAATTCTTCAAGTCTTAAAAACTCAGGCGTTTTTGATGAACAAGGGGTTCTCAACTTTTTAAGAAGAATTCAGGCGACCATACAGAATAACAAGCCTCTTTCCCGCAGGGACAACACCGCATTTTTTGTTGTGCTTTCTTCGTTGATTCTTCAGGAAGAGTTTAAACGGCCCCTGCAAGTTAAAGATGTGAGCCATTTAATTAAAAAGGTCGTGCGACTTTGAAAATTCACTTCAGCACGAACGAATTTAATTCAAAGTTATTTTCCATTCGTGTGGCTGAAGTCGTCTTAACCCCAGAGATGTGTGTAGATGTAGAAATCGGAGAAAAAATATATTCTCAGGCTCTGGCTTCGGAAATTGATCTTGTTGTCATTCGTGCTGCCCTAAGGATAAATGAACCGCGCTTTTGTCAGTTTGTTGGCGGCCTTGAAACCTGGACCGCTTTACCGGCGTCGGCAGTCTCGCGTCTTGCAAAAGTTCCATCTAAATTTAAAACGCGAAATCTCCAGCCAAACGATTGGCCCGCAATAAAAGGACTGCTTGAGTTTTCTTCCACAACTCGATTCTCAGCAGATGCGCATTTATCAAAGGAATCCGTTCAGTTCCATAAGCTAGAAATGTTGAAGACACATTTAGCAAAATCAACGAACAATGGCTGTGTAGCTGTCGATGCAGAAAACAGACTCATCGGCTTTCACGTTGGCTATATGAAGGACTCAGTTTGGAATCTCTACGAACTGCTCGTGGCACCACAATTTCGTATGGGGTTCGTTTCACTTCAGCTGGTAAAGCACCTTATGAGCAGCGCCACACAAGCATCGCCCCCATTAGAGCTTCGAACTTCAATCTACTCCCATAACCAAGAATCTAAACGTTTTTTCAACCAGCTTGGATTTGTTAAGACCGGTTCGGATGTAATCTTTTATCATTTATGGCCGAAGCAGCATCAAAAGTCGCCTCGCTGATTAAATAATTGGGCCGTCCTTTGACTTGGTTAAACACCTTTCCAAGATACACACCTAGCACACCCATCATGGAAAGATTCACTCCGCCCACGAAAAAAACCGAAACAATGAGGCTTGTCCACCCCGGCAGCGTGCCTCCGACGACAAACATTCTCAAAATCAAAAAAGCTCCATACAAAAAAGAACTGCTCGCAATAAAAAAGCCTAAATATACAGCCAGCTTTAGGGGTTTGTCAGAATATGCAATAATGTTGTGAAGTGCGAGTCGTAAGGATCGGTAAAAGTTGTAGCTGCTTTTCCCAGCAAAGCGCTCCGCATGCTCGATGGGGAGGACTGTGGCTCGGAATCCCATCACATTCATGATGCCAGGAATTGAGCGAATGCTTTCTCGGTATTTTCGAAAACTCAAAACAACTTTGCGGCTCACAATTCGAAAATTAGCGACTTTGGTATCAAACTTCCCATCGGCCAGCCAAGAAATTAAACGATTGTAAATCATCGAGAACAAAATTTTTCCAAAGCTGTCCTTGCGATTCATCCTCGAGGCCACAACAATATCGAAGCCTTCTTTGGCCTTACGGTAGAGGTCGCCGATAACCTCGGGAGGATCTTGTAAATCACACGCCAAAAGGACCACCCACTCTCCATCGCAAAGATCTAAACCTGCAGAAAGCGCATGATGTTCTCCACTGTTCCGACTCAACTGGATACCTTTGATCCGCGGGTTCTTTTTTGCAGCATCACAAATCAATTTCCAGGAACCATCGCCGCCACAATCTTCTACGAAGACAATTTCATAATCTTTCGAAATGATCTCCATTTCGGAAACGAGTCGACGCAAAAGCTCTTCAAAACAGGATTCACCTTTGTAAACTGGAACTACTGCGGAAATATAAGCCATCCGTGCACCTTACCGTAAACCGCATCACCTGAAAATAACGCACAGAGCTACTGGCTGTGAAATCCCCAAAGAACGGCTAACTTACTCAGCATGTACAGAGTTCCTTTTAACGAACCCATCTACCTCGAAGAACATAAGGCCATTTTACAAAAGGCCTTACTTTCGAAGCACCTTTCAGGGGTTGGACCGTTTACTCTAGAATGCGAAAAACGTCTGGATCTGCTCAATGGCTCTAGAAACTCTATTGTGACATCAGCGACTCATGCCTTGGAAATGATGGCACTGCTTGGCCATATCGGAAAAGATGATGAGGTCATCATTCCCGCCTTCACTTTTGTGTCCACCGCCAACGCTTTCGCCTTGCGCGAAGCTCGTATTCGTTTTGCTGACGTCGATGAGTATGGAAATCTCAAAATATCGGAAGTAGAGAGGCTTTTGAACTCCAAGACAAAAGCAGTTGTGACTGTCCACTACGGCGGTAATTCTGCGCCCATGGACGAACTCAAGGCGATTTGTTTGAAGAACAATGTTTTCCTTTTCGAAGATGCCGCACAATCTATTGGCAGCTTATATAAAGGACAGGCCTTAGGAACTATCGGGGATCTGGGTTGTTACAGCTTTCATGAGACAAAAAATGTTGGATCTGGAGAGGGCGGCTGTTTGATCATTAATAATCCAAATTTTGTAGATCGGTCTGATGTCCTCCGTCAGAAGGGCACCAATCGCAAACAGTTTATGATGGGATTGGCCGACAAGTACACATGGGTGGACTTGGGCTCCAGTTATGTCCTAAGTGATTTGAATGCCGCTTATCTTTTACCACAGCTCGAACAATTATCGGTGATTCAAGACCGCAGAAAACAGGTTTGGCATAAGTATTATGAAAGTTTAAAGTCCATTTGTGAAAAGCACGGCGTGCAGATTCTTGAGTCACCAAGCTATAACACATCCAACCACCACATTTTCGCACTTATCTTTGCAAATAAAAAACTACGCGATCAGTTTATTTTGGATCAGAAAGGCGCAGGAATATGCTGCACCTTTCATTATGTATCCCTGCACAAGTCTCCCTACGGTTTGCGATATGCGGGCAATGAATCTTTGCCACAGTGTGAGCGCCTCTCAGATTGCTTAGTCCGATTGCCAATTTTTTACAATTTGACAGATGAAAACCAAGATTTTGTCCTTGAAAGCACAACATATTGGATACGTAAAAATTGTTAAAGTTCTGAAACTATCCTGGTTTAATTTCTAAATGCATGTAGGGAACATAATATCGAATCCCTGGAAACTTTAAAATTTTCGTAAGCAAATTTGTGCGCATCAAAAAACGTGCAGGCAGTGACAAAAACATCTGTCGCTGCGCGAATTGTTTATCATAGGAAAGTCTTTGAACCATCTCCTCAACGATTCGTAAATGACTAATTAGCTCCATTTTATTGCTTTTGAGACAGCGTGCAACTTCACGGTATTTAACAAAGTTAAGACTTTGCCAAAGTCCAGCGCACTCATTTTTTTTTTCAAAAGCCCTGATGTAGTTTTGAAAAAAAAAATACGTCAGTCGTTTTGTGAAAATAATTGGCAAACCAAAATGTGACTCATATGGAAAACTATAGTTAGGACAAAGAATCATAGCCGTGCCTCGAGAAGAGAGGTTTTGCTTGAGAAAACCAATAAAATTTTTCCAATCAGGCAAATGCTCAAAAACATTTACCGAAAATATAAAGTCCCAGGACTTATTACTATCGAAGGTTTCATATCCCCCACAATGGATTTTAATTTGGTTTTCCAAATTTGACTGGAAGTCCGAAAAAAACTCAAAGCCTTGACTGTTTGGCTCGATACCTTCTATGTGCAAATCTGGAAAAAGTTTTGATAGTTCAGCTAGCAAAATTCCAGGACCCGAACCCACTTCTAATACCCTGGAGCCCGGTGGAAGACTGCGGAGATTTTCAAAAACATGAGATAAACCAAATTGAGCTTCGTTAAGATATATCTCGCCTTTTTTGAGATGAATAAACTTTTTTACGAGATCTGGAGATAGCTTAACTACAGCCACGAATGAATCCTTGCGACTACGATCCCCGAATTGTCAGAAAGGGCCTCTATTTTTTGAATCTTGGAAAACGTATTCATTTCTTGGCTCGTAAAAATGCCCGAAATAGAAAAATCTAATATTTTATGATCTTCGGAGTCGTTTGCAATAAACATGATATTTAATGTTACATCCTCACCCCAAGGCCAGTTTACCTTTTCGGATTTATTTAAGTCATTCAAATGCAAGCCACTAATTAAAACATCTCCGACATTATTTTTTACTTCAACACTTGAAACAACCGTACGAAGATCAATAGTAGTCCAAATTTCTTCATTCGCTTTCAAATCAAATGAGACGGCTTCACCGTTCACGAGTAAGTTTAATTTTGTGGCGTTTCCATAATTTTTTAACTTTAGATAAATCTTTTTAATCTGACTCGAGCTTTCAATTTTCAGACCTCTCAAGATCGATAAATCTAAGCCATACTCGTGGGCACGAGAGTAGTTTTTATTGCCATCGACTCGGGTATTGAGTGAGTTAAATACTGGAAACATAAACAAAGTTGGCGATTTGTAAAAAAACTCTTCTTTGTTTGGTTGTCGATCTATCAATGGATAAAGATAAGACGGATAAACTTCCAAGCCAGCAAGGACCGCCTGCCGAAAGGTATACTCCGTATCCAGATAAAACAAAACTTCTTTTCCAAGATCAAACCTATTAATTTCTTCCTTAAATAATTCGGAATTGATCACATAGCGTCGTCCGAAATTCTCTTTCATATAAATTTGCAGGTCACTAAAAGTCCAAACTGAGAAGGCAATGAAAAATAACCCAAAACCAGCAAAGGCTTTTAGATTTCCAGATGAATAAGCCAAGCGTTTTGCCATCAAAAGAATCAAAAATAAACTCATTGCCGAAAAAACACGGATAGAAACCTCGGCCGGGATAAATGGAACATAAACAAATATTGAAGTGAACAGAAGCAGAAAAAAAACGAGAAGTAATGAGTTCTCCCTCTGCTCAAGTTTTTTCGAAACAACTAAGTAAAGTACATTGCACGCAGAAAACAAAAGAATGAGTTGTGTTGGCAGTTTCATAGCAAGCAAATGTTCAATGAATACATTTAGATTAACAAGAACCGTTTCCTGAAGGTTATTTGGAAAACTCACAGTTGCGTAGGGGAGCGAAAAATAAATTGTCGTTTGAAGCAGAACAATTTTAATTAAAATTGGCAGTAACGCCGCCGCTACTAATAGTAGAAGTTGTTTTACATTGCTATCAAGTTTTTTCTGGAAGTTAAAAAACCTGAGTATTAGAAGACAAACTCCAAAGCAAACCCAAACGATCCCCATCAAATGAATCATTACTGTAGCAGCGGACAGTAAGAAAACTACAGCCACCCTCTTTCCACGAAGGCAAAAGGCAATAAAGGCGATTCCTAACGAAAGAGCGAGTGTGCTTGGTATCAAGTAATGAATTCCTTGGCCTGGTAAAAAAAGTAGGCTCAGTAAAGCTAAACCGAACCCTGCGACCTCTACCCCTGCGAGCGCGATAAAAAAGTACGAGAAGCAGAAAAACATGCATAAAGAAACCACAATTTCGCTGATCATAAAACTCTTGTTAACACTTCCCGCCATTTTGTAGATTGCCCCCATGAGGAGATCGTAAAAAACAGTGGGTCCGCCGTAAGCCTGATATTCCGCTCTTAGATTTTGCTGCACTTGGGTAGGATCAAGTAAAGTTTGTTGCGAGATTTGTTTTCTTATGTCTTTTTGCAGCTGAGTATCGTGATTGTAGTTTTTAAAAACACCTATACCTTTTGAGACGTAAAAAAATGCATCATCTCCCAGGCGTGGAATACCCATTACAGAATAGGACACTCCAATCATAAAGAATCTTTGCCCCAGGAAGAGAACTGCACCAATTATAAAAATAACGGTAGCTCTCTTCATGCTAGGCAAGATTATTCCCTGTGAATGAGTTTAATTAAAATGGGTTTTCCAAAGCTGATTGAGAGTGGTTAGCAAATCATCCATTTGATTGAGTGGAAGACTGCTTGGACCATCGCAAAGGGCTTTGTCGGGGTTTGGGTGCGTTTCGATAAACAATCCATCCACACCTACAGCCATGGCCGCTTTCGCGAGCACGGGGATCATGTCGGAGCGTCCACCGCTGGCCACACCCGAGGCTCCTGGGAGTTGCGTCGAATGAGAGGCATCCATAATCACCGGAACACCCAAAGATCGCATGTCCACCAAGCCCATCATGTCGTTGACGAGGCGATTGTAACCAAAGGTCGTTCCGCGCTCGCAGAGAAGTATTTTATCGTTCCCGGTGCTTTTGATTTTATCCACAACGGACTTCATATCCCACGGTGCTAAAAACTGGCCTTTTTTGACGTGCACGATTTTTTGCGTTTCGCCCACCGCAACCACAAGATCTGTTTGGCGACACAAAAATGCTGGGATTTGAATCACGTCGGCCACTTCGGCCACTAAAGGCACCTGCCAAGTTTCGTGAACATCCGTCAGGACGGGAGCCCCTACCTTGGCTTTAATTCTGGCGAGCATCTGCAGGCTCTCTTTCACGCCGTGACCACGAAAGCTTGTGCCGCTGGTGCGATTAGCTTTGTCGAAGGAGCACTTTAAAAACCAATTCACATTGTGTTTGGCCGCGAGTTTTTTGAGCTCTTGACCCACCTCGACCACCATCCCCTCATCTTCGATGATGTCGGGTCCCGAAAAAAGAGACCACTTTTTGCAATCGCCCCAGGTAAAGGTTTGATCTTGATATGTGTAAGAAAACGGCTTTGCGAGAGGCTTAAATTTATACATCAGATTTTTTTACTCTCACAAGGCACCCCTTGCAAGTACAGGCACCCTTGGCTCATAGCATTATGCTTCCATGTTAATTTTAAAGACTTCAATTAGAGACTTCAGTTATCAATGAATCTTTGGAGGTTTTATGATTCCGCATTCGGACCTGAACGAGCGCAAAGTTTATGTTAAAGACACCTACGAGCACCTTTGGACGGAAACCCGTCTAAAAGCCGAAAAACTCATTGCGGAAGGTGAAACCGATCTCAGTCGCATCACATTGCTAATGCGCCGTGATTTCGGCCCCGATTACAACGACGCCGCCCTCATCAAAAAGAATCAAGACCGCGACAAAGACCGAAAAGTCTCTGGTTTTATTTTTGATGGCCAGGTTGTAAAGCCAGAATCGTGCTCGGTTAACATTTACAGTCTGCTTGTGGAATCCCTAAAAAATCGCTACATCGTCGAAAAAAGCCAAGGCGCTCAACGCATTATCGAACTGGGAGCCGGCTGGGGGAAAAACCTTTTTAAATTATGGCTCTATGGCGCTCCGGTGAAGGCTGAATACAGCTCGTTTGAACTCACCGATTCAGGTCGTGATCTGTTTCGAAAAATTGCCAACCATGCAGCTCCGCAGATGAATTTGAAAACCTACGAGTTTGATTATTATGATGCTGATTTTTCGGCGCTTACCGACAACGTTCCAACAATTGTATTCACCCATCACAGTCTCGAGCAAATCACCAATGCACCGAAAGAATTGTTTGAACGCATCGCTAAAATTCCAGGCCTCACAGAGGTTCTTCACCTTGAACCTGTAGGCTTTCAATGGAAAGATGATTTGTGGCTTAAACAAAAAGACAAAAAGCTCATGGCCGAAATAGACGCTGGCAATAAAAAGTTTGCCGAGAAGCGCGGTCAAAACGGAAACCTTTACGCCGTCCTCAAAGATTTGGAAAAACAGGGCACTATTGAGATCACCGAACAGAAAAAGTACTACTGCTCGAGTCTAATGAATAACGCCACGTCCATTTTAGCTTGGAAGCCTCGTTAGGAGCTGTAAAGGCTCTTCAAATTTCGATACAGTTTTCGCAGCTTATTAAGCACGAAAGTGTCCTTCATTTTCCAACTGATATCTTCATTGTGAATGTATTTGGGAACCTGCATTTCTGAGCAGAGTTCCTGCAGATCTTCGTCAAGAAAACTCAAACCCACAAAAGGCGTCATACTGATCAAATTAATATCTCTCTTGCGAAGCGCACGGCGCACTTCCACCAATCCCTCGTAATACTGATGATATCTGTGCTCCGGCGAAGCGCCCTTCCAAAACGTGTGCTGCTTTTGCGCGTGATGGTTTCCACCAATTGCACTGTTGTCACAACCCACCAGAAAAATGTTTTTGGCACCCATATTGGCGGCAAGATTGATCGCCGATTGCGAAATCGACGACCATAAATAAAGGAATTCACCCGATGGTTTTTCCACCCATTGCGGCATACGCCCCTGATTGCTTGGTTCGCCATCAGCGGCTGTATTTTTTTGCCCTTTGGTTTCAAAATAATAAAAATTTTCATCACCATAGGGCTTTTGCTCGACTTGCAACTTTTCGCGCTTGGTGATCCATGTGGTATTGATTTTTTGCGGCCAATTGATGATTTC
Source organism: Bdellovibrionales bacterium (assembly GCA_031426555.1). Taxonomy (GTDB): domain Bacteria; phylum Bdellovibrionota; class Bdellovibrionia; order Bdellovibrionales; family JAGQZY01; genus JANPLN01. The sequence continues at coordinate 35,009 of JANPLN010000042.1, read as the reverse complement.
GGGAATATTGAGGTCAGGGCGCATGGTAATGCAATACGTGACTGGACGAATCTGCCAAGCAAGATTTAAACCGATGGTGATTTTATTATCCAAAAAACCCAATGGAAAAACCCGTGCACTGGTGCCGGTGCCTAAAATGTAGATGTCTTGCCCAAGATGAGTGTTGTAAAGTTCGGTAACGAGTTTCATTGTACTTTTTTAACAGCGCGGTGGAACATCGTCCATCTCTTGGGAAATAGACGCCATGCGAAACGCGCGACGTGCAGATATTCCAGTACATTTTGACATTTCGCCTGTGTCAGCGCATTTCTAAAATTGTGAGTTCCATCGAAGCGACCCAGCTAAATGTATGCCCAAATTGTCAATCCAGTGACTTTTCATTTTGGGCTTCATCCAATGACAAAGATTTTCAAAAAACGGAAAATGTTTTTAGTTATGATTCCTGCAAAAACTGCGAGGCGGTTTTTTTAAACCCACAGGTTTCCGCACAATCTATTGGTCAGTTTTACCCATCGAGCTATGTTCCACACCACCAACCACAGGTCCGGAAAGTGGTAAAAAAAATCAGACCGCAGGATTTACTTCGGTGGCCACTGGTTAAAAAAACTCTTTACGAAATAGGCACAACAGCCTCTGCAAATAATAAACGTGTTTTTTTGGATTATGGTTGTGGCTCTGCTGCCCATTTGGATTTGATGCATTCGCTCGATTGGCAAACCATTGGTGCTGATTTTTCCACCAAGACCATCGAGAATATTCGTTTTCTGGGTCATCGCGGAATTCTCACTCTCGAAGATCCGCAACTCAATGCCATCGAAGATCAAAGCGTGGACTGTATTTTGTTGAATCATGTGTTTGAGCATATTTACACGCCCGATGATTTACTCGCAGTTTTTATGAAAAAATTAAAACCGGGTGCAACGATGTACTTTGTACTCCCCAATCCAGCGGGTATCAGCGCTTCTCTCTTTGGCGCAAACTGGTATGGCCTGGAAGCTCCTCGACACATCATACTCCACAATCCAACACAACTGACTAAAAAACTTTCTGCCTACGGATTCAGTGTTCAGAAACTTCATTTCGAATCTATCACCAAAGATTTTTCTCGTAGTATCGGTTATCAGCTCAAAAGCTGGGGATTTTTTGAAAAACGCGAAAGTCAGTTTTTTATGAACTCTCGTCTCCTTAATTTTTTGGCCATACCTTTCACATTCTTGGCTGCAAAACTGGGCCGCGGTGATCGCTTTCATGTGATTGTAAAAAAATTGTAAGGAAAATTTATGTCAAATATGAGAGTTTTTATCCATACCAACGAATCGCAATTGCTGGGCGCAAAAGTGGCCGCTTACTCCTTTCGCAAACTTTCCGGTGGTAAAGTCGCAGCCGACTTGATCGAGCTCAAAGACCATCCTGTTTTGACCGCTAAAGAAGGGCAGACTTATCTACGTAAGGGCCGCAAGGCTACGTGGATTAATTCTGATCTTCAATCCTTTTCGCCTCTTCGGTTTCTACCACCGCAGTTAATGTCGTACCAAGGCATCGCCATCGTCACCGATCCCGATGTTTTTGCAGTCAGTGCCGACATCGCAAAGCTCGGTGAGGTGTTTGATTTTCATCAAAAACCTATTTGGGCTCGTCAAGTGAACTCCGGTAAATACACAGGCTATGCAAAATCATTTTTTGGCACCAGCGTGATGTTATTAAATTGCGCCAAGCTCACCCACTGGAAGTGGGACCAAGTGATTGAAGACATGTTTGCCAAAAAATTTGATTACGGCGATTGGATTGGTTTAAAACTCGAAGATCAATCAAGCATTGGCATTTTGCCCGACGAGTGGAATTCATTTGATTACCTGGATGCAAATACAAAACTTTTACATATGACTGAGCGCTCAACCCAGCCGTGGAAAACCGGCCTGGCGCGCGACTTCGACACCACAGGAGAGTTGACGTTAAAGCTTGGGACAAAGGCAATTTCGCCAGCTTTTATGTTGAGGAAATTTAAACAGCAAATGGGTTGGGTTGATTTTGAATCCGGGAATTTTTATAAACCCCATCCAGACCCAAACCAACAAAAATTCTTTTTTCAGCTATTGCTGGAATGTTTAAACGAAAAAGTATTTGATGAAAAATACGTTCAGCACAACATTGAGCGCGGCTTCGTGCGCCCTGATATTATGCGAGAGCTAGAGACGGTGGCGAATCTTTAATACGGGTCGTTCAATCACATGGTGAAGAACAAAGGAAAGAAGTGACGCCAAAACAAGAACCGTTAATAAATACTCCACCTTGCTTTGTCTGATCTGTAAAAAATGAATAATCGGAACATGTACTAAAAATATTCCATAGGACAAATATCCTGCCAAATGATCCATTTTCCCTGGTTTAAATCTAAGAAAATAGATTAAAGCTGCTGGGCAAAGCAACAGAGCCAGTGCTGTTTCGCCAACCCAAGGTGCGTGTACGAGGTTCTTTGCAAACATTATCAAATAGTACAGAACACCAATGCCCGCTGCGATGTACTCCGCTTTAAAAAGTTGAGACGGTTCGAGTCCCTTTTTTTGCCGGTAAATTAAAAAGCCGGTGAGAAATAACGGAAATGTTCCTAATAGAAATCGGTACGTATAGTTCTCGACCTCATCCTCCCATCGGCGGTGTATACAGTAGATGGTGTAGGCCACGACGAGCGCCGATATTATTTTTAAATGGGAGCTTTTTAACTTTTCAAGAAACGGGAACATTATAAAATATTTCACTTCGAGGGCCAAAGAAGGAGCCGGCGTGACTCGCGAATAGGCGCCAAATGCGAAATCTCCGCCCAACAAGAACCCAACCAGCCCGTTTAATGGCTGAAGGAATGAACGAAAGAGCTCTTTCAATCTTCCTGCTCGCTCTGGGTCTATACCCAAACTCGGCTCATAGTGGAAACGATTTACAATAAAAACAAGGCACATGACCACGCAAAACAATGGGACCAGCCGCAAAACCCGGTCGAAGTAGAATTCAATCATTTGGTTTTTACTATTTTTAAAACGGTCATAAATCAACCCGGTAAAATAGCCAGAGATGATATAGAAACAAAATACAGCAAACACACCCTGATTGATTTTTAATCCTAAAAAACTCCACAAAGGAAAATCGAGATGCGAATAAATCACCAGAGAAGCTAAAAAGAATCTTAAATAGCCAATCATGTGAATCCTTTAAGTGGTTGTCCGACTTGCGTTGGTAAATATATTCATGAGTCCCGCGTGCTTGCTCTGCTCACTTGTCTGCGCCACCGCTTGGTTAAAGCCAAAAAAGTTAGGATAAATTTTAACCAGTGATTTTTCATCGTTGGCAAAAATATAGAGGTTTCCGTCGAAAAAATACTGACCATCGGATAAACAATTGGAAAAACTAAACTCATAGGCGATTGGACGCGACAGGTCCTTGGCTTCGATAAGATCATCCACCGAGAACCCCGAAATGGTAATGCCCTCCATGTTTTTGAGAGCAATGCTCAATCGATAGTGGCCCCCACTTTTGTAGGTGCAACTAAACTTAAGCCGGGCCTGATTGCCGCTGAACGAGACTTTCGCCGTCTCGAAAAAATCTTCGGACTTTTGATGGCCCACGGGGCTTTGACTGAGCTGTTGCGACGTCACTTGTTTGTACATCCGCACGCCCTCTAAGGCGTCACCGTCGTGAACAATGCTGCCTCTATCTAATACCATGACTCGCGAGCAATAGGCCGAAATCATATTGGGGCTATGGCTCACGATCAAAAAACTTTGCCCCGCCATTTGCATTTTGCGAATTTGATCTAAACATTTAATCTTAAATGCGGCATCGCCAACAGACAGTGTCTCATCAACAATGATCAGATCCGCCTTAACAAAAGCACTGCAGGCAAACGACAACCGCGCACGCATTCCGGAAGAGTAAGTTCGAACAGGCATCTCAAAATAACTTTTAAGTTCTGAGAAATCATAAATCTTAGCAACCACGTCGTTCACTTCGTTTGCAGGAATGTTATGTAAATTGCAAAACACGTGGGCGTTCTGACGCCCAGTAAAGTCTGGGCTAAATCCAGACGCCACATTGAGCGACGCCGAAATTGAACAATTGCTAACCACTTCGCCCGAGGTGGGAGGAATCACTCCACAGATGATGGAAAGAAGCGTGCTTTTTCCAGCCCCGTTTCGCCCCATGATTCCCACGGTTTCTCCCCGCTTGACCGAAAAAGAAATATTCTTCAAAACCGAAACAATCTTATCCGCCTTGCGCTTTCTATTAAAGAGCGCAAGGTACAGATTTCCCAACGTCGACGACGAAATTAAAAAATTCTTACCAATGTTTTTCGCTACGAGAATTTCGTCTTTAGAGAACATCGGTCACCGCTGGCGAAAGTTTCGAAAATAAAAAAGCAGCCACTGCCCACAGCAATAAGCAAATCACCAAAAAGGAGAGCATCCACGTTTGAAACACAAAGGGATTAGAATAAATGGGAAAACGAAACAATTCCACAAGGGACGTCAAAGGATTGAGAAACAGTATTTTTTGAAATGTTTCGGAGACCAACGAAAGTGGGTAAGCAATTGGGGTTAGATAAAAAGCAAAACGCACAATCACGCGAGTTGTATCTTTAAGGTCGGCAACGAAAGGCGCGAGAATCGCAAAAATAATACTGATCGGGGTGATAAAAATAAATAAAGTGAGAAATCCAAGCAAAAAGCCAGGAAGAGTATAATAGTAAAATCGTTGATAAAACAGACTGAGCGAGAGCAAAACACACAGCTGAAGGATGGCGCTGAATCCGGTCCGCAAAAGCGTGGAGGCGATAAAAGAAATCAACGGGATTTTACTCGTGGTGATCAATCCGCGCTTGGAGAGCAAAGCATTGGTGGAATTGGCCAGTGCTTCGCTAAATAACATGTACGGAGCAAAACCACAAAAAAACGGCAGAATAAACCCAAGGGCTTCGCCCGTCGACGGATCGGACCACCCCACTCGAAGCACCCGTCCATAGACAAACCCGTAAATCGCCAGAGCCACCAAAGGGCTTACAAACAGCCACGACATGCCGAAGAGAGAGCGGGAGTACGTGGAGGAAATATCTCGCTTGGCTAAATAGTAACCAAATTTAAAGGATTCACGGGTGAACAACATGAACCGCCTGAGAATTGAATTCCTGCTGCTTTTTTGCCATAGACAGTTGATCAAACCATTTCTGTCCCAAAATTTCGGGCGCCAGTGTTTGCAGTATCAAGCGTCGTGAACCTTCCACATGGTCCTTCACCTTTTGCGGGTTATCCAAGTACTCGCACACTGCCGAGAACCAATCCCCCGCTCTTTTCACGTTTTCGCCCAAAAACTGATTGGATTGATTGGATGTCAGCACGACGGGTTTGCCTAACAACAGCGAAAACACCGCACGGTTTGGAGACTTGCAAATGCTAAATTCGTTCTTTCGATTGGGAAGTAACACCACATCCATTTTTTCGACAGCGTCGTAAATGATGGTCGCATCCCACTTCACAAAGCAAACGTTGAGTGCTAACTGGGACAGGCACTCCAACTGTGCTGGGCTGTCGCTCACAACCAGAAGTGTGGCTTGTCGCTGCTGACATAATTTTTGTAGATCCTGCTCTAAAAGCTGCAAATCTGTAAGCCCAAAAATTCCCGCTGTGCCGCTGTTACCAAACCAACCGATCACCGGTTTTTTTAAATCGTTTTCGTCGATCCAGCGGATTTTTTTTGCTCCACCAGAGTCGGAAATCTCAGACCGAAAGGCATGGGCCACAGAACCAGGAAGAGTCCAGACAATCAATCGCGCCAGGAGCGACGTCAAAAGTCCGATCACAGTGTCGATGGCGGCAAACAAAAGGTCCATCACTCGCATAACGAGGGGCCGCACCCGCAAACGAAAGCTGGCTACCTTGGTCAAACGCAAAAAATACAAAAACGGAATGGAAAGTCGCCCGCTGTGGAACATTCGCGAAAAATAAAAGCGCGGAATTTTTTTTGCGAATTCGTAACTGTGATGCTTCTCTTCGATGGGATCTGGCAAAACGTATACCTTAACCGCGGAAAGTTTTTTCGCAAGAACGCACTTGAGCTCCTCAGTGGGGCAGAAAATTTTTTCGGCAATTTGCCCCATTTTTACGAAATACTTATAATGTGTCGTATATTTTTTAGTTTCGTGGTTTACAAAAAACAAATTGTCGCAAATATCTAAAAAAACCTTAACTCCGTTGGCCTGGGCCTTTTGCGCCAAGTGGTAGTCGTACTCTGTAAAACATTTTACAAAAACAATGGCATCAAAGCAGGAAAAGTCGATGGCATCAGAAGACTGAAAAAAGGTAGATTGAACGCCATAATTTTCTAAAAACTTTGCCGGCAATAGGCAGCGATAACGCACACTCGCCACATTCGACGTCAGGCGCGATAATTTCCAGGCAACTCTTTGCAGCTTTTTCTCTTTTTGCATGACGGATAGTTATCTTCGCATATAGGCCGAAAAACAAGAGCTTAGTGCGTTGCTCCACATAGCCGGTCGGTAGCTAAAAGCGCTTTCAAATTTGCTGGTGCTGAGCCTTGAATTAGCAGGGCGAAGGGCGGGAGTTGGATACTGGCTGGTTGCGATGGGCTCCACTGTATCCACACGCAGCGGAAGGCCGTTCAGGCGTGCTTGCTTAAATATTTCCATGGCGAATTCATACCACGTGGCAGTCCCTTGATTTGCGAAGTGATAGAGCCCCCATTTATTATCTATTTCGGGCAGTGTATGAGCCAACATTTTTGCGATTTCCAAAGTGTAAGTGGGCGCTCCCACCTGATCGTGCACGATCTTTAACTGCTGACGCTCTGTTCCCAACTTCATCATCGTGAGGAAAAAGTTTTTGCCGTGCTCGGAATACAGCCAGCTCACGCGAAAAATAAGATGTTTTTCACAATGCTCTTGAACCGCTTTTTCTCCCAGCAGCTTTGTTTCACCGTAAAAGTTGAGAGGACCGGGAATGTCTGTTTCCGTGTAAGGAACAGTCTTCGCACCATCAAACACGTAGTCTGTCGAAAAATGAATCAACGGAATTTTGAGAGCCTCGCAGGCCATGGCCAGCATTTTGGGAGCCTCAACATTGACGCTTTCGGCATCACTCTTTTGTGTCTCCGCCAAGTCCACTTGAGTGTAAGCCGCCGCATTGATTACGAGGGTGGGTTGTTGATCCTTTACAAAAGGCACAATGGCTGCAGAAAGGCGCAAGTCTAAATCGTGTTGCGAAACAAAATGGATGTTGGAATTTGTAAAAGTCTGGGCAATGGAATGAGCCAATTGACCGTTTTTTCCAAAAACTAGTATTTTTGCAAAGGGAGTCATAGACGCTTCTTTTTGAGTAAAAAATAAAAACCAATTCCTAAAAACGGTAAATCAGACAACTGTAATACTGTAAAGATAAGAACCCCGTCACTGCCAACGGAGGAACTCATAAAATCGTAGAGAAATTTGTAAATCACCTGGCCCACTCCAAGCGCGCCGGGAGTGGTTGGAACAATCATCGACAGCGCCGACAGCGGAAATACGACTAGGGTATTCGCGAGAGTCACTTGATTTAAACTTTCCATAAAAGCTATCCAACAAATGCAAAGAACATACAGCCCATGACTAAAAATCCCCACCACTGTGGCTACGCCCCAAAGTTTCCAATCGGCGAAGGCCGATAGAAAATGAAGCTTTTTTAAACGATGTTTAAATCTGGCAGCTACTAAAAGCCCAATGATAATGACGACGAGTACGGCGCTCAACACATAGACTCGATCGGCGCGAATTAAAAAATCGAGTTTTGTCCAAATCTCAGGATTCAGCAACAAGCCGACCATTAACATTAACAACAGCGAAACTAAGCCAAACAGGCGATCCATAAAAATCGAAAGACTTACTTTTTCCAGGGGGATTTTGAATCCCCGCATATAGTAAAACCGTCCCACATCTGCAGATACGGCACTGGGCAAGACGTAACTGGTGAGCAGACCTGTGGCATTCAGAAAAAAAACATCCCAGTATTTTATCGGCACGCTGGCCTTTTGCAAAATAAACCACCAGCGCCAGGAAACTGAGGCGTAGACCAATAATTTAATGGCCACCGCACCGAGCACTGTGGCGAGGCTTAAGCGGTACAATTCTGTTAAGAAGGAAAACGAATCACTGCGAATCAAGTAAAGCAAAATGCCCAGGGCAAGGGCATAGCGAATCATAAGTGAGAGCGATATTTTTTTTAAAATTTGCATTACGTTTTAACTGCCATGGCTTTTTTGATTTGATTCGACCGCGTTATCACTTCTTTATGCTTCCTGTAGCCCTTTGAGAGGTCCATCAGCACCAACGAAAATCTCCAAAATGGCGCCAGGATCTTTGGCATCTTAGCATAATTGTGTATATCCACAAGAAGCGACGGTCGAAAAAATCCCGCTTGGATTTCCGCTCGAATATCGTCTTCGGTCAATTTTCCATTGCTTAGCATTTCTAAGACGGCTTCGAACCAAACGCCGGCGTGTTTATTGCGGGTACTCACCCATGGTTGAGTGTTCATGTCTGTGTAATGAATTAACTTCGTGTCGTTATCGTAATGCTCCAGACTGTTCCACGAAAACGGCAGCTCTTCGCCCACATGGGCGTCGTCGACGATACACATGTTCTGCATCAGCTGTTGATAGTTATATTTTCCGTTATCTAAATCGGCGACGATGGTGTTGATATTCCAACGACATTTTTCACAATCAATGATCATCACCGAACACTGACGGATTCGTCTTTTACCAGGCAAAGGTTTTTGAATCACCATGTGATGTTCTTTCATGGGCCAACGAAACAGTTCCATGATATCGGAGAAAACAAGCATATCGGCATCGAGGTAAATAGCAGTTCCTGTGTAATCCATAAACTGAGGAATACAAAAGCGACTAAAAGAAAATCCAGTTCTTTGCTGATTGGTTGTGGAGCGCGGGACTGGAACGGGTAAATCGCACATCGCAACAACTTCCACGTCTTCGGAAGCATACTTTTTGATTGAATGCTCAAGAACTTTCACTGCAAGCCGTTGGCTTGTATCGGTTCCCACAAAGATTTTTCGTTTGGACATGCCACCCTCAACTCTCACAAAAGCCTATTGTCTTTTATGCGTATGTTCTGTAAACAAAAACCATGCAACTCAAGGCGTTATCCGCGTCTCTATATGTCGTCGTGATCTTCATCCATCTCCCTCAGGATTTGGACCTTCTCGCGCCGATCATCCTTCAGCTACAGTCCAATAACACACGCTTTAAAGTTCTGCTACACCATAGGCTTCTACGCCGTTCCCCCAGAATTGCTGTTTTTTTAAAAAAGTACCACATCCCCTGGACAGCGCTTCGCCTGCCTTGGGATTTCTTGCGAATTGTTGCAAGCTTCCAAACGGCGACACATCTTCTCACGGCTTCGGAAAGCTCCACTCGCGCCCATCGCTGGGCCCACCGACTCACCCGTCTGGCCCGCCTTATGGGACTAAAAACCGTGACGCTCCAGCATGGCTTCGAGAATATTGGCCTCACCTACAGCGATTCGGTTCACAACATCAAAAATGTCAAATTCGCTTCGGAAAAGATTCTGATTTGGTCCAACAAAAGCCATTTGCATGCGAACATACCTGCGCATACGTTGCAAAAGTGCATAGAGTTTGGTTGCACAAAAGATAATTCGCGCCTTGCTGCTCCTCGCAAGACGGCTTCCTTCGTGATTTCAGTTTTTGAAAACTTGCACTGGCATCGATACTCTTCATCCTATCGTGAGCACTTTATCGAGGATCTTTTTGCAGCAGCAAACCACTTCAGGGATTTTTGTTTTTTATTAAAGCCCCATCATGATGGTCGTTGGTTTACCCAACAAAAACAAATCCGCAAAGCCGAAAATGTGATGATTTTAAATCCGCAAGATCCGCTGTGGGAGCCTTTCACAGCTCCAGCCATTGCCAAAATCTCGGATCTGGTAATCACCACCCCCTCGACGACAGCCGTGGATGCAGCGGCCATGAATTTGCCTGTGCTGCTGGTGGATTACGATAGTCTTTCGGAAAATTACAAACCCTTGATCGCGCTTACTAAATCACAGGAATGGATCGACGCCATCCAGACTTACTCTCAGGACCCATCGCCTGCCATTTTAAAGAGCCAAGAGTTTTTTCGCCGAACAGAAATTAAAATGAATGCCGCCAAACACATTTTTAGCGTTCTCGATTAAAGATGCGATGCGATTTTTTTTAAGTACTGCCCGTAGCCACTCATGGGAGCTTCCTCGGCAAGTTTTGTAAACTGAGTTTTCGAAATATATCCTTTTTCTAGCGAAATCTCTTCAAGACACGCAATCTTAAGGCCTTGGCGTTTTTCGATGGTATGGACAAACTGAGCGGAGTCCAAAAGTGAATCATCGGTGCCCGTGTCAAGCCACGCCACTCCGCGACCCAAGGTGAAAACTTTTAAATCTTGCGCTTTAAGATACAGCGAATTGAGATCCGTGATTTCGATTTCTCCACGCTTAGAGGGCTTCAAGCCACGAACTAACTGAGTGACATTGCTGTCGTAAAAGTAAAGCCCGGTCACCGCCCAGCTCGATCGCGGCACAGCGGGCTTTTCCTCGATGCTCACCGCTTTACCTGATTCATCAAATTCAACCACGCCGTAGCGTTCTGGATCATTCACGCGGTAAGCAAACACTGCGGCTCCGGTTTTGAGTTGCGTCGCTTCCTGCAGCATGGTCGGCATGTTCTCGCCGTAAAAAATATTATCGCCAAGAATTAAACATACCGACGAGCCACGAATAAATTCATCGGCAATAACAAATGCCTGGGCAATACCGTCTGGTTTTTCTTGAACGGCATAGCTGATTTCGAGACCCAGTTTTTTTCCATCTCCGAGCAAGGAGCGAATCATGGGCACATCGCGGGGTGTGCTGATAATCATGATTTCTCGAATGCCAGCAATCATGAGCGTGGATAACGGGTAATAAATTGTCGGTTTGTCGTAAACAGGCAAAAGCTGCTTGCTCACGGCGAGAGTTGTTGGAAATAAACGAGTCCCGCTGCCACCTGCTAAAATAATACCCTTCATAGATCCTCTTTATGGTAAAGAAATGACGTATAACCCTATTACTTTCTCATTGCAAAAAACTCTTAAAGTAATAAAACCAAAGGCCCAAGATGTTCACTGAGACGCCTTTAAAAGATCTTTTGATTTATCGCCCCAAAGTCTTCAACGACTCGAGGGGATATTTTTTCGAAAGCTTTAACGCATTGCATTTTCAACAGCGTGGATTCTCGCGACCTTTTGTTCAAGACAACCGCTCCTTTTCCCAGCGCGGAACACTTCGCGGTCTCCACTTGCAACGCGGAGAACATGCACAGGCAAAATTGGTCACCGTACTCAGTGGCCACGTGTACGACGTGGCTGTGGATTTGCGAAGCCACTCGTCCACCTTCGGCCAATGGTATGGGCTTGAGCTTAAAGCCGACGACCCGACGTCGTTATATATTCCACGCGGCTTTGCCCACGGCTTTGTCGTCTTAAGCGAGACGGCTGAGTTTTTTTATAAAGTGGACAATTTTTATAACAAGGAAAGTGAAGGCGGAATTATCTTTAATGATGCTGACCTTTCTATCGATTGGAAAATGCCAACTGAAGAATTAATTTTATCCGACAAAGACAAAGCCCTGCCATCATTGAGTGAGTTTTTGCTCAAAGAAAAAAGAGAACCAACATGAAACCAACCATTCTACTCACTGGCTGCGCTGGTTTCATCGGCAGCAACTTTGTAAAAAAAATTACCTGCAGCGATGCCGTTCGAAACCAATACAACTTTGTGATTGTAGATGCCCTCACCTATGCGGGACGATTGCAAACCATTCAACCCGAACTGGATGCTTTCTCTCACCTTAAGTTTCAAAAACTGGATATCCGTCGCGCCGAAGCGGTGCAAAAAGTTTTTAACGATTTTCAACCTGCAGGTGTCATTCACTTTGCGGCGGAGTCGCACGTTGATCGCTCCATAGATTCTCCGAATATTTTTGTCGAAACAAATGTTCTGGGAACACTCAATTTGCTCAACGCCTCTTTAAAGGCTGCGGAATCCAATCCCGCCTTCAAATTTGTGCACGTGAGCACTGACGAAGTTTATGGGACCCTCGAAGAAGACTCTCCTGCGTTCACCGAAACCACACCCCTTGCGCCGAACAGCCCTTACAGCGCCAGTAAAGCGGGCTCCGACCTCTTAGTGCGCGCCTACTTTGAAACGTTCAAACTCAACGCGTGCATCACCCGCTGCTCGAACAACTATGGGCCCTATCAGTTTCCCGAAAAATTAATTCCCCTGATGACCCTCAATGCCATGCAAGACAAACCTCTGCCTGTGTATGGAAACGGCAAAAATATTCGCGACTGGATTTTTGTGGATGACCACAACCGTGGCATATGGTCGGTGTTCGAAAAAGGTACGGCAGGTTCTGTTTACAATTTTGGTGGACAGTCAGAACGACGCAACATCGATGTGGTAAAAACAATTCTTTCGATTCTTAAAAAGCCCGATTCGCTGATTGAATACGTGCAAGACCGTAAAGGGCATGACTGGCGCTATGCCATTGATTTTACAAAAGCCCACACGGAACTCGGTTGGTCGCCTTCGGTGTCGTTCGAAGAAGGACTGCATCAAACCGTGAACTGGTACGCAAAAAATAATGAGTGGTTAACGATGCTCAGTTCAATCACTTGATTCGGTGGCCAAAAAATAAAAAAGTCGTTCAAAGGCGTGTTCGGTGTTTCCATCAATTTGATAACTCTTATTGAAGTCATCTTCCACATTTTTGAGTTTTAAAAGTTTTTTCAAACTTGCTGGGCGAAACCAAAACATAGTTCCCGACACGAACAGAAACTCGCAATCCTTGCGTACAGTTCCCATGTCTTCTAAAAGTTTAAGCATCGTGGGTCCATTGGCTCCCAAAAATAGTGGCACTGGCAATAAACTGTGCTTCGGCGCGATTATCGCACTGGAGCTCTCCTCATTGAGGCGTCGCAGGCCGTCGAGCGACAGAAGATCTGCAAAGATGTCTTGCCGCCACAATTCACCATCGCGCATCTGTGGCGAACGCTTACTGTGAAGTTTGCAAACCCATTCATAATCACCATCTAGTAGCTCTGGATAGATTTTGAGGAAGGGATAAATATCGCGGCCTTTATTGGCAAACTGATAAACCTTCACCCTGCCTTTGAGCGGTTGCAAATGTTTAAAAAACTGGGTGTCTATATTGGGCCCAATCGAAATATACAAATCGCATTTTTCTTGGAGAAAAATTTCACTGGTGAGGATTTCCTGCAAAACGTCGGTGTAGTATAAATGCAGACACAGGGCCTTACGGTTCGAAGCCTTAAACGCCCCGTTTAATTCGCGGATTAAATTTTGCGCTTGATCGTGAGAAATCTTTTCTTCAGATTGCAATGGAACCCTTCGCGGGACTAAAAAAGACCGCGCGTATCTGAGTGTGCGATAAATCACCCAGTTGCCATAACCCCAAGCTAATAACTGAACTAGTTTCTTCATCAAAGACACGGCCTTACCCATATTTGGTTTATACACCTTTTAGGGCCAAATCGACGGTCCGCAATGTAAAATTTGATTGCTTTTTGCATCGCATTAAAATAAATCTCAATTAGAGGTTAAGCTAAAAATGACTCATTTCGAACTCACGGTTTCCATTGTCATTTATAAGCCGAACCTGGAGCAGCTCCAGCAAACACTGACAAGCCTCTGCAAGACGCCAATCAAACTGCAAATCCTTCTTTCTGATAATTCGCCAAGCCCTTTAGATATGTCGCTGCTCACTTGCAGTAAGCCCTTAAAATACACTTTCAACTGGAAAAATCTTGGATTCGGCCGTGCCCACAACCAAAACTTACTGTCGTTGCCGCAAGCACAGTCCCATGGCTACTTTTTGGTGTTAAATCCCGATGTCTATTTTGACGGCCAGCTGATTTCCGAACTCTTAATCCGCATGCAGCAGGATCCTGACATTGGGCTTTGTATTCCACAGATTTGCCATCCATCAGGAAAGATGCAGCTGATCAATCGCCGCGCTCCTCGACCAACAGATTTGCTAGTAAATTTTTTAAGCTGCAAATTTAAAACTGAGCTTTTTAAAACTGAAAGTTACAATTGGTATCAGCTGAAAGACGTGGAAAAAAGTAAAACCTTTCTGTGCCCAACAATTTCGGGCTGTTTTATGTTTTTTCGGGCAGATGCCTTTGTCGAAAATAATGGGTTTGATGAGCGCTACTTTTTGTATTTAGAAGACACCGATCTTTCTCGGCGTATTTCCGAGCAGTACAAAACCGTCGTTTTCTCCGACCTGACGGCCTATCATCATTGGTCCCGCGGAGCTTACCGCAATTTGACTCTCTTCTTTATTTTTCTGCAAAGTATGGTTCGCTACTTCAATAAGTGGGGTTGGGTTCGCGATCCTCTAAGAGAAGCTCTCAACAAGCAAGTTGGTTACTACGACCTCAAACAAAAAAAATCGCAGTCTCCTGCTCACAATTCTGTTTTGCATTCCGCACAACTTTGATATCGTGATTGTTCGGTACAGGGGGCGAATTCTTGCAAGTGCTTGTTTTTATTTTTTATGCATATTTTTGCAGCGCCTTCCTCTCTGTTGCAGCCATGGAAACTCTTGCCCCTCTTGTTTTTCTTTCCGGTGCTGGTATCGCCCTCTATGAAAATAAATGGGTTTGGCCCTCTCGCTGGATACTTGCCTGTTTTGTGGGCTTATTGCTCGTAGCTATAGCGAGTTTTTTTAGCAACTCACTACCACTCGCGAGTTTTTTAGATTACATCGGCGAGTTTCGATGGATGATTTCTTATTTAGGTTTTGTTCAATTTTTTAATCTTGCCTACAAACATATCAATTTTGAAAAGATTTTTTTTATCGTTCAGTGTGTGCTCATCGTGGCTGGTTTTTATTCGATTTATCAGTTTTTCACTGCCCATGATTTGTTTCGCTCCCACGCCACCTTCCACCGCATCTATGAAGGATCGCAACTTTGGCGCCCCAATGCTTTCTTCGGCTTGCCCACGACCTACGCCTACGCCAGTGCGATGTTTTTTTGTATGAGTCTGGCCAATTGGCTGCACATTCGAAATCCTGCAACTCGAGGGTCGAAAGTAACGCAATTTTATTTTTTTATATCTGCCCTGAATATTCTTCTCTCGTTTACACGTGCTGCCTGGATCGCGTTTTTTGCGAGTGTCACAACCTTGCTTTACATTGTGAACAAAAAGCTTTGTCTGCGAATCGTTTTAGCGCTTCTTATCAGTATCGGCGTTTTGTATTCCAGTATGCCCGACTTTAAAAGTCGAATCGACTCCATCTTCGACCTCAATTATATCGCCAATCACAACCGCATTTATCTTTGGAAGGCCAACTGGAATATTTTTAAGGAAAATCCATGGGTGGGAATTGGCTTTAACGAAAACGTAAAAAATATTGATCACTACCTGGATGTTTTTGATAAACCCGAAGTGATGAGAAATCACCCCCACAATACCTATTTAAATTTCTTAGCGGGCTTGGGTTCGTTCGGTTTACTTTTCTTTTTGCTGCTTGTGGGTGTTAACCTAAAGCACACGATTCAAGGCATTCGTCACAGTCCCCATGCACTCCACCGAACCCTCTACATTGGGGCCCTTGGGGCGCAAATGGTGCTGCTGATCGGTGGTATCACGGAGTGCAACTTTGAAGATATCGAACTGACTCATCAGTACATTTTGTACATTGCTCTGGTGGAATACCTTCGGCAGCAAGACTTTCCAGTTTAGACCTTAGGATTGTAAAAACCTAGGCAGGCTTTAAACAACGTTTTTAAAACATCCCAATTGCCACCAATGCTTGAGATCTTAGTGGGCACTTCGCCCGGCGGGTAAATTCGCGAGGTGGGCACCTCGAGGCATTTATAACCTAAGCGCGGGGCTCGGTAGGAAAGATAGGCCAGCAACTCGTAGTTCAAAAAAATGTCGCGGAAAATATTTATTCTTTTATCGTTGAGCAAGCGAGAACTGTAGGCCCGGTAACCCTGAGTGGTGTCTGTCCAACGAAAGCCCGAAAACAACGACAAGAGCGGAGCATGGATATAGCGAATGGCAAACAAGCGAGTCCACGGTGTGTTTTCCATTTTACCGCCCGGTATAAAGCGCGAAGCTTGCACAAAATCCACGCCATCTTCGAGAGCTTTGATAAATAGTGGTATTGATTCGGCGTCGTCCTTGTCGTTTCCGTCGATGGTGATCACACCCGCGTAGCCTTGCTTTAAAACATGGTCGTAGGCGCAGCGGAGCTGGGCGCTCAGTTTGCCAGGGCCTTTTTTGAGCAAAAAACTATGCATGCCCTTGCTTTGCAAAAATGTTTTGTCCAGGGAACCATCAGTACTTCCACCGTCCACGATACAGATATCTAACTTTTGCATCACATCTAACATCTGCATTTTTTTAATCAAAGAGTGGATTCTCAGGCCTTCATTGATCACGGGGATTACCAGCATGTATTGGTGGTGCCTTTGGTTTGTTAAAATTACTTCGTAGGCTGGAACTTGTTTAGATTCAGTGTTCATGTCAGTGTTCATGCTAGTGCCCTTTTTGTCCGTAGTTTTCCAAAGCCCAGCGCAGGGATTTTTCAATCTGCTTCAGGGGCTCCAATATCTCTGTTGGTTTTACCATTTCGATGGTGGCAATTTTCTCTTTAGCAAACACCGAAAACTGCTGAGCCAGCTTCGCATGGTCCGAATTCATGGACCCCAGCGGTTTAAGGTGTGGTTCGCTCAAGTGAATATGCCCTATGATCGGGGCATGTTTGAGTATTAACATCTCCGACTCTTGATTCATGAGCATGGCTCCGGTGTCCAGCTGCAGCCGAAGGCTGGGGTGGTTGATTCGCCGTACGACGGCCGCGGTCTCATCCATGCTTGTCATAAAATTGCACTGATACGCCGTGGGATTTGTTTCGAGATTCAAAACAACGCCTTTGTCTTTGGCGTAATCTGCAAGCTGCGAAAAAAAATCATCGGCTTTTTTCTGAGTCTCTAAATCTGTGAGTCCACTCCGGTCGCGGTTTTTAGGAGAACCAAACACCAGTTGAGTGGCACCGAGTTCGCCCGCGATGCGCATCACCTCTTGCAAGTGCTCGCGCATTTTATGTGCCGTGGAGCTAAAAAGATTTAAGCCTTCGGTGCCAAATAGCAGCGCCTGCATGCCAACAATATCGATTCCCCGATCGTTCCACCATTTTTTGACCAGTAAGATTTCGGCGGTGGTCGTTTGTTGAAAGTTTTTAAAATATTTGCCTGGAGCAATATCTATATTGGCGATTCCCAACGATTTTAAAAGTTTGGCCATGGCCTCATCGTCTTGCGGATCCCAGGCAATGTTGGAAATCGAAAGTCTCATGATTTGACCTCGGCAGGCTGCTCTGATTGAAAATAGGCCCGGACCGCTAAACAAATTTCCGCCAGGGAGTATTGATAGTCCGTGGACGATCCAAACAAGGCGCCATGCTTGGTACGAAAATCATAGCGCAAAACAGACTCACTCACCGCTTGCTGAAACTCACGAGACAGAGTTTTTTTAATCATCTCTCCCACCTCCACCGGCTCGGCTGTGAGGTGAAGTAAAGAAATATTATGTTGCACGGCAATCTGCAAATCCCACCAAAGGTTGACCATCGGGTAAAACTGAAACTGATGACGACTATCGATCTGCGCAAGATTGTTGTTGTTGAGGAAATCAAAAATAATATTTTTTTGTAAACCCGGACCCACCAGCCCTGGAAGACGAACAATCAAAGCTTGCGGAAATTGCTTTCGCACAAACTGCTCAAACTGATAACGATGCAAACCGTAAGCATGAAGGTTTTGTGTGTCCACGGCCGTATCTTCGTTCACACCCAAGGGTTTTTTAAAAACATCCACGGTGCTAATTAAAATAAATTGTTTTGTTTGGATAGACTTTAAGTGTTCTTGCAAAGTCTGGATCGCTTTTAAATCAGCTTCGGGATCTTTATTGGCCAGCCATTTTTTTGCAGAAATTCCTGCACAAACAACCAGATCAAAAGTTTGATTGCGAATATCTTGAATATTGTTTGAGCGATAAAGATCTGTGAAGGTGGTTTGCTTTTTTAAAGTGCTTCCCACAAAACCAGAGTGACCGATGAGGGCGCGTTTGTGGGTTGGTGGCTGACTTTGATTCATGAAATCTCCCGATCTAGTTTTTCGATAATATCATAAATGTTATCCAGTTTACCGCCTAAAATAGATACAAACCGCGGGTGCTTTTGATTTTTTTCGAGCAAAATCGGCCGTCCATCATCGACCTCGTTGAGTACGAGGACCGTTTTTACTTCGACAAGGGATTTTTTGTAAACCACCTCCGACACCTTGGGAACAAAGCGCATGGAGTCCCGGCGCATGCGTTCGAACCGAGTTATAAACTCGTAGTCTCGCATTTTCTGATAGGGATTTTCTCCCTGGCGATCCAGCCATTGAAAATGCGGTGTGTAGCGCACATGGGAAAGAGAAAATAATTTTTCGGCAGGAAAGGGCATTAAAGAAAAGAAAGGCCCATCCATCACCGTTAGGCCATAATTTTTTAAGTCATCAGGAACTTCAACCAGAGCCAATTCGGTCATCTCCTGCTTGAGCTGAGTCTGTAAAACCAGTTCGGTGCTGATATGATTTAATCCACTGTAGGTGCAATTAAAAACATAGTCCGAAGAAATCTCGTCTGTAAGTTGGGCGTCGGGCTCGTCGGTAGGTTGGTCGCTGCGCTCTTCTTTACCTAAGGTCAAAAGGAACGGGCTCCCTGCCGCGACCTGGTTGATTGAGGTTTGCAAACTTACCTCAACGTCACAATCCTGTAACTTCTGCGTAAAATGAGCGCGCAAGGCCAGAGCGTCAAAGGCGGCCTCTTCAACCACAAAAATATCCTCGATCAGGTGGGAGTTAAAAAGGGATCGCTCCTGCGCAGTGGGCTTTTTAATTGTCGCACCGATCTGATGGCAAAAACGGTAATACTGTTTGGCATTCACCTTGGAATGCTGGCGAGCCACTGCGTAAATTTTAGTAAACTGTTGATCGATGCAGTCGGGAAAATCCCCTAAAAATTGCGGAAAGTTAATTCGACTTCGGTAGGCCGTCGTAAAGCTGCGAGGATAGTGATAGCCGTTGTGAACCCGGGCTTGGTTGTTATAGGAGGCTCGCGCCAACAGTTCGTCTTCTTTTTCAATCAATCGAACAGAGGAAAACTTTTTTTTTTGCTTCAGATATATAGCCAGGGCACAACCGTAAAACCCCCCGCCAACAACAACAGCACTATAGTGTTTCACTTTTCGACCACGTTGATTTTTTCAAAACGGGTCATCTTGGCGCTCGTGAACTCCTGGCCCACGTGGTAACGAGGATTGTTGTTTGTGCTCGCAACCCGAAGAAGATACTCACCCATCACTAACAGCACTAACGAAATCAAAAAAAACATCCCTGAAAGCTGTAAGGAAATAGTCACCCAGCCCGGCTGAATGTTTTCTTTGAATATGGCGACCAAAATGACGTAGAAGGAATAAAATACGTTGGCAAAAGCCCCGAACATCGAAAGGCCAGTGACTATTCGCATGGGGACGCGGTTGTTGGACACTAAAAGCTCCATCCCCTGATCCACGGATTCCCAAAAACCTTTACTCCCCTCGGGAATAACGTAGTTTTTAGTGAACTGAATTACTTTTTTGCTAAAGCCCGACGTGCTTGGAAGATTGCGATAGGTGATTTCGGGCCGTAAGTGCTGCAACATAAAGTTAATGGTTTTGCGCGACATCAACCGAAAATGGGAATCGTCTTTCCCAAGCTCAACATGTTCGAATAAAAAATACAGTTTTTTAAAAAAACGCTTCGCAAAATTATAAAACTGAGTTTGTTTTGGCGTAAACATATTTTGTGCAAGAACAATATCATTTCCCTCAAGAGCGCCGCTCAACATCTCGCGAATTAAACTCAGCTGATGATACCTCGGATCAAACACCACGACGTAGTCACCGAGCGATGCTTCAACACCCACCCACGCGGCGATTTCTTTGCGAACGCGCGACGTGAGTGAAAACACCACAAGATTGCTAAGACCTTTTGGCATCGTCAGTTTTTTTAAAATACTTAACGTCGTATCCTGGGAGCAATTATCCACAACAATAATCTCGTGATCTGCGACAATCTCGTTGAGTTCAGCTTGCAATTCTTGCAAGATGCCGTCTATAGAACCTTGGACATCGCGGACTGGTACTATTACCGATAAAAACAAAGAGTGTGGCATGAAGAACTTAATACTAAAACTGACCCAATTTAGCAACAGCAACAAAGTGCTTCTCGCCGTCCTCATACTGATATTAAGCTGCTGGATTTACTGGAAAAACCCCTTCCATCGGGTGGCCCCGGAGGATTTCGCACAGTTCGAACATTCGTCAGAATCCCTGGTAGTTTCGCGCTTAAAGCTCTCCCGCCATCAGGGCATAACGAGCGAAGGCACTTTACTCGGTCGCTTTGAACCCCTGGATGAACATATTCAGCTAGACACCTCAACACCTTGGGTAGAATACCAGTACGAACTGTTTGCCAAAAATTCCATCGAGCAAAATAAATTTTTTGTCTACACCTCGCAAATTGGTTTTCAGGGCCTGCTTTTTTCGGCCATTGATAAAGCTTTTGGGCACTCTTTAAGCGTCGACTTCCTGTACGGCATCAATAGTCTTTTGCTCGCGCTGATTGTTGTTTTTATTTTTTGGCAGTTCAGCAAAGAGTTCAACGCCCTCGTGGCCCTGGGCGCTGTGTTTCCCCTTTTCTATTCCAGTTGGATGACTTATTTTGGACGCAATTTGTACTGGAGCCTGTGGAGTTCTTATTTGCCTTTCGTGATCTCTTACTGGCTGTTTTCCACCTCGCCCACGTGGTGGGGTATTTTGCTGCTTTTTGCCTCTCTCTGTTTACGCTTTGCCTCGGGTTTTGAATACACGTCCACTATTGTGATCGCAAGTTTGGTTCCGGTTTTATACTTTTCGCTCAAACAACACCGTCCATGGAAATCCATAATTTTTCGCCTTATCGGAGTTGGAAGTCTGGGAGTCCTCGCTTTTTTCTGCATGCTTGGCCTTTGGTTTTTGCAGCTTGAGAACTACTACTCGTCCTCCGACGAAGCTTTAAAAACCATGACGTATCATATTTTTAAAAGGACCCATGCCCTCGATTCGCAAACCTACGGTGTGTACGCCGAAAGCCTCAGCGCCAACGTTCTGTATGTAATTCTACTCTACTTTAAAAAAGGGTTTTTAGTCTTTCCAGTACTGATGGGCTTGAGTCTTTACTACCTTAAAAAGAATCAACTCTGGAGCAAGTACCGCGCCCTCATCCTCACAACGTTGCTGAGCTTTTTGGGACCAATCTCTTGGTTTGTGCTGGGCAAAGGCCATTCTTACATCCACACGCACATCAATCATATCCTCTGGTACATCGTATATGTGCCCTTTGCCAATGCGCTGACCTTGGTAACAGTTCAGGAATTTTTTAAGATCTCTTCCAACCGCGAAAAATGCTGATCGGCGCGAAAGTACTTTTCGTATTTTAGCAAACCCGCATCGATAAACGTTTTGCGAAGCTGGTGGTCTGTTAAAATAGTTTTTATTTTCTCGCTCAGTTCTTCGACGTCGTTCGGACTGAAGGTAAAGCCGTTGGCGCCATTGTCGATAATTTCTGGAACTCCACCGGTGTTGGAACCCATGATCGCCACTCCTGCCGCCATGGCTTCGATCAGCACTAAACCAAAGGTTTCCTGATCGCTGGGTAAAAGAATCAAATCGAAGCACGGCATGAGTTCGCCTGGATTTTTTTGAAATCCGCACCAAAAAACAGAAGCTGCTAGCTCGTAGTTTTCGATCAGTGCTTTTAACTTTTCCTCGTATCCGTCGCCGCCCATAAAATGACCAAAAAAGTAGATTTGAAAATCTAGACCCTGGTTTTTTAGAACACGCAGTGCTTCGAGCAACCGCCACTGTCCTTTGCACTCCTCCAAACGGGAAAACATGGCTACTTTGAGTTTGTTCGAAGGAAATTTTTCGAGAAACGCTTTTTGCGCGCCGAGATTGACCGACGACTTTGGTACGCCGTAGTACAGACGCGAAATTTTTTCGCTCGCCAGCGGCACCCGATCTCTCACCTCTCGAGTTAACTTCTCTGTCACACAAAGTAAATGATCCACCTGAGAGTATACCCAGCGATGGTAAGGATCTTTTTTGTGAGCTGGCATCTCCATTTGTCGGGAGTGCACCAAACGCACCGGCTGACGACTGATTGATTTTGCCAGAGCGACGATGGGAAGGTCCTTTGCAAAATGCACATGCACCACATCGATTTTTTTTTGCTCGAACACTCGTGCTAATCTGTACGCCGCCCGCACACTTCCTAAAATGCCTGTTTTTGCAACTAATGTGGGTTGAATATTTTCGTCGTTTAAAAGTGTTTCCAGACGACTCTGCGGAACGGTGATGGCGGTTAATTCGTGTTTTGTATTTTTAAAATACCGACAGCACCAAAAGTAATAAAGCTCTAGGCCGCCGAGTGATGAATTGAGGCAAACTTCGGCGATTCTCATAGCTAAATACGCGCTAGCTTCCAAAAAGAACGAAACGTTTTTTGTACGTTCTTCTTTAAAAAGCTAAAGGGCAACCAACGGCAAATCGAATTTACGATTTTGATTTTGGTGGGCATTGTTTGTTCGTACTGCTGTTGCCATTTTTTCATTTTATCGCCCGTAAGGTGCATGTCCACACCGGCAAAGATCTCTTCGAACCGAAAACTATCTTTCCAAAAAAAGCTCAAAATCGAAGGCGTATGAATCAGATAGTACCCTCTTTGCTTTGAGGACACGAGCGGTGTTTTTTGTGTAAAGTAGAGCCCCTTGTCTTTGGCCTCCACAAACCAGCGATGATGTTGAAAACCCGTGTAATCGTAAGCCTGGACCCCGTACAGGTACTCCGCGGCTCGTGAGGGTGTTTCAATATACCCTGCCTTCGAAACTCGAATCATTTCACTGCAAACCCAAAGCGGATCGCGAATGTCTTCTAAAACATGGGAGCAAATCACAAAATCAAATTGTTTATCTTTAAAGGGCCACGGCTCGCGGCCACAAATATCAAACTCAATCCAAGTGTCTTTTGTGAACCGCTCGGGAATACCAAGTTGCCCTGTTTTACCCCGAGTGCTGTAGGGCATGGCATCTATGACATAGTCGGCCCGTTCGAGCGGATGGGCCCAACCCCCGATGTCGAGCAACAGATCGCTTTCTTTGATCGCACTGATGACTTTGGGTAAATTGTCTTTATGCATAGTTGGTCACACTAGGTGCGGTGCTAGCTTGAAATCAAGCACACAACGCCATAATGCAATTTGTCATGTGAGCGTTTCCGCAGACACAGGCTTAAGCACCCGACCCACCATCTTTTTTAGCAGCGAAACATCTGCGCAGGAGTAGTGGATATCTCCCCCGCGAGGAGTGATATTTTTGATGAGCGACGGATCTTTTTTTTCTTTAATAATATAAAATTTGGCAAGCTGACCAATAGTGAGAGGAAGTCCCGTGGCCACGTTCATGGCTTTTAGCGAAAGCCAATGGTCTTGTTTTTCAACAAGTCCTAAACCAGCCTCTAAACAAACCTCAGCAACATCTTCCACACGCACAAAGTCTCGAGTCGCTGTGCCATCACCAAAAATTTGCAGCGGCTGATTGTTTTTCGCCGCAAGCGAAAACAACGTCATCACACCACTGTAGGTGGACTTTGGGTCTTGCCCGTGGCCGTAGACATTAAAAAAACGCAGGTTCAAAAACGGCAATTGATGAAAGGATCGATAGTTATTGATTAAATCTTCGCAACTGCGCTTGTGTGTCGAATACAAACTTAACGAAGGCCCCAGCAGTTCTTTTTCGCTGGCGATTTTTTCTCCCAAATCTCCGTACACAGCACTGCTGCTGGCAAAGATCAGAGGAATGTTTTGACCGCTCTTTTGGATGGCCTCGCAAAGGCGAAGGGTGGCGGACACGTTGGTTGCGAAAGTTCCCACTGGATCAGCCTGACAAAGGGGAACACTGACAATGGCAGCAAAATGATAGATTAAATCAAAGTTTGCGATTTCGCTTTTAAATTCCTCGAGCTTTCGCATGTCCCGCTGTTGATAATTCACGCCAGTAACAACGTGTAAGGGCTCACGAATATCCCAGGAGGTCACCTGGTGATTCTGCATTAATAAAATTCGCGAAAGGTGTGTTCCGATAAACCCCGCTCCGCCGGTGATCAAAATATTTAACGGTTTAGTATTTCTTTTTTCGTTCATTGCAAAAGCTCATTGTAGGATTTAAGCACACTATCCCCTGAAAAATATTTTTCCGCAAGTTTGTAGTTGTTTTCTACTTTTTGCGAAAAGTGTTCGGGGCCCATGGTGAAGGTGGTTTGGCACATAACTTTTAAAGCTTCCAAATTCCCATCTGACACCTGCGGAAATTCAAACCCCAGCTTGAGAAATTCTGGAAAGACAGTGTTGTCGTAGGTGATGGGAAGCACTTTGGCGAGGAAGGCCTCTATCAAAGTATTTGGTAGCCCTTCTCCGCGGGAAGGAAATACTAAAAAATGCGCTGGAGTTAAGTAGCTCTGAACGTTGGTTTGAAATCCAGCAAAGTGCACGATCTGAGATAACTCAGGGTGCTTGTACATTTTGTTTTGCAGCCTTTCGCTAATCTCCTCATCCTCAACCCCACCCACAAAGGTCGCTCGAACTGCAAGATTTTTTGCAATGGTCTCTACCATTTCAAGGCAGTCCTCATGCCCTTTGCCCTTGGCAATGCGACCCACATGGACAAGTTGCAAAGGCGACGTCAGTGTCTTTGGTGCTAAGTTTGTGTGATCGCAGGATAAATAAACCACTTTGACGTTTTCTTCCGAAGCTCCAGGGATGATTTTGAGAACATTTTTTTTAAGATGTTCACTCACCGCAATGTGAAAACGAACACGTTTATAAATCAGTGCATGCAAAGGATCTTTTTTGCTATGGGTTTTATTAGTGCCATGAAAATTTAGAATCCGCACCGGCAAACCTATTTTTGCGAGGACGATGGACTTGAGCTCCGAGGCTCCAAAAAATATAAGATTTTTGATATTTTTCTTTTTGAGAATCTTTCTTAATGCAAAAACACAGCGTAAGCTTAAATTTCCCGCAAAGGGTATACTCACAAGCTCGATGCCGTCTTTTAGTAAACTTTTACGAAAGGTCTCGATATAGCTGCCTTCGCGGCAAACCACGGTTACGTCGTGTTCGCGGTGGAGAAGTCGTGCCAGGCCCAGGGAGTTTAACTCCATGCCGCCTTTGTTATTTGAAAAGCAGGCAACCACGATGGATGTCTTCATAGGTTTTTCCAGTCGGTAGCTTGAATCAAATTTAATCCCTTTGCAGTTTTCACCGTTCGCTCGCGAATGTGACCGGCAAAAATTTCGGGAAGCTCTCCATCGAACTTTCGGATGGGATGATAAAGATGGTACTGCACGGCCGTATTGCAGAGCGAGCGGATTTCAACCCCTGCATTTCGCAAGCGCGTGTCGATGTCCGAGTCCTCGGCACCGCAAGACTCTTTAAAACTCATATCAATTCCATTGATTCGAAGGAGGTCTGACTTGTTGTAAGAAACATTGCAGCCCAGGATGCTGCGAGTTTTCTGATTTAAAAGCCGTCGCAAAAATTTGTTTTTGATGTAAATAGCTCGGCGCCACTGGGAATTCCGTTTGAACATTAAAAAGAACATCATCCACCAGTACTGCGTTTGTAAAAATCCACCACGCGCACGCTCCACCGTCACCAAGCTGGACAGCCACGGCGTCAGTTCCACACGTCGGCCCGCGAGCGCCACATTGGGAGCCTTGGCCTCCATATGTTCACGCACAAATTCCGGATGAAGCACACAGTCTTGATCCACCATAATCAGATAATCTGTTTGGCAATTGACGATGGCTTTGTTCAGCATCTCCACTTTTCGCCAGCCATCGTCTTTGTGCCAGAGATGATGCATCAATAGCCGAGCGCTCTTCATGTATCTTTGCACATGGGCCACCACCTCGGGGCGCGAACCATCATCGCAAATGATCACTTCGAAATTTTTATACGTTTGGCTTTCAAGGCTGGTCATTTGAAGGTCGAAAAAGCGCTGACTGTTGTAAAAAGCAACGACGATGGACACCTTGGGATCAAAGTGAGGGTGAGCCGCTAAATGCTCATTTTTATTCGTGTAAATTTCGTAATCGAGTATATCCATGGCCTGCGTTTTTCTACGAAAATAGGAGGTGGATAGCAACCACCAAGCACAGCGCATGTTGCCATGGGCCACATCTCATCCTATAACCGAAGGCCTCCATGAAAGTCTTATATATAAACTCTCCAGAATGCGACTATATGCAAGATCTGCTCTACTCGGGGCTGGTCAAAGTCTGCGGCGCCGATCAGGTTTACGACTTTCCCATGAATCTGCGCTACCATTTTGTAAATAAGAAATACCCGCGAAATCTGGGGCTGAATCGCCGTTGGCAAAGCCTGAAACGCTGGGTCCAACCCTTAGGAAAAGACTGGGATCTGGTGGTTGTGGGCTCGTGTAAAAATAAAACCCTCGAAAGCTATCACTCCATTTTACATCTTATCCCGCAAAAAACACCGGTCGTTCTCATCGACGGTGGCGACCAAACCGCCGTCGGCGGCGATCTGGTCTATTACAAATCGCCCCACATTTTGCCAAACATCGAACAAAAGCGGCGTTTTGATCTGATCTTCAAACGCGAATTCCTGCCGGAATATGCAAAAGACTCTCGCCTGGTACCGCTTCCTTTTTGCATGAACCTCGATCGCTTGCCAAAGCAGATACCAACAGAAAAAAAATACGACGTCAGCTTCTGGGCCGTGGAAAGCCACCCTATTCGCACAAAAGCACTGCAACTTCTCGAAACAGAATTCGATTGCGCAAAAAACGGAACCGTTCAAAATCAACGTTTTCATTATTACAAACGAAAAGGACTTTTCTACCTTGAAGAACTCGCCCGCTGCAAAATCGTCTTAAATCTCCGCGGCGGCGGCTGGGACACCATGCGCTACTGGGAAGTCCCCGCCATGGGAAGCCTGATGATCACGCAAAAACCAGGAATCCAAATCCCCAACGACTTGATCCACGGCCAACACGTGATTCATTGCAAAGACGATCTCTCAGATCTTGTGGACCTGTGCCACTACTATTTAAAAAATGAAACCGAACGCGAAACCATCGCCCAAGCAGGGCAAAACCACTTGAAGCAGTTCCACACCGACATTGTTCGCGCACAGAGGGTGTTGCAACATGTTCGGCAACTGAAAAACTTCTGATTCTTTTTTAAATTTTGTTTCCTCAAATTCTTTAGATATATGTTTTATCTCACAGCACTCGCGGACACGGGTCGTCTTCGTGGGCTCGTCATGAGTACATGCCGCCCCACGGATACGCCCCGTTCGCACGTGAGTTCGTAAAACACATATCTAAAGAATTTGAGGAAACAAAATTTAAAAAAGAATCAGAAGTTTTTCAAATACTCTAACAAACCATTAACTCGGCTGTTGGGCTTGGCTGGAGATTTCTTGGAGTTTGTAGTAGCGGGCGTAGTGGTTATCGATTTTTATGAGATCGCTGTGTTTGCCCATTTCGACGATTTTTCCCTTTTCGAGGACGACGATGATATCTGCGGATTGTATTGTCGACAGCCTGTGAGCCACCACGAAGGATGTTCTGTTCATGAGGAGTGAAGAGATCCCTTTTTGAACTTCGGCTTCGCTCGCCGAGTCTAAGGCGCTGGTGGCTTCATCTAAGATCAGAATTGGGGTGTCTTTGAACAGGGCGCGGGCGATGCTAAGGCGCTGCTTTTGGCCGCCGGAAAGTTGGGCTCCGCGCTCGCCGGTGCGGGCGTTGAAGCTCTCGGGTTTATCTTGAATAAATGGCAGCGCGTTGGCTTTTTGTGCGGCCTCCACTAATTTTTCGTGGGACTTTGTCTGATTGCTGAAGCGAATGTTTTCTTCGATGGTTTCGTCGAAAATAAAGGTGTCTTGCGAGACGTAGGCGATTTCATCTCTCAATCGCTTCAAAGAAAACTCGCGAATATCCACACCGTCAATGAGTATCGCACCTTCGGTGGGATCAAAGAATCTTTCCAACAAATTCACCATGGTGGATTTTCCACCTCCACTTTCACCGACGAGAGCGATGGTTTGGCCGCGGCGAATAGTGAGGTTTATATCTTGTAAAATTCGTTTTTCGCCGTAATTAAAGGCTACATTTTTAAACTCGATGGTGCTCCAATTCGATGGAAAGTCTTTGAGGAGATGGCTTGGTCTTTCGGTGATCACGTCCTGGCTATCGATAATTTGCATCACTCGTTGAATACTCACTTCGGTTTGCTGAATTCCAACGATCGCTTGCTCAATTTTTTTAATGGGTTTTATGAGATTCGCCGCCAACGCTAGAAACATAAGAAATGAGGATAGATCAGATTCATCCCTTAGAATCTTTCTGCCCACATACAAGCAGATTCCACACACAACAAATGATACCAAAAATTCGTTTATGGGGCTCGACACCTCCATGCGCTTCGAAACCTTTTTACGAACGCTGTTGTACTGGTTTACTTTGTGGCGAAACCGGACACGAACGTAATCCTCGAGATTGTAAGCATGAATCACGCGCATCCCATCGATGGACTCTTTAAAAATTTTAGTGAGCATATCCAAATTTTCTTGGCTCTCTCCAGAAAGCTTTCGCAGTCGACGACTCACGCTTTGAGTAACAAAAACTACAAGGGGCGCAAAAACTAAGCAAATTGCCGTCAACTTCCAATCAACCCACAACATGAGGGCTAAGCTAATAATTGCAATAAATGGCTCACGAATCAAATCCGTGTAAAGGTTCAGCCCCTGCTGGATAACCAACGTATCGTTCAGCGTGCGGCTTAGAAGACTTCCTGAACCCGCGTGTAGATTGAGAAAAAATTGATGGTTTAATGTTACGAGGCGGTTCAATAACTCAAATCGCATTTCGTTGCTGATTTTCTCCGCTAAAAAGCGGGCACGATACTGATTAATGTATCGAACACTACCCAAAATCAGAAAAACCACAGGGAAGCCGATGGCTCCAATCAGCAACTGAAAATAGTAGTCGACTGTCAACCTCGTAATTAATTCACGACCGAACTGGTTTTCGAGAAAATTCAAAACACTCACCGGCAATTTGGTTACAAGGCTTTTTTTCTGAAGTGAATTCGTGATAATTCCAATCAATACCGTTGGAAATGAGGAGACGATGCCTAAAACAAATCCAGAAATAAAAACGAAGATCACTTCGCCCTTAAAAGGGCGGATAAATTGCATCAGCTTCAGCACATTTTTGAACATACTTTTTTATAGCGAAAATCAACGGGCTTGTCTTCAATTAATCGCTGCTGAAATAGGGCTACGTCGGTCTTATCTAGCTTCGTATGGGCCTAAACCCGTTTGTAATCGTCCTGGTAGCGCTTGATATCGTCCTCGCCAAAATAATCCCCAGTTTGCACTTCCACAAAGCGCAGGACTTTGGTTCCTGTATTTTTTATTCGATGTTTAGAGTTTTCGGGAATCACGATGGAGCTTCCAGGAAGGACGCTCAGCGCCTGTTCGTTAATGATCACATCCCCTTCGCCCTCGATCACCACCCAATGTTCACTGCGATGTTCGTGGGACTGGTAGGACAACTGCGCACCGGGATTCACTTTGATCACCTTGATTTTGAAATCAGAAGTGTCCGAAAGCACTTCGTATTGTCCCCATGGCCGAAAATCAAAGGAGTGTTCCGAGGTTTTTTTACTTTTCTTTTTATTCAAATCCTCAACGAGGGTTTTAATTTCCTGAGTAGAGCCTTTTTTTGAAATCAACAAAGCATCCGGTGTATCGATGATAATTAAATCCTCCACTCCCACTAAGCCTACAAGCTTTTGTTTGAGGGCAAAAACAAAATTGTTTTTGCTTTGAACTTCATGGACATCAGAGGCTGCGGCACCAAAGTGCGGCTGGCTTTTAAAAAGTTTAGCAAAATCATCCCAAGATCCCAAATCGCTCCAACCGATACTGCAAGGAATGCAAACCTGGTTTGTGGCTTTTTCCATAATGCCATAATCGATACTGATAGAAGGTACTTGTTCGTATACATCTTGGAGATTGGAAAGATCGCCTTTTAAAGTGGAAACCGTTTTCCACAGATCGGGCATGTGAGTTTGCAGTTCCTTCACCATGGTGGAAACTTTAAAAATAAACATCCCGGCATTCCAATAATATCTCTTCTCGCTCAAAAATTTTTCGGCAGTGGCTAAATTGGGCTTTTCACGAAACCCTTTGACCTGCTTGGCCGTCAGCGACCCTTCTTTTTGAAACTCTGTTTCGGTGCATTCAATGTAGCCGAAGCCAGTTGCGGGATAGTCAGGCTGTATGCCCACAGTCACAATTTGATTTTTTTCGGCGCAGCGTTTGGCAAATTCAATAACTTTTTTAAATTCAGCTTCGTCGCTGATTAAATGATCGGCTGGGAAAACTCCCAAAATCTCGTTTTCTTTATTTTCTAAGAGCATTTTTTGGCAAATCAAAGCAATGGCCGGCGCGGTGTTTTTGACCAGCGGCTCATAAATCACTTGCTCGCTTTTCATTCCTAAATCGGTCACGCATTTATCGGTAAGTACACGCAAAGATTCCACAGTGATCACGTAGGGTGCCCCAAGACCCATTAAACGCTTGAGAGTTTTTTCCAGCAATGGTTCATCAAAAATATCACAAAATTGTTTGGGATATGACGAACGCGAAATGGGCCACAGCCGACTGCCCGAGCCGCCCGAAAGAATCACTGGAATCATTATTTCTCCTGTTGAAAAGCGGCCCGAGGGGCCCGCGCCCTACTTACTACAGAGCCTAGAAATAGCTTCACAATTTATGTCTGTGTCGGCAAGGACAAACAGATGCACGCCGTGGGCGCCCGTCGTTTTTAAAGACTCAACCAGCCGAAAGAAGGGCTGCAAAAGGTTATCCACCGAAGCTTCTTGCCCCTCGTCAGGCAATTGATTGAGGTACCAAGCAGGCACTGAGCATTGAAAGCGTTGCTCCATGACTTTGGCTTGCTTTTTCGACTTCAAAATCCTTAAACCAGGTAACACTGGCTGCGCAAAGCCCATGGAGCGGACTTCATTTATAAAGCGTTCATATTTGTCGGGATCAAAGAGCATTTGCGTAATGCCGTACTCTGCACCTGCGGCAAACTTCACGCGAGTGTATTCGCGCCGTTCTGTGGCGTCCTGATGCTCGGGATAAGCCGCCACGCCAACGCAAAACTGCGTTCGTTCGCGGGATTCCACATTAAAATCTTTACGCTTTAAAAACTCACCGCGATTCATTTTTACCACATGATCGACGAGCTCGTAGGCATAGGAATAACCGCCCTCGCGGGGCTTCCAATCGGTTTGCCCCATGGGCGGATCCCCGCGCAACGCTAAAATATTGCGAATGCCAAAGTAGTGGTGATCCATCAGCTGATTCTCAACTTCCTCTGGCACCAAATCACGACAGGTAAAGTGGGCAATGCACGGTCGATTTAACTTTTCCTTGATGGCTTGGGCGATGGGCAAACTTCCCCCGCGCAAACTCCCACCGGCGCCCTTAGTCACCGACAAAAAATCAACACCCGAATCAATAATTTTTTTGAGTTTGCTAAACGTCTGAGTTTGATCCTCGCCGTTTCGAGGTGGAACAACTTCGGCCGAAACCGTAAAGGCTTTTGCTTTTAAAACCTCGGTCACTGTTTTATCAATTGTGTAACCAAGGGTCATGCGTCGGCCTCGCCCGCTTTCAGATATAAAATAAAACCGAACACCGGCACGTAGGCTGCCACTAAAAATACGAAACTCTTTGTAGGATAGGTTATGCAAAAAGCGGCCATGGGAAACAGCCATAAAACCGTGATAAGAACGTACAGCGACGTCACGCGAGCATGTCCCCAGCCCTTTTGCATTAATTTTTGAAAGCCATGCTGGCGATGGGCATTAAAAATTCGCTCTCTTCGAGTGGCTCGCCGAAACAGGGTCCACGTCGCATCCACGATCATCAAACCAAAAATAATAAGATGAATATATAGCGAACTGTCGTAATACATTTTAGATACTAGAGCCAGGGCACCAAAAACGTAACCCAAAAAATACGCGCCCGCGTCGCCCATAAAAACCTTCGCCGGATGCCAATTAAAAACTAAAAAACCCGCCAAGGCGTAGGCCAAAATAAGATAGGTTACAGCCAAATCTTGGTGTCCGGAGATGTACGACAGCAATGATATCAATCCCGACCCCACCATCCCCACACTGGTTGCAAGGCCATCACAGCCATCCATAAAATTGTAGAGATTAATAAACCATGCAATAAACAGAATACAAAATGCCGTTGTTAGCCATGGCCATTCTGGCAGAAAGGAAATTGTAATATCTTTCGAAAAGCCCGAAGAAATTAAAATAAAAACGAAAAATGACACCAACATGTGAACAGACAAGCGCACGCCTGCGGGAATGGAACTTATATCATCCCAATAACCAAGAAGCATAATAACCGGGCCGCCAAGAAAAACTGGAAACGTGTATTTGAGAGTTAAAATTCCCTGCTGCACCAACACGGCAAGGACCAGGTTGAAACTCAAAAAAAAGGTGATCCCCGAGCCCCGCGGAATGGGCATCTTGTGGGAACTGCGTTCGTTGGGCACGTCCATAATGCCGTACCTCATGGCCACTCGACGATAATAAATCGTCAATAGGAGCGACAAGACAAAACTCAGCGATGCTGCAAAGGCAATCACATACATTTATTGAGCAGCCTTCTGAACAGCCTCAATCACAGTTTTCACATGGGCTTTTGGCATTCCGGGATAAAGCGGAAGACTGAATACTTGTTTCGACAACTTTTCAGTCACTGGCAAAGATACTTTTTGTAAATGTTTATACACCGGCTGTTCGTGCATTCCCGCAGGATAGTGAATCGACGTCGGCACACCCGATTGCTCAAGCTTTTTAATAAAGCTTTCGCGCTCTGCCACGGCCAAGGTGTACTGTGCGAACACCGTGTTGCGATCCGCTCGAACAACAGGAATGCTCACACCTTTTAAGCCTGCAAAAGCGTCGCTGTAGGCTTGGCCAATCTCACGGCGCTCCGCTAAATCTTGATCATAAAATTTAAGCTTTTCGCGGACCACGGCACACTGAATGGGATCCAGTCTGCCGTTAAAGCCGATGTATTCGTGATGGTAGCGTTTTGTCTGCCCGTGCACGCGAATCCAATCCAATTTTTTTGCGAGCTCGGGATCAGAAGTAAATACCGCGCCCCCGTCGCCCGCGCAACCCAATGGTTTTGCTGGGAAGAAACTTGTGCAACCAATATGGCTTACAGCACAGCTTCGTTTTCCTTTATAGAGAGCGCCAAAACTTTGCGCTGCATCTTCGATCACAAACAGGCCGTGTTTTTGTGCAATGCTCATGATTTCGTCCATATCGGAAATCTGTCCATAAAGAGAAACCGGCATAATGGCTTTGGTTTTAGGTGTGATCGCTTTTTCGAGCAAATCCACGTTGATATTGTAAGTGTCGGCTTCGATGTCGACGAACACCGGATTGGCTCCTAGAAGGGAGATCACTCCGGCCGTAGCAAAAAACGAAAACCCGGTGGTGACAACATCGTCACCTGGTTTCACACCGATGGCCAGCAGAGCATTCAAAAGGGCCACTGTGCCGTTTGAAACAGCAGACGCAAACGTGGCTCCGGTGAACTGGGCCAATTCTGTTTCGCAGGCGACAACTTCGGGGCCTAAAACATATTGCCCACTAGCTAATATTTGTAAAACCTTGGGTTCTATCTGAGCCTGAATCTTTTTGTACTGAACGGCCAAATCGAGATACGGAATGGACATAACTTCTCCTCAGAAAATTTGCGGCGAATCTAATACAATCTTCTTAGGGCTATTTATATCTGATGAAAGCCTGTGCTCACAAGCTAGATTCTCAGACGCCTCGCGCCCTGTTTGCCACTGCAAACAATGCACCGGTTGCTCTCTGCTCAAAAACCCTGGTATCATTTCTCAAAACCAAAAAGGATGCCTATGACCGTTTTGTTAAAACAGCTTTTCGAGCTTGTAAAACTTCTTCATTCCGAAAACGAAACCACCCCTGTTGCCTGGGGCATCTCCTTGGGCTTTGTGCTCGGGATGACACCGGCTTTTTCGCTGCAAAGTGTACTGGTGTTTTTTCTGCTGTTTATTTTTCGGATCCAAATTGGCGCTGCTTTTTTAGCGGCTTTTTTCTTTAAGTTCCTCGCGTTTTTTCTCGAT
This sequence comes from Bdellovibrionales bacterium, assembly GCA_031426555.1. Lineage (GTDB taxonomy): Bacteria > Bdellovibrionota > Bdellovibrionia > Bdellovibrionales > JAGQZY01 > JANPLN01. The sequence continues at coordinate 463 of JANPLN010000042.1, read as the reverse complement.
CCAGTTTTTCACTCAGTGGGTGCCGCGGTTCTCACCTTGGGTTCTTTGGAACCACTATTCACTACTCTTTACAACATGCCTGTTGTGCCGTGGACCCGTTTTTACAACAGCATCGTCATGGGCTCCGGAGTGGTCTCCATTGCTCTCATTCCGTTTGTCTTTTACGGGTCAAAAATTGCCGTCAGTAAATATCGAACCACCGTTGTCGCCCGGGTCAAGGAAACCAAAGCTTGGAAGTTCTTTAAGGCCACAACATTTTATAAATGGTACGTCAGTTACGACAACTTGTACGGAGGTGTCGAATGAGTAAAGAAGTAAAAATTAAAAAAAAGAAAAAAAAGGGAATTATCCGCTACGAGGCCATAATACCCATCGCCATCGTGTTCCTTCTGTTTTTTGCCTACTTCAAATTTTTCTTTGATATCCACTTAAAAGCAGGAATGGAAATGGGCGGCACCTACGC